>NCCZ01000034.1 GCA_002279935.1 Hyphomicrobium sp. 12-62-95 | reverse complement strand
CGACGTGCGAAGCTTGCGCGATTTTCGTTGCTGGTGCCCGGGACCTCGCCGTAGATGCCAAAGCCTCAGCATCGGACCGAAGTCACCGATTCAGGTTCTGCTCTAACACGTACGCATTTACACGCCCATTTCAATAACGCGTCTTAATCTACCTTTGTGTCACTCTGTTTCCCGCAAAGACCTTTGAATCGCGGAGAAACGTCTATGTTCGGACGCCCCCCTCGTCACGACGCCGCCCCTCCGTCCCCGCCCGCTGTTCCCTTTGAACGTCCTCCCATGCCTCAGCAAGTGGCGGCCGCGCGACTCGTCATTGGGCCCAACATCAAGTTCGTTGGCAAGGAGCTAGCGATCATTACAGATGGCACGGTTCAGATCGAGGGCGAATTCAATGGAGACATTCACGCTCGTGAAGTGATCGTCGGCGACGGGGGTGCCGTCGCGGGCACCATCTGCGGAGAAGACATTCGCATTCACGGTCGTGTCACAGGTACTCTTCGTGGCACTACCATCAGCTTGCAACCGTCCTCCATCACGGTTGCAAAAATTTTCCATCATACCCTTACGATTAATACTGGGGCTCAATTCGAGGGCATGGTGCGGCGTGCGGATAATCCAGCGGCTGTGACCCCAAAGTGGGATGAGGACGCTGTTGTCGACCTTGCCAGTGTGAAAGCAGAAGTTCAGCGACCAAAACTCGCAATCGTCGAGCCGTCTTGAGCACTCTAAGGCATTCCCTCTTTACTGGCCGTGGTCAGTGTCAAGGCGCAACAGCTCAATCGTATTTGAGGGGCTGCAGATGAGCCGGAAACGCGCCAGCCAACCCGAGCTCTTCATGCTGCTGACTGAGTGGATCAGCGACAACGTCAACGAAGGGCGAGACTTAGGTTCGATCGTCGACGCCTATGTCTCAGCAGTTGGCATGAGCAGCAAAGCGCTTGTTGCGATGGTGGCCGCAACTCGACCGGAACCGACAACGGACCGCCTGATCTTCGATATGACGGTCGAATTGTGCGAAATGATTGAAGCCCGCGCGCTGCAGACTGAGGTAACGATCGATGAAGACGAAGACTGAACTGTCCGACGGGGGATATCCGGAGAAACTCTTCGCCATTCGTTCCACTCAGGGATCTAAACAGGCGTCGGAGGGCGCTGTGGTGCTGGGCCCGTCAAACACCCGCCCCATCTGCTCGGCCCACGGCAGGTACGAGATCTCGATCAAAGTTTTGAGCGACACCGCCGGCGGTTGACGCCACACGACCAGCCGCTCCAGAACATCAGGCGATAGGTAGGCAAGCCGGGTCGTTCGGCTGACGAACGTGATCGTGACCTTCTCCGCCCGAGCCAGATCCTGCACGGTTTCCCCGCCCTCAAGCTTCCGCCGCCATGCCCAAGCCCGGCCAAGCGCACGCAGGATATGCGGATCCTGCGCACGGGCCTGAAACTCCGGCTCCGCCTCGGGCACAATCATTCGCGGCTTGCCGTTGCGATGCCGGTAGGTCAGCGGGATAAACACGCGAATGGTATCAGGCTCGTCCGTCATTCAGCAGCCTCGCGGGTGATGTTGGCGGTCAGGTCCCGCACCAGATTGGCGAGACCCTGGTTGCGCAGATCGACGGCGATGCCGCCCGCGCCGACGGTCACGCGGTGCACGAGAAGCCGGACGATGCGGGCCTGCTCGGCCGGAAACAGCGCATCCCAAAGATCGTTGAAGCGATGCAGCGCTTCGACAATCGCCCGTTCATCGACAGGACCGCCGTCCGCGCGGCAGGCGGCCATCACACGCGCCACAATCTCCGGCGCGCTGATGAGACGGCGCATCTCGGCGATGACGGCGCCCTCGACCATGGCGGCGGGTAACCGCGCGGGGCCAGACCCTTCAGGGATCTGCCGGTTCCGGATCACATCCATCGACGTGTAGTAGTGGTAGAGCCGATCGCCCTTGCGGGTGAAGCTCGGCGTCATGGCGGCACCGGTGGCGGTGAAGATCAGCCCCTTGAGCAGCGCGTCAGACGTGTTGCGGTTCTTCGCGCGCCGGTCGCGCGGGCTCTCCTTCAGAATGCTGTGGACATGGTCCCAAAGCTCGCGCGCGATGATGGCCGCATGCTCGCCAGGATACGCGGTGCCCTTGTGGACGGCCTCGCCGAGATAAACGCGGTTGTTGATGAGTTTGTAGACAAAGCCTTTGTCGATGCGCTTGCCGCGCTTGTTGGTGATGCCCTCGGCCTGAAGGGCTCGAGCCAGAGCGGAGGCCGATCCCAGAGCCACGAACCGCTCGAAGATCATGCGCACGATCGCGGCTTCCGCGTCGTTGATCACCAGCTTGCGGTCCTTGACGTCGTATCCTAAGGGCACAAAGCCGCCCATCCACATGCCGCGCTTGCGCGAGGCCGCAACCTTGTCGCGAATGCGCTCGCCGATGACCTCACGCTCGAACTGGGCAAACGAGAGCAGGATGTTGAGCGTCAGGCGTCCCATGGACGAGGTCGTGTTGAAGGATTGCGTGACACTAACGAAGGTGACGCTGTTACGATCGAACACCTCGACCAGTTTGGCAAAGTCCATGAGCGACCGCGACAGCCGGTCGATCTTGTAGACGACGATCACGTCAATGAGGCCGGCCTCGATATCTTTGAGCAGCTGCCTCAGAGCCGGCCGGTCGAGGGTGCCGCCGGAGAAGCCACCGTCGTCGTAGCGCTCGCGGATGACAGACCAACCTTCGGCTTTCTGGCTGGCGACGTAGGCCTCACAAGCTTCGCGCTGGGCGTCCAGGGAGTTGAACTCCATGTCGAGGCCTTCCTCCGACGATTTGCGCGTGTAAATCGCGCAGCGGATGCGCTTCGGGATCGTGGCGGTCTGGCTCATGCGCGGCTCCTCGGCTTGTCCTGCAGGCCAAAGAAGCGGAAGCCATTCCAGTTGGTGCCGGTGATCATTTTGGCGACCGCCGACAGAGATTTGAACTTCCGGCCGCCCATCTCGTAGCCATCCTGCAGCACCGTCACCGTGTGTTCGGTGCCGTTCCAAGCGCGCACGAGCTTTGTGCCGGTTCGGGGATTGCGGCCGTCACCAGCCATGCCTTTGCGGGCGGTCTTGCCCTCGGCTTCATCGGCCAGAAGGTCCAGCGTGCGGCGCGTCTCGCGCGACAGGCCTCCGTACATCAGCTGCTGGATCCGATCCCCAAGGCGTAGTTCCAGAAACGCACGGCTGTTGTTCGGTGCCGGCGCCGCAAACAGGTCTTCCCATTTGGCCTTCAGCTCCGTCATGGGCATGCGCTGCAGCGCCGTCAGCTGCGCCAGGATGGCGCCGTCGGTTTGGTTATTCTCTCCCGGCCGCGGCAGCGCGTGCGGTTTGGTTTTGGGTCTGGTCGTCGGTCGCATCATCACCCTCTCTGTCGGTCGCGAAGTTTGCGACGACGAACACCGCTCGAGACGGGCGAGAAGTCGACCAAACTGTCTCTGGCAGGGGCAGATAAAGCGCTGGACAGTGGGGCAAGGATCCGCCTCAGACCAGCGCTCAGGAGCCGGGCCACCTCATCCAGGCGCTCGGCCGGGCTCATGCGCTCCGGCGGTGTCCAGTTCGGGATCTGAGGGAGCGTGCTCATCGCGACCGTTTGCAGCGGGTGATGAGCAAGACATGCCGAAGACCTTGCGAGACACAAGCTCTTTCAGCAGCGTGCGAACGCACGAGAAAATCTGAGAAACGCTACGGTGTGGATTTCGATGCGCTGTGTGCGCGCGCAGCCGGTCTGTTCCCGTTTTTTCGAATCAGCGCGCAAGCCTAGCGCTCATATTTCGCGACTGAACCAGCGTACGCGGCCGATGATGTTGATCTGTTCTTCGGTCAATTCGTAGGGCGTATAGCGCTGGTTGTCGGACACGATGCGATAGCGCGGTTCGCCGCCCACGAAACTGTATTCCAGTCGCTTGGCAAAAAGACCGACGCCGTCGTGGAGCACAAAGATGTCGGGCGGCACTCGATCATCTTGATGCTAACGCCAACGATCTCACTCGAGGCATCGAGATGGCCGCGATTTTGACCGGTCTGCCACCCGCGGCGATCGACGAACTGGATGCGGCAGATTTCGCGGAGATCTCGGATGTGATCGCTGGTTTTTTGCCAAAGCCGCCGGAAGCGAGCGGTGGCGGTCGGTAGTCGCCGCCGTGGCGCACGGTCTCGCTACGCCACTGACGGCGTTCGATGACATGGATTGGGCTGAGGTCTTGCTCTGGCACGTGGAAGCGCGGCGGCTTATGCAATCGGATCTATAGAAAAAGGTGCCCGGTCCTGGAACCGAGCCCCTTTGCTCGGGCGAGAGCTTCCCATCACCGGAACTTGTAGTTCAGGCCGACCAGGAGCAAGTGCGACTCGAGGTCGTGGGAGCTTTGCCAAGTGGGTTGATCGTTGAAGGCATTTAGAGAGTCGACCAGGGTCGTACGTTCGTTGCCAAAGTTCATGTAATTGTATTCGATAAACATCGACCAGTTGTTGTTCCACGCATGCTCGATGCCACCACCAACAACCCAGCCGGTAGCCGTGTTGCTACCAAAGGCTGCGAAGTTATCGCCGTTATCGGTGCCGCAAAAACCTGCATCAGCGTAGCAGGTGTCCGAAAAATCATTATCGATCCAAGCGACGCCGCCCTTCGCGTAGAGCAGCGTATTGGGCCGAAGCGTGACGCCGAGGCGACCGGTGATGCTGGCGAACCAGTTTGCTTCCGAAGCTACAGTATTTTCTTCAAAGCTAGGAACGGTGTTGCTGCCGTCTATGCCAGCTGCGTTGAACATGCCTTGCACGCCCATCACAAAGCGGCTGCGCTGCAGGTCACAGCCAATTTGACCGCCACCAACGGCGCCAGAGCCCGTGTGAGAGCCATTATCGAACGGCGCATCTGCTGGATCGAAGAACGTCGTCGCGGCGTGCTGCCACCCGGCCCCGATGTTGGCGCCCAGATAGCATCCCGTCCATCTTGGAGCCGGAGCCTCATAGATCACCTCATCCTTCAACGACGGGCCTAGGTCGGCCGCCAGCGCGTTGAGTGGAAAAAGAGCGAGAACAATGGAGATGACAGTTTTTTTCATAGGAACGGGACGCCTGCTTTGGGTCTAACTCGCAACCAGAAGATGACGGCAATTGGTTGATCAAAGGTGAACGGCTGTTCTGTTCCGAACGCGCAGGAGCCGTACCATCGCCATAGATAGATGAGAGCAGCTTTGGCCACCTCATCTCCCAGCTGATCGTCAGCTTGATCGAAAGCATCAGCGGACCGGTAGAGTCTGTCTCCCAGTCGCTCCGCGGCATCGGCGCGGCGGTCAACAGCACCAATGCGACCGCACGGCTGCGCACCTCCCTCGACCAGACCAATCGCAGCCTCGATGCCATGCGCGCTCGGATGGCCGAGAGCCTGGCGGTTGGCTACGCCTTGAAGATGGCGCTCCAGGCGCCCATCGAAGCGGCCACGAAGTTCGAGACGGCCCTGCTCGATATTGCCCAGAAGGCAGAACTCGGCGACGAGGCGATGAACGCGCTCGGTCATTGCCGCGCGCCGGCGGCACTTCGGCGTCTCAGCGCGCGAGGCCCGCGATCCACGGCTTGGTACGGCGTTGGGCCGGCTCCACTATCGGGGACGGATCCGTGACGAGCAGTACCAGGCGGGTCTGACGTTTGGCGAACTCTACCAGCGTCATCACCGGACCATGGGTCTGCCGACGCCGAGCCCACGGTCGGTCGCCGGACTGCTCATCAACGAAGGGATCTTCGGCGGCAGCCAGTCCGAACCGTCGCCTGACGATGTCGCGCGCCTGCGACGGCGGTTTGATGAGGCGATGGCGGCGCTCCATGCGTGTGATCGGGCCCATCGGCTGTCGATGGGCCGGCGGCCGGCGGCGCTGATCTACCGGCTGGTCTGTGTCGATGAAGACGCCCGCGACTGGCCGGATGACGACATCGGCAACCTGCGGGTGGGGCTCAATGCGCTTGCAGGGGTGTTTCGGTTGAAGGCGGCGTGACCAGAGGACTGCAGCGAGCCAACGCTTGCTGCAGTTTGCCCCGCCCCCCATGCCTTCTGGTCCTGGGTTCGCAAACAGCATGGAACTGTTGCCGACTAGGCGGGCTAGTCAGAGTGATCCGATTTCCGCAGCCGACGTTGAACGATCTAAGCTGTTAGCGAAAAGGTCAATTGCCACCACCTGTCTGTCGACGGCGATACTTTGAACAGGCAGGGCTCTGTGCTCTGCCTGTTTTTGTTTGCGTCTCGGGCATTAGCTCTCAGTAGATCCACTGGTTTCTTCGATAGGGGTTTCTTACTCTTAATTTGCAGGCCTCTTTGACCTCGCGGGGGGCTTTCGGCATGACCCATAGGCTGTTTGCATTTGCCAATGGGGCCCCCATGATCCGCTTGCTTCACACCCTCAATAAGTCGGTTCCTCTGAAGGATCAGGGTCTCGAGGTCTGGGCTGATGATGTGACCATTGCGGTCATTCACCACCAAGGCAATGCACGCGCGTTTTGGCGGCAGTGCGATGGCATCTTCGAGTTTATCCCGGCAGGATCGACCCAGCCGCTCTACACGGTGAGGGATTTCGATAAGGTTCTGGAGCGCACGAATTTCTATTTCGATTGTCGTTAGTCTGGTGATGAAGGCTCTGGTACTTGTACATGATGACTTCGGCCCAGTTGCCTTAGGTCGGTCCCACAAGGCCAGGATCACGTGAGCGGTTGTGCCTCACTGCCAGAGCGAACCCGCCGCGATTTATTCCGCACGACCATCTCCGAAAGCTCGCTGTTGGTGATGCTGATCAGCGTGCCATCCTCGGCGCGGATCCGCGTTGACCAATGGAAACTGTTCGACTAACGTGAGCGCTTCTAATACCTTAGCGATGCATTTGGTTACCATCACCTGCTGCTCCAAAAGATCCTCCGATGCTAAAAAACGCCAGCATGAGAGACTGTTTAGCTTGTGGCCCTGAACCCATCATGTCTGGAGAAAGAAATGCGTTGAAGCTCAGGCCAAAAGCGCAGGTCTGAGTGCCGTTCCGCACCCATCCGCGCCAGCGTCAGCGCGAGTCCAGTCGACGCATTGCGCTCCACACTGTTAACGGCCCGAACTCAGTCAGCAGCACGACTGGCTCAGGCTAGCGCGCCCGCGCGGACGTCGTCTTTGAAAAAACAAGGCTCCGGGAGCGTTGGGTCCCGAAGCCTGATGTCTTTGCCGCAGCCATGTGGCCTCAGCTTCCGTTGGTCAGTGCCTTCATCCGGATCGTTTCGAACCCGGAGACATCGAGGTTTGGCTTGAGTTCCGCCGCATCCTTCGCCCGGCGCACACGTCCGTCGAACTGCGCGCCTTCCGATATCGCAAGTGTCTTGTGCGTGACGTCGCCCTCGACCTGAGCTGTCGGATGCAGCGTCACAGTCGCCGCTCTGATGGCGCCCTTGACGCCGCCGTGGACTTCGATCGTCTCGGCATTCACAGTGCCGATCACCGAGCCCTCTTCGCCGATCACCACCTGCCGCCCGTGGATATCACCGTGGACGTCGCCGTCGATGGTGAGCTTATTCTGCGAGATGATCGTGATCTTCTGACCCATGATGGTGAGATCCGTGCCGATCACCGAGGTTCCGTTGCCACCTGCCGCACTTTCGAAGGGCGACACGGAAGACTGCGCCGCAGGAGGCGCAGCCGCAACCGAGGGACTCATATTCGGCATCGAGGAGGGCTTGGGCGGAGCGCTGTCGGAACCAGGACCACGACTAAACACGAATAAATACTCCCTCAGATTGGCGGGACGACGACTTCTCCTAGCCCAAAATCATGCGGCGTTGTTAAAAATATGTAGAGGAGCGTGAACGGGATGGTGGCTAGGCTGTGCGCGGAAGTCGCCCGTCTCCGCCTTGATGCCAGGTCCGTTGCCTTCCCCGCCACGGCCACCAGCCAAACCGCGCTGATCAGTGGGAGACCGGCCTCCAACCAGGGCCGGTCAATTTCCCGCGCCGCCCCCAGTGTCGGAGCGTCGTCAATGCAACTTCGTATCCTACTCGTGATGGAAGCGTCAGAGGGTCGATTCGCATCTGCGACATGATGAAGATCTGGTTTATGAGACGTGCAGTTGGCGCCTGCGTATTGACCGCGCTTCGGAGCTTAGCAGGCCTTAAGGGGTGTCGCGCATCTTCGCGGCCGGGCGGTCGGTGTCACGTTCCCTCATTGTCCGACCTGAAGGGCCCGGCTTGTTGACCGCATGCCGGGCCCTTCTTTCCCCAGAAAATCGAGTAGGGGGTCTCCCCGGAGACACGCAGAGATCTCCCAGGGTAAGACGTTGCTGCTTCAATCGGGCACTGCCGGATTTACCTGCGCGCGTGTCTGGGTGATTTTTGGGCGTCCCCGTATCATGCCGGGTTTCCCCACCGCACCGGCCTTCTATCCGGTTTCTGTTCGTCAGTTCCGATCTTGGCCTCGGGCTTCTTCCCCACTTCGCATCACTACGAAGCGGTTGCCTTCGACTCGCAGTTCCCATTACCAAGGCCCGCAGAGGACTTCCACCTTCAGCATCAATGCCATGCCTGGCACACATGAAAAGGCCCGGCATTGTCGCGCCGGGCCCCGATTTCCATAGACATCGTCGGCCAGGTTATACGTTGGCGTTCGTCGTGGCCGGCTGCGGCAACAACGTGTTCAAGCGCACGTAGCCGCCGAAGATCGCTGACGAAGCACAATGCTTGGCTGAATTGATGTTATCAGTCGTTGCCATTGGACGAAGGAGACCCCGTAGAGCCCCATTTTTCAACCCGGAGTTGCGTGCGCCGCCGCCCGATATTTTCTCGTTTTTTTTCTTTTGAAATTTCCGGTAGGTTTTCCCAGACCTTGATGGAGGCGGCTCAATCCTCCGTTTAACCAACATGAAAAAATGTAAAGCAATGACTGATAGGCGCAAACTGCTCGAAAATCCATATCGACCAGGAGCAGGCTACAGGCCGCCGCATCTAGCAGGGCGCAGCGTGCAGCAGGACCATTTTCGTCGACTTCTGCGCCAAGGCTTCTCCACCGAAAACATTCTTGTCACCGGCCTGCGGGGCATGGGGAAGACTGTATTCCTCGATAGTTTGCGCCAAATTTCTCGCGAAGAGCGGTGGCTCTGGGTTGGAAATGACCTATCTGAATCTTCGTCCTTGAGCGAAGAACGGCTCACGCTGCGAATTTTGACTGACATTGCCCAAGCATTTTCCGAGGTGTTCGGAGGGGCACATGGCGAGAGCAATGCAGATCGCAAAGAACAGCAGGAGCATGCCGATAATTCCTACACCTTCGAGGTCCTCCGAGCCATTTATGAGCGGTCGCCGGGGTTGCCGAGTGACAAGCTCAAGGCTGTTCTTTCAAAGCTAGGCAGTCTCGTCACAAAAGCGCGCCTCGCCGGCATTGTATTTGCTTATGATGAAGCTCAGTGTCTCAGCGATCATGCTGACTCCAAAGAATTTCCAATGTCGATGCTGATCGAGACGATCGCCTCGCTTCAAAGACGCGACGGCATAGCGCCGTACGTGCTCGTGCTCAGCGGGCTACCGCAGGTTTTCGATGCGTTGACAGAGACGCGGGCATATACTGAGCGCATGTTCCATGTGATGAATTTGGAACGTCTTTCTCGGGAAGAGACCTTGGCTGCAATAACAACTCCGTTGAAGCCATTAATGCCCCCACTCGTCGTCTCTAAGGAACTTATTACCAAAGCTGCCGATCTAACGGGCGGGTACCCCTATCTAATCCAATTTATCGGTAAGGAACTGATTGACCAGCTTCTCGAAAACGGAGGAGTTTTGTCAGCTCAAAACTTTCCGGCTCCAGAGATGTTGGATCGACTCGACGCTGGTCTTTTTGCCTCCAGATGGAACCGGACTTCGGATCGGCAAAGGACCTTTCTACAATTTATAGCGACCGCCCATTTAAGAGACTCGGCCGATTTCTCCGCCCACGAAATCGTTCAGGCAGGTGCTGAAGCGCAAGGATTTACCAATGCGCAAGCCAATCAGATGCTCCAGGGGTTGTGTGACCGTGGTCTGCTGTATCGAACGCGCCACGGCCGCTACGCATTCACGGTTCCGATGTCTGAGATCATGATTCAACGTCGCATGCGTAGGGTGCAAGACGTCGAAGAAAGCTGGGCCGTCGTTACCGACGTCAAGCCAGTCGTTGGTGCTGATGCAAATATTCAAGCCAACGGCCAGCGTCGGAGCCGAGGATGGAGTTGGTTCAAGTAGGAGACCGTGTCGTGTCAACCCAGGGGAATCGGGTGAACGTCATTTCGGGGCGATGATCTCGGCGATATAGTCGTCGTCCCAGGCCGCCACTTTGCGTTTGACACGCAGGCTGTCTTTGCCGGGCGCGGTCCGCAGCAGGTTGCTCGCCATGTGCTTCACGGTCGTGAAGTTGGCCGGCGCGTTGTTCTTGCGGATGCGGCACTCGTCGTCGCGGAACACCATGTCCATGACCCAGACCTGCTTCAGTGCCTTCATTCCAACGTCACGTGCGCAACCCGCTGACCTGATTCTCGAATCAGGTAGTTTTCTTGCCGAAGGCGTCTCACTCGGCG
>NCCZ01000054.1 GCA_002279935.1 Hyphomicrobium sp. 12-62-95 | reverse complement strand
CATCTCGTCGTACTCGTCGATGAGGGCCAAGGCCGCCGGATCGGATTTGAGCGCCGAGGACGAACCCGCATGCGCCAACCGCACGCGGACACCGGCCACGGACTTCAATGTCTTCTTCATGCGCCGGCCGCGCACGACCTTGTTACTCAGCGTCGCCGCGTCATCGAGCAACGCCATCAAGCGGGGCTCGAACTGATCGGTCAGAAATTCCTTCGTTGGGCCGACGTAGAGGATCGGGGCCGGACGCTGGTCGAGCCGTGCGCCAATCACATCGAGCATGCTGTCGGTCTTGCCGCTCTGGGCAGCGGTGACAGCCACAACGCGGCGATAGTTGCCGCGGTGCACGGCGGCCGACCAGGGCAGCATGTATGGCGTCAGCGCAGGATTACGCGGACCGGGCAGACCGGCGGTTTCAGGATAGACCCCCAGGCTTTGCGCCTTTTGTGCGGCTCGCTCGGACAGGCGGGCAAGGACACCATCGATTTCTGTTTCGATCTTCTGCCGCTCGTCGAGAATGCGGGTCAGCCGCGCCGGAAGTCCGGCGAGTTCCGCGCGCACGAGGGCGGCGAGTTCGGCCATATCGGACAGGGCATCTTCGAGCGGGATCAGGTCGCGCGAGCGTTCCGCGATCCTGAGTTCAATCTCCAACGCACGCGCATCACGCACGCGGCTGTCGGCGGCGGATTTGGCCGTGCGGCGTTCATCGTCCTTCAGATACCGCAGGTAGCCCTGCACGGCGCCAACCAGCGGGACGACGCCGCGTTTGTCGAGGCGCGGAATGTAGCCCTGCTTCTGCAGCTGCCGGATGCGCTCTTCCGAGATCATCAACAGCCTTGCGGCCTGCGCGATTTGGATCAGACCGGACGGCTCGCTCATGATCCGTGTCGCCTCGTAAAGAGCAACATAATGATCGTGCTTCTACTTGGCTTTGCGCGGCGACGATGCGGTAGTGCGCTCATGCCCTGCCGCGTCAGGGCTTCAGGTCGTAGCAGCGGTTCGATGGTCGGACCGTGCGTCAGACCCGAGGTCCATCATGGCACAGGCGAAGAAGTCGAAAACAGCCGCAACCAAATCCAAGCCGGCAAAGACAGCGCGGAAGACGGTCAAGGCTGCAGCGCCGGCTGCAACGATTTCCAAACACCGCAGCGGCACCAAACAGGCTCAGATGATCGAGCTGCTCTCGCGCGACGAGGGCGCCACCATCGCGGACCTTGTGGCCAAGACGTCGTGGTTGCCACATACGATTCGTGGGGCTATGGCCGGAGCGCTGAAGAAGAAGCTTGGGCTCACGATTACGTCGGAGAAGGTCGCGGGTCGAGGGCGTGTCTATCGCGTGCAGCGGTCCTAATAAGCGCGCAAGAAAGCAAACAGCCCATCGCTTAACGGCTTAAGCGATGGGCTTAATCTGCAGGCAACAGACATCTTGGCAGAGCAGGGAGAGGACCCCTGTAGTCTCATCTTTGGGATGATTCGGTATCTGTGTCCATTTTTTACATTTCGAGATTGATTAAAGAACACTTAACGGAAGAGGCGACGGTCGCTCAGCCGCGCAAATAAACGGCGCAGCACGTAACCCCGTGCCAGCGACACCAGCGTGAAGATGAGCGCGATGGAAACGTGCTGATCGAACGACGCCGCGATCCCAAACACCGGAAACACCAGAACCTGCGTCAGCAACGCGAGCCCGAAGCCCACGACAACATTGGTGAGCGCCTCGACAAACGACATCGTGCGCGATTGCATCAGGCGGCGTCCTTGGGCCGGCGCTGCGCTTTCAGATCATCGAACGTCTGCTCCTCGCCATCCAACGTTGCGGCGTTGCCCGTGTAATCCTGCCAGCGTGTGACGATCACATCGACGTACTTGGGATCGAGTTCCATGAGGCGCGCCGATCGTTCGGTGCGTTCGGCGGCGATCAGCGTAGATCCAGAGCCGCCGAAAAGATCGATGACAATGTCTCGGCTCTTGGAGGAATTGGTAATGGCGCGCTCGACCAGTTCGACCGGCTTCATCGTGGGATGCAGGTCATTGACCCGCGGCTTGTCGAAGAACCAGACATCACCTTGGTCGCGAGCGCCGCACCAGTAATGGTCGCTGCCCTGTTTCCAGCCATAGAGGATTGGCTCGTACTGGCGCTGGTAATCGGACCGGCCGAGGGTGAAGGTGTTCTTGGCCCAGATGACAAAGGTTGACCACTTGCCGCCGGCGTCGACCCAAGCTTTTTGCAAGGTGTGGAGTTCCGAAGAGCTCATGCAAATGTAGCAGGCGCCCTTGGTCACGAGCAGCGTGTTGACCATCGCGTCGTAAAGGAAAGCATAAAAGCCGTCGCCGAGCGCGTCGTTGAGAATGCGCCGGTCCTTGCTGCGCTTCTTGTCCTTCGCCGCATTGGCATAATCCACATTGTAGGGCGGGTCCTGCCAGCACATGTCGGCCAAGTGGCCGTCCATCAGTTTTTCCACATCGGTCAGGACGGTCGCATCGCCGCAAAGAACGCGATGGTTCCCGAGGATCCAGAGATCGCCGGGGCGGCTGACCGGGTCTTTCGGCACCTCCGGCGTGGCATCGGGATCGGCTTCATTCTCAGCTTCATCAGCCAGGAGGCGGGCCAGTTCTTCCTCATTGAAGCCGGTGAGGTCCAGATCATAGCCCTCGAGCTTCAGATCTCCGAACTCCAGTGTCAGCAGCTCGTCGTCCCATTCCGCGTTCTCGCTGCTGCGGTTGTCCATCAGACGGTAGGCGCGCGCCTTAGCCGGCGTCAGACCTTCTGCAATGTGGACCGGCACGGTG
>NCCZ01000004.1 GCA_002279935.1 Hyphomicrobium sp. 12-62-95 | reverse complement strand
CATCTCGTCGTACTCGTCGATGAGGGCCAAGGCCGCCGGATCGGATTTGAGCGCCGAGGACGAACCCGCATGCGCCAACCGCACGCGGACACCGGCCACCGACTTCAACGTCTTCTTCATGCGCCGGCCGCGCACGACCTTATTGCTCAGTGTCGCCGCGTCATCGAGCAGCGCCATCAGACGCGGCTCGAACTGATCGGTGAGAAACTCTTTCGTCGGGCCGACATACAAGATCGGGGCCGGTCGTTGATCGAGCCGGGCGCCGATGACATCGAGCATGCTGTCAGTCTTGCCGCTCTGGGCCGCCGTGACGGCGACGACGCGGCGATAGCCGCCGCGGTGGACGGCCGCCGACCAAGGCAGCATGTAGGGCGTGAGCGCAGGGTTGCGCGGGCCGGGCAGACCGGCGGTTCCAGGCTTTGCGCCTTTTGTGCGGCTCGCTCGGACAGGCGGGCAAGGACACCATCGATTTCTGTTTCGATCTTCTGCCGCTCGTCGAGAATGCGGGTCAACCGTGCCGGAAGTCCGGCCAGTTCCGCACGCACGAGGGCGGCGAGTTCGGCCATATCGGATAGGGCATCTTCAAGCGGGATCAGGTCGCGCGAGCGTTCGGCGATTCTGAGTTCAATTTCTAAGGCGCGCGCGTCGCGCACGCGACTGTCGGCGGCGGATTTGGCCGAGCGCCGTTCATCGTCCTTCAGATAGCGCAGGTACCCCTGCACGGCGCCGACGAGCGGGACAACGCCGCGTTTGTCGAGGCGCGGAATGTAGCCCTGCTTCTGCAGCTGCCGGATGCGCTCTTCCGAGATCATCAACAGGCGCGCCGCCTGCGCGATTTGGATCAGGCCAGACGGCTCGCTCATGATCGGCGGCGCCTCGTAAAGAGCAACATAATGATCGTGCTTCTGCTTGGCTTTGCGCGGCGACGATGCCGTAGTGCGCGCGTGCCCTGCCGAAGTCAGGGCTTCAGGTCGTAGCAGCGGTCCGATGGTCGGGCCGTGCGTCAGACCAAAGGTCCATCATGGCACAGGCGAAGAAGTCGAAAACACCCGCACCCAAATCCAAGCCCGCAAAGACGGCGCGCAAGCCAACGAAGAGAACACCCGCACTGGCGGCTCCACATCGCAGCGGCACCAAGCAAGCGCAGATGATCGAACTGCTCTCGCGCGAGACCGGGGCCACCATCGCTGATCTTGTGGCGGCGACGTCGTGGTTGCCACATACGATTCGTGGGGCGATGGCCGGAGCGCTCAAGAAGAAGCTTGGGCTCACGATTACCTCGGAGAAGCTCGAGGGCCGCGGGCGTGTGTATCGCGTGCAGCCAAAGTAAAAAGGTGACCCGCCGTTTCTCAGAGGGGGGTTAAACGACGGGCCAATGTCACGGTTGGGGGGATGTTAGGGACGGGGGGGTCCAGGCTAACCGTGACTTTACAAGTCTACCAAACCAAGGAGGGCATGGCCACACTTAATCTGTTGTGATGCGAAGGCTGCATCACTCATTCGGAATTTATGAACACTGCTGATTAAAGAAGCGCCGCAGCACGTAACCCCGTGCCAGCGACACGAGCGTGAATATCGCCGCGATGGAAACGTGCTGATCGAACGTCACCGCAATCTCAAACACCGGAAACACCAGCACCTGGGTCAGCACCGCGAGCCCGAAGCCCACGACCACATTGGTGACGGCTTCAACAAACGACATCGCGCGCGACTGCATCAGGCGGCGTCCTTGGGCCGGCGCTGCGCTTTCAGGTCATCGAACGTCTGCTCGTCACCATCCAATGTTGCGGCGTTGCCCGTGTAATCCTGCCAGCGGGTGACGATCACATCGACGTACTTGGGATCGAGTTCCATCAGACGCGCTGATCGTCCGGTGCGCTCCGCTGCAATCAGGGTCGACCCGGAGCCGCCGAAGAGATCGAGGATGATGTCGCGGCTTTTGGAGGAATTTGTAATGGCGCGCTCGACCAGTTCGACCGGCTTCATCGTGGGATGCAGGTCATTGACCCGCGGCTTGTCGAAGAACCAGACATCACCCTGGTCGCGAGCGCCGCACCAGTAATGGTCGCTGCCCTGCTTCCAGCCATAGAGGATCGGCTCGTACTGGCGCTGGTAGTCGGACCGGCCCAACGTGAAGGTGTTCTTGGCCCAGATGACGAAGGTTGACCATTTGCCGCCGGCGTCGACCCAAGCTTTTTGCAAGGTGTGCAGTTCCGAAGAGCTCATGCAGACGTAGCATGCGCCCTTGGTCACCAGCAGCGTGTTGACCATTGCGTCATAGAGGAACGCGGAGAAGCCGTCGCCGAGCGCGTCGTTGAGAATGCGCCGGTCCTTCGAGCGTTTCTTATCCTTCGCGGCGTTGGCGTAATCGACGTTGTAGGGCGGGTCCTGCCAGCACATGTCGGCGAGATGGCCGTCCATCAGTTTTTCCACATCGGTCAGGACGGTTGCGTCGCCGCAAAGCACACGATGGTTGCCGAGGATCCAGAGATCGCCAGGCCGGCTGACCGGAACTTCCGGAACATCAGGCGCGGCATCGGGATCGGCTTCGTTCTCAGCTTCATCCCGCGTTCTCGCTGCTGCGGTTGTCCATCAGACGGTAGGCGCGCGCCTTAGCCGGCGTCAGACCTTCTGCAATGTGGACCGGCACGGTGGCGAGCCCGAGAGCCTTGGCAGCTGCGAGCCGCGTATGGCCCACAATAATGACCATGTTCTCGTCGACAACGATCGGCTGCCGGAACCCGAACTCGGCGATCGACGCTTTCACGGCATCAATGGCGCCGGCATTCTTGCGTGGGTTGCGCGCATACGGGATCAGCCGCTCGACGGGGACGTCGATGACGTTCATGCAAAGTCCTGCTCTGAGAGCTTGAGCGAGTCGAGGTGGCGCCGCCGCCGATGCGACGGACGTAGTTCCACTGAACCAGATTTTAATTTTCCGTTAACCGATGCACCCCAGCCTTTCGGCTATGGCGGGGGGCTTCATGGGACGCGAACACCATCCAGATCTGGCAAAAGCCATTAACCGGCTCAATCGAGCCATGGCAGATCTCGCCACCATCAACAGCGCCATTGGCTTCGGGCTGGGCAGGGCACTTGAGTGCGGCCTGCGCAACATTGAAACCCTCGCGCCTCGCGAACCGTCCAACCAGAACCTTGATCGCGTCTTCGACTATTTCGCGACCAGGCCACGGAATGCAAATCGGGAGGGCTGGCCAGATCGAGCTGCGCACGCCAGTTTTCCAAGACGGTGAGACAGGCCAGTCGGCCTTCCCAAGACCCCGACCTCAAATAAATCAGCGACTTAGGCCCCGCCAAATCAAAACAAAACGGAAAAACGAAACGCAAAAAAACGCGCAAATATCGGGCGGCGGCGCACGCGCAACTCCCGGTTGCAAAATGGGGCTCCTATGGGGTCCCCTGTCGTCCAATGGCAACGCCTGACAACATCAACGCAACCAAGCGTTGTGCTTCCTGAGCGATCTTCGGTGGCTGCGCGGACCACGCTTCGAACGCGTCATCACGCAACATCTCAACAGGAATGGCTGGCCCCCATAGCTGTTCAATGGGCAGACGCTTGGCGCTTGTGCGCTTGTAGACGTTGTTGCCGTAGCGGCGCACGACGAACGCCGACGGATACGTTTGCGCTTTGCCCCATACTTTCGCACGTACACCGTACGAGAACTGCTTGGCGCCGAACCGCGACAGCGGCAGATGCCGCCCCGAGCCCGTGGTTCGTGTTTCGAGAGACGACCGCTTCGCCTGCGTGAATCTGACAGCCGCATGCACGTCACTACGCGGGATCGACGACTGCTTGACGAGCGCCCGTCGGTGGGCGGTCAGGGCCTTGCGGCCTTCCTTGTTCAGCGCCATCGTAAACGCACGACGCGCTTCGCCGTCACCGAGACGACGACAGGCGGCTTCGAACCGCGACCGCACCATGTCTGCTTCCGCAACAACGACGCGCATCACCGACTCCGAAAAAGAAAAAGCGCCCGAAGCGATGTGCTGCGGGCGCAATTCTCAGAATTGAATAATGCAGTTTTTACGCGACGCGGATTCCGCCGTCAATCCCTTTTTGTCAGAGTCTGTTTGTAGAGTTTCGTAATGGCTGTCATTCGCTGTCACTCAGCGGATCAGACCGAACACACGACCCAATGCATTCAACGCAACACGCAGATTGCCGATATCTTCGTCCGGCCAATCCCGCGCGTCTTCATCGACACACACGATCCGGTATATCAACGCTGCCGGTCTTCGCCCCTCACACAAGCGATGATCGCGATCACAGGCATCGAGCGCGTCGGCCGCCTCGTCAAAGCGTTTGCGCAACCGCGCCACGTCGTCAGGCGAGGGGATCACCTCACTGCCGCCGAAGATGCCTTCGTTGATCAGCAGTCCAGCAACCGACCGTGGGCTCGGCGTCGGCAAACCCATCGTCCGATGATGGCGCTGGTAGAGTTCACCGAACGTCTGGCCGGCTTGGTACTGCTCGTCGCTGATCCGCCCCTGGTAATTGAGCCGGCCCAGCGCCGTGCCGAGCCGCGGATCCCGCGCGCTGGTGATCGACACACCGAAGTGCCGAGCGCGCGCGTTTAACACCGTCGCCATCGCCTCGCGTTCGGTCTCCTCGTTGGCCAACCGGCCACAGGCCGTGCGTCGTCCGGGTTTGCGTTTGCGTCCGCGCATCATGCCCCCCTGTCCGGCGTTGGCCGGCGTTTGCCATAAAGTTTTTCCCCGAGCTGCCTGAGCAATTCGCGTTCGGGCCAGGTGAGCCGCGTGTCGTCGACTGCAACTGCCAGCAGGCCCTGTTCCAGCCAGCCGTCGCGTTTGACCTCTTCTGGGGAGCGGCGGCTGCCGCCGTAGCCGCGTGGGTGCCACTTCATCGCGACACCTCCGCCAACAGGGCCGCATAGCCGGCGACATCCACGAGGCTATCCTCGTGGGCCGGGTTACGGGCGAGACGGGCGAGTTTCAGGTCAATCAGACACAACACGACCTGCGCCGGGCTGATCGGCCGGCCAAGCGTCACCGACCAGCGCGCGGCGATGGCCTCCATGGCAGTATCGGCGGGGCCGTACGCAGCGCGGCGTTCGGTGAGCACACGGGCGGTGGCGGCGAGGAAGGTGTCAGTGGTCATGACCGCCCTCCGATTTGCTGCCCATTCCTGTCGTGCTTTTTGCGGCGACAGGTGTCCTGGCTACGGTAGTAGCGCCCCCCTCCTGCGTTTCGACGGAAGCCGCAGTTTTCTGCGGGGCGGATTGCGTAGCGGCGATTTTAAACGCCGACCGTGCCAGTCGTTCGCGTGTCGCGTCCGAGATCGGCTGCCGCCATGGGCTGCGACCCATCCGAAACGGCCACGAGGGGCACGTCACCGATACGCACAGACGCACTTCGGCCGCTGAACCCGCGCAGCAGTCAACGCAGCGCAGACGCAGGGCTTTGAGCGGGCTGATGCGCTCGTGGCCCAATTGGCCGAGTTCCTCGGTCGTCATCTCACGCGGGTCGCGGCCGACCGGCGCGCCGTTGCGGTCTTCGAGACCCACGGTTCGGTTGATGCTCATCGCACACCTCCCGTGGTTTCCAGCGCCCACAGTAGGATGGCGATTGCATCTGCCTCGTTGTCGTCCGTTGGCGAGAAGCCCCGCGCACGCACGGCCGTGATGACCGCCGTCTTGTCCGCATTGCCCTTGCCCGTGATGAAGCGCTTGATCGTGCCGACCGGCACGCCCTGGTAAGCAACGCCGCGTTCCTCGCACCAGCCGGTCAGCGTCGCCAGCAGACCGCCATAGACGTGAGCGGCCGACGTTCCCGCATGCCGCCGAACTTCCTCGTAGTGGATCGCTTCGATACCGCCGCTGTCGAGGCGGAGTTGTTCGAGCCAGTAGCGCAGGCGCAGATAACGCATGCCACCGCCGTCGTAGCGGTTGGGGGCAAGATCCAACGTGCCGCTGGTGATCGTCGAAGAGCCGATACGCAGCGCCCAGCCCGTGGTGGTGCCGAGATCGAGCGCCAAGATGCAGTTTGGTATTCCGTTGGGTTCGGTCACGCAGACCTCCTCTTCGCTTTGATGAGCTCGGCGAGAGGCTGACCGGTGAAGGCTGCGATCTCGCCAGGCCCCGAAGGGTGGTCTGGTCAGGTCATGCGCAGAGCGAGCAAAGCCGTTCTGCGCGTTCTTTCTACGTCGCTGCAGGGTTCAAGTGAAGGAAGCCTCCACCCAACCCGTTGGCGGACCTACGTAATATAGATATTTTATATTATTATATTATTAGAATAGGTATCACTCACTCTTATTAAACCGCGCGCACGTACACGCGCGAGAGAGGATAGGTGTCCTCTTGAAAGATTGAAGAGCATGAGGCAAAGGCAATTATCTTTTGTTTTCATGTGATTGAGCCTTATGAGGGTTGCTTCGTCCTGATTTTCCGCCCGGATGCATCTCGCCACGCGCACCGCCAGTGGGCCATCCGATAGACCATCGCTTTCCTCGTCGACGACCCACGCATGCCGGTGGTGATATCGCCGCTCTCGATCAACGTGAGCAGAATCTCATCTCGATCGCGCACTTTCAACCACTGCGACGCGCGCGTGATCTCGGATTTGGTAATCCCTTGCACCCCCGACGCGCGGATGATCTCCTTCACCCGCTTCAGATGCGCTTCCGTTTCGGTATCGGCCACATGCCGCTCGACCGCATCCATGGTCTGCCGCGCATAGTGGCGCACGAAGCCGATGGCCCAATCCGCAGCCGTGATGTCGATCTCAGGGTTCACCGGATCTCGACCGACCGCTACAATCAGCGCCAGCTTGCACGCGTTCTCTCCGATGCGCGCGAGAATGGCCGTGTAAGCTGTCCCCGCCGACGCCCGTAGTTCCTGCGTCAGTTCCAGGCTGAGCTCCTTAAACCGAAGCCGGGCCTCATCGGTCATCGGCACGGTCAGCGGATGGACCGCCGTGCTTTGATCGGCCGTCTTACCGGTTAGATTGCCCTGCCTATGCCCTCCGCCAGCGGCGAGCACCTGCAACCTCTGGATGAGTGATGGCGGCGCCTGCCGAATGCCGGTGGACAGGTTCTCGTCTGGGTAATCCTCCTCGCTGGGCAGGATCAGGAAGCGCGCCAACGACCCGTCGACCACGTTGGCACCCTGCAACGCGCCCCAGAAGTGTAACGGCGTCGTGGTGCCATAGACGGACAGGCACGGCTCGACGATATCGCGCCGTTCGTTGGTCCCATCGCGGTTGGCGTATTCGGCACCGAGGAAAACACCGCCGGCCGATGTATAGAGCTCGGTCATGTTGTCGAGGATTTCGGTAATGTGACGCGGGCTGCGCTTGCGATCGGCGGCGGCCGACAAAAACATGCCGAACTCATCGATCTGGAACAGGATGGCCGGCTGACGATGCAGCGCGGTCAGTAGGCCCGCACCCGAGGCGATTTTGTTGCCGCCCAGATGGTGAGCGAGCCCGGCCTCGAAGAACACCTCGTTGATGAGTTCACGCGCGTGGTTCTTGCCGGAGCCACTGTCCGCGATCCCGACAACGTAGAGATTGGAGCGCAGATTGCTTTCGGTGCGGTACTGCCGCCCCATCAGCGTGCCGATCGCGCACAGGCTGGCGCCCAAGGACAGGAGCGGTTGCGGGCGCCGCGCTGTCGACAGCATGTAATGGGTCAGATCGCCGACGAGCCCATCGGGGATCACCAGATCAAACGCGGGCTCGCTCGAAGCTGTAGGACTGTCCTCAAGCCTGGACAGCAGCCCCGCCGCTGGGTGCGTCTCCGATTGCGGCGCCGTGCCATCGAGCACCAGGTCCGCATCGGGTCTCCAGCCGCGTTCGAGCGCCAGATGATAGAGCGTTCCAGCACCGATCGTATGCGGCTTGAAACCGGCCCAGGTTTTCGCGGTAAAATCCGGATCGTTCTTGGCCGCCTGCGCCGACCACTCCGCGAACAGATCCGCGCCCACTTCGCCGAGCGCCCCTTTCAGCGCCATGCCGATGCGGACCCAGGTGTCGTAATCGAGTTCTGCGTTGGGCACGTACGCCAGAGCGGAGCGCACGGCCGGCGCTGTTCCGGCCAGCGCATGCGCCGACTGTCCAGCGGTCCCATTACGCTCGAACAGGACGGGCGGCTTCAGATGCGCTGGAAGAAGTGCCGCAGCTTCATCAAGAAATGCCGCCGCTTGGTCGGCGTCGATGGCGGGAAGGCTGCCGATATCGAGATCGGCGAGCCCGTCCTCGGGCCAGGCGTAGGGCGCGCCGGTGTCTGGGTGCTCGGCGTAGGCGACAAACTGCTGGCCGAGACAGAGAACCTCCAGCGGATGGCGTTTGAGACCTTTGAACGGCGTGCTCGTTCGATAGACGAGCAACCGTTTCGGAGCGCGGCCGATCCGCAGCGCCGGGGTATCGCCAAGCCGTTCTCGGGCCAGGGCTTCGATACGCAGCGCCAGCTCGGCGTTATCGGCAACGTCGATGTCGACGGCCGCGACAGCACCACCAACGATGCCGACGCCGCACTCAGGCCAACTCGACCAGGTTGCGATCTCCACGTCGGTCGTTGGCCTTTGAGCGTGCCGGTTCCATTCCGGATAATCCGCCCAGAGCCCGCGCTTGAACTGACCGGGTTTTTTTGTGCCGGGAGCAATCGGCAGAAGGGCATAGCCATTGGCCAGGAGCCGTGCGCCGTAGCGCGTCATGTAGCTGTCTGCGAGCATCAGAAGGGAGCTCCTTCGCTGAGATTGGAGAGATGACGGGCGTCTTGGGCGGCAAGTTCTTGCAGACGTTCGCCGTAGCCGCCGATGACGCAGCTGAGAAACGTCTGCCATTGCTCCGGCGACAGCTGCGCGAGGTCGGTGAGCCCAAGGCTGTCGAGATAGTCGCCGCCCATATCGCCGGCGTAGGCGAGCGCGGCGTGTTCGTTGGGAGTGGGATCGATCATCGCGCCCCTCCCATGATCACCGAGCGTTTCACGGACGATATGGGCGCAAACCGATAGCCGAGAACCCTCGTGTAGCGCCCCTGAGGCGCAACCCGGATGGCGACCGGAGCCGGCAACCGCTGGCAGTGGGCCAGCGCCTCGGCGACGGTACGGGGAACGGCGCCGTGCGGCGTGCGCTCCTGCCACCACATCTCCGCCTTGCGCCGCGCATAGCCCGTGTGCTCGAAACAGATCCATTCCGAATGCGGGACCATGCCGCAAACGTAGGTGACCTTGAGCGAGGGTTTTCCGCCGGGCTTGATGTGCTGACGGTAATTGACGCTCTGCACCGAAACCCACATCGGCTCGGCGGAGGACAGGACCGGCAGCGTGGCGGCAGTCGGCGCGATTTTGACGACACGCGGTGGAAACACATGCCCGCAATCCGGACACGCAGCGGCCGACAGCGCGACGATGCTTTCGCAATTCGGACAGACTTTGGTGGGTGCAACGCCGTCGCCTGGCTCCCCGGGCCTTTTCGGCCGCACGAGATCGACCGGACCATGCCGCTCGACGTTACCGGCAAAGTCGAGCACGAGGCAGTTGTCCTTGCCAGGCGCGAGCCGCATACCGCGCCCCATCATCTGCACATAGAGCCCGGCGGATTTGGTGGGACGGAGCAGGGCAATTAGATCAACCGCGGGGGCGTTGAAGCCCGTGGTCAACACACCCATCGACGCCAGCGCCCTGAGTTCGCCGCGCTTGAAGGCGGCAATGATCGCGTCGCGCTCATCCTTGGGCGTATCGCCGAAGATCGTGCCGCAGGGGATCCCGCGTGCCTCGATCGCGGCGGCCACATGACGCGCATGATCGACGCCGGCACAAAAGAGAAGCCACGACCGCCGCTCCCGCCCGTAATCCATCACTTCGTCGATCGCCGCGGTCGTAATCGACGGCTGGTCGACCGCTGCCGCTAGATCGCGTGCGATGAACTCACCACCGCGCGTGGCGACTCCGGTCACATCGAGCCGGGTCTTGGGTCTTTTGCTGATCAGCGGGCTCAGGTAGCCTTGATCAATCAGGTCGCGAACGGACACCTCGAAGGCGATGTCGGTGAAAAGAGCATTGTCGCCCTCGTGCAGCATGCCACAATCGAGCCGGAACGGCGTGGCGGTGAGACCAATCACTTTCAGGCGCGGGTTGATGGCCTGCAGCTCTTCGAGAAATCGCCGGTACATCGTGTTGGACGCGCCCGGGATCAGATGGGCTTCATCGACGAGCACGAGATCGGTGTGTCCGATTTCATGGGCGCGGCGATGGATCGACTGGATGCCGGCGAAGAGAATGCGCGCTTCCGCCTCGCGGCGGCCAAGCCCCGCGGAGTAAATGCCCGCCGGGGCCTCGGGCCAGAGCCCGATCATCTCCGTATAATTCTGCGCGATCAACTCGCGGACGTGGGTCACGATCAGAATGCGCTGGTCGGGCCATGTCTTCAAAACGCCTGCGGTGAACGCAGCCAGCACGAGCGACTTGCCGCCGGCGGTTGGAATAACAGCCAGCGGATGGCCACTCGCATGTTCGAAGTAGCCGTAGATCGCGGTGATCGCGGCTTGTTGGTAGGGACGCAGTGTCAGCATCACTGATCCTCCCGCGTGCGCGCATCGTTGACCCAGGTGGTGCCGTCCTTCAGCCGGTAGACGACAACATCGTCGCCCGCGTCCGTCACTTCGCCGGGCACGAGATCAGGAATGAACAGATGCTTGGAACAGCCCACCCGCTGCATCGCCGCGTCCAGCGCGCGATCGTGACGGACACAGTGCCAGCCGCCCTCGACGGGTGTGGAATGCAGGCAGGTGCGGCAGTTGACGGCCGCGGCGGCACCTTCGTGGCAAACGGCATGGTGTGTGCAGAACCGGCATTCGAACCACGCCGGATCCTCGCTGATCCGCGCCGGCGGATGCTGGGCAAAAATGATGCGCTCGGCTTTGTCGAGAAGCCGCTGGGCCTCCGTTGGATCGGCGTCGATGCGCTCGATATGCAGCGCATCGGTGTTCTTGCACACCGCCATGTACAGCGCGCGGGTCAGACCCATCAGGTGCATGTAGATCTGCATCTGCGCCATATGCTGCGGCTTGGCGACCACAACGCCCTTGGCGGTGAGCTCGGCAAAGCTCTTGGCGGCGTGCGTCTTGAACTCGACGACGTGCCAGGTCTTCGGCGCTTCACGCAGGCCATAGGCCAGCGCATCGAGCGAACCGCCGAAGTGGCCACCGTGTGCGATCACGCGGAACTGGCGCCCCGTTTCCGGATCAACGTCGAGCACAGTCGCGCCGGTCGCCCGCAGGTTGCGGACAAGCCGGTCCTCTTCCAATTGCCCGGTCTCGAAGAGACGCAGCAGGCGACCGGAATGGCGCACGGCCGTGGCCCAGCGGAAGTCGTACCAGAGCGCGCGGGCACAGGACTTGCCGATGATCGACGCGCCGAGATGATCGCGGAAGCCATCACCCTGCCGGGCTTCGTAGTCGGCATAGATGGCCGACAGCGTCGGCGTCGGAGGTGGGGGAAGCGATACCATCACAGACCCTCCCGTTCGCTGCGGGCCTGAGCCTCGGCGAGGAGGCTGTCCCAGGTTGAAGGATCGTGCCGCTCGCGGAGAATGCTGATCAGTGCGTCTTTCAGTTTTTCGCGGCGGCGACGGCCCGTGCCCTTGGCCAGCAGCTCGGCGCGTTCGCGGCTGAGATGGCGCAGGGCCGTGCTTGCCCGGTGAAACCAGTCCGGGTCGACAGGCTTCTGGCCCCGCTGGCGCGCCATGTCCGCGGTCGCGATCTGCGTGCGGATCTTGGCGATGGCATCGTCGAGTTCGATCATCCGCCGCTGGTCTTCAGACAAGCCGGGGGTGATCACGGCCACGGGGGCCGCGTTGGTCGGTTCTATCATGTGAGTGTCCTCAGAAGCGAAGCGCTGCTTCGCGGTGTGGAGCGCGGGTGATTAGGTTCTCTTGTTCCAGGGAGCGGCCGCCGTCTTGATAGGTGCAGCTGCCGGCGGCGTGGACTTGACCGACCGTGACGACGAGGCACGGTCCATCGGCACGTATGCGATGGCGTTGCTCTCGCCGTAGCCGTTCTTGGGCGGTTTGATCTTCACTTGGATCGTCATCGGGATCAGATGCAGCTCCTCGCTGTCACTGACGTGCATTTTGCCCGTCGCGTGGCAGATGGCGGAGAGCGTGCGCTGAGCGATTTCCACGGTGGTCGGGTTCGGATTGACCAGGTTCAGCTGGTCGAAAATCTTCCGGCCTTTGTGGTCGCCTTCGAGAATTTCGAGCATCAGCCAGAGGAACTGGCCCATGCCGTTCCGGGTGACGCGCATTTCGGTTTCGACGATCTGCGCGCGGTATTTCCCGGCGGGCAAGAGATCGTAAGGGGTGGTGGGTTCGACGCTGGTTGCATCAAAGGACGTATCGAAACGTGCCATGGTTGGGTCCTTTCAGAAATATCAGTCAGATCGGGGCATGGCTGCGAGGAACTCCGACCACGAAAGCGGCAGGGTGTCCGGCAGGCCGTAACGGTTCTTGGCGAGGAAGGCGGGGCGCTCTTCGGTGTGCATGACGCGCGCACCGGACCCGAGCGCGCGGGCCACTTTTTTGTTGAAGCCGATGTCGGCTTTGGCGACCGAGATCTGGTAGTTCGCAAAAAGTACGACGTCGGAATGTTCCTGCAAAAGCGCAGACGCGCGGCTCTGCAACTTGATCACATACCGGTCGTAGGGTTCGTGTTCGGGACTGTCGAAGCGGCGAATGTCGGTGTGCGCGATCTGGATGATCACCATGCCCTTGCGATCCCGGAGGGCATTCAGCTTGTCGAGATATTCGCGCCAGATCGTCAGTGCCTCGGCATAACCCTTGCCGAAGCCTGGGGTCTCGATTGAGGCCCAGCCGTTGCGCTTGCAGGCCTCGGCCCAGATCAGCGGCTCAAGCCAGTCGACGCTGTCGACGACAACCGTTCCAAACTCATGGTTCTCGTTGAGGAGCGAGTCGAGCGCTTCAGAAACCTCGGCATAGCTAGCGGCCAACGGAAAATGCGGCACCTGCAACTTGCCAAGTCCGTCCTCGGTCATGAGGAAGACGGGCCGATCGGATTCAGAAGCAAAGGTGGACTTACCGATCCCGGCCACGCCGTGCATCAAAATGCGGGGCGGCGTCAATGACGTGGTCGTTATGAGCGATGAGAGTGACAAAGCCATCAGCAGGCTCCTATGTCCGGGCTGCGTTTGAGAGTGGGTTGGGCTTGAGATCATCGACAAAGACCGCCAGCAGCGGCGTGCCATCGGCATGCGTGCCGGCATCTTCGATGTGGTAGTTGCGATTGGGCTCGAAGACCTCGACCAGTTCCCAGCGGCGGTAGAGGCCGGGGAGTCGCTTGAGATCCTCGAGAGGAGGGCCATCATCACGGGTCATGCGTGTCATCTTTCTGTTCGTGTGGGACGCGCGCAGGCGTCTAAACAGCAAAGGCCATCGGTCGCCTCCGAATGGGACAGGGGTCATGAGATTTCTCTGATGGCATCGCGTAGCCGATGGATCGCACGCTGGTAGCGCTTGCGTGCCGCCTCAAAGGGAATGCCGAGCTGCGCTGCTGCCTCGGCTTGCGTGAAGCCTTCGATGGCGACGCGAATGATCAGAAGCGCATCAGCCCCGATGATCTTGGGCAAGTCGGCTTGCAGACCATCGTCCCCGCGCGGGTCGGTGAGCACGTCGTCGGGGTCGATGGCGCTCGCGAGATGGTCGCGCGCGGTCTCGCGCTGGTGCGCCCGCATCATGTCACGTTCGACGTTGCGCAGGATCGTGGCGGCGATCCAATGCACACGGGTCAGGTCCAGGTTGCGAATCGCCCCGGTCGTACGGGCCAGCACATCCGCCGCGATTTCATCGCAGGCGCCCATCCGGCGATGGATCGATCTACGTCGGATGGCATCCAGCCCGGGCCACAGCGCGAGAAACAGCAGGGTGACGGCGCAGTCGGAGCCAGAGCCACCGCCCTGCGCCGACCGGATCAGGGCCGTCAGGATCTCGTTTTTGCAGTCCGCATCACCAGGCCCGCGGTGCAGCCGGTCGAGCAGAGCGGCCGGGTCGCGGAAATCGGCGAGGGGGCCCTGCGCCTGGCGGATGGCATCAAATCTGCGCTGGAAGGTGAAGGTGGAGGAGGAATGCATGAGGTGATCACGAATCTCGTGCCACGGGAAAGACATGGGACGCCTGCCTTTGCGGCCAGGCGTCCGGCGCCTTCGTGTGGCCAGGTCAGGACGTCACGCGTCTCTGGGATGTCAGGGAAAAGTGTGAGAAGGAGCGCGCGTCAGCGCGTCGGAGCGCTTGCGTGGTTCAGCGTTCCGCAGCCACGGCATGTGGCTTGGACGGGAAAGCCCACGAGATACTCATGACCCCGCGCGAATCGCAGGTGCAGGCGGTCGTCTCGGCCTATGCCGAGCAGCTTGCTACAGCCGGTGCAGCGCCATTCCAGATTGTGGTTTGAGGGCTGGGGGTTCGCGGCGCCGGGCCAGCTCGTCGGCCGCAAGGGGAAGGGAGTCGGCATAGGGTGCTCCTCTGTTCGATGGAGCCTTCCCATTGGCCTGTCGAATCGGAGTTAGTCAGACCCCCCAATCGGAGCCAGACCGGAGTTGACGGTCATGTGGCGATCTCCCATTTGCCACGTCCTGCGCTACGGACGAACGTATCCTTCAACTTATTCCAAAGTGCTTGCCCAAAGATATTCGACATGGACTGGTCGCCGAACCCCTTGGTGAGATCTCCTGTCGCCACCGGCATGGGACCTGCGTTGTGAGCATCGACCAGCCGCTGAATGACGATGATTCTGTTCTCGCCCGGAATGTCGATGCTGCCTTTCCCCGGAACGAACAGGGTCGCGAGTTCATCGCCGCTTCGGAAAAGGGCGACTGTCTGGCCGCCGTTAGCCAATACCCGGTGGCGTCGGAACACAGACCGGAGCTTATCTGCGACTAGTGCGATTTCAGGCTGATTGGTGTCGATATGGTCGGTCAACGAGGTCAAGACATTGGCAGCTAGGCATTGCCCCGCAGCATTGCCGGCCTGCAGGACCAATCCGATTCCGAGATGATGGCGCGCTCGAAGCTGTGTATCGACAGCGGATCGAACCTTCTCTTGGTTGAGTCCTCGCGCAAGGTAGACGGGAACTTGGCCATCAACCTTGAGCGTCCCGAGGTAGAGAAGATGGTCGGTCAACTCCTCGATGGCGAGCGTGTCGAGAACTTGACCAAGCCGCGTCTGTAGGTGCTGCGCAATCCAGCCGTCTCGGACCCGATACAGCCGGTAGCGATCGGGATTGCCACCGGGAGCCTCCTGTCCGTCGGACACCTTCAGGTCGGCGACCTTTTGGCCGGCTTGCTCCGAACCGCTTTGTCCGACCCGCAAGATTACCTCGGCTACAACCGGGCCTACCCGGTCTTCATCGTCAATCAGATCGTCACCTTCACAACCGGCTGGGACCAGAAATCCCAGTTCGGTCATGAGGTCCCGATCAATGCGACGGTCCAGAAGCCAGCCGCCACTGACCCTGTCTGTCCCCATGTCCCAGATGGCCAGAACGGCGGGAATGACCGCCATGCTCTCGGCATCACTCGGCGAGCGACCGTCGTGCAAGATTTTCCAATGTCGAAGCAGACGATGACCCAGAGCTCGTTCGAAGGGATCGCCCACACTCAACAGGCTACTTGTATTGCGGTCGCTGAGCGTGAAGTCGAGCGTTTGCTCCTCATCTCGTCCCGCGCGCCGATACCTCACTGCAATCTCGACAAAGCGGACGGCGACCGCCTGCTCGAAAATCTTGGAGAGGCCGGGCAGGTTGTTGATGATCGCGGAGATGTCCCGATCAATCGTCGTGGAAAATGATAGGCGATTGACAAGATTGCCGACGCTGATCTCAACATGGATCACGCGCGCGCGGACTATCACGACGTCGTTGAATTCCGGTATTTCTAGATCGAACCCCTTCAGAAACCGCGAAATGTCGTAAGCTTGAAAGTCGACGGGTACTTTCGAATAACTCTGATTGAGAGCCGTCTCGATAAATCTCTCAGCAATGGTGTGCCGCAGCTTTCTGTTGCCTGCACGGACGTGAACCAGACCGGTCGACGGCGTGTAGGCAATCATCGCCTCCCCCGGCGGGCGAAGATAAATGCTTGACCGATTGCCATTGTCGTCGATCTCCCGGACGCTTGTTGGCAAATCTGGGTGGAACAACATGTACATTTCGACAGCTGGTTCGTCGCTGCTCGCCGGGATATAGAACTTCTCAATGCTATAGCCGTCGTCGCGATCCAGGTGCTTCTTGAGCTCGCCAAGAAGCGTATCGAGTACTGCGCTACCTGGAAGCGGGCCGCCGGGGGAGGGCTCTGCCATGAACGTCTGGTAGTGTTTGTCGTAGCGCCGGTATAACTGCAGATTGAGCGCGTTCTCCGCCGCTTCAAACAAACTATGTTCATTGATGTAGGTCCAAAAGCTTCGTGCCAGTTCGTCACGCTGTGTCCGCAGCTCTTTGGCGCGTTCGGATGCAAGCTTCTTCTTTGCAAGACCTTCTAGGACAAAATCGCCGCGGTCGCTCGAGATCTCGACAATCCGGGCAGCTTCGGTTTCGAGCGGGCTTAACCGATCCATTTTTTCCTGCTCAAGCATCTTTTTCGCGCCTGTCAGGCCGTCAGAGACTTTCGGGTCAAAATTGTAGCGTTTAAGCCAAGTCAATCTCTCGAATGCTTTGCGTTTCAGAAAAGCCGCAAAAAGCACTGGCTCCGTCTCTTCGAAGAGTCGAGAAAGGTGCAGGCAGATCTTAGCCGGGGTTCTTACCATCCGCGTATCTCGCAAATCTGGCGCGCCATCCCACCACCTCCCGCGAACATGATCTCATTTCTGATACCCGATATTCGCGGATGGTGCCGTACTGCACAAGCATCGGGTTCCCATCGGGATGTTTCCATGTCCCAACTGGGCGGCCTGAGTGGCTTTTGATCCTTGACAAGGACGCCGATCAGAGCCGCTTAACATATGAAACGCCCGAATCCGCTGCCGCCCGACAAGATGAGTCCCGCTGAGCGCCGTGCCGAATTGTGCGGTCTTCTGGCTGTTGGGCTTATCCGCCTGCAGCAGCGGAATCGGCATCAACATTCCAGGGAATATGGAGAAATTTGCCTACACTGTCCGGCCGAAGAGAGCGTTCATGCAAACCCGACGCATCGGAGACAGGCATGACCTCACAGGATTCCATCCCCGCGCGGCTTGCCGCGCTCCAGACGGCGCCCACCTCGGCTCTCAAGGCCCAATGGCGGGATTTGTTCGCCAGCGAACCGCCGCCGTTCAATCGCCAGTATCTCGTCAGCCGGTTGGCCTATCGCATCCAGGAGCTGGCCTATGGCGGTCTGAAACCGGAGACCATCCGGCGGCTGGAACGGCTGGGCGAAGAGCTCGACGGCGGTGATCCCGCCACCCGCCGCATGCGCACCGACATCAAGCCCATCACCGGCACGCGTCTGGTCCGCGAATGGCAAGGCGTGGAGCAGGTCGTCACCGTCACCGCTGACGGATTCGAATGGCAGGGCCGGCCTTATCGGTCGCTCTCTTCGATAGCGCGCGCGATCACCGGCACGCGCTGGAATGGCTGGGTGTTCTTCGGCATCAAAAACCGGAGGAAGGCATGACAAAGCCCACCGCGCGTAAGTTGCGCTGCGCGGTCTACACGCGCAAATCCTCCGAGGAGGGGTTGGAGCAGGAGTTCAACAGCCTGCATGCCCAGCGCGAGGCCTGCGAATCCTACATCGCCAGCCAGCGGTCCGAGGGCTGGGTTCTGGTGCGCGATCAATACGACGACGGCGGCATCTCCGGCGGAACATTGGAGCGGCCAGGGCTCCAGCGTCTGCTCGCCGATATCGAAGAGGGGCTCATCGACGTGGTGGTGGTCTATAAGATTGATCGCCTCAGCCGTTCGCTTACGGATTTTGCCAAGCTGGTCGAGGTGTTCGACCGTAACGGCGTCACCTTCGTCTCGGTCACGCAGTCGTTCAACACGACCACGTCGATGGGGCGGCTGACGCTGAACATCTTGCTATCCTTCGCCCAGTTCGAGCGCGAAGTGACCGCCGAGCGTATTCGCGACAAGGTTGCCGCCAGCCGTAAGAAGGGGATGTGGATGGGCGGCGTGCCGCCCTTTGGCTACCGAGTCGAAAATCGCAAGCTGGTGATCGAGGAGACAACGGCGGCCCATGCGCGCTGGATGTTTGCCCGGTTCATCGAGATCGGGTCCACCACGGAACTCGCGCGCGAGGTGGCGCAACGTGGGATCCGCACGCCGCGGGGCCAACGGATCGACAAGAAATACATCTACCGGTTGCTCAACAACCGCGCGCTCATTGGCGAGGCGGTGCACAAGGGGGAGAGCTACCCCGGCGAGCATGAAGCCATTATCGACCGCGCGACGTGGGACAAGGTTCACGCTATTCTGAAAGAGAGCCCCCGCAAACGCGCCGCGCGCACCCGGGCCGACACGCCGGCACTGCTCAAGGGCCTGATTTATGGCCCCGATGGCGCCGCCTTCTCACCGAGCCATACGCGCAGCGGCGGAAAGCTCTACCGCTACTATGTCAGCCAGACCGTGCTGAAGCATGGCGCCGGGTCCTGCCCCGTCAGCCGGGTCGGCGCGGGTCAGATCGAGGCAACGGTCATCGACCAGCTGCGGGCCGTGTTCCGCCAGCCTGAGATCGTGGCGGGTACGTGGAAGGCAGCGCAGTCGCAAGATGGCGATGTCACAGAGTCTGAAGCGCGCGCGGCCTTGCAGCAGCTCGACCCGCTTTGGGACGAACTTTTCCCCGCCGAGCAGGCGCGCATCGTCGGGCTGCTGGTGGAGCGTGTTGATGTTGGCGTCAACGCGCTCGACGTTCGCTTGCGGGTCGATGGGCTGAGCGCGGTCACGCGGGAAATGATGGCGCGGGATATGGAGCGGGCTGCATGAACGGCACAATCGTTCCCGACACCATCACCATTCGCGTGCCGTTCCGGATCGTGAAACGTGGCGGGCGAAAGGAGATGCAGCTGCCTGACGGAGCGCCACAGCCCCGAGTGACGGACAACACCTTGGTCAAGGCGCTCGCACGCGCGTTCCGGTGGAAGCGGATGCTGGAGTCGGGGGAGTTCGCGTCAATTACTGACCTAGCCCAGCACGAGGGAATGGCGCTGTCCTACATGACGCGCGTTCTGCGGCTGACGCTGCTCGCGCCAGAAATTGTCACCTCTATCCTGGATGGGAAGCAGGGGCCGGAAGTGACGCTGGCGCGGCTGACGGAGCCGTTTCCTGTGGAGTGGGGGGAGCAGAAAGACACCTTATTCGGTCTCCGATCATCTTACTTCTGATATAGCGCGCCGCCGCTGCTATTGCTTCAATGGGCAAAATTAGCCAAAACTGCTTAAGTGACGACGCCAAATACAGCTGCTTGGGCCGAACCCGCTGCTGTCGATCCGCATGGCCGGCCCATCGTCGTGCAGTATGAGCGTCTGAAGCGGATGGATTTGCCGAATACGAAGCCCACCGGAGAGGCCGCTATAACTACAGAAGAACAGAGCGTCGACTGAGCGCATGGACAAGCGAAGCCTCACCGAGCGCGATATTTGCACGAAGTTCATCCTGCCCGCCGTAAAACGCGCTGGCTGGGACGAGATGTTGCAAGTGCGCGAGGAGGTTTATTTCACTAAGGGCCGCATCATCGTGCGCGGCAAGCTGGTAACGCGCGGCAAGGCGAAGAAGGCCGATTTCATTCTCTACTACAAGCCAAACATTCCGATTGCGCTGATCGAGGCGAAGGACAACAACCATTCCGTTGGCGATGGGATGCAGCAAGCGCTCGACTACGCCGCGACGCTGGACATCCCCTTCGTGTTCTCATCGAACGGCGACGGCTTCGTGTTTCACGATCGCACCGGCCAGAGGGCCATGATCGAGACCAATCTGGGGCTCGACGCCTTCCCATCGCCTGCCGATCTGTGGGCACGCTACCGCGCCTGGAAAGGCCTCGACGATGAAGCCGAGCAGATCGTACTGCAAGACTATTTCGACGACGGCAGCGGCAAGGCCCCGCGCTATTATCAGGTCAACGCCGTCAACGTGGCGATCGAAGCCATCGCTAAAGGCCGGGACCGCGTGTTGCTGGTAATGGCGACCGGCACCGGCAAGACCTACACCGCATTCCAGATCATCTGGCGCTTGTGGAAGGCTGGCCGCAAGAAGCGCATCCTGTTCCTGGCGGATCGCAATGTGCTGATCGACCAGACGATGGTGAACGACTTTCGCCCATTCGGTGCAGCCATGGCGAAACTTTCGACCAACGCCAAAACGATCGAGCGGCAGGACGGTAGCAAGGTCGATCTGACGCTGGCGCTCGACGCTAAGCGCCGCATCGACACCGCCTTCGAAATCTATCTCGGCCTCTATCAGACGATCACGGGGCCGGAGGAACGGCAGAAGCTTTATCGTGAGTTTTCGCGCGGCTTTTTTGACCTGATAGTAATTGACGAGTGTCATCGCGGAAGCGCTGCCGAGGACTCAGCCTGGCGGGAAATTCTCGAATATTTCTCTAGCGCAACGCAGATCGGTCTCACCGCCACGCCGAAGGAAACCGAATACGTCTCCAACACCAATTACTTCGGCGAACCGGTTTTCACATATTCGCTGAAGCAAGGCATCAGCGACGGCTTCCTCGCGCCCTACAAGGTCATCAAGATTCATATCGACCGCGATGTGGAGGGCTATCGCCCGGAGAAGGGACAACGCGACCGCGACGGCGAGGAGGTCGAGGACCGTATTTACAACACTAAGGACTTCGATCGCACGCTGGTGCTTGATGACCGCACCCAGCTCACCGCGAAGAAGGTCACTGAGTTCCTGAAGGAAAGCGGCGACCGGTTCCAGAAGACCATAGTCTTCTGCGTAGATGAGGAGCACGCGGCGCGGATGCGGCAGGCGCTCATCAATGAGAACGCCGATCTGGTTGCTGAGAACGCCCGCTATGTCATGCGCATCACTGGAAGCGATAAGGAGGGCCAGGACCAGCTTGGCAACTTCATCGACCCGGAATCGAAGTACCCCGTGCTGGTTACGACCTCACGGCTGCTTTCGACTGGTGTCGATGCACAGACCTGCCGCCTGATCGTGCTTGACCGGCATGTGGGCTCGATGACGGAGTTCAAGCAGATCGTCGGGCGCGGCACGCGCGTGCACGAGGACACCAAGAAGTTCTATTTCACCTTGATCGACTTTCGCGGCGCAACCGCGCATTTCGCCGACCCGGACTTCGACGGCGATCCGGTGCAGATTTACGAGCCGGGCGAGGGAGAGCCGATCACGCCGCCCGAGGACGCGCCGCAGGGCGAGGACACTCAGCCGACACCCAGCGCGGATGAAACCTTGGTCGATCAGCCGGGCTTGCCGATCCCGCCCAGTGGTCCGATCCGAAAGGTCTATATCGATGGCGTCGGCGCGCGTATCGTTGCCGAGCGCGTGGAATATCTCGACGCGAACGGCAAGCTCGTCACGGAGTCTTTGCGCGACTTCACCAAGACCGCACTGAAGAAGCGATTCGCCAGCCTTGACGAGTTCCTCAGGAGTTGGAAGTCCGCCGAGCGCAAGCAGGCGATCATCGAGGAACTGGAAGCCGAAGGCCTCACGCTCGACGCGATCGCAGACGAACTCGGCAAGAACCTCGATCCGTTCGATCTGATCTGCCACATTGCCTTCGATCGGAAGCCGCTCACCCGCCGCGAACGAGCTGAGAACGTGAAGAAGCGAGACGTGTTCACGAAGTATGGGCCGCAAGCCCGCGCCGTGCTCGACGCGCTCCTGGAAAAATATCGCGACGAGGGCGTGCTCAATCTCGACGACACCAACGTGTTGCGCATCGCGCCCTTCAATGCGATGGGCAGCGTCGTTCAACTCATCACAGCGTTCGGCGGCAAGGAGGGCTTCCAGAAGGCCGTTTATGAGTTGCAGGACGCGATTTATCAGGAAACGGCATGACGGAAGTTATTTGCAATGGAACTAGTCTAAAACTCGTTCGTCTAGTTATCGAGCTTGATGAATTCCCTGGCTACCTAACAAAGGGGATCGGCGAAGATGGACGGCTTGAGCGCACGGAAGCTAAGGCCCGCGAAATCGCTAAGCGCAACTTTCCGCAGGATGACTGCCGGGAATTCGTGAGGGCTGTTTGCTTATGGGGTGATGACCCCCGACGGGGTGGTAAAGTCATCAAGCGTAACCACCCCGAGAAAATCTCAAAGGCGATGAAGAGCGCTTTCGAATTCTCCATGCAGGGGCAGATAGCGAATGCATTGGACGCGGTAACTAAACTCGAGGGCTTGGCTGTTTCGTTTGGTTCGAAGCATCTCAAATTCCTGGCCCCTGATCGGCACGTTGTGTTGGACAGCATTATTAGCGAACGTCTCGGCTACACCCGCGATGTAAAAGGTTATCTGCAATGGCTGGCCGCCTGCCATGAGTTCGTGATTTTGGTTCGAGAGGCTGGCGTCAAATACACGGGAATTGGTTCCGACGGCTGGCGTGTCTCAGATATCGAGATGGCCATCTTCAATAAGATTCGTAGCGAGTAACCCATGTCTGTCCGCACTCTCGTCAAATCCATCCAAGACATCATGCGCCAGGATTCGGGCGTCGATGGCGATGCGCAGCGCATCAGTCAGTTGTGCTGGATGTTCTTCCTGAAGATCATCGACGATCAAGATCAGGAGCTTGAACTTACGCGCACTGGCTATGCCTCGCCGATCCCGGCGAAGTTCCAGTGGCGCAACTGGGCGGCGGACCCTGAGGGCATCACGGGCGAGGCACTGCTCGCCTTCGTTAACGGCGAACTGTTCCCGGTGCTGAAGACGCTGCAACTGACCGGCAAACCCGGCGACAGGCGCAAGATCGTCCGCGACGTGTTCGAGGACGCCTACAACTACATGAAATCTGGCCAGTTGATGCGGCAGGTGGTCAACAAGATCAGCGGCATCGATTTCAACACCCTGGCCGACCGGCAGCACTTCGGCGAAATCTACGAGCAACTGCTCAACGATCTACAATCCGCGGGCAATGCCGGCGAATATTACACACCGCGCGCGGTCACCGCCTTCATGGTGGACCGGATCGACCCGAAACCCGGCGAAACCCTGTTCGACCCCGCTTGCGGCACGGGCGGCTTCCTGACCTGCGCCATCCGGCACATGGAGAAGCACCACATCCGCACGCCCAAGCAGCGCGCGGCTATGGAGGCGGGCTTGCGCGCGGTGGAGAAGAAGCCGCTGCCGCACATGCTTTGCGTCACCAACATGCTGCTGCACGGCGTCGAGGATGCGGGCTTCGTGCGCCACGACAACACGCTCGCCCGGCCGTTGATTTCGTGGGGACGGGACGAGCGGGTCGATATCGTCCTTACCAATCCACCCTTCGGCGGCAAGGAAGAAGACGGCGTCGAGAACAACTTCCCCACCTTCCGCACCAAGGAAACAGCGGATTTGTTTCTCGCCCTGATCGTGCGGCTGCTCAAGGATGGCGGGCGCGCCGCCGTCGTGTTGCCCGATGGCTCGCTGTTTGGCGAGGGCGTCAAGACGCGGCTGAAGGAACATCTGATGGAGGAATGCAACCTCCACACCATCGTCCGCCTGCCGAACTCTGTGTTTAAGCCCTATGCTTCAATCGGCACGAACCTGCTGTTCTTCGAGAAGGGCACGCCGACCAAGGAAACATGGTTCTTCGAACACCGCGTGCCCGAAAGCCAGAAGGCCTATTCGATGACGAAGCCGATCCGCTTCGAGCATCTGCAACCCTGCATCGACTGGTGGGGAGGCAAGGAGCGGACAGCCCGCGAGGAAGGACCACAGGCGTGGCGCGTGACCATCGAGGAGGTCAAGGCACGCGGCTACAACCTCGATTTCAAGAACCCGCACGCAGTGGCCGATGACCACGGCGACCCGGAAACGTTGCTGGAAGACCTCGCCCGCGCCGAGGCCGAGACGGCGGACTATCGCGATCAGTTGAAGGCGATCCTCGCCGAGGCGCTGGCAAGATGAACGCCGAACGCCTGTTGCAGCACTATGAGCGGATCGCCGACGCGCCCGACGCGATTGCCCGGCTGCGCCGCTTCATTCTTGATCTGGCCGTGCGCGGCAAACTCGTGCCGCAGGACGCGAACGACGAACCGGCGTCGGAATTGCTGAAGCGGATCGACAAGGAGAAGCTGGATCAAACCGGATTGCCGCAAGGATGGCGGCGCACCAAGATCGGTTCGATCCTGGATTTCCAATACGGCGAGGGCTTGAAGGCGAGCGAGCGACTGGACGAAGGACCGGTGCCAGTTTTCGGTTCAAATGGGATCGTCGGGTTCACGGATGAGCCGCTGACGCAGCGCCCTTCGATAATTGTAGGCCGCAAGGGATCGGCAGGTGCGTTGAACCTTTGCGACGGCCCTTCATGGACAACGGACGTTGCCTACTTCGTCGAATCTCCATCATTCCTTGATCTTCGGTTCTTGTTGAACATGTTAGCAGCTCTCGATCTGGATAAGCTCGGAAAGGGCGTGAAACCGGGCCTGAGCCGTTCCGAGGCCTACGCCCAGATTATTGCTCTCCCACCCCTCGCCGAACAGCACCGCATCGTCGCCAAGGTCAATGAATTGATGGGCCTGTGCGACCGGCTGGCGGCGGCACGGGCGGGCCGCGAGGCGGCGCGCGACCGGCTGGCGGCGGCGAGCCTGGCCCGCCTCAACGCGCCCGATCCTGAGACCTTCCAGACCGACGCCCGCTTCGCCCTCGAAGCGCTGCCCGCCCTTACCACGCGCCCCGATCAGATCAAGGCGCTGCGCCAGACGATTCTCAACCTCGCGGTGCGTGGCAAGCTCGTGCCACAGGACCCGAAGGACGAGCCGGCGTCGGAACTGCTGAAACGGATCGCGAAGGAGAAGGCGCGGCTGGTGAAGGCGGGACAGATTATTCGGGAAAAACCGCTTCCGCCGTTGACTGAGGCCGATGCGGCCTTCGAGTTGCCGCGCGGCTGGGAATGGGTGCGCTTGGGGCATCTGTCGCAGATGGTCACGAGCGGTTCGCGTGATTGGGCAAAGCACTACACGAACGAAGGCGCGATCTTTGTTCGCATGGGTAATCTTTCGAAGGATCATTATCGCCTTCGGCTTGACCATATTCAGCACGTCAAGCCGCCGGCAGACGGAGAGGGCACGCGAACCCGACTCTTGGCAGGCGATGTTCTGATATCGATTACCGGCGAGGTGGGCATGCTTGGCCTCATCCCAGAGGGGTTCGGCGAAGCCTACATCAATCAACATACAGCGATGGTTCGCCCGATTGACGAGGTCAAAGGTCGCTACCTCCCTGAATTGTTTCGCTCGCCATTCGCTCAGGCGCAGTTCAATGAGCCGCAACGAGGCATCAAGAACAGCTTCCGCTTGACGGACGTAACGCAGTTCGTTGTCCCCCTCCCACCGCTCGCGGAGCAGCACCGCATCGTCGCCAAGGTCGATGCGCTGATGGCGCTCTGCGACCGGCTAAAGGCAAGCCTTGACCAATCCACCGCCACCCGCCGCCGCCTACTCGAAGCCCTCCTCCAAGAGGCCCTCGCGCCAGTGGACGTGGCCGAAATCGAAGTGGCGGAATGAGCGGCCCGCGACTGTTGAAGGTCTTTTGAGGTGAAAGCTGCCAAATTGAGGACGACGGCGTTTTGCCATGGGCTGGGCCGCGGTCACCTGCCCTGCAGGCGAGGCGCGCACCATCACTGAAGCAACCACTCTGAGCAGCTTTCGAATTGGGTTCCATCCCGCAAACACCACCCGGGTCGAAGTGTTCAGACCGGAACCTAAAAACATGTTCATGTTCGGGTACTTAGGAAGACTTCACCAAACCAGCGCAGTCAACAGGTCCGGAGAATATCGCCCCTGAGAGAACGCATTCGAGCCTTCTGCGGCCGAGGCCAGTGAAGAGCCCCGTGCGCATAACCTTTGAAAAGAACGAAAAAATCCGGCCGCGGCCGGATCGGAGAACACACTTCGCGAAGTTAAGTGGCGGAGAGAGTGGGATTCGAACCCACGGTAGAGTTTCCCCTACACACGCGTTCCAGGCGTGCGCCTTAAACCACTCGGCCACCTCTCCGTGCCTCGCTTGGGAGCGGCGCACTTAAGCCCAAGTGCAGTTCAATGGCAACACGTCACTGCAGCGCCACGTTGCTGAGGCAAGCGGTCGTGAGGCTGGGGGTTTTTTCGGCTTTCGCGCAGGGCGGAGGGGTGCTGCGCTTGCCGGGAGATGCGAAGCGCGGCAAGGACAGGGAGACGCGGCACAGCGCGCCGCATAGTTGGGAGCCACACATGGCTGCTCTGAGGTTTCTTGCGGGTCTGTTCGCGCTGATCGCGATCATAGCGCTGGTGGCGGACGCGACGCCGTGGCTCAACGGGTCGGGGCCGTTTGCGGGGACGAGTTTCGAAACGCAGTGGGAGCGGATCTCACCGAACTCGCTGGCTGCGGCGCGCGAGCGCGTGAGCGCCGGAGTTTCGCCGGCCGTGTGGTCGGCGATCGAGGCCGTCGTGATCGGCTTTCCGACGTGGGCCGTTTTCGGCGCGCTGGCGCTGATCACCGGCACCCTTGGGCGGCGGCGGCGGCGGGTAAACATTTTCGTCAACTGATGGCGGCGGGAACCGTCTGCAGCACGGCGGTCTGGCCGATGGGGCTGCCGTCGGCGAAATCCTGCACGATGCCGATGAGCATCAAGATCAGCACGATGCCGATAAGAGCCAGCATGAAAGTGTTGTGGGACGCGTTGAGGCGCGCGATGCCGGCGTCGTCGATAATGGTGTTTTCGCTGTCGGTCGCCTTGATGCCCATCATTTTGCTGCGCACGGAGCGACGGACGGCGCCGCGGTCAATGAGCGGCAAGCGCGCGCGGTCGGCGATTTTGCGGGCGATTTCGTCGTAGGGGAAGACGGGGTCGGCGTCGGCTTCACTGACGTAGCCCAAGGGGACCAGCGTGCCATCCTTGAGGATGACGCGGGCGCCTTTCATCAAGACGGGCGTCATGGCGCCACCGTAGATCTCGCGGCGGGTTTCGACGGTGTCGACCTGATCGTAGGGGAACTCATAGCTGCGGTAGCGGAGCATGGGCGTGGGGCCGCGGCCGGCAGGCAGCGTCATGCGGACTTTCTCGCGTCCGAGGTGGACGCGGGTACGGATGGAAAACATCATCTCGACGAAGACGAGGAACATGAGGGCCGTAAAGGCGGCGGCGAGGACCAGGAGGCCGATGTTATCGCCGAGCACGCCAGCGGCGGCGCGCATGCCGATCATGGCGGGGAGGCTGGCGAAGAAGGGGAGCAGGAGGAGGAAGACGAGGCAGAAGATGGTGGTGCGCAGCACGCTGGCGCCGTAGTCCTCGGGCTCGAAGGCGTACGGGTCGGAGGCGGGCGCGGGTGCGGCTTCAGATGCTGGGAGGGTTTCGGATTTAGGTCCGATGTCGGGCGCGGCACCTGCGGGAGACGGGCTGAGCGTTGTGGCGTCCGTCATGCGATACTCTCCGATACGGGCCGATCCCGGGGCCCCAGTGGGCCCTAGCCGTGCGACATTGCCCAGAGTTTAGCAAGGTGGAGCGAAACCGCCAGCGGCCGGCGGGAGTATTGTGGGTGAAGAGGTTGGCGGGCCACGCTCCGCTATGGACCCAAGGTTTCAATTCGAGGTGACGGTGATGTTTTTCAAGCACAAAAAGACCGAGATGCCGACGGAGGCGACCGCGCTGCCCGGACGGGCTGAGCCGCTGGCAACGGCGACACATCATTTCGTCAACGGGCGGCCGCTGAAGGGGCCTTATCCTGAGGGGAGCCAAATGGTGCTCTTCGGGCTCGGCTGCTTCTGGGGCGCGGAACGCAAGTTCTGGCAGCTCGGCGGCGGGATTGTCGTGACGGCGGTGGGCTACGCGGGCGGGCTGACGCCGAACCCGACATATGAGGAGGTCTGCACGGGCAAGACGGGGCACAACGAGGTTGTGCTCGTCGTGTTCGATCCGGCCAAGATCAGCTTTGCGTCGCTGCTGAAGACGTTTTGGGAGAGCCACGATCCGACGCAGGGCTACCGGCAGGGCAACGATACCGGCACGCAGTACCGCTCAGGGATCTACACGTTCAGCGCCGAGCAGCAGGCGATGGCGGAGGCGTCACGCGCGGCTTATCAGCAGCGGCTGACGGAGGCCGGTTTCGTGCGGATTACGACGGAGATCGTGCCGGCGCCTGAATTCTTCTGGGCGGAGGATTATCACCAGCAGTATCTGGCGAAGGTTCCGCATGGATATTGCGGGCTTGGCGGTACGGGCGTGTCGTGTCCGCTGCCGACGGGCGTGACGAGCGCGGCGTGAGCGGCGCTCGACCGTCCTAGTCGGCGCCAGCTGACTTGGTTTTCTTGGCGGGTGCTGCAGGTGTGTTGGCCGTCTTCGCTGCGGGCGCGGATTTTGCTGGGGGCGATTTGACCTGGGGAGACGCGGTCTGGATCACCGCATCGTCCCCCACGACGTCGCTGCATTCGGCCGGCAGGTCTGCCAGAGTCAACGGCGGCTTCGGCTTGACGGGTTTGACGGGCTCGACGGAGCGTGGCTTTGGCTTGGGCGGTGCCGTCAGGAGTTTGTACCAATCGTTGAGTTCCTTGCCGCAGCCGTCATCGCCGGGGATGGGGGCCTGCTTGGTGCATGACGGGCTGTCGGGCGGGCAACCGATGCGGACATGGAAGTGATAGAAGTGGCCCCAATAGGGGCGCACTTTGGCGAGCCACTTGCGGTCGGTATCGCCAGCTTCGCACAGCGCTTTTTTAATTGCGGGGTGGACGAGGACGCGCTCGACATCCGGGTAGGAGGCAACGCGGCGCACGATTTTTACCTGTCCGTCGCCCCAGACTTTTTTGTTCACCGACAAGTTGTCGGAGGCCAGCATGGAGGTGGCAGCGAGATTCTCGCGCTCTGTCTTGGAGAGACGGCGTGAGGGCATGGGCGTGAACCAGATGTCGGCATCGAGGCCGAGCTGGTGTGAGGCGTGGCCTGTCAGCATCGGACCGCCGCGCGGCTGCGAAATGTCGCCGACGAGAAGACCCGGCCAACCGTCTTTTTCCTTCACTTCGCCAGCGTACTTTTCGAGAAGCGCGATCAGCTTGGGATGACCCCAATTGCGATTGCGGGATAGGCGCATCGCCTGCCACGCGGTGCCATCGATCGGCAGGGCTTTGGCGCCCGCCAAACAGCCGCGCGAATAGGCGCCGATAGCGCGCGCCTTCATATCGGCGGGTGCCTTCATGGCACCGAAGATTTTTTTGGCGGGTATGACTGGTGCTGAATTTTCTTTAGCGGCCTGCGCCGCACTTTCTTTAGCGGCCTGCGCCGCGGTGGCGGCATCCGGAACGGGCGTGGCGGTGGCGGCTTTGGCGGGCGTGACTGCGGGAGGGGCGGCGCCCTCCTTTACCGTTGCTGGCGCGGCGGCGGCAGCGGCTTTGGCGGCAGCCCCCGTCCAAGGAAACTGCACGCTGTCGTGTGCCCACGCGACAGCTGGCGGCGTGCCACATGCCGCGACCAGGACTGCCATCGAGACGAAATGTTTGCGCATTCAACCCCGCATGTGTTCCGACTGCAGTTTAGACCGGGAGTGGGCGAAAATGCGACCCTTGGGTTAACGTGTCCGCGCCCGGCCGAAGACCGCGGCCGACCGAGCTGTGCGCCGAAGGTGGGAAGTGACTGTTCGAATGGGAAAAAAGGCGATCACGGCGGAAATGCCTGTCTCAGCCCGCCGATGGCTGGTTTCGGGGACAATGGCCCGCAAAACACATCTCGTATTGGCGCATGGCGCCGGGGCGGGAATGCAGAGCGCTTTCTTGGAGCACCTGTCGGGGCTGTTGGAGGAGCGGGACATCACGGTGCACCGGTTCGAATTTCCTTACATGGCGGCGCGATCGGCGGGCGGGTCGCGGCGGCCGGCGCCGCGGGCCGAGACATTGGTTGATGATTATCGTCTGGCGCTTGCCGAAGTGCGTTGCGAGATATGCCGAAGCGCGCGGTTGTTCTCAGGCGGGAAATCGATGGGCGGCCGGATTGCCTGTCTGGCGGCAAATTGCGATCCAACCGTGGCCGGAGTCGTAGTTTTGGGGTTTCCGCTTACCCCGCCCCGCAAGCCGGGATCGAGCCGCGCCAATGTGATCGAAGGGCTGCGGCGGCCGGCTTTAATTGTACAGGGCACGCGCGACGCGTTTGGCGGCCGGGAGGCATTTGGACGGCTGCAGCTACCGAAGCACGTCGAGATGCTATGGATCGAGGACGGCGACCACGACTTGAATCCACGTAAGGCAACGGGTCTGTCGCACGATGCCGCGCTGGTGATGGCGGCCAACGGCATCGCGCAATTCTGCAGACGTGGACGCGACTAGACGCGTTGATGTCTCTATACGCGTTGATGTCTCTATACGCGTTGATGTCTGGCGCGCGCCGCACGCTCCAACGCGGCGCACGTCAGCTTATCGAGCTCGAGTGTCTCGGCCAGCAACTCCAGGCAGCGGATCTCCTCGTCGCGGACATCGAGATCGCTGGCGGCCACTTCGGCAGCCAACACATAGGCTGTTTCATAGAGACGGCGCGGGAGAACGGTTTTGACGAGCTGAAGGACGGTGTTAAGGCCATCGGGCTTGACCAGATAGCGGCCACAGGCCTGGGCCTCGTTGACGAGCCAATCGCGATTGTAGCCCTCAAAGGGCGGCAATTCCGCCACGATCGAGCCAATGCGGCGCAATTCCTCGTCGGAAATTTCGCGATCAACCGCGGAAATCGTGACCATCGCAAAAATCAGAGCTTCTTGGGGAGTCAGTGATGTATCTGTCATGAGGTCCTGTAGTGGGCCTTTTAATATCTGCTCGCCTGGACGTGCGATCCTCACCTCGGAAATTCAAGGTCCTGCGACCTTATATCGACCAGCAAAGTCGGATAAGCAAAACCCCGGCCTCTCGCGAACGAGATGACCGGGGTGACGCAGAACCAGAGGTTTGCAACGCAGAACGGATGTTGTTCCGGCCAGCGCTGCGATTAGGTGTAGCCCCAAAAGCGGATCGCGGCGGGTCCAAGAATGACAAAGAAGAGCACGGGAATGAAGAATACGATCATCGGCACCGTCAGCTTGGGCGGCAGAGATGCGGCCTTTCTTTCGGCTTCGCTCATGCGGATTTCGCGGTTTTCCTTGGCCATGACGCGCAGCGCTTGGCTCACAGGCGTCCCGTAGCGCTCTGCCTGGATCAAGGCGGTAGCAACGGCCTTTACGCCCTGAATGCCGGTGCGCTTGCCGAGGTTCTCGAAGGCAAGCCGGCGCTCACCGAGGTAGGAGAGTTCGGCCGTCGTTAGCGCCAATTCTTCACCCAACTCAAGTGACTGGGTCGTGATTTCCTTAGCTACTTTTCCGAATGCCGCTTCAACGGACATGCCGGACTGGACGCAGATCAGCAGCATGTCCAAGCTATCGGGGAAGGCTTGACGGATGGACAGCTGACGCTTTTGCGCGCGGTTCTCGAGAAAGACGTTGGGCAAATAGAACCCGAGCACGCCGGCGCAGACCGCCATCAAAAACTTGATCGTTGGGGGATAGTCGATTTCGGCGACGGCGAAGATATAGAACACCGCAACCAGAAAAACGATTGGCGGCATCGCAACGCGGAAAAACATGTAGGCGATCAGCGGTGCCTGCCCGCGCAGACCGGCTGATTTCAGCTTATTGCGGACCTCTTCATTGTCGAACTGCGAGCGCAGGTCGAGGCGTTCAACGATCGCCTGCATGTAACCCTTGGGCGTTATCCGCAGTCTGCCCTGACCTGCCTGACGATCCTTAGCCGCCAACTCCTGAAGGCGTTGCGACCGCATCTTGTCGCGCTCGACTGCCATGACTTTCATGCGCTGATTGAGCCGATCGCGCTGCAGCAGCGGCATCGTTAGCGAAAGAACGGTGGCAAAGACCGCAACGGCTACCGCCATTGTCGCGATCAACACCGGATTCATGACCGCGTCGATGAATGATTGCATGTGGTATCGCCTTCTGTGCGGCTTGGAGCGCCGCTCGCGTGTCTAGAACTTGAAGTTGATCATCTTGCGCATCATGAGGATGCCGCACGTCATCCACGAGAGGCTGCCGGCGAGGATCAAATTGCCTGCGGTCGTCGTGAACAGTGGCATGATGTAATCGGGAGACGAAATGTAGGTCATCGTCACAACCGCGGGCGGCAAGCAGCCGAGAACCATAGCGGATGCCTTGGCTTCAGCGGCCAACGCCTTCACTTTCATTTCCATGCGGAAGCGGTCGCGCAGAACGCTGGAGAGGTTGCCAAGCGCTTCAGAAAGGTTGCCGCCTGCCTGCTGTTGAATGCCGATCACGATTGCCAGGAACTTTACTTCGGCGAGGGGCATACGCACGATCAACCGGTCGAGCGCTTCGCTGAGCGGGATGCCGACCCGCATCTGTTCTACGACGTAGCGGAATTCGCCGGCGATGGGCTCTGGGCTTTCGCGTGCGATGATCTGGAGACATTCGTTAAGAGGCAGACCGGATTTCACACCGCGAACCACGACGTCGATCGCGTTGGCGAGCTCTTGCTGGAATTTCTTCTGCCGACGCGTGATGAGCTTGTTCAAGAACCAATGAGGCAAACCGAAGGTACCCACGAGCGCCACCGCCAGCGACGCCAGGGGGCCGGATGGACCTGTGACTGATATGAAAGTGAAAAGGCCAAGGAAGGCGCCTGTTGCCAGGCTCATAATCCAAAACGTGCGTGGCTCGGTGTCGAGGCCGGCGCGTTCCAGCTTGGTTCGCAGTGAGACTTTTTGGGTCGACTTTGCGCGGCTCTCCATGTCTTTGAGAGATTCAGCCACCTGCTTTTTGCGCTGAGCAGCGATATCGGCAACCGAGCGGCTGTTGCCGGACTTTTTCGCGCGCGCCTCGCTGACGCTGGCGACACGCTTTGCGGCCAGTATCTCCCCCGACACGAAGGGGTAGCTGAGCGCGTAGATCAACCCACCCACGGCGAGCCCGATGAGAATCGCGACGATGTCTGCCGACAGACCCAGATCAGCCATGTGTTTCACCCAGCGGATTGCCGTGGCTGTCGAGAACTTCAGCGGATGCAAGGGCGTCCGCGAGGCGGGCTTCTTCCTTGTAATATTCGGCGCGGTCCCAGAATCGCGGACGGGCAATGCCGGTCGACCGGTGGCGGCCAACCAGCTTGCCGTTGGCGTCTTCGCCGGTCACTTCATACACGAGGATGTTTTGAAGCGTGACCGTCTCGTCTTCCATGCCGAGCACTTCGGTGATGTGCGTAATCTTACGAGAGCCGTCGCGGAGGCGGGACGCCTGGACGATGACATCGATCGAGCCGCAGATCATTTCGCGGATGGTTTTGACGGGAAGCGCGTAGCCGCCCATCATGATCATGGATTCCAGACGGCTGATGGCTTCGCGCGGGCTGTTGGCGTGGAGCGTGCCCATCGAACCGTCGTGACCCGTGTTCATTGCCTGAAGAAGGTCGAATGCCTCCGGGCCGCGGACTTCGCCGACGATGATGCGTTCGGGACGCATACGCAGACAGTTTTTGACGAGGTCGCGCATGGTGATTTCGCCCTCGCCTTCGAGGTTGGGCGGACGCGTTTCCAGGCGGACGACGTGGGGCTGCTGAAGCTGGAGTTCGGCTGAGTCCTCGCAGGTAATGATGCGCTCATCGTGATCGACGCAACCGGTCATGCAATTGAGCAGAGTGGTTTTGCCCGAGCCCGTACCGCCTGAGATCAGCACGTTGCAGCGAACGCGGCCGATGATTTCGAGAACCGTCTTGCCGGCCGGTGTGATCGAGCCGAACTTGACGAGGTTGTCGAGACGCAAGCGGTCCTTTTTAAACTTACGAATGGTGAGGGCCGGCCCGTCGATGGCGAGCGGCGGAGCGATGACGTTGACGCGCGAACCGTCGGGCAAGCGAGCGTCGCATATCGGGCTCGATTCGTCGACGCGACGGCCGACCTGGCTCACGATGCGCTGGCAAATGTTCATCAGCTGCTGGTTGTCGGCAAAGCGCACCGACGTCTTCTGAACCTTGCCGCTGACTTCAATGAAGGTCGTGGACGCGCCATTGACCATGATGTCGGCGATGTCGTCACGCGCCAGAAGCGGTTCGAGCGGACCATAGCCCAGAACGTCGTTGCAGATATCCTCGAGCAGTTCTTCCTGCTCGGCGATGGACATCACAACGTTTTTGACTTGGATGATTTCGCTGACGATGTCGCGGATTTCTTCGCGCGCGGCTGCGGCGTCGAGTTTGGCGAGCTGCGTCAGGTCGATCGTGTCGATCAGGGCGTTGAAGACCGTCGTTTTTACGTCGTAGTACTCTTCCGAATGGCGGCGTTGCTGCTCGACCGGCTCGGGAGCTGGACGGGCGGCAGCGGGGGCCGGCGCCGCTTCAGCGGCGCGCGTTTGCGCCGGAGCTGCTGCTGCAGCTGCAGAAGCTGCAGCAGCCGGTTGGGCCTGAGGTGCGACGCGGCGCGGGGGTTGTGCGCCTTCAGTGGAACGCCTGCCGAACATGCCTGTTGATCCTTAACGCTTCAGTTTCAGCTTTTCGAGCAGGGGAGCGAGGGCCGACTTTTTCTCGACCTTCACTTCCTTGCGATGTGCGAGCGTCATGGCGAGGTCGCGGAAGACCGGTGCCGCCTTGGCGCGATCGTTGAGCTCTTCAATCATTTGGCCGTTGTTGGCGGCCTGACCGAACGTTTCGGGGTCGAAGTCGATCACCGCGAGGGCCTTGATGCCGAGAGCGTCCTCGAATTCCTTGAGGGCGATTTCCGGGCGCTTGGGCATGTTCGCCATGTTGATGATGAGCTGAGGCGGGCTGTCGTTGGCGCGCGACTGCTTGAGAAGTTCGACGATGTTCTTGGCATTGCGTAGATTGGCGAGATCGGGCGCGGCGGTGATCACCACTTCGTCGGATTGCAGAAGAACCCGTTTGGTCCAGGGGGACCAGCCGTGCGGCAGGTCGACCACGACATAAGGGACGTTCTGGCGGGCGACGTCGATGACCATATCGCAGCCGTCGGGCGTGATTTCGTAGTCGCGGTCGAGCACGACAGGGGCGGCGAAGATGGACAGGTGCTCGGAGCACTTGGTGAGAAGGCGGTCGAGCAGCACTTCGTCGAGGCGTTCAGGCGTGGCCAGCGCTTCGGCAATGCCCTGGACGGGATCCTGGTTGAAGTCGAGACCCGTGGTGCCGAAGGCGAGATCGAGATCGGCGATGATCACGTTCGACTGCAGGGCTTTGGACAGCGTCCAGGCGGCGTTGTGGCAGATCGTCGACGAGCCGACGCCACCTTTGGCGCCGATGAAGGAATAGACGTGGCCGACGGGGTCGGATTCAGGGTCGTTGTAGAGGTTGGACAGGCTCTCCATGAGCTGGGGAGCGGTGATCGGCGCAACGAGGTATTCGCTCACACCGCGCTTGAGGAGTTCGCGATAGAGGATGACGTCGTTCACGTGGCCGGTCACGATTACTTTTGTGCCGGGATCGCAGCACTCGGCCAACCGGTCCAGTTCGCCGAGGAGCTGCTGACGGGGGAGCGAGCTTTCTACGACGATGAGGTTCGGGGTCGGGCTTTCCTGGTAATGCTGCACGGCCGCGGTGGCGCCGCCCATGTGAACACTGACATGCGCTTTGCTCAGCCGGCGGTCTTCGGACGCGGTTTGCACCACGTTCGCCATATTGTTATTTTCGCAGAATGCCTGGATAGAAATGCGCGGGATCGGACGCGCACGTTGCAGGCTGGCATCGTCAGAACCGTCGATCGGAAGATCGACTTCGTAGCCAGCGTCGACGTCGGATGACGCCAGGTTGGTATTGGTTTGCCGGATCATGTTGGGAGACCTCTGCCTTTATTCGCCGCCGCCGTCGGTTCTAACTTTTTCTTCGCCGCTCTTATCAGCGCCGGTGACTTCACCCTTGATGTACTTCTGCCAGGTTTCCAGGCGGCGTTCGGCGGTCCGCGATTCAGACTTGCGCGGTCCGAGAAGATCGGACGGATTGAGAACCATCGCGGCGAGATTCTTTTGTGAGTTGCAACCGTGGTTGGGTGCGGGAAGATTGCGTGGATCGTGGGCCAAGTTGGTCGAGAACTTGCGGCATTCCGGACCTTCGGCCACGAAGCGCAGGAAGCTCAATTTCACAGGCGGCGCCGACTGGCCGGATGCGTCGAAGGGTTCGATGTTGATGTTGGCTTCGGTAAAGCCGGTCTCCTTCAGCAGCGCACCGGCGTCATGAACCGCGGCGATGGCCGCTGTTTCGTTGGATGAGCCGCTTGGAGCTTCGATCACCAATCGCGTGTTGCCGGCATCGGTCATGCGCGCGGAGCGGGCAAAGCTCATGACATCGGCTCGCTGCGACGGCGACAATCCGTTGGCACCACGCGGCACGGCGATGGTCAGCGTTTCTGGCTGCTGCGAAACCAGGATGGGATGACGCTCGGTTGGCGAGGTCAGTTCCCAGCCGGCAACCCGGGTCTGGTTCTCGAGTGTCTTGCAGCCCGCCAGCGAGACCGTGAGGAGGGCGGCGACAGCGATCCGCAACGACGGGGCAAGGTGCCGGTCTGCGACGGTGCTGGCTTTGGAATTCGACGTGATCATGTGCTTATCTCCAGCCTTTGCCGTCACTCGACGATGAAGCCGTAATCGCCCTTCAGATCGCTCACCGGCGCTGCCGCCGGGTTGTGTCCGTAGATGCGGTTGAAATGACCGAGGAACATACCCTTGAGGTCGGTTGCTTCGGCGAGGCCGTCAGCCGGCGTGCCAAGCTCCTGACGCGAAACTGGCTTGACGAGGTAGGGCGTGACGATCACGACGAGTTCGGTCTCTTCTTTGATGAAGTCGCGGCTGCGGAACAGCGTGCCGAGCACCGGGACATCCTTGAGACCGGGAAATCCGTCGATGTTCTGGCGGACGTCGTCGGAGATCAGTCCCGCGAGAGCCAGTGAGCCACCCGAGGGAAGTTCGACGGTCGACTTGGCTTCACGCTTGTTGAGACCAGGGATCGACAGACCGTTCAGCTGCACGCCGCCCTGGGACGTGAGTTCGCTGACCTCGGTTTCGATCTTGAGGCTGATGCGGCCCTCCGACATCACGGTGGGCGTGAAGGCGACGCCAACGCCGAATTCCTTGAAGGTCACCGACACACCGCCCTGGGGATCGACGACCGGCACGGGGAATTCGCCACCGGCCAGAAATTTCGCCGACTCACCCGAGATGGCCGTCAGTGTCGGTTCTGCGAGCGTGCGCATCAGGCCATCGCGTTCGAGAGCGCGGATGGCATGCGAGATCTGCCCGCCGCCGCCGGCCCAGCCACCGTTCAAACCAGAGTTTCCGAAAGTCTGGGCACTGGGACCGCCGGGACCCTGGTTCCAGTTGCAGAGGGCCCCCTGCGCCAAGCAGCCTTCGCCGGTCCCCGTGCCGAGGCCGGGGATCGGCAGCTTGCCGAGGCCTGCAGCGGCGGTCAGCGGCAATGCGTTTTCGGTGAGCAGGCGGGTGGTGAAGCTACCGGCGTTGATCGAGGCACCAATGTTGATGCCGAACTGCTTCAGCAGCGTTCGCTGAACTTCGGCCACCGTGACCTTGAGCATCACCTGCTCTTCGCCTTCAACGGCGAGAAGATTGATGACGAGTTCGCTCTTGTCCTTCGCAGTCCCTTCAATCCAGATGCGGATGCGCGATTTGCATCGACAGGCCTGCGCACGGTTCCGGTCAAAATGGCGGAACCGTTCAGCATTTCGACTTTGATGTTCGAACCTGGAATCAGGCGGCGAAGAAGGTCTTCCATTCCAGCGGTTTCGCGCTCGACGAAGACTTCAAGGATCGCAAATTGGTCGCCGTTTTCATCAAAGATGAAGGCGTTCGATTCGCCAATACGGCGCGAGACAAGGAATACACGGTTGGAAGTCTGCACGACCGCGTCGACGACCTGAGGGTTGGACACCATCACGTCGCGGGCGGGGCGCGGCAGCTCGATCATGACCGATTTGCCGATGCCGAGATTGACCAAGCGCCGCTTGCCGGCATCTGCCTCTGTCAGCTTCACGACCGACTGATGCCGGCCGTCGGGACCGTTGCTTGCCTCTTCTGATCCCGAGCCCTTGCGGACGTCGCCGCCGGCGAAGGTGTGGCTTGGAACCGTGACGGCGAGGATGATCGCAAGGGCTGACGCGAGCCGTCTGATTACTTGATTAGACATTTTATTTTTGCCTTCCGACGATCTGCAAATTCAAGTTGATCAGTTCACGCCCGTGGCTCGTGATCTGACGCCATAACGCAGCACTCGGATGGAATTCCCCTCTTTCGGCTTATTGAGCGCGTTCCCGTCGCCGGGCTTGCCGGTCGCATCGAGATCCGCAATCGATCGCAGAGAGAGACTGATTTCGCCCATGGACGTGGCGAGCATCAGCATTTCGGCCTGGCGCGGCGTGAGCTCGAGCGTGGCCGTATTGGCCGCGCCTTCGGCCGCCTTCTTGCCTTCCTTAGTCTCGATCTGCTGGCCGAGTGCAAGGACGCGAACGTTGGTGAAGAGTGTGTCGCTGACGAAATCGTCGCCACCCGATTTGCCGCGCGAACGCCGGATCAAGATGACATCGACATGATCATTCGGGAGGATCAGACGGCCGACAGCCGTTTCTTCCTTGATCTTGGTGGAGACGGCGCGCATGCCGGCTGGAAGGATCGCCGCCAGAACGCCGCCTTGGCCAGCCTTCACCAGCTTGTTGGGCGTGATGGGTTCGCCGGCCATGATGGGCGCGCGGGCAATGGCTCCGGAAAGCTGCCGCATCGCTTCTCTGTTGGATTTGTCGGTGATGAAGCCCTTGGCAGCGTCGGCAGGCCATTCCTGCCACCGGAAACTGCCTTCATTTGTGACTTGGCCGAGCCCGATTTCGGCGCCCGCCACAAGCACCTGGACCGAGTTCACCTTGACCTCGACCCGCTTCTCTTCGTTCGGCTTCTTGAGCACCCCTTTGACCATAACGAAGGCCACCAGCGCCGAGACGCCTGCAATGGAGATGCCGATCAACTGTGCTCGTTTCATAGCGCAACTGCGTTCCCTGTGCGCCGGAAAGACCCCTCTTCCCGCCGTCGGACTCAGTTTTGCGCGACATTCGTCAATGCGAGGTTAATCAACGTCGTAAATCGGAGCAGATGCCCGAAATGACTTTTTAACCTACTGATAAGGCTTAATCTTTTTTGTCTGTGTTCAGCCTGTTAGACGATCAACGCCCGGAAGATTTCGGTTTTGGGGAAAATCATCAAACCACCAGCGCAGATCGCCAAGCCATACGGAATGCCGCCACCCGCCTTGTGCAGGCGCAGCGCCCAATCGGGAACAGGCAGCGCAGCGACTGGAAAGCGACGGAAGACGAGGATGATCATGGCGAGGAAGCCACCGGCGATCGTCACATAGGCGAGGAATGGCAGCAACTGGCTCGTGCCAATCCAGAGGGATGTGGCTGCGAGCAGCTTGGCATCGCCGCCGCCGAGCAGATTAAAGGAAAAGAGGGCAAAGCAGACCGCAAGAACGATGGCGAACGCGGCCAGATGCATCAGTGCGGTGGCCATTGGGAGGCCAGCCATGAAGGCGGCCAGCGGGAACGCCGCGATCATCGCGAGCGAAACGCGGTTAGGAATCGTCATCGTCAAGATGTCCGAAACCGCAGCGAACATAAGTGCTACTGGAAACAGCAGCAGAACGGGGTAATCGAGCACGCAACTCTCCACTCGCACACAACGCGACGCGGTCGAAGGTGCCCGATTCAGGTTAACCGCGCGTAAACGTCCGGCCGAACTGGGCGGAGATCAGCGGAAATGCTTCGAGAGCTTGAGGCCCTGGGCCTGATAGTTGGAGCCGAGGTCGCGGCCGTACAGCATTTCGGGCACTTCGACCATGCGCTCGTACACAAGGCGGCCGATGATCTGGCCGTCTTCGAGAATGAAGGGCACTTTGTGCGAGCGCACTTCGAGCACGACCCGGGAGCCATGTCCGCCGGCGGGGGCGTGGCCGAAGCCGGGGTCCATGAACCCCGCATAATGCACGCGAAATTCACCGACGAGCGGATTGAACGGCATCATCTCGGCGGCGTGCGTCGGGGGAATGTGGACGGCTTCTTTCGACGCGAGAATATAGAATTGGTCGGGATCGAGGATCAGGCGGCGGGAGCCGCGGCTGTCGATTTCCTCCCAATAATCGGCGATGGCGCAGGATTTGGGGGCATCGACATCGACGACGCCGGTGTGGCGCTTGGCGCGGTAGCCGACGAGGCCGGATAAGCCGCCCACGATGTCGACCGAGAGGGCGATGCCATCGGCGATATCAGACGTGCCGCCGGACACCAGCATGTGTTCCTTGTGCAGGCGGGCGAGAGTTTTGTCGTCTTCACGCGGGTTGCCGACGCGGAAGCGCAATTGGCTGAGCTTTGAGCCGGTGCGGGCAAGGATGGGAAAGGTCTGCGGACAAATTTCGGCGTAGAGCGGGCCTTTGTAGCCGGCGGGGATCTGGTCGAAGGCGGTGACGCCATCGGCGATGACGCGGGTGAAGACGTCGAGGCGGCCGGTGGAGCTCTTTGGGTTGGCGGAGGCGGAGATGCTCTCGGGCAGCCCGAGGCTTTCGAGTAGGGGGACGATATAGACGCAGCCCGTCTCTAGTACGGCGCCTTTGGTGAGATCGATGGTGTGCAGCTTGAGATCGCCGAGCTTGTCGGTCACCTTTGAGCCGGGGCCGGGCAGGAAGCTGGCGCGGACGCGGTAGGCCTCGCGGCCGAGGCGAAGGTCGACGCTGGCTGGCTGGAGCTGGCCTTCGGCCAAGGGCTCGGCGAGTTTGAGCGCGTTTCCAGAGATCAGGGCGCGGATGGCCTGGGCCGGCAAAATGCCGTTGGCCACCGCTATCCCTAAGGGCTTCGAGCGGGTGGATTTTGCCTTTAATGCCGTCTTCTTAGCCATGGACCTTAAACCTCTCTCTTGAAGGGCTCTAACGCATGGCTGGCTTGACGCCAAGGGGTGGGGGCGGTATTCCCCGGCCCGATCCTCGTGGTGATTTGGCCGGCCGGCTTGCAGCCACGTAAAACAACTCGCTAAAGTGGCCGCGCGCACCCGGAATTCCCGGCGCACGGCTCCTTTAAAACGAGGAGCGTGCCGCAGGGCACCGGGTTTTTTGTTGTGCAGCTTAGCGATGCTGCACGGGTTTTTTATTGTGCGGCGGCGCGAGCACGTGGCCGCCCTTGGAGCAGACGACGATGACCGCAGCCAAAACCGATGCCGAGATCGCCGCGGAGTGGGCGCCGGAGACGCAGCTCGTCCACGGGGGGACGCTGCGGTCTCAGTTCGGCGAGACATCGGAGGCGATCTTTCTGACGCAGGGGTTTGTCTATACCTGCGCGGAACAGGCGGAGGCGCGGTTCAAGAACGAAGACCCGGGGTTTCAGTATTCGCGGTTTGCCAATCCAACCGTGTCGATGCTGGAAGAGCGGCTGCGGCTTCTGGAAGGCGCGGAGGTCTGCCGGGCGATGGCGACGGGCATGGCGGCGGTGAATGCGGCGCTGCTGTCTTATTTGAATGCGGGCGACCATGTTGTGGCGGCGCGGGCGATGTTCGGGTCGTGCCGCTATATCGTCGAGACGCTGTGCCCGCGGTTTGGCATCACACCGACGCTGATCGATGGCCGCGACATCAATGAGTGGCGCAAGGCGGTGCGGCCGAACACGAAGGCGTTCTTCTTCGAGACGCCAGCCAACCCGACGCTCGATCTGGTCGATATCGCGGAGGTCTGCAAGATCGCCAAGGAGACCGGTGCGCTGGTGATGGTCGACAACGTATTTGCAACGCCGATGTTGCAGCGGCCATTGCAGCATGGCGCCGATGTCGTGATCTATTCGGCAACGAAGCACATCGACGGACAGGGGCGGTGCCTGGGCGGCGCGGTTTTGTGTTCGGAGAAGTTTCTCACCGATCACTTGCAGGACTTCTTCCGGCAGACTGGGCCGTCGATGTCGCCGTTCAATGCCTGGGTGATGCTGAAGAGCCTGGAGACGATGCCGCTGCGCATCGCGGCGCAGTGCGCGAACGCGGCGAAGGTTGCCGATTATCTCGCCGGACAGGCGGGTGTGGACCGCGTCATCTATTGCGGGCGGGCGGATCACCCGCAGGCGGACATCGTGGCCAAGCAGATGACGGGCGGCGGGCAGATGATCGCGTTCGAAGTCGCGGGCGGCAAGGAAGCGGCGTTCCGGTTCCAGAATGCGCTGCGGCTGATCAAGATTTCCAACAATCTGGGCGATGCCAAGAGCCTCATCACGCATCCGCCGACAACGACGCATTTCCGGATCGGGCCGGCGGCGCGGGCGGAACTGGGGATAGGCGACGGGATGTTGCGATTGTCGGTCGGGCTGGAAAACGCGGACGATCTGATCGCCGATGTGGCGCGGGGGATGGCTGCGACGCGGGCGGCGTGAGACTGCCGTTGACCGGCTGCCACTGCCGCCTAAACTGTGCTGCGCCCTGATAGAGGACGACGAAATCGTGAGCCGTGAATTCCTTTACGAAGCGACGACCCACGGCGTGCGCGTGCGGGTGAAGCCGGAATATCAATCCGATCAATCGTCGCCGGACGAGGGGTATTACTTCTGGAGCTACACGATCGAGATCCAGAATGAAGGCGCGGTGCCGGTGCAGCTGAAGACGCGGTTCTGGCGGATTACGGACGCGGCGGGGCGAACGGAAGAGGTGCGCGGGCCGGGCGTCGTAGGGCAGACGCCGGTGATCGAGCCAGGGCAGTCGTTTACGTATAGCTCGGGATGTCCGCTGCCGACGCCATCGGGCATCATGGTTGGCAGCTATCAGATGGCGGGCGACGGCGGCGTGCTGTTCGATGTGGCCGTGCCGGCGTTTTCTCTCGACAGTCCCTTCACCGTAAAAAGCGTGAACTGACATGCAGCGCTCCGGCGCCACCGTTGCCGACATTCTGGACCGCCTTGTCGGCTTTGACACCACGAGCCACAAGACGAACATTCCGCTGATCCTTTACGTGGAGGATTATCTGCGCGGGCAGGGGGTGGCATCGTATCTGGTGCCGACTGAGGACGGGCAGAAGGCATCGCTGTTTGCGACCATCGGGCCGGAGGATGTGGCGGGCGTTGCGCTTTCGGGCCACACGGATGTGGTGCCAGTGGAAGGGCAGGCGTGGGACAGCGATCCGTTCGCGTTGACGCTGCGAGACGGGCGCTATTACGGGCGCGGCACCACCGACATGAAGGGATTTTTGGCGTGCGTGCTGGCTGCCGTGCCGCGGTTCAAGGCGGCGAAATTGAGGAAGCCGGTGCACATCGCATTCTCGTATGATGAGGAAGTCGGCTGCATCGGCGTCAGGCCGATGATTGCGGAGATGGGAACCAAGCTGCCGTTGCCGCGCGTCGTGATCGTGGGCGAGCCGACGGACATGCGCGTGGTGGATGCGCACAAGGGGCCGGTGCGGTGGCAGGTCGATATCGCGGGACGGGCGGCGCATTCGAGCATGGCGCATTTGGGCGTGAACGCGATCACGATGGCGGGGCTGATCATCGGTGAACTGGCGCGCATCGAGGCTGAGCTGGCGGCGCGGACGCCGGATCACCGGTTCGAACCGCCGTATCCGACGCTGCAGGTGACGACGATTGAGGGCGGTACGGCGTCGAACATCGTGCCGGTGTCGTGTCGGTTCGGGTTCGAGATCCGGTCGATGCCAGGGCTCGACATCGGGGCGATCGAGACGCGGATCAAGCAGTTCATCGATGCGGTGTGTTTGCCGGGGATGCAGGCGCGGGCGCCAGAGGCCGGCATCACGGTGACGCGCAAAAACTATGTCCCGCCGTTCGGGACGCCGGAAGGCTCGGAAGCCGTGGCGCTCGCCCTGGCGCTGGCGGGGCAGAACGAGACGTTCGCGGTGTCGTATGCAACGGAGGCCGGCTTGTTTCAGGACGCGGGCGCGGCGTCGGTGGTGTGCGGTCCGGGCAACATTGCGCAGGCGCATACGGCGAATGAGTGGATTGCCGTGTCGGAACTCGAAAAATGCTCACAATTCATGGACAAACTGGCGGACTGGTGTGCCGCCTGAACCCGTGCTTGCGTTCGCCGGCGGGCACGGGCACTTAAGGCAGACGTTGGGGCCGGGGGAGCATCGTGCCGCGTTATTCCATCGAAGACGAGATCGGGCGTGATCTGCGCGCGCTTCGCGCGCTCGCGGATTCGCCGATGGCTGCCAGCGACGACATCGTGCGGCTCTTGTCACGCATCTATCACGATGTTCATGAGCGCGACCTCGAGCGGTTTTCGCGGGCTGATCTGAAGGCGCTGGCCCCGCTCGTGATGAGCGAGATGTTCTTGCTGCGCAGCGCGATCCGGGACCGGGTCAGCGATTGGCACGCGCGCGGGCTGATGACGCGCGAGGCGCAGATTGCGGTGCGCGATGTGCTGCGCGTGCTGCGGTATGCCTCCGACATGGCGGGCGAGGTGCATTGGGACTACCAAATCGCGGCGGAGACCGATCCGGGGCTGAGGGCGTTCAGCGAGCAGGCGTTCAATACGTTTGTGCATCCGGAGGTCGATACGGGGCAGCCGTTTGCATTCCGATCCGGCGATGTGCTGCTGGTGCGCGGCACGAAACACAATAGCGCGGCGATTGCACGGATCGGCGATGTGGATAGCCAATTCAGCCATGCGGCGATCGTTTACATCGATGCGCATGGGCGGGGATGGGTGGTCGAGGCGCTGATCGAAGAGGGCGCCGTGATCAAGCCGCTGAAGGCCGTGCTTGAGGAGGGATTGGCGCGGGCCATGCTGTTCCGGCATCGGGACGCTGCTCTGGCGGCGCGGGCGGCAGATTTGATTTATGGCTTCGTGAAGCGGGCGCAGGATGCAGGCAAGCCGATCCTCTATGACTTCTCGATGGAGTTGGGGCCGTCGAACAAACTGTTCTGCTCGAAGCTGGTGCGGATTGCGTATGAGGATGCGAGCGAGGGGAAGCTGAAGATTCCGGCGTTTCTGACGCGGTTTCATGCATCGAATGCGCCGTTTTATAAGCGGATCGGCGTGACGGCGTCGGAGTCGTTTGCGCCGGGTGATATGGAAATCGAGCCGTCGTTCGATCTCATCGCGGAATGGCAGGACTATCGCAACACAGCGCAAGTCCGGCATCAGGATATGATCATGTCCAAGCTGTTCGAGTGGATGGAGGTGCACGGGTACCAATTCCGCGAGGACTGGAGCATCCGGCTGATTGCATGGCTGGGACGGTTTTCGACGCGGCTATCGCGGCGGGTGCAGGATCTGGTGGCGAGCCTGTTTGCGCGCATTCCGCCGCACATGCCGAAACGAACGATTGCGACGATCGTGATGCTGCAAAAGACAGCGCAGCCGCTGTTGGAAGAGATCCAGCATATGGAACGCGTGCGGGTGGCGACGGAGGGGCGGCCGCTGCATCCGCGCGAGGTACTGGATTATCTGGAGGAGGTGCGCCGCCGAGGTCGCGGGCAGGTGGGCTATCTGCTCGCGCCGCGCCGTTGGCGGCGCGCTGTCGCCAAGAGCGGTTAGGCGCTCACGTTCCGCAAAAAGTGGCGCGGACGATTTCGTCGGGTTTGGGCGGCAATTTCAGGTCGTCGATGCCGGGGCGGTCGTCGAACGGTTTTGCCAGTTCATCGACGAGGCGATGGAAGGGGGCGAAGTCGCCGCTGCCGACGGCGGCTTTGATGGCGGCTTCGACCTGATGGTTGCGCGGGATGATGACGGGGTTCACGGCGCGCATGGCGGCTGCGATGTTGCGCGGGGCACGCGGGTCTTGCGCAAGGCGCTGACGCCAGCGCTGGAGCCAATCCTCAAGCACGGTGGCGTCCGCGAACAGCGCACGCAGTTTTTCATCATGCGCAGGGTCTTCGGCGGCGTCCGACAGCGTGCGGAAGCTCAGCGTGTAATCGGCGCCTCCGTTTGCCATTACGGTTAGAAAATCCTGGATCAGCGCGGTGTCGTCGGCGGTTTTGTTATCAATGCCGAGCTTGGCGGCGTAGCCATCGGTGATGGCGGTCTGGAACACGGCGGGGTAGGCGTCGATGCGTTCCTGCGCGGCGGCGATGGCCTCTTCCTGGGTCTCGCCCAAGATTGGGAGCAGCGTTTCGGCGAAGCGGACGAGATTCCAATTGGCGATGACGGGCTGGTTGGAGAAGGCGTAGCGCCCGCCCTGGTCGATGGAGGAGAACACCGTCGAAGGGTGGTACGTATCCATGAAGGCGCAGGGGCCGAAGTCGATGGTTTCGCCGGCAATGGAGCAATTGTCGGTGTTCATGACGCCGTGAATGAAGCCGACGTACATCCACTTGGCGATCAGTTCGCCTTGGCGGGCGATGACGGCGGAGAGAAAGTCGCGATACTTGTCCGGCCCGTCTTTGATTTCGGGATAATGGCGGGCGATGGTGTAGTCGGCGAGCGTGCGGACGGCGTCGGTATCCTTGCGGGCGGCAAAGAACTGGAACGTGCCGACGCGGATGTGACTCGATGCGACGCGGGCGAGGATAGCGCCGGGGAGCGGTTCCTCGCGCAAAACCCAATCGCCGGTCGTTACGGCGGCGAGCGCGCGGGTGGTCGGGATGCCGAGTGCGGCGAAGGCTTCGCTGACAATGTATTCGCGCAGCACGGGGCCGAGAGCCGCGCGGCCGTCGCCCATGCGCGAATAGGGCGTGCGGCCGGCGCCTTTCAAGTGGATGTCGCGGCGGATGCCGTGGGTGTCGACGACTTCACCGATCAGGATGGCGCGGCCGTCGCCGAGCTGGGGCGTGAAGTTGCCGAACTGATGGCCGGCGTAGGCCATGGCGATGGGGTGGCTGCCCTCGGCGATGCGGTTACCGGCGAGCATGGCGACGCCGTCCGGCGAGGCCAGCGCATTGGGATCAATGCCCAGCTCGCGGGCCAAGGTCTCGTTGACACGGATAAGTTGGGGTGCGGCAACGGGCGTGGGATTGACGCAGCTGAAGAAGCGCTCGGGCAAGCGAGCGTAGGAGTTGTCGAAGGGGATCGGTGGGGTGAGGGGCGTATCCATCCTCACCATATGGACGGGCGGGCGGAAAAGTTCCACCCCGTCAGTTCAGGCACCAGGCGGCGATATGGGCGGCGGGCACGTAGAGCGAGGCGAAGCCCAGGACCGCGATGATGAGGCCGGCGGCGATCTGGATGGTTCGGCTGGCCTCAATGCCGCGCAGGGACGCGAGGCCGAGCCCGGCGACGAGGACGCCCGGCAGGGTGCCGAGGCCGAAGCCGGCCATGACGGTGAGGCCGCCCCAAGGCGAGGCTGTGAGCGTGGCGGTGAAGAGGGCCGCATAGACCATGGGGCAGGGATTGAGCCCCCAGACGACGCCGAGACCCAGCGGGGCAGCCGGCGTTCCCTGGATCGGACGCGTGACGGTCGCGACCGTGTTGGAGAGGCGCGTCATGGCGCCGTCAAGCAGGGCGAAGCGAGGCATCATGCCGGCCATCGACAGGCCGGTCCACATGAGCACCGAGGCACCGATGTATTGGAGGACTTGGTAGTTCATCGTCGTGCCGGGCTTGATGATGGCCGAGCTGATGAGCGAGGCTGCCACGCCGAGGGCGGCATAGGCGCAGATGCGGCCGAGGTTCAGGAGGATCGCGTGACCGGCGCGGCCCCAGCCGCTGGTGGGCCCGAGTGAGAGAAGCGCGCTGCAGGAGATGGCGCCGCACATGGCGCTGCAATGGAGGGTACTTGCTAGTCCCAACACCAAGCCGCCCAGGAATGTGATCTCGGTGCCGTCCATCGCGCGGGGTCTATTCGGGTTTTTTGTTGCCGCCTTGAGGAGCTTTGTTGCCTTGAGGACCGGGGGGCTGGTCGTCGATGGCGCGCCAGCCGGCGCCTTCGAGGTCTTCGAACTGGCCGTTTTTCAGCGCCCACATGAAGGCGGCGAGGCCGAGAAGCCCCAGGAACAGCGCAGCGGGAATAAGCCATGCGAGCGATGTCATTCTTGGACCTGATCCTTGCTCGCCGCGACAGGAGCGAGCTTCAAATTCATGCCGCGCAGACGCAGCGCATTGCCCGTGACCAGGATCGACGATGTGGACATCGCGATCGCGGCCAGCAGGGGGGTAACATAGCCCATAACGGCGAGGGGAACGAAAGCGATGTTGTAAACCATGGCAATGCCAAAGTTTTCCAGAGCCATGCGGTGCGCGCGGCGGGCCACCTTGAGGGCCTCGACGACGGCGCCCAGTTTTTCGCCCTGGAAAACGGCATCGGCCGCATTCTGAGCAATGTCGGCGGCGGCGGACGGGGATAGCGACGCGTGGGCGGCAGCGAGCGCCGGGCCGTCGTTGAGGCCGTCTCCCACCATGAGCGTGACGCGGCCTTGCTGCTTGAGATCTGTCAGACGGGCGAGTTTTTCGTCGGGGCGGACGCCGCCTTGGTAAGCCGATACGCCGAGAACATGAGCGGCGTCTGCGACGGCGTCAGGGCGATCGCCGGAGAGAATTTCGACCTGATATCCGGCAGATTTCAGTTCGGCGATGGTGGCCGGGGCGTCGGAACGCAAGCGGTCCTCGAAACGGAAACCGACGGGGGCGCGGCCGGGGCGCGTGAACCAGAGGGACGCGGCCTGACGCGGATCGGTGACGGTGACGCCGGTGAAAAGCGCGGAGCCTAAGCGCTCCTCGCCTTCGGGCGTCATCATCGAAAGGCCGGATCCCGGGATTTCGTTGATGCCCATCTGGGGATCGAATTCGATGCCGCGGGCGCGGGCGGCACGGACCATCGCCTGCGCGTACGGGTGGCGACTCATGATCGCGAGGCCGGCGGCGCGGGCCAACACATCGGCGTCAATCGGTTGGTCGAGGGCGAGGGTCGGTTCGCCAAGGCTCAAGGTGCCGGTCTTGTCGAAGACGATGGTGTCGACTTCGGAGAGGCGCTCGAGGCCGTCGGCAGCTTTGACGAGGACGCCTTGGCCGAAGAGGCGGCTGATGGCGGCGACCTGCACGGCGGGGACGGCGAGGGCCAGCGCGCAGGGGCAGGTGATAATGAGGACGGCGATGGCGTTGGTGAGCGCGATTTCCCAGCCGTGGCCGGCGACGAGCCAACCGATGAGTGTGCCGAGGCCGAGCAGATGGACGGCGGGTGCATAGAGGCGGGCGGCGCGGTCGGCGAGGCGGACGTAGCGGCCGCGGGTCTGTTCGCCGGCCAGCATCAGGCGGGAGAGTTCGGCCAGCAGCGTGTTGTCTTCGGTGGCCGTGGTGGTGACGCGCAAGGGGGCGGCGGTGTTGAGCGTGCCGGCGTGAACACGGTCGCCGCGTGCAACGCGCTTGGGCAAGGTTTCGCCGCTGATCAGGCTTTCGTCGATTTCGCTGAGGCCATCGCTGACGATGCCGTCGGCGGCGATGCGCTCGCCGGTGGCGACGATCATCGTCATACCGGGCTGGAGATTGCGCGATGGGATCTGGCGGACGGTGCCATCGGCATCGAGGATCGTGGCTGTGAGCGCCTTCAGGCTCATCAGGTTTTCAGCCGCGCTGCGGGTGCGGGCGCGCATGCTCTCATCCAGCAGGCGGCCGACGAGAAGGAAGAAGACCAGCATGGTTGCGGCGTCGAAATAGACGTGGTGCGTGCCGCGCATGGTCTGCGCGAAGCTCATGGCGGTGGCAAGCGTGATGCCAAGCGAGATTGGCACGTCCATGTTAAGGCGGCGGGCGCTGAGGGCCGCGTAGGCCGATTTGAAGAAGGGCTGGCCGGCATAAGCGATGGCGGGAAGTGCGATCAGCGCTGATATCCAGTGGAAGAGCGTCTTCATGTGCTCGTCCATGTCGGAGGCGTGGCCCGACCAGACGGAGACGGAGAGCAGCATGATGTTTGCGGCGGCGAAGCCGGCAACGCCGACGCGAGGCATTAACTCACTGACCCGAGCGGCGTGGACTTCGTCGCGGCCCTCGATCAGCGGAGCGGCGGAGAAGCCGGCGTGCTTGATTGCGGCGATGATGAGTTCGGGGGAGGTGATATCGGGGTCGAAGGTGACGGAGACGCGGCGCGCACTCAGATTGGCGCGGGCGGCTTCAACGCCGGGGGTTTCGGCAAGTGCGGTTTCGATGGTGCGCAGACAGCCGCCGCACATGATTTCAGGCGCGGTGAAGAGTTGTGTTTCACGCGCGGGGGCGGTGGCCGGGGGTGGGGCTGCCGGGGCCGGTCTCGTGTCCGGCGTCAGGGCGCCTTCCATAGCCGCACCTTGGACTGATAGACGACGGCGCCGGTGCCGGTCAGCGACTCGCGCGCTTCCATGGTCGCGACCCAGTTGCCGGGTTGGATGTCCCCGAGGGTGGCCATGTATTCGCCGGAGCCGATTTGCGTGAGCTTCAAATTGCGGTCTTCGGAGTTGGTGGCGGGGCGGCCAAAGAGGGCCGAGATCTGGAGACCGTCGACGCCCTTTTGATCCTTGTCGCGGACGGTGACGCGGAGTTCACCCTTTTCGAGGCGGGCGTCTTTGGTCCAGCCGCGGGCTTCCTGAGCGCGCTCTTCGGCAATACGCTCATTATATGTAACGCCTTTGCGGTAGGCGTCTTGGGTTTCGATACCTCCGAAAGTCGAGACGGCCTTGTAAACGAGGAAGGCGTCGGTCGCGATGATGACGCCGAAGAAGCCGAGCATCAGGAACAGTACGTGGCGGCCGGTGATTTCCTTGAACATGCGCTTTCCGGGTTGACGTTTTCCGGGTTTGGGTCCGCCCGTTGCCGTCATGGTCGAAGTCATGTTCGCTGTCATGGGCCAGGGCTCCGGAAGCTTGTATCACGGGTGGCGGAAACGGCGCCATCGACCTCGGTGACGGTGATCGTGACCGGCGTCGATTCGGCATTGAGTGCTTTGGCTTTGTCGCGCGGCAGGGCCGCGAAGAGCTTTAGGGCTTTTACGTTCGACGGACCGACGTCGATCGGTGCGCTGGCGTCGTCGTGGCCAACGATGGTGGTTTTCAAGCCGTCGATGCCGGTGAGTTCGACCTTGAAGCGGCGCGGGGTCTGGTTTTTGTTGACGATCTTGATGGTGTAGCCGTTGCGGATGCCGCCGTCGGACAACTTCACGAAGAGCGGATTGCGGTCGGGCAGGACACTGACATCAAGATCGGAGCGGCTGATCATGGCCCAGGCCATGAGCGCGCCGGTGATCGCGATGACGACAGTATAGAGGATCGTGCGGGGCCGGATCATGCGCAGGCCGTCGCGAGGACCAGCCGTGCGGCTCTCCATGTTGCGTTCAGTGGTGTAGGCGATCAGGCCGCGCGGACGGCCGACCTTGTCCATGATGTCGTTGCAGGCGTCGATGCACAGCGCGCACTGGATGCATTCGAGCTGGGCGCCGTTGCGGATGTCGATGCCCATCGGGCAGACCGCGACACAGGCTTTGCAGTCGATGCAGTCGCCACGGCCGTCCCATGTGTCGCCCTTCTTGTGGGGCGCGCGGGGCTCGCCGCGCACGTCGCGGTAAGCGATCCAGAGGCTATCGTGGTCGAGCATGGCGCCCTGGATGCGCGGCCAGGGGCACATGTAGATGCAGACCTGTTCGCGGGCGATACCGCCGAGGAGGTACGTGGAGAACGTGAAAATGGCGAGGAAGGCGTAGGCCACCGTGGAGGCTTCGCCCGTGACGAGTTCCATGGCCAGCGTGGGCGCGTCGCGGAAATAAAACACGAGCGCGCCGCCGGTCAGAAGACCGATGAGCAGCCATGAGATGTGCGTGGCCGTCTTCTTCCAGATTTTTTCGAACGTCCAGGGACCTTGATCGAGGCGCATGTGGGCGTTGCGGTCGCCCTGCCAGAAGCGTTCGACGGCGATCATCAGGTCGGTCCACACCGTCTGCGGGCAGGCGTAGCCGCACCAAACGCGGCCGGCGATGGACGTGACGAGAAAGAGGGCCAGCGCTGAGATGATGAGAAGGCCGGTGACGTAGTAGAACTCCTGGGCCCAAATCTCGATGGGGCCGAATAGCAAGCGCTGGTTAGCGAAGTCGATGAGGAAGAGCTGGTTAGGAAGGCCTTCGCCGCGATCGAAGCGGAGCCAGGGCAGCAGATAGTAGATGCCGAGGGTGACCAGCATCACGATCCACTTGGCATTGCGGAAGTTGCCCTTCGCAAGCTTTGAATAGATCCTGGGTTTCTCAGCCCAGCTGCCCTTCGAAAGGCCATCAGCATCGGTCGCCGGCTTTTTGGACTTAGGCTGGCGGACGGCTTCGACGTCGTGCTTGGCGACGCCGGGTGCTGCTTCGACGAGAAAGTCTTCGGGTTTAAACCGACCAGGATTTTCCATGGTTGTCATATCCGACGACTTCCTCGTCTTTACAGTGCGTCAGGTTACAAAACTGCTCGTGGCTATTTGCCGCCGCCGAGCGAGTGAACGTAGACGGCGAGCATCTTCACGGTAACCGGATCAAGACGCGGAGCCCATGCGGGCATGGCGCCGCCGCGGCCGGTGACGATGCTCTGCGTGACGGCTTCCTGCGAGCCGCCATAGAGCCAGATGGCGTCCGACAGATTGGGCGCACCCATCTCCTGGTTGCCCTTGCCGTCTTCGGCGTGGCACGCCGCGCACTGCTCGGCGAACGTTGCCTTGCCGCGTCCGGCTGCGTCGGCGTCGACCTGCTCGGAGCCCGACAACGAGCGCACGTAGTTCGCGACGTCGGAGATTACAGCCGGTTCGAGGATGCCGTCGAGACCGAAGCGCGGCATTGCAGAATTGCGGGCTTCATCGGCTCCGTTGCGGATGCCATGCGCGATCGTGTACTCGATCTGCTCCACCGAACCGCCCCAGATCCAGTCGTCGTCGTTGAGATTGGGATAGCCCAATGCACCTTGCGCGCCGCGGCCGTGGCAACCGGAGCAGTTATCGCCGAAGGCGGCGGCGCCGCCGGCCATGGCGAACTGCATCAGGTCTTCCTTGCCCTTCACCTCGGTGATCGGCGTGTTGGCAATGGCCTGGCGATAGGTATCTTGTGCCGCCTTGGCCGCGTTGACCTCAGCAGTCACTGCCGCGCGCTGGCTATAGCCGAGATAACCTTGCGTGTAGCCGGTGAGCGTGGGCCATGCCGGATAGACCATCCAGTAGCCAAAGGCCCAGACGCAGCATGCGTAGAACACGTACAGCCACCACTTCGGCAGCGGCTTGTTCAACTCGCAGAGATCGCCGTCCCAGACATGTCCGGTGGTCTCAACGCCCGTGACTTCGTCGATATGTTTATGCCCAGCCATGGTCATTTCACCGTTTCATCGTTGTCGGACTCAAGCGGCAGACGTGCCGCTCTCTCGAACTTGGCCTTGTTCGCGGGCCGGAAGGTGTAGAACACGATGCCCAAGATCAGGCTGAAGAAGATCACAAACGCGGCGATCTGCGACAAAACCTGGGCGTCCTGATAGGTCATGTTTGCCTCCTCAGCGCAGGTTGGGACCGCTGGCGTCGAACTTCGTAAAGTCGACCAGCGTACCGAGCATTTGGAGATAAGCGATCATTGCGTCGAGTTCGGTCGGCTTGACGCCTTCGCCCGGCGACTGGCCATCGAATTTGCGCACCTGAGCCTTAGGATAGCGGGCGAGCAATTCCTTGGCGGCCGGCGTATCGGGCGCGATCTGCGCTTCGATGTCGGCGGCCGCTTTGGCAATCATCTCGTCTGTGTAAGGGACGCCGATGAACTGAAGGGTCTTCAGCTTGTCCTGGATGTTTGAATAATCCAGCGGCGTCGTTTCCAAGTGGGGGTAGGCCGGCATGATGGAGGCCGACACCACCGACTTGGGCTGGCGCATATGCTCGGTGTGCCAAGCATCCGAATACTTGCCGCCGATGCGCGCGAGATCGGGTCCCGTGCGCTTGGACGACCACTGGAAGGGATGATCGTACATGCTCTCGGCGGCCAGCGAGTAATGACCGTAGCGTTCCACCTCGTCACGGAGCGAGCGGATCATCTGGCTGTGGCAGTTGTAGCATCCCTCACGGACGTAGATGTCCCGGCCCGCCTGCTCCAGAGGAGAGTAGGGCCGCATGCCCTCCACCTTTTCGATGGTGGAGGAGAGCATGAAGAGAGGTGCGATCTGAACGATGCCGCCGATCGAAACGACGATCAGGATGCCGATCAGAAGGATGAGCGAGTTCTTTTCGAAAATACCATGGTTCATGGATCGATATCCTTCTTACTCGGCTGGCACTGCAACGGCGCCGCCACGCAGTTCGGGAGCGGCTGCGACGCGCGGTTGATCCTTAAGATCGACCGGTTGATCGCCGCGCACGGTGCGCCAGACGTTGTAGGCCATCACGAAGCCACCGATGACGAACAGAAGCCCGCCGACGGCGCGAATGACTTGAGGAAGCCGAGGTTGTCGTAGGCGCGCCACATCAGGCCCTGCGTGATCCCGGCGACCCACATCGAGGTGATGTAGAGCACGATGCCGATGGTCGAGAGCCAGAAGTGCCATTCCACGAGTTTGATGGAGTAGAGACCCTCACGCTTCCACAGCCAGGGAACGAGGCAGTAGATGGCGCCGAAGGAGACCATGCCGACCCAGCCCAGCGCGCCCGAGTGCACATGACCGATCGTCCAGTCGGTGTAGTGCGAGAGCGAGTTGACGGCCTTGATGGACATCAGCGGACCTTCGAAGGTCGACATGCCGTAGAAGGCTACCGACACGACGAGCAGGCGGACAACGGGGTCGGTGCGGAGACGATCCCAGGCGCCCGAGAGCGTCATGAGGCCGTTGATCATGCCGCCCCATGAGGGCATCCAGAGCATGATGGAGAAGGTCATGCCCAACGTCTGCGCCCAATCCGGCAGAGCCGTGTAGTGCAGATGGTGGGGACCGGCCCAGATGTAGAGGAAGATCAGCGACCAGAAGTGCACGATCGAGAGGCGGTAGGAGTAGACCGGCCGTTCGACCCGCTTGGGGACGAAGTAGTACATGATGCCGAGGAAGCCGGCGGTGAGGAAGAAGCCAACCGCGTTATGGCCGTACCACCATTGGGTCATTGCGGCCTGGACACCGGCCATCACCGGATAGCTCTGCGATCCCAGGAAGGAGACGGGAACCGAGAGGCCATTGACGAGGTGGAGCATCGCGACGGTGACAATGAAGGCGAGGTAGAACCAGTTGGCGACGTAGATGTGAGGCTCTTCGCGCTTCCAGAGTGTGCCGAGGAACACCAGGAGGTAGGTGACCCAGACGATCGTCAGGAAGATGTCGACGTGCCATTCAGGCTCGGCGTATTCCTTGCCCTGCGTGGCGCCGAGCACATAGCTCGTGGCCGCCAGCACGATGAACAGCTGATAGCCCCAGATGACGAACCACGGCGACCAACGGCCGGGCATGCGCGCACGCGAGGTGCGCTGCACGACGTAGAACGATGTGGCCAAGAGCACGTTGCCGCCGAAGGCGAAGATGACTGCCGAGGTGTGTAGCGGACGGAGGCGTCCGAAGGTGGTCCAGGGGAGATCGAAGTTCAGAGCCGGGAAGGCCAACTGCCAAGCAATGAAGTCGCCGGCGGCAAAACCGATGACACCCCAGAAGACGGCAGCCAGGGTTGCGACGCGGATCGGCCCATCGAGATAGCCGGAACGCTCCTCGGTCTGGTGGGTGAAGATGTAGATGAGGGCCAGCACGCTCGCCAGGGCGAGTAAGGCGCCGTGCAGGTTCATCACGGGATCGACGCCGTTGACCGCCAAGAAGACGCCCAAGGCTGCGAAGACTGCTGCGCTTCCCATTGCGAGCGCATTACTGAGAGCCGGCTTGACGGCCGCTGTTGCTGACACGGTTTCCCCTCCTTCAATGCTCGAACCGCAAACCCTCTTCAGAACGGGGCGGACGGCTAGCTTCAGTTTATTCCCGCAACCGGGTTCTTTCAGCGTTGACCTGGATCAATGACGCGGTGCCAAACAACGGTTGTGATCGCCGCACCGGGATCGCCGGTTAACGCCAGTTACAACCGCGCGGGGTCCATGTGTCCTTATCGAACGATCAAACACCGCGGGTGGACCGGAGAATGTCACCAAGTCCGACGTGCCAGACACCTGATCCTATAGGGCTGATTGCCGAAGAGCATGCCCTGCAATGCGAGCTTTGTGACCTGCTCGAAGCGATTGCGGACGGTTTGCCGCACAGCTTCGACAAGGCACTCGCCGTCATTGCTGTCTCGATCTTAGAAGGCAGCGTGCCCAGGCATATGCGACTTGAGGAGGAGGCGCTGTTTCCGGTGTTGCGCGACCGGGTCGCGTCAGACCACCCGCTGCATGCCGCGTTGGCGTGTCTCGAAGAGGAGCATGAGCGCGATGGGGCGATGCTGGTCGAGTTGACCGATGCGCTGAAAACTGCGGCGCAGCAGGACTTAGTTAGCAACCCCGACATGCTCGGATACATGCTGCGCGGGTACTTCGACAGTCAACGCCGGCATATCGCGTGGGAAGACCGCGTGGTCCTTCCGGTCGCCCGGCAGGTGCTAACGGCAGGCGATCTGGCGGGGCTTCAAGGTTGGATCATGGCGAGCGATCATCCCCGCTGCTCACAGCAATCAGTTGTCGCAATCCGCAGCGCGCGGTCGGCGCGGTCTGTCTGCGACCGCTGCCCGAGCGCCAAGCCGGCTGACAACGTTTTACCCTTCAACGCCAAGTCTTGAGCGAGCTAATCATGACCCCCGAACTCGTCCGGCGCATGTCGGCCCCGGTGCCGCGTTATACGAGCTACCCGACAGCGCCGCATTTTTCGGCGCAGGTGGGGGCGATGGAGTTCGGCGAGGGGCTGCGCAGCCTATCGCCGTCGCAGGCGCTATCGCTTTACGTTCACATCCCGTTTTGCGCGCAGATGTGTTGGTACTGCGGGTGCAATACAAAGGCGACGCGCAATACTGAGACCATCGAAACCTATTTCCAGCACCTGACCACCGAGATCTTAATGGTGGCGGCACTGGTGCCCGGCGCCAAGCCGGTGGCCCATATTCACTGGGGTGGCGGATCGCCAAACAGTCTTTCCGCAGATCAGATCCGGCGCTTGGGGGAGACGTTGCGGTCCTCGTTCGCGATCGGCCCGCAGACGGAATATGCGGTGGAGATCGATCCGCGCTGGCTGAACGACGACCAGATGACGGCGTTCGCGGAGATCGGCGTCAACCGCGCGTCCATCGGCGTGCAGGACTTCAATCCGCGGGTGCAGACGGCGATCAATCGCGTGCAATCGGTGGAGATGACGGAACGGGCCGTCAACGGCATGCGGGCTGCAGGCGTGAAGGGGGTCAATATTGACCTCGTTTACGGCCTGCCGCACCAGACAGAAGACAGCGTCGCCAACACGATCGATGAGGTGATCCGGCTCTCTCCGGACCGGATTGCGCTGTTTGGCTATGCGCATCTGCCGTCGCGGGCCAAGCACCAGACGATGATCGATGAGACAACGCTGCCCGACACCATGGCGCGGTACCGGCAGTCGCGGCGGGCCGAGCACTTGCTCACCGAGGCGGGGTATCTGACGGTGGGGCTCGATCATTTTGCCAAGCCGGGCGACTCGCTGGCGTCGGGCGAGATCAAGCGGAACTTCCAGGGCTACACGACGGACACGGCGGAGGCGCTGATCGGCATGGGTGCGTCGTCGATTTCGCAGTTGCCGACGGGGTATTATCAGAACGCTGTGGCAAGGGCCGACTACGAGCGGCGGGTTGCGGACACGGGTCTGGCGACGGTGAAAGGCATTCTGCTGTCGGATGACGACCGGATGCGGGCCACCGTCATCGAGCGGTTGATGTGCGAATTCGAGTTTTCGAAGTCGTCGCTGCAGTCGGCGTTCGGCGCTCTGGCGCAGCCGGTCATCGATAAGGCCGAGGAGCTCGTTGCGGCGGACGAGGAAGGCCTCGTGGAGCGGACGCCGGATGGATTTCGCGTGACGGAACTGGGTCAACCATTTGTGCGGGCTATCGCATCGTGCTTCGATGCTTATCTGGGCAAGGGAAATTCGACGTTTTCGGCCGGGGTTTAATCCCGGACGCCGGCAGCGGGGACAGCAGAAAGGCCGGTCGCGAGACCGGCCTTTTTTATTAGAACATAGCGGGGTGGACCTTGTCGGGTGGCGCGTGGCCGTCGAGAAAGGCTTTCACGTTGATGATGACTTTTTCGCCCATTTCGATGCGGCCTTCGATGGTCGCTGAACTCATGTGCGGCAAGGCGACGACGCGGTCGGACGCCAAGAGCTTGGGATTAATCGACGGCTCGTGTTCGAAGACGTCGAGGCCGGCGCCAGCGATGGACCCTGCTTCGATCATGCGGGCCAGCTCATTCTCGTCGATCACTTCACCGCGGGCGGTGTTGACGATGTAGGAGGAGGGCTTGAGGAGCTTCAAGCGCCGGGCGGAGAGCAGGTGGTAGGTCGCCGGCGTGTGGGGGCAGTTGACCGAGACGATGTCCATACGGATCAGCATCTGGTCGAGGCTTTCCCAGTAGGTCGCCTCCAATTCCTGCTCGAGGTCGGCGGAGACGCGCTTGCGATTGTGGTAATGGATCTGGAGGCCGAAGGCCTTGGCGCGCTGCGCGACGGCGGTGCCGATGCGGCCCATGCCAATGATGCCGAGGCGCTTGCCGTAAATGCGGTGACCGAGCATCCAGGTGGGCGACCAGCCGGGCCAGCTCGACTTGGCATCCTTCAGGTAGGCCGCACCTTCCGCCACGCGACGCGGCACGGCGAGGATCAGCGCCATGGTCATGTCGGCGGTATCCTCGGTGAGGACGCCCGGCGTGTTGGTGACGGTGATGGCGCGGTTGCGGGCGGTGTCGAGGTCGATGTTGTCGACGCCGGTGCCGAAGTTGGCGATCAAGCGCAGCTGAGGGCCGGCCTGCGAGATGATCCCACGATCAATGCGGTCGGTCACGGTGGGAACGATCACATCGGCGATCTTGGCGGCTTCGACCAGATCGGCGTGCGACATGGGCTTGTCGTCGACGTTGAGGCGCGCGTCGAACAACTCGCGCAGACGCGTTTCGACGATGTCGGGGAGCTTGCGCGTGACGATGACGATCGGCTTCTTGGTGCTTGCGGGCATGAAATGATCCGTGGCCAGGGCAGGTCAGAGGGTCCGCCGCCGCGGCTACCCGGCGCCCCACACCGGCCCGGATCCGAAACGCTGGTCCCTCATCGTTTCCCGTGTCTAACAGATGGTTGGCGGGAAAACAAAGTGTTGAGCGGATGGGGACCAGCACCGATCCATTGTAAAGGCCGGCGGGACTGGACCGCCTTGCGCCTGCCACGCTGGTGTGGTCCACGCCGGTGGGGACGAGACGAAGGGAAATTGAACGTGCGGGTCGAGATCGGAACGTGGACGGGCGGCGCGTGCGCCGTAGCGATGATGGCTGCCATGATTGTGGCTCTGGGTAGCGGAGCGGGGCTGGCGCAGGAGAGCGGGGCCGCCGAGGCCGGCAAGGGGTCGGTCAGCGGTCTGCCGATCCCACGATTCGTCAGCTTGAAATCGGACGAAGTGAATTTGCGCGCGGGGCCGGGCAAGGATTATCCGACACAGTGGGTGTTCCGGCGGGCCGGCCTGCCGGTCGAAATTATCAAGGAGTTCGACACGTGGCGGCAGGTGCGCGATGCCGACGGTGTGACCGGCTGGGTCAGTCAGGCCCTGCTGTCAGGCCGGCGGACGGCGCAGGTTCTGCCATGGGAAGTCAAGCAAGGGGCCGAAGTTCCAAAACTGGAGTTGAAGGCCGACGACAGCGAGCGGGCGCCGGCAACCGCGCTGGTCGAAGCGGGCGTGATCGCCAACCTCCAAAGCTGCGACAGCCGTTGGTGTTTCGTGACGGTGGAAACGTTCAAGGGCTATGTCGAGCAGAGCAAGTTATGGGGCATCTACCCTGGCGAGATCATTCGATAGCCTGAGGGACCCCGACGCGCGGCCAATTCGCCGGCAGCGCTTGCGTTCGCCTGATGCGGCTACTTTTTATTGTCGGGGACGAGGCGCACGACCACGTCGATATGGGAGATGCGCATGCCCTCGGGCGGCTGAGGGAGACCGTCGACGCGAATGTTTTCGCCGTGAATATCGATGAGTTCGCCGCGGTCTTCGATGAAGAAGTGGTTGTGGTTCGAGACGTTGGTGTCGAAATAGGCTTTCGAGCCGTCAATGGCGAGTTCGCGGAGCAAACCGGCATCCGTGAACTGATGCAGCGTGTTGTAAACCGTGGCGAGAGACACCTGCTCGCCAACGTCGAGAACCTCGCCGTGGAGCATTTCAGCCGAAACGTGACGGTCGCCCTTGCCGAACAAGAGTTCGGCCAGCAAAACACGTTGCCGGGTCGGCCGCAAACCGGCGGACCGGAGGCGTTCGACAGTCGGGGTTGCGGTCAATTCAGCTTCGTTTTCCACAGGTCTTGGGCACCGGGTTAAATTGGTCGTCTCACGTGCACGGCAAAGATGGCCAAAGCCCGGATGGCGCGCCCTTTCGGCTCGCAGCGTCCAAACCTTATGCACGAGGTCAAGTATAGGGATGTCGCCCGGCGTTCGCAACTGGACGCGGCATCGGGTCCCGCAAGTCCAGTGCGCTTGACCTTGTGCGCGTTTTCCCGTTTGAACGGCGGGTAAGAGTTAAAAAGACAGACCCTCTGGGCGGCGAAGCCCCAAGACGGGTTTTCAGGGGGCACGCGCGATATGGCCGACCGGCAGCCAAGCTATTCTTTCGAAGACTTGCTGGCCTGCGGCCGCGGTGAGCTCTTCGGGCAGGGCAATGCCCAGTTGCCGCTACCACCGATGTTGATGTTCGATAGCATCTCGCACATTAGCGAAACCGGCGGCACGTATGGCAAAGGGCAGATCGTGGCCGAACTGAAGGTGGCGGGGAATGACCGGCTCAACTGGTTTTTCGACTGCCACTTCCAGGGCGACCCGGTGATGCCGGGCTGCCTCGGGCTCGATGCGCTCTGGCAGTTGACGGGCTTTTACCTCGGCTGGTTGGGGCTGACCGGGCAAGGACGCGCGGCGGGCGTGGGGGACGTGAAGTTCACCAAGGAAATCACGCCGCAAATCAAGCACGTACAGTACGTCGTGAACGTGAAGCGGGTGATCGCACGCAAGCTGAAGCTGGCGGAAGCGGACGGCGACCTGATCGCGGACGGTGAAGTGATCTATCAGGCCAAGGATTTGCGGGTTCTTCTGAAGTCGACCGAAAGCTAGGCGTTGCCAATCGATGCCTTCCTGCGCCACAAGCGCAGACTGACTTAGCGGGTGAACTATACAAGGGCTGTGAGCGCATGCGGCGCGTGGTCGTCACTGGGATGGGTATCGTCTCCTCGATCGGGAACAACACCCAAGAGGTCGTGGCGAACCTGCGCGAGGCCAAATCCGGCATTTCGCGTGCGGACAAGTACGCCGAACTCGGTTTCAAGTGCCAAGTGCACGGCGAGCCCAAGCTCGAGTGGGACGGCCTCGTGCCGCGTAAGCCGAAGCGGTTCATGAACCCGGGCGTGGCGTGGAATTACATCGCCATGGATCAGGCGATCCGCGATTCGGGACTCGAAGCCAGCGATGTCGTCAACGAGCGGACGGGGATCATCGTCGGCTCAGGCGGGCCTTCAACGCGCGCCATTGTCGAGGCGGCGGAGACGACGATCAAATCGGGCGGGCCAAAGAAAATCGGGCCGTTCGAAGTGCCCAAGGCCATGTGCTCGGGTCCGTCGGCGGCGCTGGCCACGTCCTTCCAGATCAAGGGCGTCAACTATTCGATCTCGTCGGCGTGCGCGACCAGCGCGCACTGCATCGGGAATGCGGCCGAACTGATCCAGTGGGGCAAGCAGGACATCATTTTTGCGGGCGGCTGCGAAGAGCTTGACTGGACGCTGTCAAACCTGTTCGACGCCATGGGCGCGATGTCGACCCGCTTCAACGACACGCCGGAACGGGCGTCGCGGGCTTACGACAAAAACCGCGACGGGTTTGTGATCGCGGGCGGCGCGGGCGTCTTGGTGCTGGAAGAACTGGATGGCGCGACGTCGGACGGGTTCGACATGGTGGCGCCGTCGGGTGAGGGTGCTGCGCGCTGTATGAAACTCGCGATGCAGGGCCTGGACGGGAAGGGGCTGCCGGCCGTCGATTACATCAACCCGCATGGGACGGGGACGCCGGTCGGCGACGAGCGTGAGATCGCCGCGATCCGCGAGGTGTTCGGCTCCAAGATCCCGCATATTTCGGCGACGAAGTCGCTGTCGGGTCATTCGCTGGGTGCCATCGGCGTGCAGGAGGCGATCTTCTCGCTTTTGATGATGAACAACGGATTTGTCTGCGAAAGCGCCAACATCGACGAGATCGATCCGGCGTTCGCGGACGTGCCGATCGCGCGCAAACGCATCGACGACATTGCGCTTAACTGTGTGATGTCTAACAGCTTCGGATTTGGCGGAACAAATGCAACTCTCGTGTTCCGCCGGCATGATGGTTAACACCACGACCGTATGACGGCTCAGTGGACCCGACGGCTTCTCCGTCCAAGGTCCGGCTGCAGGGTCGTCAAAAATGAAACTATACAAGCAGGGCGCCGGCTGGTTCGAGATCCGCGGCCGTTCGCCTGGCGCCAGAACGAGGCCTCCGATGTCCGAATTCGACCTTGCCAAGCCGCAGCCCCTGATGGCTGGAAAGCGCGGCCTTATCATGGGCGTTGCCAATGATCGCTCGATTGCCTGGGGTATTGCCCGCATTCTCGCCGGGCAGGGCGCGGAGTTGGCGTTCACCTATCAGGGCGGCGCCTTCGGCCGCCGGGCCGCGCCGCTGGCCGAGAGCCTCGGCGCGAAGATCATCGAAGAATGCAACGTGCTCGAACTGGACAGCGTCGACCGCGTGTTCGATCGCATCAAGACTGAGTGGGGCGGCCTAGACTTCATTGTCCATGCACTCGCCTTCTCCGATCCCAAAGAATTGTCGGGCCGCTATGCGGATACGACACGCGAGAACTTCACCAACACGATGGTGATCTCGTGCTTCTCGTTCACGGAAATCGCCAAGCGGGCGGCGGACCTGATGCCGAACGGCGGGTCAATGATCACGCTGTCTTACGGCGGGGCGACGCGGTGGGTGCCGTCGTACAATGTGATGGGCGTGGCCAAGGCGGCGCTTGAAGCTTCGGTGCGTTATCTGGCGGCGGATCTTGGTCCGCAGGGCATTCGCGTCAATGCGCTGTCGGCGGGCCCGATGCGCACGCTTTCGGGCGCGGGCGTGGGCGATGCGCGCGCGATTTTCAATTTCCAGAAGGAAAACTCGCCGCTGCGGCGAACGCCCTCGCTCGATGAAGTGGGCGGATCGGCGCTGTATCTCCTCTCGGATATGTCGGGCGCGGTGACGGGCGAAGTTCACTTTGTGGATTGCGGCTATAACACCGTGTCCATGCCGACGATCGAGGTTTTGAAGACCGTTGAGCAGGAACTCTCCGCCGCCGCAAAGGGCCGCACGCCCGGCGAAGCGGCGGAATAAGGCAAGGCGTTGCGGCCGCTGCCTTGACGGCGGGCCGCAGACCGGCGCATTGAACGGCCCATGATTGGGGTTTTCGATTCCGGGCTTGGCGGGTTGACCGTGCTGAGGGCGCTCGTCGAGCGGTTTCCCTCGGCCTCGTTCACCTATCTCGGCGACCATAAAAACGTGCCCTATGGCAATCGCTCGTCGGCGGAGATCGTCGACCTGACGCGGGCTGCGACGGACGCGCTCTTTGCGCGCGGCGCGCGGCTCGTTCTGCTTGGGTGCAATACGGCGACCGCCGTGGCGGCTCGGCAGTTACAGCAGGCTTGGCTGCCGCAAACTGAGTGGCGGGAGAAGGGCTACAACGTGCTCGGGATCGTGGCGCCGACTGTGGAAGCGGCGACGCAGACGCCGTGGTCGGTGACGACGCCGCAGTATCCGCAGAAAAACCTGACCGATACGATCGCCGTTTTCGGGACGACGCGAACCGTCATGGCCGGCGTCTATCCGGAGGAGATCCGCAAGCGGACACCGAAGGTGACGGTGGTTCAGCAGATCTGTTCGGAATTGGCGGGGGCGATCGAGAGCGAGGCCGGCGAGAGCGAACTCGACCGTCTGGTGGCGGAGGGGATCGCCGGCGTGATGGCGCAGACGAACGGGATGCCGCCGCATCGCGCAATTTTGGGCTGCACGCATTTTCCGCTGGTGGAGCACCTCTTCCGGCGGCATCTGCCCCCGGCGACGCGCATTCTTTCGCAGCCGGAGATCGTGGCCGACAGTCTGGAAGACTATCTGCACCGGCATCCGCGGTATGTGGACGGGAATACCGGGACGTTGGAGTTGCTGACGACGGCGGCGGATGCCGCCGCCATCAGCAAGCGGGCGCGGGTCTTCTGGCTCGACGTGCCCGCGTTTCAGAGCGCGTAACTACTTCCAGGTGAGCTGCACGCCGACGCGGCCGCCGACATTACCGTCACTCAACCCCACGCCCACACCGCCGCCAATCGAGAGTGTTTCGCCGTTGCCGAACGTGTTGTTCGACACGACGCCCATGATCGATGTGCCGATCGCGTTTTCGCCGCCGTAGGAGCCCCAGCTGACGCGAATTCCGAGGCTATCGCCGTTGGCGAGCACAGGATCAGCGAGTGAGAGCGCGACGGCAACGCCTTCCATGGCTCTATCGGCGCGTTCAGTGGCGTGCGTGATGCGCTGATCGAAGGTGCCGACTTTGTCGGAGAGGTCGCCCATCGTGCCTTCCAAGCCGGTCATGCGATCGGAGAGCGATGTGGTCGTTGTCTCAAGACTGCCAATGCGGACCGAGTGGTTCGAAATATTGGTCGTGTTGGTGTTGGTCTGCGTGGTGAGATTGGTAATGTTTGTGGTGTTTGTCGCCGTCTGATTTTCGACGTTGGTGACGCGGTTTTCCACACCGGTGGTGCGGGATTTGAGACTGCTGATGTCGGTCTCGTTGACGGCGGTGCGATTTTCCACGCCCGTGACGCGGTTTTCGACGTTGGTCGTGCGGGTGTTGAGGCTGGCGATGTTCGTCGTGTTGGTTGCCGTTTGATTTTCGACATTCGTTACTCTGGTTTCGACTGTCGTACGCCAGCCTTCGAGCGACGAGATGCGGCCACCGTGATCAGTGGTGGTCGATTGCAGGGTTGAGATCGCGGTGTCGTGGCCGTCGACGCGCGTGGTCAGCGTGCCGATGCCGGTCGTGTTGGTGTTGACCTGGCTTTGCAGCGCACCGCCATCGCCGGCTAGATTTCCATTCGCGTCGGTGGTGATGACCTGGAGCGGTCCCGACTGGGTAGCGCGGCTGGCGGCAGTGCCGATGCCGGAGGCCGTATAGGTGTTAATGGCATTTCCGATTGCGATTTGGTTTTCGCGCGTGGTCGCGACGTTGGCGCCGATGGCTGCACTGTTCGTATGGGTCGCGGAAGCGCCGCGGCCAAGTGCCGTTGCGCCGTCGCCTGTAGCGGCGGAGAATTCGCCGATGGCGGTTGCGTTGTTTGCGCTGGCGACGGCATTTCTGCCGAAGGCGGCGCTGTCAGCGCCGGTGGCTTCGGCGTCGGTGCCGACGGCGGTGGAGCCGGATGCGACGGCGCCGGAGCCAATCGCGACGGCGCCTGCCGATGTGGCACTGGCCCCTTGGCCGACGGCGAGGGCGCGGGATTGATTAGCGACGGCGCCTTGACCAAGCGCCGTGGCATCGGCGGCAGTGGCGGCTGCGCCTTGGCCCAGCGCGGTGGCGTTGCTCAAGGCGGCACTGGCGCTGGCGCCGTAAGCTGCCGCGTTGTCACCGGCAGCGGATGCGCCACTGCCGACCGCGGTCGACGCGACGCCGCTTGCGGTTGAACCGCGCCCGAATGCCGATGCGCCGGCGCCTGATGCGGTCGCGGTCTGGCCGTAGGCCGATGTGTTCGTTCCGGTGGCGCGGGCACTGGAACCGGTCGCGGTGGCGTTGGCAGTGCTGGCGCGGGCATCGACGCCCAACGCGGTCGAGAAATCTCCCGAGGCCTGCGAGACCGCTCCGACGCTGGTGGCGCTTTGGGCGGCAGCGCGCGAGGCGCGGCCGATTGCGGTTGTGTTGTCGCCGATGGCTTCCGACTGACTGCCGATGGAGGAGGCATTGACACCGGTGGCTTGCGCGCTGGAACCGACGGCGGTCGAATTGATGGAGCGAGCGTCGGATGATGCCCCGATCGCCGTGGAATTGTTGCCGTTGGCTTCGGCTGCGCTGCCAATAGCAGCGGAATTATTGCCGGCGCCGATGGCCACCGCGCCGATCGAGACGGCGTTCTCGCCTTCGGCGCGGGCGTAGGAGCCGGCGGCAAGGGAGTTATCGCCGAGTGCGCGGGCGAAATATCCGCCGGCGCTCGAGTATGCGCCGGAGGCTTCGGTTAGGACACCAAATGCAGTGGCGCCTTGACCAGTCGCGGCGGCATCCTGGCCGCAGGCTATGGCGTAAGAGCCGGCGGTCGCGTTGCCGGCATTGCCTCCATATTGCTGGCAGATGAATTGGGCGGCAGCCAGGGAGGGCGCGACGACCTCTGTTGCGGCATACGCCAGCGCACTGGCGGACAGCATGAGCATGCTGCGCCAGTGGCGGGCCGGCGATTGGGCATGAAGTGGCGTTGTCGCCGGATGACCGGCAACCGTCAGGGACAGGATACGCAAAACACAAACTCCTGGGGAACTGCCGGGGCTACCGGGCCGTCGGGGACTCACGCTTAAATTGCCGACAGGAGCGATTTTATACTTAAAGTTGTAAAAATCTCGTTAAGGGTATTTTAAGTTGCTCTGCGCACGCCGTGCGCGCAGTCGAGCGCGCAGCATAATCGGAGCAGCTCCGGTAATGAATTCATTGTTGTTGTGAGGCGCTAGCGGGCGACCCAGACGTCGGATTGGTCATCGTAGAACTGGTCCGCACGCGACGCACGTTGGCCACCCGCGCCGAGCGCGGTGGGCTTGGCGTCCCAAGACCGATCAGCGGCTTCTTCGGTCTCGCCGACGCTATTCATGACTTTCACGACGGTCCCTTCGCCGACGAGAGCGGCCAAGTGCACGACGTGTTCGTTCATCATGCGGAAGCAGCCTGAGGACGCGGCGTAACCAATGGTCTTGGGATCGTTGGTGCCGTGGATGCGATAGAGCGTATTGCCGAGAAAGAGGGCTTTGACGCCGAGCGGGTTCTTGATGCCGCCGTACATTTTTTCAGGGAGACGCGGGTCGCGCTGGCGCATTTCGGCGGGCGGGTGCCAGTCGGGCCAATCGGCGACGCGGGTAATGGTTTCGGTTCCGGTCCACGTGAAACCGTCGCGGCCGACGGAGATGGGGTATTCGTAGGCCTCCGCGTTGTCGAGAACGAGGTAGAGGCGGCGTTTGGCGTTGTCGATGAGGATGGTGCCAGGCTTTTCGTTGGTGGCGAAGGGAACGATGGGTGGCGCGCGACCTGCAATCACGGGGCGGCCGCCGCCTTCCATGATGGCGGGAAAGGGCTGCCCCGGGCCGGGATTGAAGCCGAAGAATGAGCCACCGTATTGATTTGGTTTGGGGGCTGCTTGGGGAGCGCGATTGGCTGGCCGGTCATAGCTCGCGGCGCTGTCTCCATCCCAGCCGCCGAAGACGCTCAGCGACTGCGCGCTGGCGGGCGTAGCGTGGATGGCAACGCTGATGGCGAACATAGCAAAAGCGGGGGGCAGGGTACGCATTGCGACTTCCATGTTTACGTGCCGCAGCGGCCCCCCGCCATTCGCAACACATTTTTCGAACCGGCTTGTTTTCAGATGGAACCCGACAGGCGCTCCAACTCGCCGGGCTGCAGGATGACGAGACCACCGTGTCCGGCGCGATCGACCAAGCCGCGCTCTTTCAATTCAGCGAGCGCTGCTGCCAAGTCCTCGACGTCGAGATCAAGGAACGTGGCGACATCGCCCGACTTCAAGAACTCCGCAATGTCGGCCGGGTTCCGGCCTTCGTGATCGTTCATGTGATACATGGCCGACAGGAACGCCGCGACGCGTTGCACGGGGCGCTCGGGCGACGAGGGCACAAGCTCGCGCCGCCGGGCGGCGAATTCGCGTTCGGTGACGGCAGCTTGGCGTTCGCTATCTTCGAGTGAAACGTCGCAGATATGGGACGCGGCTTCCGGCGGATATTCCGTCAGACGGCACGGAACCACGGCCATGGCGCTGTCGATATGGCGCTCAAGGAAGCCGAGGCCCATCAGGGTGCCGGGAAAAATCATTTCCACGACATTCGGCGGGCCATCGGCCCGGCGAGACGTGACGCAGAGAATACCGGACTCAAGGCGAAACACCGCGGTCTTGCTGCTGCCTTCACGGTAAAGGTATTCGCCACGGTCGAGAGACCGTTCCTGTCCCGGAATCGGACCAGACGGCAAGAGGCTGCGGGCCAGAGGAACCACAAAAGGCTCGCAGACTTCGGAAAATTCGATAGCCGGAACTTCGGCCGTAGCTAAATCCATCATGACGCAACTCATAGCATCTTTGACGTATTAACTAAAGCGTAATCTTATTTTTGTGATTGACATTCGGTAAATCGCCATTTTGTGCAGCGCGGCAATTTTCAACATTATGACGGCAGTGTTGAGCCTTAGGCGCGCGGATCCCGTCGACGTTCTGACGACGGATGGGCCGTGCGTCACTTGGATTCATTTTTGTGGAACGGGCTAGTTCTGAGCAAGGTAATAGCGATTGACCCAGCCGCGCGTGGATCGGAATTGAATCTTGCACCAGAGCGCGATGCAGCCACCGACCATGCGAACTGTGGATGCGGTCGGTGGGATATTGCCGACGACAGCATGGCCTTCCGATGGGCCGCTGCGGACATTCAAAACGTCATCGTCCGCAACGCCGTAAACGCGAAACGAATTCAGAGCGGTTGGCGCCGCCTCAGCTTCCTGCCTAGCGGCGGCGACAGGCGCAGGTGAGGTATTTGCTGGGCTCGCTTGCGGCTTGGCCACGACTGCGGCGGTCACCAAGTCTTTCGAAGGCTGAGCGGCATTCGGCGGCTTCGATTTCGACTTGGGCTTGGAAACGGGGGCCGCTTCCGCCGAGGTGATCGCAAACTGAGACCGCAAAGCGTGGGCCAATCCCATGCCGACGAAGAACAGGCTGCGATCGGCAGGAGCTTCCGGTGGCAGGCCCAATTGTTCAGCGGCGGATTTCGGCCGGGCTGCCAGACGGGGGCCCGCTTTCAACACAGGAGGTCTTGCTTGCGGCTTGGGTGCAGCGGCGAGCGTCGCGGTGGCGAAGGTTTGTTTGACCGGTTCACGCTCCGCGCGGGCCGCTGGCAGCTTGGCCGGTTCTGCGACCACAACGGGACGCTCTACAATCGTGGCGGTCCCTTTTTTGCCATCGGCACGGCGCCAGAAAACACGCTCATCCTTCATATGGATGGTCAGGCACTGCTCTTCGGCATCAAACCAGCGGAACCATTTTGTGCACAGGCGGTCGTCCTTGACCCACCAGCGCCCTCGATCCTTTGGAGCGCCGAGCACGGAGGCTAGACTGCCGGCGGTGCCGCTCATAAGGCCGTCGTCTGTGAATTGGACAGGGATGGTGGTGCCGAGCGGGGTATCGAGTTCAACGCGCGATCCGGTGAACGTGTCCTTGATTTCGCTGGCGCCGAGCTTCATCGGCTCAGCCGCGGCAGCGGCAGGCGCGAAAAGCAGAACGGTGACGGCAAGGCGACGCAGCAAAGGGACACCATTTTTATGCGGACGGCCGTTCGGGCCGGGAAGAGCGATCCCACACAACTGTGGCAGAAGCTCGAATGTCCGCTATCCGGGTTGCCGGAGCGTTACGAAACGAGACTTCTTTCCAGATTCACTTAGGCATCAGGTGAGCTTAACGCCTGCTTAAGGACGCCCCATCCATCCGGGCAGAGATGATGTTCTCAAATAGAGAAAGGGCGCCACTGGAGAGCGGCGCCCATGATGCTGTTCAGGGATGACGGAGCGGTGGCGATCACCCGTGGGTGCGCAGGCGCATGGGATCGTAAAAGGGCATGCGGACGACGGTCGCGGGATAGGTGTTGCCGCCTTCTTCGATCTCGAGCGCCGTGCCCAGCGCCGTGTAGGCCTTATCGATCTGGGCCATGGCGAGGGATTTCATCAGGTGCTGGCTGAAGACAGTGGAGGTGACCACGCCGACTTCCCGGCCGCCGATTTTGATTTTCGCGCCCGGCGTGATGGCGGCGGAGTGCCAGACTTCCAGGCCGGTGATGACGGAGCGCTCCTTGCCTTTTGACGCCGCCAAGGCCGCCTTGCCGATGAAGTCGGGCTTGGAGAGATCGACCGTCCAGTCGGCTTTGACTTCCCACGGCGTCGTGTCGGTGTGGGGCATGTCGAAGGGGAAAAAGAGGAGGCCGCCTTCGACGCGAACCGTATCGAGGCAGGTCCAGGAGACGGGCATCACCCCGTGTGCCTTGCCGGCTTCGAGGATGGCATCCCAGAAGAAGACCGCGTCGGCGCGGGTGCAGAAGACTTCGTAACCGCGCTCGCCGGAATAGCCGCCGCGCGCCATGGTAATGGGCTTGCCGAAGAGCGTGGTCGGCGCGTGTTTAAAGTAGCCGAGCTTGTCGAGGTCGAGCGGCGTGTGGGGCTGAAGGACGGCTGCCGAGAGGGGGCCTTGCAGCGAAAGAACGTGGGTGTCGTCGGGTTCGATGGTGACGTCATACTTCGGTGCGAGGGCTTTGAGTGTCGCGCCCGTCGCGCCACTGCCGTGCGAGAGGCGATAGACGTTCGGTTCAAGGACGTACACGAGCACGTCGTCTATGAGGCCGCCGTTCTCGTTGACGATGTTGGAGATGTGGCTGTCACCGGGGGCTGTCTTTGCGACATCTGTGGTCAGCATGTAGTTCAGGAGATCGGTGGCACCGGGCCCCTTCACGAGGACGAGGTTCAACGCGGTGACTTCGATTAGGCCAGCCTTGGTGCGCGTGATGGCCGTTTCGACGTAGGGGTCGGATGCATAGTTTTGCGGAATGGCCATGCCATTCCAATCGGTCGACATATCGGAACCAAGCGCAGTGTGGCGATCGTAGAGCGCAGTGACACGCGGAAAGGCCGGCATTTTTTGAAACTCCCTGTGTTCGACTTTGAGGGTTTTAGGATCTGACCCGCGTTTTCTCGGGGTCGTAGAATGGGAAGCGGACAACGGTGGCGTCGAGGCGCTTGATGTGGCCGTCGAGTTTGCCAATGGCGAGTTTTGTGCCCAACTCTGCGTGGGCGACATCGACGCGGGCGAGCGCGATGGTTTTTTTCAGCAGCGGTGAGCGCATGCCGCTGGTGACGACACCGATTTCGGCGCGGCCGGCGTAAATTTTGTCGCCGTGGGCGGCTGGTTCGTTGCCGGCGATTTCGAGGCCGACGAGTTTGCGCGCGGGCGTGGCGCGGCGGCGTTCGAGGGCGGCCTTGCCGATGTAGTCCTCTTCTTTCTTGGTGGGCACCGTGAAGCCAATACCCGCTTCAAAGGGGTCGGTGGTGGAATCGAATTCATAGCCGCCGAAGGCGAGGCCGGCTTCGATGCGAACCATATCCAGGGCGTCGAAACCGAATGGCCGGATGCCATGTTCGGCGCCCGATTGCATGATCGCATCCCAGACGGCGGGCGCGTCTTTGGGATGGCAGAAGACTTCGTATCCCTGTTCGCCCGTGTAGCCGGTGCGCGAGACGATGACGGGGATGCCGTCGTAGCCACCGAAGCGGCCGATGGTGAAGCTGAAGACGCCCAATTCGTCGAGGGTTGGGCGGCCGCCGGGTGTCCAGAGCAGCGGGCGGAGCGTGTCGCGCGATTTGGGGCCTTGAACGGCGACGTTGTGGATGTCGTTGGTGGCGGACTTGAGGTGGACGTTGGCACCGGATTTTGCGGCCTGTTCGCGCAGCCATAGGAGGCTTGCATCGTCGCCGCCGATCCAGCGGAAATTGTTTTGGCACATGCGGAAGAGCGTGCCGTCGTCGACCATGCCGCCGTGCTCATAGCAGATCGCGGTGTAGAAGATCTGGCCGGCTGCGAGTTTGCGGATGTCGCGCGGGAAGACGGATTGCAGAAACGTTTCCGCGTCTGGGCCCATGATCTCGAGTTTGCGCAGCGGCGAGAGGTCCATGATGACGACCTTCTCGCGGCAGGCCCAATATTCCTCGATAGGACCGGCTTTGGTGAAGCGGTGCGGGACCCAGTAGCCGCGATACTCGCCGAAGGTGCGCGTCAGTTCGGACGTGCGCGGGTGGAAGCCAGTTTCTTTAGTCATCTGGAGCGGGGCGTCGGCGGTCATGCGGTATCCCATCGCGCGCTTGAAGGTGGCGGTCTTCGGATAGACGCGCACCTGGATTTCGGTGAGTTGCCAGCCGTTCGCGGGGTCGATGTCGTCCGGGCATGACGTGGCGGCGCAGACGAGATCGGAGAGCGCGCGCATCAGGACGTAGTCGCCGGGGCGGGACCAGGGTTCGTCGAACCAGATCTGGTTCTGGTGGTCGACGTTGGTGTTGTAGAAAAAGTTGATGGCGGGCCAGCCGCGGCGGCCGTCGATGCTGTACGGCGCCATCGTGACATTGAGATTGTCGGAACAGTTGGCGTGTCCGAAATAGCCGGCGTCTTCGTAGGTGCGCGACGTGCAGGCGAGGCCGAATGTGTCGTGGCGGCCGACGGTGTCTTGGACGACTTCGACGAGAGGGTTGCGGTCGCGGTCGTAGAAGCGGGAGGCGAGGCCGGGTTTGGGATAGGCGAGGCCAGACATCGTGCGCGTGGTCGTGGAGTCGAGCGGCAAGGGGCGGCCGGCGTCGACGGCGCGGCGTTCGAAGGCGAGGAAGTCGGAGCACTGACGGCCGGCGATGTCGACGATCTGGATGTATTCGCCTTCATGGACTTCGAAGCCGATGGAGGAGGCGACATTGATGCGCAGATCGAGGCGCGGTTCGGCGAGGGGATCGGGGGGCTCGCGGAGTTGTGGCGGGAGGGTTGTGGCGCGGGTGATGAGGACGAGGGTATCGGTCGCCGAGGCTTGGTCCCAGACGGTGCCGGCGGGCGCGGGTGCGGCGATGACGAGGACGACAGCGCGATCGGCGGAGAAGGTTGCGATTTCGCCGGGAGGGGTTTGGTTGTCGAAGAGCGGGGCTGCTTTGGCGCGGCCGATGTCGATGCCGTGGCGGAAGAGGCCAAAGCGGACACGGGCGGCGTCGTCGCGGTCGGTGGCGAGGATCTCTTGTAGGGCCTTGGGGGCGGCTTTGCCTTTGAGGCCGAGAGCGGCAAGCGCCGGTTTTCCGTCTTTGGCGAAGGCGCAGAGTTCGAGCGGTTGGCCGCCTTCGAGGGGCACGATGTCGATGCGGTCGCCGGCATCGAGTGCGAACACAGCCGAGCCGCCGCCCGCTACCGTGTAGCGTTCGACGTTGGGACCTAGCGCGGGACGGCCCGGAAGGATCACTTCCGGGCTCCAGGGCGTGATGACGTTTGGCGGTGCCATGGGACTCGATCGTTAAGCTTCAGGCGACTTTTTCGGCCGCCGGATTGGGCTGATTGAGGAACGCCTGCATGCTGTCGTCGAGCGCCTTCATCCATGGTGTGTGATGGACGGGCGCCATGTTGCCGGTGATGGTCGAGGGATAGCTGCGGTCGCGATAGGTGAGGATGTCTTCCATCTTGTGGTGCTCCCACTCTTTGAAGAGGCGGGCGACCATGTCGACGTCAAGGCGCGGGTAATCGGTGGGGCCTAAGAGATCGCGGACATACTCGGTCTGGAAGTCGATGGCCTCAAAGGCGTCGGCGATGGCTTCTTCGCGCTGGATCCAGGCGTTGATGTCCTTGGCCTGCTCGTCGAAGCCCGGAAGCTTGATGCGGCCGAGGATGACGTCGCGGGCGTACCAGGCCTGCGCGTCAAACATGTTGAAGGTGTAGTACTGGTCCTGCGCGCCCAGATAGATGAACTTGGTGTTGGGCCACCAGAACACGCCCTTGTAGAGAGACGGCGGGTAGAGGCGGTTGCGGGATTTGAGGCGCAGGCTGTCGTCGAGGAAGGGGTAGTGGTGGAGGTAGCCGGTGCAGAGCACGATGGCGTCGATTTCCTTCGAGGTGCCGTCCTTGAAGTAAGCGGTCTTGCCTTCGACCTTCAAGAGGAGGGGTACTTCGGAGAGGCTGTCGGGCCATTTGAAGCCCATCGGCCGCGTGCGGTGGCTGAAGGTGACCGACTTGGCGCCGTACTTATGGCACTGGATGCCGATGTCTTCGGAGGAATAGCTGGAGCCAACGCAGAGCACATTCTTGCCGGCGAATTCATCGGCCGAGCGGAAGTCGTGGGCATGCATGACGCGGCCAGGGAACTGGGCGAGACCGGGGAAGTCTGGGACATTGGGCGTGGAGAAGTGGCCGCTTGAGCAGATGACCCAATCGAATTCGGACGACGATATCGTGTCGTTCGCAAGGTCTTTGACCGTGACGGTGAACTTCTGGGTCTTGTCGTTGTAGGTGACGTTGCGCACGGGCGTGCGGAATTTCATGTATTTGCGCACGCCGCTCTTTTCGACGCGGCCCTTGATGTAGTCGTGAAGGACGGCGCGCGGCGGGTATGAGGGAATGGGCCGGCCGAAGTGCTCTTCGAAGGAGTAGTCGGCGAATTCGAGGCACTCCTTGGGACCGTTCGACCAAAGATAGCGGTACATGCTGCCGTGGACGGGTTCGCCAAACTCGTCGGTGCCTGTGCGCCAGGTGTAGTTCCAGATGCCGCCCCAATCGTCCTGCTTTTCGTAGCAGACCATCTCGGGAATTTCGGCGCCCTTTTGCTTGGCGCTTTCAAACGCGCGAAGCGCGGCCATGCCGGAGGGGCCCGCACCGATAATGGCAATACGCTGTGTCATGGATCGACTGTCCTTCTCGTCAGCTGTGAATGCGCGTTGTTGTTATTGGGGACGGCGTCTGCTCAATCGGGCCAGCATCCCTTGGAGGTTGGCGCACCGTCGTCGTACTTGGCGAGCCAATCGATGGTGGTCTGGCGGTAGCGCGTCGTGCCTTTGTAGTCGGCGATGGCGTCGGGCAGGGATTTCAGCACGCGATGCAGGCGGCGGCCCCACTTCGGCACGGTCACAAGTTCATCCATCTTGATGAGATAGCCGCGGATCGAGAACACGATGGCGTTGGAGCGCGGCAGACGCCACAGGCCTTGCAGCTCGACGCGCAGGTGGACCTTGTTGCCAACGTTCTCGGGCGTGACCGTTGTCCGGTCCTTGCCCCACTTATGGTAATTTTCTGGACTGGTATCGAGGCGGGGATTGATGGTCATCGTCCAGTTGAGGCGGCGGACGGGTTTGCCCTGCTGCATGTTGAGCAGGAATTTCAGCGCGCGATCAAAGACGCCGACTTCGTGCGCCATCGGCACGGGTGCGTGCCACTCCTTGAAGCTCATGCCGACATCGAAATCGAGCGACCAATCGGCCTGGGACGTGACGATACCAGCATCCATCCAGAGGTCGCCGTCGCGCTGGTCGAGCAGGCAGAAATCGCCCTGACATTGGCGCGTAATGTATTCCATCGGGCGGTAGGGCAGGGTCGCGACATCGCCGAAGGTGAACGTCTGATCAATGCCCATTGGGCGGTTGATCCAGTGCCAGTTGTCGCCCTCGCGCGTCAGCGTGAAGTGTTCCGGATAGCTCTCCGACATCGAGGTCATCAGGAGTTCGACGAGGTCCCACTCGGCGGTGAGCATGTGGGGGAGCGACTGGCAGCGGAGGGGATCTTCTTTGAGGACGAGCGCGCGGTCGCGCATGTCGGACAAATAGTGCTCGTCGATATCGATGGGGAATTCATAAGCCGAGCCCTTGGGGCCCGGCAGATGCGGCTCGATGTTGACCGTGTACATGTAACGGTCTTCGTGGAACGGGAATGGAAACCGGAGAATCGCCGCCGGGCTGTTGGAAAATGTGAAATCGTCGCGGAACGTTTCGTTCTTGAAGGCGAGGCCCATGGCGCGATGTTCCGTTGCTAGAGGTCGAGAAGGATGCGGCTGCCAGCGCTTTTAAGGCGCGACACGCAGATCATGATTTTGCCGCCCGAGGCTTTCTCGGCTTCGGTGAGGAAGTGATCGTTGTGTTCGATGGCGCCTGTGCATGAGACGACGTGCGTTTCGCATTGGCCGCAAGCGCCGCCGCGGCACAGAAACGGCACCGTTAGGCCCGCGGCTTCGATGGCTTCAAGTATGCTCTGGGTCGGCTTGACGTCGATCGTGCGGCCAGTTTTGGCGAGTTCGATGGTGAACGGTGCGCCGGCGGGCGGCGCTGAGAAGCGCTCGAAGTGAACATTTTCCTCGGGCCATCCGGCTTCGCGGGCTTCGCATAAAACCCAATCGATCATGGCGGCGGGACCGCAGACATAGAGGTGCGTGCCGAGCGGCTGGTTTTCGAGAAGGCGGGTCAGCGGGATTTTCTGCTGCGCATCGTCGAAGTAGGTATTGATGCGGCGGCCATAGGTGTCGCGCAGCGCGCTCCAATAGGCACCGCCGGATTTCGACCGCATGCCGTAGTGCAATTCGAACGGTAGCTCTTCGCGTTCGAGTTGCTCCATCATGGCCATGAAGGGCGTGATGCCGATGCCACCGGCGATGAGCAGATGGCGGCGGGCGCGGCGATCTATGGGGAAGAGATTGACGGGCGCGGTGATGGAGAGTTCGCTGCCCTCTTTCAGCTTGTCATGGACGAAGATTGAGCCGCCGCGCGAGTCGCGGGTTCGCAGAACGCTGATCTGGTAGCTTGAGGGATCGAAGGGCGAGCCCATCAGCGAATAGGGATTGCGCAGAACGCGATCCTCATCCTGCATGGTCAGCACGGTGTGGGCGCCGCCTGAAAAAAGCGGCAATGCGGCGCGGCCGAGCGGCACCAGACGGAGGCGGCGAATGCCGTCAGCGACGGTTTCAGTTTCGGCGACGCGGACGCGGAATTCGGCTTCCCCGCTCATGGAAAGATCTCCTCGGGCGCGGGCGCTTCACCGGGCACTTCGGCGTCGATGCAGACTCCCTGGAAAGCGCCGAGACGGCGGGAATAGTGATCGCGCACAAGCAGGTTGAGACCACAGTGGCTGCATTTGGCGGGGTTTGTTGTGACGTTTTCGGTGAAGCCCTTGCAGTGCACGCATTGCACGCGCCGCTTGGCAGACCCGCGGTGTTCGGTGATGAGCGACTTGTGATCGATGCCGGCTTCGAGCGCTTCCTTGAGCGCGAGGCCGATAAAGGGCTCGGTGCCGGTTACATAAAGGCGCGTGCCCATGGTGGCCGTTTGCAACACGCCCTTCAGGCGGAACATGACGGTGGCTGGTGTGGGAAAGGTCCAGAACGCCTTGGGTTGCAGCGCTTCGAGCTGCTTTTCGTAATCTTTGCCGGCGGAACCCGCTGGACAATATAGCAGCGTTGCTTTGGCGAAGAATTCGGGCGGTGCCTTGGTTGCCAACTCGAGGACCGCGGCGGCCCCTTCGCCCTCGACAACGAGTAAGTTGTGCTTGGCGCGAAGGTCCGGTTGGAGTCCCCCGTAAACCGGTCTGCTGATGATCCCTGGACTTAGCATCGATCTCCCTCGGCTAGCCCCACAGTGATCCGCCCAAAAAGGGCCGATCCGATCCGACTTAGGCGAGGGCTGATGAGCCAATTCATTTGCATCATCCACCGATCGTTGCTCGCCAGTAAACTTTTATTCTCTCTACTATAGCAAAGGCTAGTTGGGACGCAACCTTATCGCATCATTTTTCCAGTGCGATTGAAATGGGGATGGGCCGTGCATTTCTCTGCACGGCCCAACGTATTTTTGTTGCTCGATCCGCTGCTTATGATGCGGGCGGCGGGAGTTGGAAGTAATAGTGGGACGTCAAGACGACAGCTGCCGCAAGAATGAGCGTTATATAGGGCAATATGCCTGCTTTTCGCTCACCTAGGTCCTGTCCTTTGAGATTCAATTCGGCGAGCATTTCCGGTGGGAATTTGCCGCCGTCCTGAATGTAATGACGGAACACAAACACTGGCAGAATGAGAGCTGCGAATCCTAGGCCGTAGAACAAGACGTTCTCATTGCCCCAGACCTTGGCGCCTGCACCCATAAACACCAAGTTGACGAAGCCGAGGATCGCATTGATCCCGATCAGCAGTGTGGGGGCGCGATAGGGGCGCGGAATATCCGGGCTATCGATGCGGTGGATCCACGTGGCCTGCAGATTGAGAAATATGAAGATGATGTAGCCGACGTTCGAGATCGCGAGAATGAAGTAGTAGGCGGTTGCGTCCGAGGCTGCGAACGTCAGCAGACCCAGATTGAAGACGAGATCGGTCCACATGGCGCGCGTGGGCGCACCGTGCTCGTTCACATGGCTCAGATACTTCGGGAGCCAGCCGTCGACCGAGCCCTGATAGAGCGTGCGCGAGGAGCCCGCCATTGCCATCATGATGGCGAGAATCAAGGCCAGGATCATCATCATCTCGAGCAGATGCGTGACATAGACATTGCCACCACCGACCATGTTGCCCATGGCTGCCGCGACGCCGGTCCCGTCAACGATGCCGGGTGCAGTCATTCCCTCAATGCCCAAATGACCCTGAAAAGACGCAGCAACCAGCGAGTACAGCGCCACCGAAACAAGGCCAGCCCAGAAGATGGCTTTGAACGTGTCGGTGGCCGGGTTCTTGAATTCGCGCGTGTAGCAGACGGCTGTCTCGAACGCGTAGGTCGACCACGCAGCGATGAAGAGGGCGCCTAGGACGTAAGTCCAGCCTGCGTTGCTCCAGTCGCCGGTTGGCGGGACGAGCGGCGTATAGTTGTCGTAGTTGATGCCGCCATTGAAGAAGGGCACCACGCCGACGATGGTCATCGGAATGAGAACCAGAAGTCCGATGTATTTTTGAACCTGCGCTGTACCAAGAACGCCGCGATGCTGGATCGCGAACGTGACGAGCATCAGAATTGCGCCGATGAAGAACGTGGCGCCGACCTCAATGTTGGCAAGGCCGAAGAGCGAGAACTGGAGGACCTTGAAGGAGCGAATCCAAGGTGTCGCGGCTTCGCTGAGCGCTGCGGCAGCCACGGTAGCTGCTTCTTGACCGGACTTGCCGGCAATGGCTGCGGCGTTCGCGGTATCTTTGAGCCAAGCCTGGACTTCGGGAGATTCGAGACCGAATGTCGGGATCGGGGCGATGGCGTTCAGGATATAGCCGGCGGCAATTGCGCAGCCGAGCGATAAGACCGGTGTCCAGGCAAACCAATTACACCAGACCGATAGCGGGGCGATGAATTTGCTGTAGCGCAGCCAAGCGGCGGCACCGAAAACAGCGGCACCACCGGATTTGCTGTGAAATAGACCCGCAATCTCAGCGTAGCTGAAAGCCTGCAGAAATCCCATGATCACGGAAATAATCCAGACCACGAATGCGACTTTGCCCGCCGTGGAGCCCATGCCGCCAATTGAGATCAGCACGAGAGCGGGAACGCCGCTCGCAATCCAGAATGCACCTCGCCAATCGATGGTGCGCAACATCGTGTTCTCGGTGCCCGGTTGGGCACCCGTTGTGATCGCAGTCATCCTGAGCTTCCCCCATGCCGCCCGCTGTGTCGCAAGCTTGTTTGGTTGTCACGGCGTTCGGGGGCCGACAGTCGGATAGCCCACCCAACGTGCGACGAAAGGATGCACAGTAATTCAACGATGTCAAAAATTTTTCATCAGAGGAAAAAAATATATCGGCGAGTCAATGTCTAGCGGGGTCGGCTTAAATAAGTCGAGGCCCCGGGCGTCCGCTCCCGAGGCCTCGCTTGTCGCGCCCGCCGGCTGGGGTGCCTCTCCCCGGCAGGTGCGGAACATTGTGGCGGCTGTTTCGCCGCGTGATGGGAGATGGGGGCGCCGGGGATATTGGCCCAGCGGCCGGCCATTCCGTTGGCGTCAGTGCTTGCCGTTCTCGACCTTCACGTAGCACTCCTTCTCGTGGAAGGCGCCGAAGATGATGGAGCCGACAACGATGACCGCCGAAAGTGCGAGCAGACCAAGCATAACCGTCGGGTTGTCGGCGAAGGTGAAGTAGGCCGTGGCTCCGTCCCACTTCGTGATCGGTGACGTGTTCATGGTGTGGTTCTCCGATGTGAGTGTGAGGTTCAGGCGTTACTCAGCCGGCATGGCGCGAAGGCCTTCGGGATAGGCCGCTAGCGGAACCTTGGTCTTGTCGAGACCGAGGATTTCCGAGTTTGGCGGAACGCGAAGGAGGCCAAACATCTTCAGCACCAGCGACAGGATGAAGCCGGAGCCGAAGCCGAGGGCCAAGAACACACCAGCGCCGACGAGCTGACCGATCAGTGAGACCGGCGGCATGTCGTTGATGTTGGGATAGCCCGCTGCGAAAAGTCCGCAGGCGACGACACCCCACAGACCACCCCAGCCATGCACGGCGACGGCGGCGACGGCATCGTCGATGCCAGCTTTTTCGACCATCTTGGCGACGATCGGAGCCATGAAGGCGCCGAAGAAGCCGATGGCGAAAGCGAGCGGCGGATACCAGACGTCCAGTCCGGCGGCAGCCGAAATGATGCCGACGAGGCCACCCGACATCATCCAGAAGGGATCACGCGTCTTGACCCATGCGCCGATCAGACCGCCGCAGAAGCCCATCAGCGTGTTGAAGGAGAAGGCCGAGAGTGTCGTGGGCTGACCGTAGATGTTCGTCCACTGGCCGCCGTTGACGTAGATGATGCAGCCGCCGAGGAAGCCGAAGAAGCCGACGATGATGAGCATGAGCCCGATCACCGTCATTGGCATGTTGTGGCCACCGATCTCGTTGGCCGTGCCATCAGCGTTGAACTTGCCAATGCGCGGGCCGAGATTGATCAGAACGCCGAGCGCGAAGGCACCGGCGATCAAGTGCACGCAGCCCGCGGCGCCGACGTCGTGGAAGCCGAACTCGGTCGTCAACCAGCCCGTCGGATGCCAGCCCCACGAGGCGCCGAGGATCCAGACGACGGAGCCCAGGAAGATCGCGAGGATGATGAAGCCCGTCATGCGGATGCGTTCGATGACGGCACCGGACATGATCGATGCTGTGGTTGCAGCAAAGAGCGCGAAGGCGCCCCAGAAGATGCCGGTGGCGTTGTCGGCTAGATTGGGACCCATTTTCTGAGCCCATGGCAGGCCGTCAGCGGCGGCGTCGGCGACCGTGAGGCCGGCGGGGAAGGCGAGGTAGATCCACCAGCCGAAGAAGAAGAAGGTGGGAACGATGAAGGCGAAGGCGAGGATGTTCTTGATGCCCGAGGCCAGCACGTTTTTGGCCCGCGAGGCTCCCATTTCGTAGGCGAGGAATCCCGCGTGGATGACGATCATCAACGCGATACACCACCAGTAAAAGACTTCGGAATTGATGGTCCCCGACATTTTAGTCGATGCTTCAAGTGCAGCCAGCTTGGCCGTTAGGTCGGCTATCTGTTGCTCCATGTCCCTGCGCTCTCTTGTTTAAGCCCCAACTCGTCACCCCCCGAAGGCTGGGAAGTGGCCTGAGAATTTTCCCGACAGGAAAATAATCCTCGTGTCAGTTAAGGCAAAGGGCGTGCCAGTCAGGATTTCTTAGGTTTTTCCGCTGGTTGACTGCTGCTCACCCCTTAGGCGCGGCGGGGTGTCGCACAACATTTGATCAGTCCGCCCAAAAAGCTGCCCGGGAATCTGGCGGACCGGCGTTCGGGCGATTGAAAGGCGGCTGCCGGGAGAAATGGGATGCAACTGCGGGGGACTTGTGCACACGGCTGCGGAGCGGGCAGCGCGGTGGCGATCCCCCCGCTGGCGATCCCGGCAGGTCTCGAACCTGCGACCCTCAGCTTGGGACGCGTTCTACGTCACGGCGCGAGGTCGTCGGCCCTTCAAACAGCGAAAGGCCCGCCACAAAGAGCGGGCCTTCCAGTTTTTCTTCGATTGCGCAGCGGTTACGCTGCGTTCATCAGGTCGTGGTTGGGGTCGATGGTGCAGAGATTCGTGCAGGCATTGTCATCGGTCATCGAAACCTGCGTGGCAGCACCCGCATCTTCCGCGAACCAGACGTCTTCCGTCAGGATGATGCTGCCGTCAGCGGCGGTTGCCGTCGACTGCATCAGCTCGCGGCCCGACGCATCGGTGACGAGACCCATCTTCGTCGAGACGGTCGCAATGCCCGCATCAGCCAGAGACTTCAGTTCGCCGTCCTGAACAACGGCGTCGCCGTTGTCGACCCAGACCTGCAGACCGTCAAGTTCGGCGCCAGCAAGCTGGCCGTCCTTGTCGGCGTCCAGCAGGGCCAGCTTGTCGTACCCGTTGGCGTACTTGCCGCCCTCGTCACCGAACAGCCGGGCGCCGTTCATGTCGGAGGCAGCATTGCCGTCGCGGTTGTCGACGAGCAGGCCGTCACCCGTGCCGGCAAGCCACTCAATCGTGTCGACGTTGCCGTCGGCATCGATGTCGAACTGCACGGTGCGGCCGAGTTCGGCGTCGTCATCCTTCTCCTTCGCCGTCGTGGCACCCGTTACATTGATCTCGCCGTCGTTGTTGAGATCGAGTGCGACCGGAGACACGCGCTTGATTGCCGTCGTATCGGTGATCGTCACAGTACGCTCACCCTTATCGACGATGATCTCGCAGTTTGCATCGGCGCCGCTGATGTTGGTGATGTCGAGCTTGAGGGTCTCGTTCACTTCCTGACCAGCATTTGCCGCGTGGATGAAGCCGTCGGTGGTGATCTTCTCACTCCAGGCCTTGACCTCGAAGGAGTCCGAAGTGGTCTGCCCGGCAGGGATTTTCACAACGATCGTCTGGCCCGTCACCTGACCGTCCTTGAAGGTCGAGTAGTCCCAGGATGCGTCACCGGGGCCAACCATCGCGCGGAAGCCTTCGTTGAACTGCGTCCCGATCGGCACTTCATTGTACTTATAGTACAGGATCTGCCCGTACATGTTGGCGACCGACAGGCGGCCCTCCCACATGATGTCCTGCGCGCCGACGCCGGCCTGGCTGCCGCTCACCCACTTCGCCGAGCCATTGTTGACCTGGATCGTGTAGTAGGTGTCGTTCTCAGCAGCCTGGTCGAGCTGAACGCGATAGCTCTGCGTCTCGCCTTCCTTGACTGCATCCGAGCCGACGATCGAAGCATGGATTGTGGTCGGAGCCTTCACCGTGACATTGACGGTGCCGATGGCGGTGCCACCCTTGCCGTCGCTGGCCTCATAGGTGAAGCTGTCGTTGCCGATGAACCCGGCATTCGCGGTGTAGGTGAATGTGCCATCCGCGTTCTTTGAGACAGAGCCGTTGGCAGCACTGGTCTTCAGCGAGGCCGTCAGCATATCGCCGTCGGAATCGTTGTCGTTCGCGAGCACGTCGATCTTCACAGGTTCGACCGTGCAGGTCTCTGCCTAGTCGTTGGTGGCGATCGGGGCGTTGTTCTTGACGATCAGACCGGCATCGACCGTGCGGATAGCTTCGCCATCCTTCAGTGTGATGGTGTCGGTGTGACCGTTCGCGGCGTTGATGTCGCTGTCCACGCCGTCCGCGCCGTTGCCGAGAGCATCCTTGGAGGTGATCTCGTACTGGCTCGGAGCCGTTACGCCGACCTGATAGTTGCCGGCAGCCAGCTTGTCGAACAGGTAGTTGCCGTTGGCGTCCGTCTGCTGCGTGGCGATGACGTTGCCCGAAGCGTCCTTCAGCTGCACGGTCACGCCGGCAACGCCAGCCTCACCCGTGTCCTGAAGGCCGTTCTTGTTGGCATCGAGCCAGACGCGGTCGCCGATCGAGGCCGTCGGAGCCACCGGCTTCTGGACAAGGCCAGCGTCGACCGTCGTAATGTTCTGCCCGATGCCGAGCTGAACAATGTCCGTGTAGCCGTTGCTCATCAGGTCACTGTCCTTGGCATCGTCACCAACATTGAGCTTAGTGATGTCGTAGCCAGTTGGATTGATAACCTGAACCCTGTAGTTGCCTGGATCGAGGTCGCTGAAGAGATAGGCGCCATTAGCGTCTGTCACAGTGGTTCTCAGCACGTTGGTGTTCGCGTCTGTCAGATTCACTGTCACACCGGCAATGCCTTTTTCGCCAGCGTCTGGCGTGCCGTTAGAGTTCAGATCTTCGAACACGAAGTCACCGATCGATCCCTTTGTCTTAACAAAGCCAGCGTCGACCGTGTTGATGTTCTGCCCTGTGCCGAGTTGAACAATGTCCGTGTAGCCGTTGCTCATCAGGTCACTGTCATTGGCATCGTCACCAACGTTGAGCTTGGTGACGGTATAGCCAGTTGGATTCGTAACCTGAACCCGGTAGTTGCCTGCATCAAGGTCGCTGAAGAGATAGGCGCCATTAGCGTCCGTCACAGTGGTTTTCAGAACGTTGGTGTTCGCGTCTGTCAGATTCACCGTCACACCGGCAATGCCTTTTTCGCCAGCGTCTTGCGTGCCGTTGAAGTTCAGATCTTCGAACACGAAGTCACCGATGGAACCCTTTGGCTTGAGCACGAGGCCGGCATCGACCGTACGGTTGGCTTCGCCGTCCTTCAGCGCGATGGTGTCGGAGTGACCGTTCGCGGCGGAGATGTCCGAGTCGACGGTGTCAGCGGCGTTGCCGAGAGCATCCTTGGAGGTAATCTCGTACTGGGCCGGAGCCGTAACGCCGACCTGATAGTTGCCGGCAGCCAGCTTGTCGAAGAGGTAGTCGCCGTTGACGTTCGTCTGCCGCGTGGCGATGACGTTGCCCGAAGCGTCCTTCAGCTGCACGGTCACGCCGGCAACGCCAGCCTCACCAGCATCCTGTAGGCCGTTCTTGTTGGCATCGAGCCAGACGCGGTCGCCGATCGAGGCCGTCGGAGCAGGCGGCGTGACCACCTTTTCCGTGAGACCAGCATCGACCGTGCGGTTGGCTTCGCCCTCCTGGAGCGCAATGGTGTCGGTGTGGCCGGTCGTAGCATCGACGTCGCTGTCGATGCTGTCGGCGCCGTTACCGAATGCGTCCTTTGACGTCAATTCGTACTGGGCTGGAGCCGTGACGCCGACCTGATAGTTGCCGGCAGCGAGCTTGTCGAAGAGGTAGTCGCCGTTGGCGTTCGTCTGCGTGGTTGCGATGACGTTTCCTGAAGCGTCCTTCAGCTGCACGGTCACGCCCGAGACGCCCGCTTCACCGGCATCCTGCACGCCGTTCTTGTTGGCATCGAGCCAGACGCGATCGCCGATCGAGGCAGTGTTGACCGGGTCTTTCGGCGTCACTGTGATCGTCACTGTTGCGTGGTCGGTGCCGCCCTTGCCGTCGTCGACGCAGTACGTGAACGAATCGGTGCCGGTGAGGCCCGCGTTGGGCTGATAGGAGAACGTGCCGTCAGGATTCAGTTCCAACGCGCCGCTGTGGGGGCCGCTTTCAAGCGTAACCGTCAGTGCATCACCGTCCGGATCCGTGTCGTTCTCCAGCACGTTGCCGCTGACCGTGTCGCCGGCTTTGCCGGAATAATCGTCTTCGATGGCGTCGGGTGCGCCGTTCGCCGTGCCACCGTCCGATCCGCCGTTGAACAAATAGTCGGTGTCGACGATCTTGTCGTTGAAGGCGAGGTCCGTGCCCCTGTCGAGAACCTTGAACCAATCACCTTTCCAAACGACGATGCCTTGGCCGTCCTGTGTCAAGCCCCAGCCGTAGTCAGCCGCGTGCCCGTTGATCGCGAACTGACCTGACGTTGAGCCACCCGTGCCGCCACCCGTCGAACCGGAGAAGAGATAATCGGTCTCGACCGTCTTATCGTTGAATTGGAGGTTCGTGCCCTTATTGAGGACCTGAAACCAGCTGCCCTTCCAGACGACGATGCCGTTGCCGTCCTCAGTGAGGCCCCAGCCGTAATCCGAGGAGTTGCCTGCGATGGTGAAGCTTGTCGACGCCGACCCGCCTGTGGAGCCGCCCGTCGAGCCACCCGTGAAAAGGTAGTCGAGGTTAACGGTCTGATCGGAGAACTTGAGCGACGTACCTTTGCTCAGAATCTCAAACCAGCTTCCCTTCCAGACGACGATACCTTTGCCGTCTTCCGTCAGCCCCCAGCCATAATCCGATGCTTTGCCATTAATTGTATGGATCGTCATTTTTGTTTGTCCTATTTGCGCCGTCTTCTAGAGCGTCGACTAAGGCAAAGGATCGATGTCCGAAGCGCCCGTGTCTGCATGCGGACGTTTGCAATGGCTATGCCGCGAAGTTTTTTTGCAACGCCCGGCGTATGGCGTACTTTTTTGCGACAATCGGCGATGAACGGCAGCCGTTTTGACGGAGCCCGCGTGCCGCTATGAAAAATTCCGTGCTCAAATTGGACGTTTAGTGACAATTGCGCGCACGGCCGAAGGCCGAGGTGACTCTTTGGGCTGACGGATTCGCGAAATGAAAGTTAAGAAAGTCTTAACTGAGGGGCATAAACGTACGCTGAAAAATATGCGTTGTTGAAGCTCATTCGCGTCTCAAATGGGCCCACGGATTAACGGCTTCTTAGGCTGTCGAAGCCAATTCTGCCTACTGGTAATCCGCATAATGCCCTTAGCACTTGCGTCGCATCACCGCCGCGCAGCGGGAACGGGCGACGGTTTGCGGTCCTTGGCCCCAGTGAGTTGAAATGAGATGACGGACGCGCTGCAAGTTCTGTATCGGATTTACGGTCGCGATCATGTTCTAGGCATGGTGCTCCTGGCCGTCATCTCGAACGTCCTCATCTTGGCGCCGTCCCTGCACATGCTGCAGGTGTACAATCGCGTTTTGACGGCCTTCAGCGTCGAGACCCTCATTTACATTACGCTCCTCGCCGTGTTCGCGCTCGCCGTTTACGGCCTTGCCGAATCCATCCGTGGCCGCATCGCACAGCGGCTGGCTACGGCCTATAGCGTGGCGGTTTCCGAACCCCTCTTTGATCTTGTCACCAGCGGTGGTGTCGATCCTGCCAAGTCCAGCCAGCTGATGCGCGACTTCAACGCGGTCCGGACGTTCCTGGCGAGCCGCACGTTCACTGGTCTCTTCGACCTCCCCTTCGTGCCACTCTTTCTGCTTTTCTTGTTCCTCGTGCATTGGACCGTTGGACTTCTGACGCTCATTGGCGCCATCTTTCTGGCGGCGCTGAGCTACATGAATAGCTCTTCCAGCGCGTTTGCACAGAAGGCAAACCGGACAGCCGAGAATGAAGCCCAGGCGCTGGCCCAATCGGCGCTCGCGCGTAGTGAAGACGTTCGTTCGCTCGGCCTGCAGGCAACCTTGCGGGGTTGGTGGGCGCAAAAGCTCGTCGCGGCACTCAATTCGGCCGATGACGTCGGCCGGCATACATCGGCCTATTACGGTCTGAGCCGCGGCGTGCGGCAAGGAATACAAGTCATTCTCATGGGGTGGAGCGCCTTCCTTGTTCTGCATGGGGACATCTCCGGCGGATTGATCTTCCTGGCCACGATGATCTCGAGCAAAGCGTTGGGGCCGCTCGAACAGCTGATCAGCAGCTGGGATACGCTGACGAAATCCACCCAGTCCTTTTTTGCCGTCGAGGACGCACTGGCGCACCATCAGGCCGCGCCGGGTCAGCAGATCCTGCCGGCCCCGGCTGGCCACCTTACCGTCTCCAATCTCGTGATCGCCGCCGACGAAAGCGACAAGTCTCAAAAGCCGGTGCTGGACGGCGTCACATTCGAAATCCGGCCGGGCGAACTGATTTCCATCGTTGGTATGAGCGGCAGCGGCAAGTCGGTCCTCGCCCGCGCCATCGCCGGGGCTATCCCGGTCACGTCAGGCAAAATCGCGCTGGATGGCGCGGCGCGCGAGCAGTGGCGCCCCGAACAGTGGGGCAGCGCAATTGGCTACGTGGCGCAAGAGCCGAACCTGTTCCCCGGCACGGTCGCGGCCAACATTGCCCGTTTCAAGCCGGGCGTGCCGGCGCAGGATATCTATGCCGCTGGTCAGGCGGCCGGTGTGCACGAGATGATCCTGGGCCTGTCCAACGGATACATGACCGTGATCGCCGATGGCGCCAGCAAATTGTCGAGCGGACAGAAGAAGGGGATTGCCCTGGCGCGCGCCTTCTACGGTCAGCCGAAGGTTCTCATTCTCGATCAGCCGACCATTCACCTCGATCAGATCGCAGAAGCTCAATTCGTTGCTGCCCTTGCTGAAGCCAAGCGGCAAGGCACGGCCATCGTTGCCATCTCCCAAAGGGGATCCATCGTCGAGTTGGCTGACCGCAACTACGCCATGCGCGATGGCCGCCTCCATCTGCTGCAAAACCGTAATGCCACTACCGCAAAGCCTCCAGAGCCTGCGTCCGCAGTCAACCAGACTCCCACGGCTGAAACATCATCTGCCACCCCGCGCCGTGCCGGGATCGTGAACTACTCGGTCGAGCGTCCGCAAAAGTTCGTGCCGCCCACGCCAACGGCAGCGACATGAATGTGTTGAAAGCATTTTGATGACAGACGCCCTCACAACCCCACACATCGAGACAACCGCGCGGACCGGCCTCGCGGATCTGATGACCACGTTAACGCGCGTGGTATCGGTGGCGCTTGGTGTGTTCGTTCTCTGGGCTGTCCTCATTCCTCTTGACGAGGCCGTGGTCGCTAACGGAACCGTGGTCTCGAGCTCTCAGAACCAAGTCTTGCAGCATCCGACGGGAGGGCGCGTGACCGCGATTCACGTGCGTGATGGACAGAAGGTCGTGAAGGGTGGACCGATACTGTCGCTCGATCCTTTGGTGGATCAAGCCGAGTTGACGAAACTCAAGGGCCGCCGCGCATATCTGCGAGCGATTAGGGTTCGGCTCGACTCGGAGAAAGCCCGGCCCGCTGAGGATATGGCAAACGGCAAGGCGGCCACGGCTCGCATGCCAGGTCACGGCTACTTCAATCTGCTACCCGAACCGCAGAAACTCGCGGCGAATTCGCAGACTGCGAATGACGCGGGTTATGAGGTGCCTGAGAATGCGGAAATCGAACTCTACAACGAGCAACACCGCGAGTTCGAGAAGGGCCGGGCTGCGCTGGACGCCGAAGTGGAAGCACAGGTCAAAAAGGCGCTTGGGCTCAGACAGCGCCGTGACGGGCTACAAGAGCGCGTGCCGCTTTTGACACGGCAGGTCGCGCTTCTGACGCAGCAACTCGACTCAGCCCGGAAGTTGGTGAAGGGAGGGCACATCTCGCAACAGCAGGCCTGGGAAATCGAGGCGCGGTTGATCGACCGGAGCAGTGAACTCGTCAGCGTAAAATCCGAACTCGCTTCCACCACCAGCGGAATTGCCGAGGTCGACTCTTTGGTCTCCCAGATCAAGAGCCGGGATGCCCGCGAGACGTCGCAGAAACGCACTGAGGTCGTTGCCGAACTGGATCAGATCAGCGATCAAATTCGCGCTGCCGAACAAGCCATTGCGCAAGAGATCATCGCCGCTCCGGAATCAGGGACGATCGTCCGGCTGGCGATCACCACAGTTGGCGCGGTTGTTAAGCCGGGCGATGTCGTTGGCGAGATCGTGCCTGAGAACACGCCATTGGAAGTCGAGGCGCGAGTTCATCCCAAGGACATTGCGTCGATCGCCGCTGGTCAGCAGGCCAAGGTGAAATTGAGCGCGCTGGCTCACCAGAATCGCGATCCACTCATTGGTGAAGTTGTGACAGTGGCCGCCGACTCGTCCTTGGATGAGCGGACGCAGGAGCGCTATTTCAGTGTTCGCGTTCGCATCGCGGACACGCCGCAGAACTTACCGCTTCTAACGAGCGTCAGCGTTGGCATGACGGGAGACGCCTATCTTCTCGGCAAGCCGCGCTCCTTCGCGAGCTACGTCTTCCAGCCCCTGTTCAGTAGCTTCGGCAAAGCGTTCGGGGAAAGCTGATGCGCATTCAAAATACAAAAGCCGCGACGTTTGCATTGGGACTGCTTGTGACCACGGGCTGCTTGCCAGCAGCCGCCGGCGATCCCGTTTCGTCAGTAACGGCCCCCCTTCTTCGCGGCGCCATTTTGGATGACAGCTCTAAGACGCAGAAAAAGGCCGCTAAGAGCAGCATGGCATTCAAACCCGCACGTCTGCCCGACCAATCGGAGGGACGTATCGAGGTTGCCAAACCGTACGGTCCCATAATGCTCGAAGACGCCGAGATCAGCAGCACGAGAGGTTCGGCTGATGAATTGGCTCTCGATCTCAAAGACTCGCTCGACAGCTCCTTGAACTCAAATGATAGGCTTAAGGCTGCGCAAAGCGAAGTCGATGCAGCCCGTATGGTCTTGTGGCAGCAGATTGCCAGCTTCGTTCCGGTCGTCACGGCAAGCTACGGGCATTCGCGTTCTTATAACACCGACTCGGCTTTCTTGGGCCAACGTACAAGCCAGCGCCAGGGCGCAATTGCCCTGACGGTGCCACTGTTCACCAGCGGGCAGAGGCTCTTCAACATTCGCGGTGCAAACAGCTCACTCGACGCCTCGGCTGCAGAGGCCGACATCGTGAGCAACGAGATCGCGTTGGAAACCGTGACAGCTTACATCAACTATGTATCGGCCGGGCGAATTAGCGTTTTGATCGGGCGGAACGTCAAGACTTTGAAGCGCCTCCTCGCAGCGGTCGATGCGCGGAAGGCACGTGGCTTTGCCAGTGATACCGACAGATCGCAAGTTCTCGCCGATCTGAACTCGCTTGAGGTTCAACTCGTTCAGGCGCGTGCCGAAAGGGCGCGCGCGCGGGAAACGGCACAGAGCCTCGTGGGGGCGGACATCAAGGATACGATCGATTTGCAGGGGGTTGAAAAATATCTTACAGGCGGCGTGGAAGAACTTGTCGCCGACGCCGTGGCGAACAGTCCTGCCTTGGCTTCGGCAGAGCACCAAGCTGACGCTGCCTACGACCGCAGTCTCAGCACTGTTGCCGGTCTGCTTCCCCAAGTCGGGCTCAACGCGGAACTGAACCGGGACTACTCTCTGGGCTTGCCAGGGGTTGATCGGGACGACTGGACGGTCGAAGTGCGGGCCAGCGTTCCATTGGTGGATCTAACGAGCGTCGGGGAAGCCGCTCGCCAGCGATATACCGCGAAGGCGGCTCAATACCGTGCTTCGGATGCCCGCCGCATCATCGAACTCGAGATGCGCACGTTGTGGGAGACCTACCAAGCCGCTAAAGTGCAGATGCAATTGGCAACCGAGCGCGTCCAGCATCGCAGCCGGGTCGCAAAGTCGCTTGAGGAGCAGTACAAGCAGGGCTTGGTCTCCCTGGATGTGATGCTGGATCGGCAACGGTTGCTGACCTCTGCCGAAGTCGAACTTCAGCAAATCGAGGTTGAGCGGGCGGTCACGATGTTCCGATTGCTTCTGACCAAGGGTGATTTCACGTCAGATATGCTGGTTACACAGCTTGACCAGCCCCGGTAGCACCGAAGCACCGGCAATCGCTTAGGCGCAATACAATTGAAAAGATGGCGATCCCGGCAGGATTTGAACCTGCGACCTTAGCTTTAGGAAAGCTCTGCTCTATCCAACTGAGCTACGGGACCTGACCGAAGCGGTCGTGGGGTCTTATAGCAGAGGTGTGTGACCGGAACAGCCTTAGCCCGCGCGGGGGAGCATGACGCCAGACAGGGCGCCGCCGGCGAGCCAGACTTGCACATAGGTGGCAACCCGGTGGGCGGCTGTGTTGGGGTCGTCGAAGTGGGTTGCGAATTCGCAGAGGCGGCCGAAAGGGGCTCCTCGTTCAGCCTCGCGCCAGAGCATAGCTTCTTCGGCACTAAGGCCACGGATGGTGGGCGTGCCGTCGCGCCGCCAGATCACATAGGTGATGGGTTCGGCGTGACGGTGGGGCCGAGGCGGTGTGGCCTCGTCCTTGAGGGCCGACCAAATTTCAAACGCGTTCCAGGTTTCGGTGAAGAGAGCAGCGGAGGGATGGGGAGGGAAGCTTAACTCGCTCCAGGCCTCTGGCGGGATGGAGGCTAAGTCGGCGAGCGAAATGGTGGGGGCGTCGGGCGCATCGAAGGCGCAACCGAGTGCCCATTCGAGGCTAGCCAGTTCGCTGCATTGGGGATGGGCGGCGAATTCGGCTTCCTTTGCCAGATGAGCCGCAAAACGGTCGCCGACCCAGCGCGCGCTGCGGTGGGGCGAAGGGTGGGCTGCGATATAGGAGCGGGCTGCGCGAGCAAACGGATCGTCGCCGAGGTAGGCCGCTGTCAGCGGCAGATCGGCTTTTAGAATGCCAATCAAGCGGAGAACATAGGCCGACGTGTAAACGCTGATCAGGGTTTCCTGACCAGCGTGGGCGCCGGCGCGGACCAACGGAACGAGCGCTTGCCGATCTCCGGCGAGGATGGCCGCCTGCATGCGGGTCTGGAGATCGGCGAGGCTGGGGGCGGAGGTCCAAGCCATGTCACGAGACCTTGGCGAAAGATGGAATGCGTTCGTGCGCGATGCGGCGGGCGATGGAGAGTTCGCTCACCATGTCGGCGAGCGGCGGGATGTGATCGTCACGCTCGATGATGGTTGAAACGGCGCCGAAACGATCGACGGCATAGGCGTAAAGATCCCAGACCTCGGGCGGGACCAGCGCGTCATGGGTATCGATAATGTGGGTCATCGCGTGTTCGTGGCCGGCCAGATGGAACTGCACGACACGGTCGCGCGGGATCGCATCGATGAAGCGGCGCGCATCCCAACCATGGTTGAAAGCCGAAACAAAGACGTTGTTGACGTCAAGGACCAACCAGCAGCCGGTGCGACGGGTCAACTCGGCAAGGAAGTCCCATTCGCTCATCTCCGAGTGCGCGTACTCGACGTAGCTCGATACGTTTTCGAGCGCCAAGGGACGTGCGATGGCGTCTTGGACGGCGGCGACACGGGCGCAGACATGGTCGAGGGCTTCGCGGGTGTAGGGCACGGGCAGGAGGTCGTGAAGGTTGACGCCATGGACGCCCGTCCAACAGAGGTGGTCGGAGACGAATTCGGGTTCGAAGCGATCGGCGAGCGTGCGCAGGCCGGCGAGATATGCATGATCGATGGGTGATGTGGACGCAATCGACAGCGAGACGCCGTGCATGACGATGGGATAGCGGGCGCGAATGCGTTCCAGCATGCGCAGCGGCTGGCCGCCGGGCACCATGTAATTTTCGGAAATAACCTCGAACCAATCGACGTCGGGATTGCCACCGAGAATGTCGGCGTAGTGCTGCGGGCGCAACCCCAGGCCGAAGCCCAAATAGCGGGGGCGCACAGCGGTTTGATCTAGCGATTGGCTGTTCATCGGGAATTTGCTCGCAAGCGTGGGTCCGAAAGCGCCTTGCGGCGCTCCCAGAGCCGGCCGCAGGATCAGCCCTTCTTGTCGTCCATCTTCATGTCGTCCATCTTCATGGCTTCGAACTTGGCGCCTTCGATCTTGTCGCATTCCGCTTTGGTCGTTTCGAGGAAGCCCTGGCCCTTGCAGCCATTCTGGCCGCCGCACTCGTTCTTGGCGGTCTTGCAGGCGCTCTGGCCCTTGCAGGCGTTCGCGCCCATGCAATGGCCCTTGGCATCGGAGGCGGCGATCGACGGCGACGCAACGGCGCCGGCGAGGAGCAGTGCGGCGGCGGCGGCGGCGATGGCTGAGCCCGACTTAGCGGTGATTTGCATGGTGCGTTTCCTTATTGCTCAATGGATTGACATTGGCTCATGGGGCTTGCCACGCAGGGACGCGAGCCATTCTCCCCTGTGTGATACGGGGAGTTACGGTCAGGGCCCGGCCGGGTTTCAGGGCGCGTGCACATTATTGACGTGTTAAGGCGTGGCCTGGATCAGCTTGCCGGTGAAGAGGACGGGGCCGGTGGGCGTACCGGTGGGCGAACCGCCCATGGGTTCAACGCTGACCGCGAACGACGCGTTCATGAACAGGTCCATCTCGGGACCCGCCTGCATCGGCATTGCCTGCATTTCGCCGGGCTCGTTCATCATGCCAAGGGACTTGGGCTTGGGCATTTTGTCGGAGACCATCCAGACCTGATAAGTCTTGTCGCTCTGCTTGGGCGGGTTGACGGCGGTGATCACGCACATGTTGGTTTTGGTGTCGACGGTGAGCAGGAAGGCCGGCTTGTCATTTCCAGCGTCGAGCACCGCGACGTACTGCGTGGCTGGCTGAGGTACGACGGCATCGCGATAGACCATGATGCCGGCCAGCGAAGCGGCCAGCGCGGTCGCGCCAGCAAAAGCGTTGCGCCAGCGGTTGGCGCGGCGGGCGAGGGCCTGCTCGCGAGCCTTCAGCGAGATGACGTGTTGCGAGAGGCCGATTTGCGCGCGGATCTTGTTGTAGAGGTTCGGTGAAGGGGCGACGGGCGCGACGGTTTCGACCATCGGACCGAGGCGCTTTTCCCAGGCGGCGATGGCGCGATCGAGGGCCTTGTCAGCGGCGCGGCGGTCGGCAACCGTCTGACGCTCCTCGCGCGACAGCGTGCCAAGAACGTACTCGGCGGCCAGTCCCTCAATGTCGTCGAGCTCAGTCATTGCTCGAGGCAACCTTTCAAAAGTGCAAGGCTCCGGTGGAGCCAGGTCTTGATCGTACCTTCTGGTCTGTTGAACCGGGCCGCCAGTGCTTCCCGGCTCAGACCGTCCAGATAGGCAAGGCGGACGATCTCCTTTTTCTCCGGCTCCAGGCCGTCTAGGCAGCGCAGGAGCCGCTCAACGTCTTCGGCCCGTTCGAGGGCGGCGATGGGATGTTCATCGCCGCTTTCGATGTTCTCCAGTTCACTTTCGTCGCCCGAGGGCCGGATGACCCGGCGGCGGGCTTCATCAAGTGCACGATTGCGAACAATGGTCGCCATCCAGGTTATGGGGGAAGCGATGCCGGAATTGTAGTCCCCGGCCCGTTCCCAGACCTTGAAGAAGGCCTCCTGCAGCACTTCTTCGGCCACTTCCCGGTTGCGGAGGATACGGATGGCAACGCCTAAGAGTTTCGAAGAGGTGGCCTGATAAAGCTCCGCGAACGCGGCTTCGTCGCCGCCGGCGACGCCCGAGAGCAAATTTTCGAGCTTTGGGTCGCGGGGCGGCATCGGGGCTTTCGGTGGAGCGTTGCTGTGGTGGGGCAGTGTTAGACCGGGGACGCAGCTTCTGTCGAGGGCGGGAACGTTGCAATCGGGGCCCGGCGGCCCTTAAGTCCGGATTTACGGTTATCGATCGCAGTTTTCCCGGAGGATGTCCTTGGCTTCGTTTCTGCCGCCAGCTTGGCTGGCGCCGATCCTACTTCTGACAGCGTCGAACGTGTTCATGACGCTCGCTTGGTACGGGCACCTGAAATACAAGTCCGCGCCGTTGATTACGGCGATCCTGGTGAGCTGGGGGATTGCGTTTTTCGAATACTGTTTGGCGGTGCCGGCGAACCGGATCGGGCATGGCACCTATTCGGCGGCGGAACTGAAGACCATCCAAGAGGTGATCACGCTGGTCGTGTTCGCCGTGTTCTCGGTGGTGGTGTTGAATGAGGCAATCACGGTGAACCATCTCGTGGGGTTTTCGTTGATCGTCGCGGGCGCCTTCTTCGTATTCAAGGCACCGTTGTAACTCCTTGCGCGAGACTCAATGCCTCCCTCCCGGACTGCCGCCGCCGGCCCGGCGCTTATTGTCGTTCTCGGCGACCAGCTGAGCCTGGGGCTTGCGAGCCTCCGGGCGGCTGACAAAGCGCGCGATGTGGTGCTGATGGCGGAAGTCGCCGACGAGGCGAGCTATGTGCGGCATCACAAGAAGAAGATCGCATTCCTATTCGCGGCCATGCGGCATTTTGCGGCCGAGTTGGAGGCTGCCGGCTGGACGGTGCGGTACGTGCGGCTGGACGACAAGAAGAACGGCGGCAGCTTTACCAGCGAAGTGAAACGGGCGGCGCGCGAGATCAAGGCCAGCGGCATTGTTGTGACGGAGCCTGGCGAGTGGCGCGTGGCGGAGATGATCCGGACGTGGGAGGGCGAATCCGGGTTGCCGGTGCGCGTCTTGCCCGACGATCGCTTCTTGTGTGCGAGGGGAGAATTCGCGGCGTGGGCCGCGGGGCGCAAATCGCTGCGCATGGAGTTTTTCTATCGCGAGATGCGGCGCAAGACCGGGCTCTTGATGGACGGCGAGGAGCCGGAGGGCGGGCGGTGGAATTTCGATGCAGAAAACCGCAAGCCGGCGAAGGCCGATCTGTTTATTCCCAAGCCGCTGCGGTTTCAGCCCGATAACATCACACGCGATGTGCTCGATCTCGTGGGGAAGCGGTTCAACAATCATTTCGGCGATCTGGAGCCGTTCTGGTTCGGCGTGACGCGCGCCGACGCGGAAAAGCAGTTGCGGCATTTCTTGAAGACAGGATTGGCGCAGTTTGGCGACTACCAGGATGCAATGTTGCTGTCGGAGCCGTTTCTCTATCACTCCATTCTGTCGCTCTACATCAATGCCGGGTTGCTTGATCCGCTCGATGTGTGCCGACGGGTGGAGAAAGAGTACCGCGCGGGGCGGGTGCCGTTGAACGCAGCGGAGGGTTTCATCCGACAGATCATCGGGTGGCGGGAGTATGTGCGCGGCATCTATTGGCTGAAGATGCCGGAGTATGTGGAGCAGAACTTTCTCGGTGCGACGCGGCCGATCCCCGACTTCTATTGGACGGGTGAGACAGACATGGCGTGCCTCGGCGCGGCGATCGGACAGACGAAGCGGGAAGCCTATGCGCATCACATTCAGCGGCTGATGGTGACGGGCAATTTCGCGCTGCTGGCGGGGATCGATCCGAAACAGGTGCACGAATGGTATCTGGCGGTTTATGCGGATGCGTATGAGTGGGTTGAGCTGCCGAATACGCTCGGCATGAGCCAGTTTGCGGATGGGGGATTGCTCGGCTCCAAGCCCTATGCGGCGAGCGGGAACTACATCAACCGGATGTCGGATTACTGCGGGTCGTGCCGGTACGATGTGAAGAAGAGAACGGGGGCGGGGGCCTGTCCGTTCAATGCGCTCTACTGGGATTTTTTGGATCGCAATGCCGGTAAGCTCGCTGGAAATCCGCGGATGACGCAGATGTATGCGACGTGGCGCAAGTTTTCGAAGGCGGATCAGGATGCGGTGCGGCAGGACGCGAAGGCGTTTCTCGACGGGCTTAGCCCTTGGGATGGGGAGGAGTGACCTTGCCCTTTTCCTTGCGGCAACGGTCGGAGCAGTAGCGGACATCGTCCCACACCTTGGCCCAGGCCTTGCGCCACGCGAACGGGCGGCCGCAGGCGGCGCAGGGTTTGGTGGGCAGATCGGATTTCTTGCGCATCTTTGCCATGATGTTCCATATACGCGCTCCGGATCATGAGGCTAAGGGTATGACGCCTTTCGAGACTGCCATTTCACGCATCGACGCCGCCAACGCGGAGGACCCGAATACGGTTCTTGTTGATGGGGCCGCGCGGCCAGCGGAACTCGTCTATTCGGAGCGGATGAGCCTGACGCTGGCGCGGCTGGTGCCGGAGGCATCGGAGGCATTGCGTCTGGCGGCGCGGGCACAGCATCTCAAGCGGTGGACGATCCCGCGCGACAGTTATCCGATGGACCGGGCGGGGTATCACCGCTGGCGGGGCGAACTCAAGCGGCGGCATGCGGAGTGGGCGGGTGAGATCCTCAGCGGAAGTGGGTTCGACGCGGAGACCGTGCAGAAGGTCGCGACCCTCATTCGCAAAGAAAATCTCAAGACGGATGTTGAAAGCCAGACGCTCGAGGATGTGGCGTGTCTGGTGTTTCTGCAGTTCTACGCGGCGGATTTCGCGCCGAAACACGATCGCGCAAAGATGATCGGGATCGTGCAGAAGACGTGGAAGAAGATGTCCGAGGAGGGGCAGGCGGCGGCATTGGCTTTGCCCCTCGATCCGGGCGTGCGCGCGATTGTCGACGAAGCGCTGGCGTCTGTGGCGCGGCCGGTGCGGGCACCGGTGGCGCTGAAGGATGTGGCTGTCATTCTTGCGGCGCATGGGGATCGGGGTGGCGAGAACCCGAACGCGACGCTGCTTGCGCATTGCGCGCGGCTGGGTTCGGACAGGGCGTTTCATAGTGTATCGGCTGGGATTTTGCGCGGTGAACCGCTGCTGGAGGATTCCGTGCGCGCGGCACTCGCGTCGGGAGCCAAATGTCTTGCGGTCTATCCGATGTTCATGGCCGAGGGCTATTTCACGCGGAAAGTTCTGACGCAGCGCCTAGCGGCTTTGGAGATACCGGTTGATGTGCATGTCTTGCCGCCACTCGGTGCCGATCCCCGCTTGCCCGATCTGATGCGGGCGGAGGCCTTGGCGGCGGCCGAGCAGGCGGGGGTCGCGGCGGCCGCGGCGCGATTGCTGGTTGTGGGGCATGGGTCGAAGATCGGGCCGGCATCGGCGGAGGCGACTCGTGTGGTGGCGGCGGCGATCGAGCGGGCGGGTGGCTTTGGCCGGGTCGAGACGGCGTTTCTGGAAGAGCCGGAATTTCTCGAGGATGCACTTCGCCGTGATGCAGGGAGCCCGACCATCGTCAGTGGATTTTTCTCGGGAGATGGGTTGCACGCGGCCGAGGATGTGCCGGAGGCCATCGCCGAGACAGGCGCTGCCGCAATTTACGCCGGGCCGATCGGTAAATCGGAGCGGGTGACGGAGATGATCCGGAGCACCATTTCCGGCGCCTTTTCCGTTGCTTGAGGCTTGGCCGCACGTTTTTTCGGTTAGTTTGGCTTGAAACGGCGTCCGTTACCCGGAATTAGTTTTTCTACTCTAGGTTGAGGTTAGGACAACCTAGAACCAAGGGTCGTTAACAATGTTACAGGCTCGACACGTCCGGTATGCGGCGACCGCGGAGCACGCCGACCACGTCCCGGTCCAGGCTGGCGAAACCAGTGACCGGCTTTTCGAACATCTCATCTCAGAGTTACACCCGACGGCGGTTGGTGTAGCTGTGATCGCCACGGCGGCCAATGCGTTGAACGACTGGCGAAGTGTCTTGCGTGCCAGCGAGATTGCCCGGTTCGCGCCCGACCATGCGCCACTGCGCACGCTGCTTCCTGTGCTGATCGACCACGATGAGATCGATCCGCCGATGGCGGCCAGCGTCCACGCGTTCCTCAAGGATCTCGCGTCTGCCAGTACGGGCCTCAATGCGTTCCTCGACGACTGCGAGGCTTTGTCGTTGCCACGGGCGGCGGTGCTGCATGCGCGGATGCTGCAGACGAGCTGGCGGGCGCTAGCGCGTGAGACCAAAGCGCTGATGCTGGAACTGGAAGACGCGCCGGCATCGCCATTGCCAGAACTGCATCACCAGAATTCCCGGATTGTTTCGGCGCTGTTGGGCGGGGCGGCGAATGGATTGAAGCCGTGTCTCGACGAAGCCGGACGCCTTTATGTTCCCCCGCTACCGCAGAAGCGGCGCGCGCCGCGGCGCGCGGTGCTCCAGAATTGTCTCGTGCATGGGCCGCATCAATTGCAGACGGGCTTCGTGCGCGATGCGTCGGCAGGCGGTTTGGGATTGGGGCGCATCGCGGGTCTGAAGCGCGGCGATCGGGTTCGCGTTGATTTCGTTTCCGGCCGCCAGTTCCATGGAACGATTGCATGGGTGACCGGCACGTCGGCGGGCATGCGCTTCGATGCGCCGCTGGGTCCGACAGATGTCCTGGTCGCGATATAGCGCTGGCGGATTTTAGGCGACCTGACCGGGCGCTTGATTGGGGCAGACGTCCGCCATGCAGCGGCTCAAGCTGGCGCGCCAATCGGGCAATGCGAAGCCGAAGGTTTCTAAGAACTTCGTGTTGTCCAGGACAGAGTAGGCGGGGCGGCGGGCAGGGGTGGGATATTCCGCCGTGGTGATGGCCTTGAGGCGCGGAACGGTGGCGCCGCGTATTGCGGCCTGGCGAAAGATCTCGGCGGCAAAGCCATGCCATGTGGTCTCGTAAGCGCCGGTCACGTGATACGTGCCCCAGAGCGAGGGATCAGTCGCGGCGGCGAGGCGAGGGGCGATTTCGAGAATGGCATCGGCGAGATCGTGCGCACTTGTGGGTGACCCGCGCTGGTCGTCGACGACGCCGAGTTCGGCGCGTTCGGCACCGAGACGCAGCATTGTTTTCAGGAAGTTGTTGCCGTGTGCGCTGTAGATCCAGGACGTGCGCAGGATCACGTGCTGCGGGCAAGCGCGTTGCACGGCCATTTCGCCGGCTGCTTTGCTAGTGCCGTACGTGCCGAGGGGGAGCACAGTATCAGTTTCAACATAGGGGCGGCGGCGCGTGCCATCGAAGACGAAGTCGGTCGAGATGTGGATCAGAGGAATGGAAGCGGCGGCGCAGAGGCGCGACAGCTCGCCGGCTCCGGTCGCGTTGATGAGAAAGGCTTGTTCGCACTCGGTTTCGGCTTTGTCGACGGCCGTATAGGCGGCGGCATTGACGACGAGGCCGGGCTTGACCTGATCGAGCCAAGCACCGACGGTTTCGGGCTTTGTGAGATCGACGTCAGGGCGGCCGGCGGCGTGGACGTAGTGGCCCCGTGCGCGGCCCTGGATGCGCAGGCATTGTGCGAGCTGGCCTTCGCGGCCGACGACGGCGATCTTCATGGGAACGTCCTTGCTGACGGGTCCACTCCGCCTAGATCACGCGCGCTTCTTTTCTGTGACAGGGGACGCTGGAAGTCCTAAGCGCTCGCCGGTGTATCGGCGCAGACGCAGCGGCATCCACCAGGATTCGTTGGATAGATACCAGGCGACGGTTTTTTCGATGCCGGTTTCGAAGGTTTCGGAGGCCTGCCAGCCGAGTTCGGTTTCGAGCTTGGTGGGATCGATGGCATAGCGGAAATCGTGACCGGGGCGGTCTTCAACGAACATCATCTGCTCTTGATAGGAGCGGCCATCGTCGCGGGGGCGCTGGCGATCGAGGATGCGTATGATCGTTTGCACGACGTCGAGGTTGGTGCGCTCGTTGCGGCCGCCGACGAGGTAGCTTTCGCCGGGTGTGCCGTTTTCGCAGATGGTGGTGAGTGCGCGGGCGTGATCGTCGACGTAGAGCCAATCGCGCACGTTGGCGCCGGCGCCGTACACGGGCAGATCTCGGCCGAGCAGCGCGTTGGTGATCATCAAGGGGATCAGTTTTTCGGGGAAGTGATACGGCCCGTAGTTGTTCGAGCAGTTGGAGAGCACGACGGGGAGGCCATACGTGCGGAGCCAGGCCATGGCGAGGTGGTCGGAGGCGGCTTTGCTGGCGGAATAGGGCGAGCTGGGGTCGTAAGGCGTATCGGGCGTGAAGTGGCCGTCGTCGCCAAGGCTGCCGAAGACTTCATCGGTGGAGACATGCAGGAAGCGGAAGCGGGCCTTGCGCTCGGCAGACAGCGCCGACCAGTAGTGGCGGGCGGCTTCGAGCATCTCGTAGGTGCCGCGGATGTTGGTTTCGATAAAGGCGGCGGGGCCGGTGATCGAGCGGTCGACGTGGCTTTCGGCGGCCAGATGCATGATGGCGTCGGGCTGCTCGCGGCGCAGAATGGACGCAATGGCGGGGCCGTCGCAGATGTTGACCTGATGGAAGCTGTAGCGGGGATCGTCAGCGATCTCGTCGAGAGAGGCGAGGTTGGCTGCGTAGGTCAGACAGTCGACATTGACGACGCTGTCGCCGCGCACCGACACGAGATAGCGGCAGACCGCAGACCCAATGAAGCCCGCGCCGCCGGTGACCAAAACCTTCATACGCCCACACGCTCGAAAAAAAACACAACCGCCCGTGTGACGCGGAGGAGCTTCAACAGCATCCGGCCGGCACCACATCTAGACGATCATGTGCTTAAGACCTTGCGAGGCCGTTAACCACTGGCGGCAGGTTTGCAAAAAATTGCCAGCGATGGGGGCTGTCGGCGCGGAGCGTCAGGTGGCTGGCCAGCTTATCGGAGGCAACAGACCGATGAGCGCTGAGATTGCCGGTGGATCGGCTTCGCCAGCTTTCACGGCCCCCAGGCGGCCGTAGGCGGCGAGCCAAACCGCGTCACGCCAAGCTACAAATGTCTGCGCTTCGGCGGCCCACGCTGGGACTGTGGAGGCGACGTAACTTGCCAGCATGGCGCCGTTGCCATAGCCGCGCGCATGGGCGACGGAATCAATGTGGCTCTGGATCGCTTCAGCGTAGTCCGCTTCCGCCGGTAAGATCGCAGGCTTGGGCAGTATTGCGACTGCCCCGGTTGCCCAATCCACACTCACTTGCGAGGCGGGCAGGGCGGCGGCTGCGTGGTTGTCGGCCAGTACGATGTGTGGTGTGTCGGAGGGAAACGGAAGCAGGCCCGCCTCTCTCAAGGCCGCTAATTGTTCGTCGGGTGGGAGGTGAGATTTGGGAAGCGCCGCCTTGGCGAACCGATCTGCGGATTTCCAGATGACGTGTGCCATGACGTTATACCTCGGCCCAGATGATCAGTCGCCAATTGACGGGGTTTGATGGCATCGTGAACGCTGTCCCCCCGCCCTTCGGCGCGACGAACGTCGTACTCGTAAACATTGCGCCATCCCACGAGAGGGTCACGGCAGACGCATCTGCCGAAACCGTCAATAGGATGTTTATTGCGCGAAACAAGTTGGGGTTGATCCGGTCGCCGACAGCGTAGCCTTGATCGGGATCGACGCATTCCAAGTAGACCCCGAACTTGTTCGGACGCACACCCAGGCCATGAATGAAGAGTTGGTTGCTATCGGTGGTGTTCGTCATAGAGATCGGCGCGCTTTCCACGTAGGTGGATAGCATCGCGCGTACCTGTGCAGCCGTCAGGTCTACCGGATCGGCGGTCGCGCCCGTGTTATTCCCTTTGATTGTTCCCGCCGCCATATTGGAGAGCTTGGAGTTGGTGATTGCATCGGCATCGACCGCCCACGTCGCGCCGGAGCCGGAGACGGTGATGTCTCCTTTGTCGCCATCCGATATTCCGCCGCCGCCCGACGCATTCAATGTTGTGCCGGACATACTGAGGTTCGTGCCGAGCGTGATCGCGGCGATGTTTCCCGTGGAACCACGGCCGAGAAGTTGAGATGCGGCGATGGTCAAATCGACCGGATCGCCCGCCGCCGCATTGTTGCGGACCTTGACCGTGTTGGCGGCCATGTCGGCGAGTTTGGTGTTGGTAATCGCGTTGGCGTCGACGGTCCACGTGGCGCCGCTGGCGGAAACCGTAACATCGCCTTTGTCGCCGTCCGAGATGCCGCCACCGATGGTCGTGTTGGGGAAGGTCACCGCGCCGTTGGTGCGGTTAATCTGGATGGCGTCGTGCCACGTGCTGCCGTCGGGCGAGACTTTGAAGGCGTAATCGTCGCTGCCGGTGGTGCCCATTTCGGCGCGGCCGGAAAAGCCGGTTTGAAAAAGGATGGAGGCCGTGTCTGTCGCGGCGTTTTTGTTGATTTTGGCCTGATGGCCGGCGCCGGCGTGATTGAACAGCGTGGCGGCAGATGAGACAGCGAGGCGGTTGGTCGTGTCGGCGGTTGCGTTGACGCCAACGAGGGGCGTGGGGTTGACGCTGCCGCCGCCGATGGCGGTCCAGGCCGTGCCGTTCCAGGCGACAGGCGTGGCTTCGTCCTCGATCCATGCGAGCCAGCCGGTGCGGGGCGTGAAGAAGGCCCAGGCGCCATCCTGCCAAGCGGCGATTTTGGAGGCGTGACCCGTCCAAGCACCGGTGGGCGAAGCGGCGACGATATAGCGGGCGCCGTCGACGGGCGAGATTGGCGGCGTTGCGAGGTCGCGGTCGACGATGGAGATCTGGACGAGCGCATCGAGTTTACGGAGCGCTTCGTTGTGGGTGACGTGCTTCTGCGCCTGGGCGGCGAGAATGTAGGGCAGGAGCAGGTTCGTCGTTTCGTCCACTGGTGTTGTCCTTCGCTCAACGGGATGAGGCGAAGGATAGGCGCGGGTTTGCGAGCGGGGATAAGTTTGCGCGCAACGAAAAAGGGCGGCCCGATGGACCGCCCTTTGTCATTTATATTCTTAAAGGCTCAGTCTCGCTCGCGACTCCTGGTTTAGTCGCGTTCGCAGCACCTTTATTAGTCGCGTTCGCGACGGGGGCCGCCACGGCCGCGGCCGCCTTCGCGGTCACGGCGCGGGGGCCGCTCGGCGGAGAAGACTTCTTCCGGTTCGCCGGGAGCGCGGGGAATTTCCTGGCCGGTCGTCTGGTCGATGATCTTCATCGACAGGCGGACCTTGCCGCGATCATCGAAGCCCAGGAGCTTCACGTAGACTTCCTGGCCTTCCTTGACGACTTCGCCGACCGTTTCGGGACGGCCGTTCGTCAGCTGCGAGATGTGGACGAGACCATCTTTGGCGCCGAAGAAGTTCACGAAGGCGCCGAACTCCATGATCTTGACGACCTTGCCCTTGTAGATCTGGCCGACTTCGGGCTCCGACGTGATGCCCTTGATGCGGGCCAGCGCCTTCTCGATCGACTCGCGGTTGGCGGAGGCGATCTTGACGGTGCCGTCGTCCTGAATGTCGATCTTGGCGCCCGATTCCGCGACGATTTCGCGGATGACCGAGCCGCCCGAACCGATCACTTCGCGGATCTTGTCGGTCGGGATCTTGATCGTTTCGATGCGCGGGGCGTGCTCGCCCAGCTCTTCGCGGGCGCCGGTGATGGATTTCGCCATCTCGCCCAGGATGTGGAGACGACCCTGGTTCGCCTGCGCCAAAGCGATCTTCATGATCTCTTCGGTGATGCCGGTGATTTTGATGTCCATCTGCAGGGCGGTGACGCCGTTCTCGGTGCCGGCGACCTTGAAGTCCATGTCGCCGAGGTGGTCTTCGTCACCCAGAATGTCGGAGAGCACGACGTAGTCGTTGCCTTCCTTGATGAGACCCATCGCGATGCCGGCAACGGGCGCCTTCAAGGGCACGCCGGCATCCATGAGCGAGAGCGAGGCGCCGCAGACGGTGGCCATCGACGACGAGCCGTTCGACTCCATGATCTCGGACACAACGCGGAGCGTGTAAGGGAAGTCTTCGTGCCTGGGCAGGAGCGGACGGACGGCGCGCCATGCCAGCTTGCCGTGGCCGATTTCGCGGCGGCCGGGCGAACCCATGCGGCCCGTTTCGCCGACGGAGAAGGGAGGGAAGTTGTAGTGCAGCAGGAAGCGTTCCTTGCGGGTGCCTTCCAGGCTGTCGACATACTGCTCGTCTTCGCCGGTGCCGAGCGTTGCGACCACGAGGGCCTGCGTTTCGCCGCGCGTGAAGAGGGCCGAGCCGTGGGCGCGGGGGAGAACGTGGACTTCGGAGACGATCGGGCGGACGGTGACAAGATCACGGCCGTCGATGCGCTTCTTGGTCTTCAGAACGTCGCCACGCATGATGTCCATTTCGAGCGCCTTGAAGGCGTCGCCGAGCAGGACCTTTTCACCGGGTTCGTCGGGGATCTGGATTTCGGAGAAGACGCGCTTCTTGGCCTGCGACACGAGATCGTTGCGCTTGGCCTTTTCCTTGGTCGAGAAGGCTTCGGTGAGCGTCGTGCCGGCAATGGCCTTGACCTGATCGTAGTACTTGGCCTTGTCGGGGATCTGGATGTCCCAGGGCTCCTTAGCGGCCGTTTCGGCGAGCTTGATGATCGCCTGGATGACCGGCTGGAAATGCCGGTGGCCGAACATGACAGCGCCGAGCATGATCTCTTCGGACAGTTCCTTGGCTTCCGATTCCACCATCATGACGGCGTCGTGCGTACCGGCGACGACAAGGTCGAGCGCGGTTTCGGACATTTCGTCGACGAGCGGGTTCAGCACATATTCGCCGCCGATGTAGCCGACGCGGGCCGCGGCGATCGGGCCGAGGAACGGCAGACCCGAAAGCGTGAGTGCTGCTGACGCTGCGACCATGCCGAGAACGTCGGGATCATTTTCGAGGTCGTGCGAGAGAACGGTGACGACGACTTGGACTTCGTTCTTGAAGCCTTCGACGAACAGCGGGCGGATCGGGCGGTCGATCAGGCGGGAGACGAGCGTCTCCTTCTCGGAGGGACGGCCTTCGCGCTTGAAGTAGCCGCCGGGGATCTTGCCGGCTGCGTACGTGCGCTCTTGGTAATTCACGGTGAGGGGGAAGAAGTCGATGCCGGCCTTAGGCGACTTGGCGCCGACGACGGTTGCGAGAACGGTGGTCTCGCCATACTGGGCATAAACGGCGGCGTCGGCCTGGCGGGCCATGTGGCCGGTTTCGAGCTTGAGCTTGCGCCCGCCCCATTCGATCTCGACGCGATGGATATCAAACATGTTTTTCAGCTTTCGTTTCGGTTCTTCGGTCTTTTGTTTTCGCAGCGGTCTTTAGCATGAATGCGCATCGCGCCGGGAAGCGTTTAGAGCCCCCGGCGCGATAGTTTTCAGAATGAATTCCGGTGCCATCCGAACGATCGCGCGGTGCCATTGGCCAGATGCGGCCCTGGTGCAGCGCGGATCAGCGGCGGATGCCGAGCTTTTCGATGATGCCCTGATAGCGGGCGACATCCTTGCGCTTCACGTAATCGAGCAACTGGCGGCGCTGGCTCACCATTTTGAGGAGGCCGCGGCGCGAGTGGTTGTCTTTCTTGTGAGCCTTGAAGTGGTCGGTGAGTTCGTTGATGCGGTGAGTGAGAACCGCGATCTGGACTTCCGGCGAGCCGGTGTCGTTGGCCTTGGTGGCGTTCGACTTGATAACCTCGGCCTTCGCCGCCTTACGGTGGGGTGCTACTTCCGACATCGGGTGCTCCTTTCAAATTTGGAGTTGTAGGGCTCGCCAAAAGGGAGCCCAGGGCACGGCCACGGCCGGGATGTCGTCCAGCCGGGTCGAAAACGAAACGTCGCGGGCCCTCGGGGAGCCCGCGACGTGGGGTCTTATACATGGGGGGCTTGCGGGCGCGAAGTGCTTTTTCGCCGCTCATCCCGGCGAGCGAATTCTTGGCCCCCTGATCTGACGGCCGCTCGCCGGTATTGGTGTTTACTTGCGCGCGGCCGCCCCGCCAACCCCGCGCGCTGATACCCCGAAATCCTTACTTCTTGCAGAAGGTCACGGCGGCGCGGCAGGTGATCTGGCCGCCGTCGGGCTTGCAGGAGTATTTGTCGTTGACGGAGTAGCCTTCGACCTTGCCGTTGTTGAGGAAGCCCGGCCACAGGCCCCAGCTCAGCGCCTGGACGGTGGTTTCGAGGGCATACCACTTGGCCCACTCTTCGGAGCCGGCGGTTGCAACGGCACCCTTCTTGACGCATGCGGCTTCCGCGATGGGAGCGCCGAGCGCCACGGTCATCGCTGCTGCCGCGACCAGACCTTTTACAAACTTCATCGTGATCACTCCATGGACCCGCAAGGGGATATCGACGGCCGCATTATGGAGGGCGCCTTAGGGTGGTCAACGCGCGGTGACACGGTGACGGTTTTTTCCCAGATGGGTGTGGCTGTCAGCCCAGGTTGAAGACGCGGATGGGGTGCAGTGCCCCTTTTTCGACCTCGCCCAGGGCAACGATGCGGCCGTGGCAGGTGGCGTACATGAGGCCGGAGAGGACGGGGGCGTCGCGGCCGCGAATGAGAACCGCCATGCCGCGCACGAGTTTGGAGGCATCGGACGCGGTGACCATCAGTTCGGGCAGACCGCGCAGCGGCATCTCGACGGGGAGCAGCGGGCCATCGGCGTCGAAGAGGCGGCCGGCTTCGGCTTCTTCGGCCAGTTCTTCCAGCCCCCAGGCGTCGCCTTCTTCGAACGGACCGACGCGCGTGCGGCGGAGTTCGATGACGTGACCGTAGCAGCCGAATGCGCGGCCCATGTCGCGGGCGATGGCGCGGACGTAGGTGCCCTTGCCGCAGTCGGCTTCGAAAACGGCGGTGTCGGCGTTGGGCATATCCATGAGGCGGAGATCGTCGATCTGGATCGGGCGGGGTTCGAGGACGACGGTTTCGCCATCGCGAGCGAGATCATAGGCGCGTTCGCCGTCGATCTTGACGGCGGAGAAGGCGGGCGGGGTCTGCATGATCTCGCCAATAAAGCGGGGGAGTAGGGCGCGAATGTCGCCTTCGGTGGGGCGGCTGTCGCTTGTCTGCGTGACGGCGCCTTCCTTGTCGTCGGTGGTCGTCTCGGCGCCCCAGCGGACGGCGAAGGCATACGACTTGGCGCCATCGACGGCGAAGGAGACGGTTTTGGTCGCCTCGCCGAACGCGATGGGGAGAATGCCGGTGGCAAGGGGATCGAGCGTGCCGGCGTGGCCGGCTTTTTGCGCGTCGAAGAGGCGCTTCACGCGGGCGAGCGCGTGCGTGCTCGTGAGGCCAAGCGGCTTATCGAGGATGAACCAGCCGTTGATGGGCTGGCCTTTCTTGCGGCGGGCCATATCGGTTCTTCTTTGAAGTTATTTCTTCTCGACGTCGCGGCGGACTTTTTCGGAGTAGAGCAACTCGTCGATGCGGCTCACCTCTTCGAAGGTCTCGTCTTCGCGGAAGCGGATGTCGGGGGCGTAGCGCAGATCAAGCGTTTGGGCGATCTCGGCGCGGATAAAGCCCTTGTGCTTCGTGAGGGCGGCCAGCACTTTTTCAGTGTCCTTGCCACCGAGCGGCATGACGTAGGCGGTGGCGAGTTTGAGGTCGTTGGAGATGCGCACCTCGGTGATGGAGATGACGTGCGAGGCCAAGACATCGTCGTGGATTTCGCCGCGGATCAGGAGTTCGGCGAGCTTGTGGCGGACCATTTCGCCGATGCGCAGCATGCGCTGCGTCGGTCCCTTGCCCGAGGTGTTCTTTTTGCGAGACATTTTTTATTCGCCGCGGGATTGGACCGCGCGCGTCCTGTTGGGATGGGGATGGGGCCGTGGACCGGGCCGGATGAGCGTGCATCCGGCGCCGGGCATCGGTTCGATTAGAGCGTGCGCGTGACGGTCTCGACGTTGAAGCACTCGATGATGTCGCCGGCGCGGAGGTCCTGGTAGTTGGCGAAGGACATGCCGCATTCTTGGCCCGTCGGCACTTCCTTGACGTCGTCCTTGAAGCGCTTGAGGACAGAGAGAGAGCCCTCGTGGATGACGACGTTGTCGCGGATGAGGCGCACCTTGCCGCCGCGCATGACCTTGCCTTCGGTGACACGGCAACCGGCGACCTTGCCGACCTTGGAGATGTTGAACACCTGCAGGACTTCCGCGTTGCCGAGGAAGACTTCGCGGATGGTCGGCGCCAAGAGGCCGGACATGGCCGCTTTCACGTCGTCGAGCAGATCGTAGATGATGTTGTAGTAGCGGATTTCGATGCCGGCCGCGTCGGCTGCCTGCTTGGCCTGACCGTTGGCGCGAACATTGAAGCCGATGACGACCGCCTTCGAGGCGTTGGCCAGCGCGATATCGGATTCCGTGATGCCGCCGACGCCGGAGTGAACGATGCGGGCTTCGACTTCGTCGGTGCCGAGCTTCTTGAGCGCGCCCATGATGGCTTCGACCGAGCCCTGCACGTCGCCCTTGATGAGGAGGTTGAAGTCCTTTTTGCCGGCTTCCTTCAACTGCTGCATCATCTGCTCGAGCGTGCTCTTGGAACCAGCGGCTCCGAGCGTCTCGCGGCGCTTGCGAATGCGGTAGTCGGTGATTTCGCGGGCGCGGGCTTCATTCTCGACGACAGCGATCTGGTCGCCGGCTTCGGGAGCAGCGTCAAAGCCCAAGACTTCGACGGGGACCGAGGGGCCGGCTTCGTCGATGTTCTGGCCCTTGTCGTTGATGAGGGCGCGAACGCGGCCCCAGGCCGAACCGGCCACGACGATATCGCCGACATGGAGCGAACCACGCTGGACGAGCACCGTGCCGACGGGACCGCGGCCCCGTTCGAGCTTGGCTTCGATGACGATGCCCTCAGCGGTGCGATCCGGGTTGGCCTTCAGGTCGAGGACTTCGGCCTGGAGATGGATCGCTTCCAGAAGTTTATCGAGGTTGGTGCGCTTCAAGGCCGAGACCGGCACTTCCAGCGTGTCGCCGCCCATGCTTTCGACCACAACTTCGTGGCTCAAGAGGTCGGTCTTAACGCGGGTGGGATCGGCCTGCGGTTTGTCGATCTTGTTGATCGCGACGATCATGGGAACGCCGGCGGCCTTGGCGTGATTGATGGCTTCCACCGTCTGGGGCATGACGCCGTCGTCGGCTGCAACCACGAGCACGACGATGTCGGTCACCTTGGCGCCGCGGGCGCGCATGGCGGTGAACGCGGCGTGGCCGGGCGTATCGATGAAGGTGATCTTGTCGCCGGAGGGCAGCGTGACCTGATAGGCGCCGATGTGCTGCGTGATGCCGCCGGCTTCGCCGGAGACCACGTTGGCTTGGCGGATCGCGTCGAGCAGCGAGGTTTTGCCGTGGTCGACGTGGCCCATGATGGTGACGACGGGTGCGCGCGGGCGAACATTCTCGTCTTCTTCGACCGCCCGGAAGAAGCCGCTTTCCACGTCGGACTCGGACACGCGCTTCACGGTGTGGCCGAATTCCTGGACGATCAATTCGGCGGTGTCGGCATCGATCACGTCGGTGATCTTGTGCATCGCGCCCTGTTTCATCAGGAGCTTGATGACGTCGACGCCGCGTTCGGCCATGCGGTTCGACAGTTCCTGAATGGTGATGGCTTCAGGAACGATGACTTCGCGCACGATTTTATCGCGCGGTTGCTGCACGCCCATGGCCTTGAGGCGTTCGCGTTCGCGCTTGCGCTTCAGAGACGCGAGCGAGCGTTCGCGCTGGTCCTGGTCGAAGGCGTTATTGATGGTGAGCTTGACGCGCTCTTTCACCGGTTCCGGTGTTGTCTTGACCGGGGTGCGAACGATCTTGCCGCCGCGCTTGATGACACGGGTTTCCTCGTCTTCCACCATCTCCGGGCGGGTGGCGCGCGGTTCGCCGCGGACTTCCTTGCCCTTCGGGGGCTCGATTGCGGGACGCTCGGGTGCGGGCGCGGGGCGCGCGGTGGGAAATCTAATTTCCTGCGGGCGGCCGCCTTCGCGGGTCATATTGGCGGTGTTGTAGCCTTGACCAGCGGGACGCGGGCCGCCACGGCCTTCGAAGCGGCCAGCCGGACGGGCGCCGCCTTCGTTGGAGCGCGGGGGCGGTCCGTCGCGGCGCGGGGCCGACGACGGTGCGCGGGCCTGCGTGGGAGCGGATGCGGGCGTTTCGGCGCGGGGTGCGGGCGCCGCCGGTGCGGGCGGGGCTGCAGGTGCGGCGGCAACGGGCGCTGCAGGAGCAGGCGCAGCCGCGGGAGCCGGAGCGGGCGCTTCGGCTGGCCGGGCGGCGGCCTCGGCGCGCTCGCGTTCGGCGCGTTCGGCACCTTCGATTTCGGTCTGGCGGCGGGCTTCGGCCAAGGCGCGGGCGCGGGCATCGCGCTCCTCGGGACGCAGGGTGCGGCCGGCTTCGGCGCGCTGCTCGGGCGCGCGGGGCTGGTCGGGAGCGCGCGCTGCGGCCGGCGGCTTCACGGAGGCGGGTGCGGGAGCGGCGGGGGCTGGCGCATCGGTGCCGCCCAATTTGCGCGACTTGCGCTTTTCAACGATCACCGGTTTGGAGCGGCCATGGCTGAAATTCTGCCGCACATGCCCAGACTCGACCGTCCGCTGCAAAGACAACGGTTTGCGTGTCCCTGCACCGGCTGTTCCCGACCCTGAGGCGCCGGCGGCGCCGGGGCGGGCTGTCTTGTCGGTCGTGTCGTCCTTCGTATCCATTCGGTCTTTCCGCAGATCTCGTCGGCGCCTTATGCGTCCGGAATAGTAATTTCTTCAACCAAAGCAGGCCGGTAGCGCTCTAGGCGCCCGGCCTCGCTCAAGAATTTCTCGGTCGCTCCGCCCTGTGTGAGGGCAGCATGTACCACATTTGACCGGCCTATGGCCAAGCTCATTTGTTCGACCGTAAAAAGTGTCACGATGCGGTGGTCCCGGTGGTTTGCCCGCGACACCGCGATGTATTTACGATCCAGTTTGCCGGCGCCGTCGGGGGAGGCTTCGCGCGCATGCAGAAGGATGGCGACGGGGCTCTTGGCGACCAGGGCGTCGAGCTTATCGAACCCGGTGGTGACGAGGCCCGCCTTGTTGGCAATGGAGAGCGCATCAAGGGCGCGCCGCTCTAAGAGGTCGCCAACTTTGTCGGCGAGATCGGCCGGGACCTTGACCTCGGCCTTGAGGGAGCGGGCAAAGACTTTGGCTTTGACGGCTTCGGCGATTTTTGCAGCCGTGGCGGTGACCCAGACGCCGCGGCCCGGGAGCTTAGCGCCCGGGTCGGGGTAGAGTGTGCCGTCAGGGCCGCGGACAAAGCGGATCAAATCGTCCTTGGGAAGGGCAACCCGAGTCAGCGCGCACAGACGCTGCGAGCCATCGCCCGCTTCGTCTTCGTCAGCATCACGTGCTCGACGGCTGCGCGCCAATCCTTTGGGCCTCCCGCCTCATCTTCCTGCTCAGGCTTCAGTCGCGGGGGCGTCCGGGGCGTCTTCCGCCTCGGCATCGGCACCGGCTTCGTCGGCTTCTTCCGGAGTTTCTTCTTCGGCCGTAATCCAGCCAGCCAGAACGCGCGCGGAGAGGATCATCTCCTCGGCACCGGCGCGGTCGATTTCGAAGCCGTCGAGAATGCCCTTATGGCGGACAGGCTCGCTATCCTTGTCCTTCTTGCGCTCGGTCCAGCCGATCAGATCGTCGGTTGCGCAATCGGCGAGGTCTTCGAGCGATTTGATGCCGTGTTCGCCGAAGGCCACCAGCATGGCGGACGTGACGCCCTGGACTTCGGCTACTTCGTCGGCAACGCCCAGTTCGCGGCGCTTGGCGTCGCGTTCGGCTTCCTGCTGTTCAAGGTGTTCGCGGGCACGCGTCTGGATTTGTTCGGCGGTGCCTTCATCGAAGCCTTCGATGTTGGCGATTTCACCGAGATCGACGAACGCCACTTCTTCCACCGTGGCGAAGCCTTCGGTGACGAGGAGCTGGGCGATGACTTCGTCGACATCGAGGGCATCCATGAGCATCTGCGTACGCTCGCTGAATTCCTTCTGGCGGCGCTCGCTTTCTTCCTGCTCGGTTAGAATGTCGATGTCCCAGCCGGTCAGCTGGGAGGCGAGGCGCACGTTCTGGCCGCGGCGGCCGATGGCGAGCGAGAGCTGCGATTCGGGTACGACGACTTCGATGCGGTTGGTGTCTTCATCGAGAACGACCTTCGACACTTCGGCCGGGGCCAGCGCATTAACGATGAAGCTCGCGGCATCCGGGTTCCACTGGATGATGTCGACCTTCTCGCCCTGGAGTTCGTTGACGACGGCCTGGACACGGGCGCCACGCATACCGACGCAGGCGCCGACGGGGTCGATCGAGTTGTCCTTGGATACAACGGCGATCTTGGCGCGCGAGCCGGGATCACGCGCGACCGACTTGATTTCGACGACGCCGTCATAGATTTCCGGCACTTCCTGGGCGAACAGGCGGGCCATGAATTCGGGGCGGGCGCGCGAAAGGAAGATCTGGGGGCCGCGCTGCTCGCGGCGAACGTCGTAGATGTAGGCGCGGACGCGATCGCCGTATTTGGGCGTTTCGCGCGGGATCATTTCATCGCGGCGGATGATGCCTTCGGCGCGGCCGAGATCGACGATGACGTTGCCGTATTCGGCGCGCTTGACGGTGCCGTTGATGATTTCACCGATGCGGTCCTTGTATTCGCCGAACTGGCGATCGCGCTCGGCTTCGCGGACCTGCTGAACGATGACCTGCTTGGCGTTCTGGGCGGCGACGCGGCCGAATTCCAGAGGCGGCAGGCTTTCGGCGATGAGATCGCCGATGCTGACTTCCGGGTTGCGGCGCTGCGCATCGGCGAGGCGAATTTCGGTGGCTTCGTTCTCGACGTTTTCGACGACGGCGAGCACGCGCGTGAGGCGGGTTTCGCCGGTTTTGGGGTCGATTTCGCAGCGAATGTCGTTTTCGGCGCCATAGCGGGACTTGGCCGCTTTCTGGATCGCGTTTTCCATCGCCTGGATGACGATCTTGCGGTCGATCGATTTCTCGCGCGCGACTGAGTCTGCGATCTGCAACAGCTCGAGCCTGTTGGCGCTGATACCTGCAATGCCGGCCATGCTCAGTTCTCCACCTCAAATTCGTCCGGTTCAGCGCCATCGGCGAAACCGGTGCGTCCTTGTTTCTTTGCGCGCGTGAGCGCTTCGCGGATCAGTTCGTCTGTCATTATCAGCCGGGCTTCGGAGACGAGGCTCAGCGGAAATCCAATTGTCGTCGCACCGATCTCAGGCAGTTCGAGTTCGACGCGGACTTCGCCGTCTTCGAAGCCTTCGAGCTTGCCCTGGAAGCGGCGGCGGCCGTCGACGGGTTGGCGCAGTTCGATCTTGGCCTGATGGCCTGACCAGTTCTCGAAATCGGAGGCGCGGACCAGAGGGCGGTCGATGCCGGGCGAGGAGACCTCCAAACGGTAGGCCTCAGAGACGGGATCGTGTGCATCGAGCAGGGGCGACAATTCCTTGGAGACCTTTTCGCAGTCTTCGATGGTCATGGTGCCATCGGGGCGTTCGGCCATGATCTGCACAGTCTGGCCGTCGCGGCCGGAGATCTTCACGCGCACCAGACGATAGCCGAGATTTTCAAGCACAGGCTCCACAAGCCCGGCGAGCGTCGCGGCCAAGCCGGTTTCGCTGTAAAATCTCGCGTCGTTCGCGTGCGTTTCGGCCTGCATTCCGCCACTGGCCCGGGTTGATCCGATCGTTCAGACCCATGATCGGTAACCCCTAAAACAAAAAGAGCGGACCCTTGCGGGCCCACTCTCAAGAGTTGAGATGATCATGAGCACCGTCAAGCTACGCAATGGCGCTGTTTCTGGCAAGGCCGATGTGGGCAGTTTTTGCGCGTTAACCCGAACTTTTTTGTAAAGCTCCGTTCAGACGCGATGGAACGTGAAGAACATCGGGCGGCGGCCTTCGCGATGCGCCTTGGCCTCATAGCGGGTGCCGGGCCAATCAGGCCACGGGGTTCGCCAATCGGCCGGGCCGGTGGCGGTCCAGCGGAAGGCGGGGTGGGGAATGGCTGCTTCCAGGACGGTTCGGGCATAGGCGGGAATGTCGGTGGCGACGCGCAGTTCGGCACCGGGCAGCATGACGCGGGCGAGGGTATCGAGGAAGGTTTTGGATACGAGGCGGCGTTTGGCGTGGCGGGCTTTGGGCCAGGGGTCGGGGAAGAGGACGAAGACTTTTGTCAATGATGCCGGGGGCAGGGCGCGCAGGAGTGGGCGAACGTCGTCGGGGTGAAGGCGGACGTTTGGAAGGCCGCGTTCTTCAATGGCGGTCAGGGCTTTGATAACGCCGTCTTCGAAGGGTTCGCAGCCGATGAGGCCAACATCCGGATTGGCGGCGGCCTGATGGATCAGATGCTCAGCGCCGCCGAAGCCAATTTCCAGCCAGACCTCAGTGACGGGTGCGGGGAAGAGTGAGGGCAATGGGTTGTCGGCGAGGGTCGCCGGATCGACGCGGAGGCGCGGCAGGGCGGCATCCCAGAGTGTCTGCTGACGGGGGCTCGGCTTGCGGGCGCGTTTGCGGCCGAAGGAGCGGAGTTCGTCGCGCGCGTGTTTGTCTGACTCGACGGTCATCATGCTGGGATATCAAAGAAAACGGCCGCGGACTGTTTAAATCCGCGGCCAAACTTCAGGACGGGTCCGTGCTTAGACCGCAGCCTTGATCTTGTCGGCGAGTTCGGTGCGTTCCCAGGAGAAGCCACCTTCCGCATCGGGCGTGCGGCCGAAATGGCCGTAGGCGGAGGTGCGGGCGTAGACCGGCTTGTTGAGATCGAGCTGCGTGCGGATGCCGCGGGGTGAGAGATCCATCACCTTGCCGAGGGCCACTTCGAGGGCTGCTTCATCGACCTTACCGGTGCCGTGGGTGTCGACGTAAATCGACAGCGGTTTGGCGACGCCGATAGCGTAGGAGAGCTGGATCGTGCAGCGTTCGGCGAGGCCGGCTGCGACCACGTTCTTGGCGAGGTAGCGGGCGGCGTAGGCAGCCGAGCGGTCAACCTTCGTAGGGTCCTTGCCGGAGAAGGCGCCGCCGCCGTGGGGCGCCATGCCGCCGTAAGTGTCGACGATGATCTTGCGGCCGGTGAGACCGCAGTCGCCATCAGGGCCGCCGATGAAGAACTTGCCGGTCGGGTTGATGTGCCAAACGGTGTCCTTGGAGACCCAGCCAGCCGGGAGGGCCTTCAAGACGTACGGTTCGATGATGTCGCGGACCTGCTTCGACGTCAGATCTTCGACGATGTGCTGGTGGGATACGACGATCTGCGTCACGCCGACGGGCTTGCCGTCTTCATAGCGCACCGTGACCTGGCTCTTGGAGTCGGGGCCGAGCTTGGCGGCGTCGCCGACCTTATTTTTGCGCGCTGTGGCGAGGTCGTGGAGGATCTTGTGGCTGTAGTAGATCGGGGCCGGCATGAGTTCCGGCGTGTCGGTGCAGGCATAGCCGAACATGATACCCTGGTCGCCGGCACCTTCTTCCTGGTTCGTGGGCTGCTTGGCGTCGACGCCGGCCGCGATGTCGGCCGACTGGCCGTGGAGCAGCACTTCGATGTTGCAGTTGGCCCAGTGGAAGCCATCCTGCTCGTAGCCAATATCCTTGATCGCCTTGCGCGCAATGTCCTGGATCATCTGGACGGTGACGCTCTTGGGGGTGTTGGAGTATTCACCCGCGATGATCACGCGCTGCGTCGTGACGAGGGTTTCGCAGGCGGCGCGGACCGCCCAGGGATCGAGGCCGGCGGCAAGGCTTTCGCGGTAGAACGCGTCAACGACTTCGTCGGAGATGCGGTCGCTGACCTTGTCGGGATGCCCCTCGGATACCGACTCGCTCGTAAAGAGGAAAGATTTGCGTGCCACTTTGGCCCCCGTCATTGTCCAATCTGGACGTGATTTACCACCCGTTTGGCGGTTGTGTTGCAGCCTTTGCACACCGGGTCAAGCGCGGAGATGCGCGCACCTTGATGGGGCACACAGGCCCGTTGATCGGACACAATGGCCGGTTTTCGGCTTTGCTTATTCGCCCGCCACTGTCGGCGTGTCGTCGCCGGCCACGGACTTGACCATGTCGACGATCGACCGGCGCACGCGCGGATCGGTGATGCGGGCAAACGCCTTGTTTAGTTCGACGCTATCGCGGCTGGAGAGAAAGTCGGCGACGTAGTTTTCGCCGCCCGGCTCACTCATGCCAGGGACGGCCACAAGACCTGAGACCGAGGCTGGCATGTTTTCATAAAAGAATTGGATCGGCACGCCCAAGACCTGGGCGAGATCGAACAACCGGCTGGCGCCAATACGATTCACGCCTTTTTCATATTTCTGAACCTGCTGGAAAGTGAGGCCAAGGTTCTCACCCAGCTTTTCCTGGCTCATGCCAAGGAGCATGCGCCGCATGCGGACGCGCTCGCCAACGTGCTTATCGACAGGGTTGGCGCGGCGCGAGTTATTCCGATCGTCGCCGTCGTCCATCAACGCCCCGTCCCTCGCTTTATCAGTCACTTCTTTCGGTCCTGGAATGAAAATTTCCTGTCGGTGGAAAGGCCAGTGGTACGAGTATATACGCCACGCGTCAACCTTGGGCTGAAAGCGTATTTTTTCGAGTGTTCAGCCGACTGACGTGTCTCGAAACCGCCAAATCAGCAGTGCGAAAAATACGATGTTTAGGGCGAGAAGGAGGTCTCCCCAGCGCGCGTAAATCGGCGCGTCGACCGCTGGCGGGATGGGCTGGTCGATGACACCGCGCGCATTCAACCCTAAAGTCGCTTGCAAGCGGCCATGCGCATCGATCATGGCCGAGATGCCATTGTTGGCGGCGCGGATGAGCGGAACACCTTCTTCGACGGCGCGGACGCGGGACTGATGCAGATGCTGGCGTGGGCCGGTGGTGTTGCCGAACCAGCCATCGTTGGTGATGTTAACGATGAGGCCGGGACGCTCAGCTGCTTGGACGACGGCTCCTGGAAAGATCGCCTCGTAGCAAATCAAGCCGGTGACCAGCGGCATTCCGGGCAGGCGAAGGAGCGGGCGCGGTGAGGGGCCCGAGGCGAAGCCTCCGCGCATTCGGGTGAGTTGCTGCAGGCCGATGGCTTCGAGCACCGGCTGGAACGGGAGATACTCGCCGAAGGGGACGAGGTGGATCTTGTCGTAGATCGCGATCGCTTTGCCGGCGCCGTCGAATGCGAGGAGACTGTTGAAGGCGCGCATCGACGGTGCCGCTTCCGTGCCGCCGCGCTCGACGCGCAGGCCACCGGAGAGGAGAACGGGCCCGTCGTCGGGCAGGAGATCGGCAATCGCGGTCAAGGCTTCGGGGTGTTCGAGAGGGCGGAAGGGCATGGCCGCTTCCGGCCAGACCACCAGAGCAATGCCGTCCATGCCGTCTAATTCGCCGGCCGCATTGCGCGCGGTGAGATCGAGGTGAAGACGAAAGATCTCGCCTTGCTTTTCTGGCAGCCACTTCTCCCGCTGCGGCACGCTCGGCTGGACAATGCGGACATGTGGCGCGTTGGCGTCAGGTGACGGTGCATTGGAGAGAACGGTGGCGCCGTACAGTGCGGATAGCGCGAGTGGGACGACGGCTAACGCCAAGCCGGGAGCGAACGCTGCGAGCGACGAGGTTGCTTTTGGTGCCTCGATGGCCAGCACCAGAGGACTTGTGAAAATCACAAACGCCCACAGTGTTAGGCCGTAGATGCCGATAAGGCCGGCGGTTTGCATTTGGACATCGGTCGCAGTCAACGCGTAGCCGATGATGTTCCAAGGAAAGCCAGTGAGGATGTGGCCGCGCAGCCATTCGGCAGCGGTGAAGACGATCGCCATTACGAGAATGCCGGCGAGGCCCGGCCGCCAGAGGGCGCGGGTGACAGCTGCAGCGGCGCCGAAGAAGAGGGCGAGGCCCGCGGGCAGGAGCGTGACGGCGAAGGGCAGCAGCCATCCAAACACATCTGCTTCGACGAGAAATGCTTCGCCGACCCAGAAGAGGCCGGCGAAGAAGTAACCGAAACCGAACCACCAGCCATCTTTGAAGGCGCGCTTGATGCTGTCGCGCGAGGCGGCTTCAGGTGTTGGCGGCGTTATGGCCCAGGCGAGAATGGGCAACGTGAGGAAGAGAATTGGCCACAGATATACGGGCGCGAAGGCCAGCACGCTCACCATGCCGGCGAGCGTGAGCACAGCGACGCGGCGCCAGCCGGTGGCAGCGCGCAGCCGGTCGCGCCAGTCGCGCACGCGCGCCAGAACCGTCACGTCGCGCCTGTGGCGCCGGATGCGGAGGGAACTGGGGTGCCCATCTTGGGCCGAAGGATTTTGAGACGTTTCACGCGGCGGGGATCGGCTTCGAGGATTTCGAATTCGAGGCCGGACGAATGGCGGATGATTTCACCGCGCGTCGGCACGCGTCCGACGATCTGGAAGACGAGGCCGCCAAGAGTATCGATATCTTCTTCTTCGTCCTCGGTGAGGAGTTTGGTGCCGACAAGTGCTTCCAACTCGCTGACGGGCGTGCGGCCGGAGGCGATGGTGCCAAGCTTGGCATCTTCGATGATGTGCTCGGCTTCGGCCTCGTCGTGTTCGTCCTCGATGTCACCAACGATCTGCTCGACGAGGTCTTCGATGGTGACGAGACCATCGGTGCCGCCGTATTCGTCGACGACGAGGGCCATGTGGACGCGCGAAGTTTGCATGCGGATTAGCAGGCTCATCGCGGGCATGGAGGGCGGCACGTAGAGTACGGGGCGGCGAATCTTGGTAGACGAAATCGGGCGCTTCAAATCGATTTTCGTGAGGTCGTGGATGCGTTCGCCGTTTTCGGCGACATCTTCGTCGGCGGCTTTGCGCACGGCCTTGGCGCGCTCTTCGCCTTTCAAGCGCGGCTCGATGAGCGGACGGCCGGCGGCTTCGGCCGAGATCCAGCGGAAGAGATCCTTGATGTGGACCATGCCGCGCGGATCATCGAGCGTCTCGTGATAGACGGGGATGCGCGAGATGCCGGCCTCTTCGAACAGCCGCACGACTTCGCCGATCGGTTCGCTCTCATCGATGGCGATGATGTCAGCGCGCGGGACCATGATGTCGTCGACGCGGCTGGCGCCGAAGCGGAGGAGGCGGATCAGCATCTCGCGCTCTTCGGCGGAGAAGTTCTGTTCGTCGCCGCCGGACTTGAGCGCGTCTTCCAGCGTGTCGCGCAACGTCGGCGCGTTCTGCAGGCCGAGACGCGTTAGAAGGGTGGACACCCAGCTATAGGCGGAGGCGGCTTTGCGATCCTCGCCGCCCGAGGTTTCAGCGGAGATCGGTTTGGCGGCCTTATCGTCGGTGGACATGGTCTTCCGGTTCGGTTCAAGGAGCGTCATTGGGGGACTTCTATTACTCTACCTGTCTTCAGCCGTCGCGATCGCTATAGGGATCTGGAATTCCTAAACGGCTCAAAATTCCGGTTTCGAGATTTTCCATTTCTAGGGCTTCGGCCTCGTCTTCGTGGTCGTAACCCAGAAGATGCAAGAGACCGTGAATGGTGAGGTGACGCAGGTGATCGGCGAGGGGAATGCCCTTGCCGGCGGCTTCGCGCTCAAGCGTTTCGCGGGCGATGATCACGTCGCCCAGCTGTTCGAGAGCTTGCGGCGCCCGGCTCTCGGGGGCAGGAAACGAGAGGACATTGGTCGGTTTATCCTTGCCGCGAAAACTGGCGTTCAGCGTTTGGACATGGGCGTCGCTGGACAGAGCGACACAGGCGCCAGCAGGTGCTAAATCGTGCATGGCGGGGTCAGCGGCCAGCGTAGCGGCGGCCTCACGCACCAGGGCTTCCATGCGCGCTGCATCTGGCCAATCTTCGTCTTCGAAGACGACGTCGAGCGTCAGCCACGAGGGATCCGCGCCTTGCGGCGCGCAACTTCGCGGTCCTGGGTCGGAAGCGGGCATTAGGGTGTCTTGCCGGAGGCGCGGTCGTAGGCGGCCACGATGCGAGCGACGAGATCGCGGCGGACGACGTCGGATTGCGTGAAGTGAACTGCTTCGATGCCGAGCACGCCGTCGAGCAACTTCACGGCTTCATCCAGCCCGGATTTTACACCCGGCGGCAGATCGATCTGCGAGGGATCGCCGGTGATGACCATTTTCGAATTCTCGCCGAGACGGGTGAGAAACATCTTCATCTGCATCGGCGTTGTGTTCTGGGCTTCGTCGAGAATGACGAAGGCATTGGACAGCGTGCGGCCGCGCATGAAGGCGAGCGGGGCGATTTCGATGACGCCGGTTTCGAGGTCCTTTTCCACCTTATCGGGCGGGAGCACATCATCGAGCGCGTCGTAAAGCGGGCGCAGATAGGGATCAACCTTTTCGCGCATGTCGCCGGGGAGAAATCCTAAGCGCTCGCCGGCTTCAACAGCGGGGCGCGAGAGGATGATGCGCTCTACGAGACCGCGTTCGAGGCACTGGGCGGCATAGGCGACGGCCAGATAGGTTTTGCCGGTGCCAGCGGGGCCGACGCCGAAGACAAGATCAGTTTTATCGAGCGCGCGGATGTAGGCGCTCTGGGCGGGCGTACGGGCTTTTACGACGCGGCGGCGCGTGGAAATCTGAGCTTGGCCTTCGGGAGACGGCGAGGTGATTTCCTGGCGGGCGTGACGGATAAGGCCTTCGAAATCGCCAGGGCTCATGGTTTCTCCGCCTTGGGCGCGTTTGTAGGCGGTTTCGAGCACATCGCGGGCGAGCTTGCAGGCGCTGTCGGGTCCTTTGAGGATCACGACATTGCCGTGCGGGTGGGCCTCAATGCCGAGACGATCCTCGAGCATGGCGAGGTGGGCATCGAACTCGCCCAGCGCTCGCGTCAGCGCGCGATTGTCTTCGAAGGGGATGACGAGGCGCGCATCGGCGGCCTGCGTCTTGGAGGCGCGAGACGCGCCGGGAACGGATTGCCCGCGTGAACCGGTCAAATACGATCTCCTGAAAGCCTGCCGCCGACGATTCGAGCGGGGGCTTCGGCAGCCATCATAGGCTGCGCTGGCCGGGAATCAACGCAACGGGTTGGTCCGCCCCCTGCAAAAAGCGGTTATCAGGCGGCTATGACACCTGAAAGGCTGCCCGGGCCGTGGCCGCGGATGGCAACGGGGAGGATTTTGCCCAAAAGGGCGGCATCGGCTTCGGCCTGGACCAATTGGAGGTAGGGCGAGCGGCCGACGAGGATGCCGCCGTTGCGGCCCGTACGCTCGAACAGTACCGGGATCGTCTGGCCGACGGTCTGGGCGTTGAAGCGCTCCTGCTGATTGGTGAGCAGATATTGCAGGCGAGTGAGGCGGTCGGAGGCGACGCCGTCGGGGACCTGCTCGTCCATGTTGGCGGCGGGCGTGCCAGGGCGCGACGAATATTTGAACGAATAGGATTGGGCGAAGCCGACAGTCTTGACCAGGGCGAGCGTCTCCTCGAAGTCGCAGTCGGTCTCCCCGGGGAAGCCGACGATCATGTCGGTGGAGAGTGCGATGTCGGGGCGGGCGGCGCGGACCTTTTCGATAATGCGCAAGTATTCTTCCGCCGTGTGCTTGCGGTTCATGGCAGCGAGGATGCGGTTTGAGCCCGATTGAACCGGCAGATGCAGATAGGGCATCAGCTTGGGCTCGTCTGCGTGAGCGGCGATGAGGTCGTCGCTCATGTTGCGCGGATGGCTCGTCATGTAGCGGATGCGCTCGAGACCATCGATGCGGGCGAGGCGGCGGATGAGGCCGGCGATGGTGGTTTCAGCGCCGGTTTCCGTGACGCCATGATACGCATTGACGTTCTGGCCCAGAAGCGTGAGTTCGCGAACGCCGCTTTCGACTAGGTTTTGCGCTTCTTTTTCGACGTCGGCGACAGAGCGCGAGTACTCCATGCCGCGCGTGTAGGGCACGACGCAGAAGGTGCAGAACTTATCGCAGCCCTCCTGGATGGTGAGGAAGGCGGTCGCGGAGCGGACCTGACGCTTCTGCGTGAGGTGTTCGAATTTTTCTTCGTCGGGGAACGTGGTCTCGACGATGCGGGTGCCGGTCTCGCGACTCTGCTTTAAGAGTTCGGGCAGGCGGTGATAGCTCTGCGGACCAACGACGAGATCGACGACGGGTGAGCGGCGCGAGATTTCAGCGCCTTCGGCTTGCGCGACGCAGCCAGCGACGGTGACGAGCGTATCCTTGCCGTCGCGGCGGCGGCGATCGCGGATATCGCGGATGCGGCCGAGATCCGAATAGACCTTCTCGACGGCCTTTTCGCGAATGTGACACGTGTTGAGGATGACGAGGTCGGCGTCTTCGAGTTCGGTGGTTTCGCAATAGCCATCGCCGGCCAGCGCTTCCGTCATGCGCTCGCTGTCATAGACGTTCATCTGGCAGCCGAAAGTTTTGATGAACACTTTCTTAGCTGCTGTGTCGGCCGTCATGGACCGGTCTCCGGCAGAGGGGGTATGGAGCAGGATTCGGGCGGATGCTGCATATGCTAACCCGGCGCACCTGTGAAAGCCGTTAACTCGCGATCTGCTGGGTCTGGCTTGGCTTCAAGTTGGTCGCTTTTGCAGTGCAGCATTTTCAGGGACGGGAGTCGAGGGGGCCGGTGACGCGGATACTGTTGCGTCAACGGAAAGTCTCCGTCGCGGCGCGCGGCAATGGCGTGCGAGTGGCGGGTTTGGGGGTTGCGGCTAATGCGACGGGCTCGCCGGGCGGGCGGGCGCGCAGTGTGCGCACCACGTTTTCGCGGACGGCGGCTTCGGTTTTTTCGGCGAGTTCCTTGCGGCCGGCGTAGGCGTCAAGAGGGACCGGGGGGCTGATGCGGATGACGACATCGAGCGGTCCGGCTTGTAGCAGCTCCCAGGCGTGGCTTTGCATGTCCATGTCGCCGTACCAGCCGACGAGCGGGCGGTCGGCGCGGCCGAGCGGGATGCCGTGTACATGGGCGTAGACGATGGCGACGGTCTGGACGACGACCGGTACAGCGGGCGCATTCGCTTTGCCGCTGGGCTTGGCAGCGCCGAACAACGACGATTTGAAGGGCAGCACGCGGTTGCCGTCGGTCGAGGTGCCTTCGGCGAACAGAACCAGAGTGTCGCCCTGGCTCAAGCGTTCGGCCATTTCGTTGGCGGTGTCGCCCACCGCGACGCGCCGGGTGCGATCGACGAAGACGGTGCGTTGCAGACGGGCGAGCGCGGAGACGAATGGCCAACGTCCGACTTCGGATTTGGCGACGAACGACACGGGGGCGACGGCCGACAGAACCGGGATGTCGAGCCAGGAGGTGTGATTGGAGACAAGGAGGACGGGCGTATCCTTGGCTACCGCGCCCTCGATATGCAGGCGGATGCCAAGGATGCGGCACACCTTGCGATGATACCAATGCGGGAAGCGGCGGGCGGCCGGCTGCGACACGCGCAGCAGCAGCGCCTGCACGGGCATCAACGGGAGGGTCAGCCCCATAAAGCCGGCGAGCACGCCGGCGGCACGAAGTCGGCTCATGGGCTCTTATATTGTAAGCGTGCGCGCCATGGTCACAGCATCGACGGCGGCCGCGCCGGGGCGGGCGTAATAGCCTTTGCGGACGCCGGACGGGGTGAAGCCCATTTTGCTGTAGAGATGGAGGGCTGCCGCGTTGTCGGTGGCGACATCGAGGAACATGCGGCGTACTTCGGCCCGTTGGACGGCACGAATGAGGCCTTCCACCAGCATCTTGCCGACACCATGGCGCTGGCATTCGGTGGCGACGCCGATGGTGAGGATTTCGGATTCATCGGCTGCGATCTGACCGATGATGAAGCCGACGACATCATTGGGTGAGCCGAGGGTTGCGACGAAGGATGTGGCGGCGGGATGATCGAGCAAGCCGCGCACGTTGGCCTCGTCCCATGGCGGATTGAAGAGCTTGGCGTGAACGGCGGCGATACAGCCTGCGCGCTCGGGGCCGGCCCAGAGCAAGCTGACGCGCTTGCCGTCGATCAGTTTTGCCGCCGCGGTCATGCGCTCGCTCTCGCCAGGGATTTGCCGTCCTGCGGTTTGGCATCGGGCGGACGAAGATACAAGGGCTCGACCGCAGCTGTTTCCGGCGTGCGGGTGGCGGCGCGGAGAACGGCTGCGGCCATATCGGGGAACATCATGCCGGGTTGTGCGCGGGCGCGTCCGCCGGCAGCCGTGATCGCTGCGACGGCGGCTTGGGCGGCAGTGCCGACGGCGAAAACGGGTTGGCCGCGCGACAGGGACGCGAGATCGGTCATGGCGACGATGCGCGGGGGGCCGATGGGCTCGCGCGTCGCGGCGTCGAAGGCCTGCGCGTAGGCTTCGCTGCGATGGGCGTCGATGGCGATGACGAGATCGTCTTCGCTGGGTGCGGGCGCGATCGACGGCGACAGCGCGATGGCTTCGAGGCTGGTGAATGTGACGATTGGAGTATCACTGGCGAGTTTCAGGGCGCGAGCGGCGGCGATGCCGATGCGCGTACCAGTGAACGAGCCGGGACCGATGGTGACGGCGAGGCGGTCGATATCGGTGATGGCGAGGCCCGACTGGGCAAGCAGGCCGGCGATGAGCGGTAGGAGGCGTTCAGCGTGACCGGTGGCCATCGGCTCGGTGGAGGCTGTGACGCGCGCGCCCGGTGTGCCGATCTCCCGGCCCACTGCGACGCTCAAAGCCGGAAAACAGGTGTCGATGCCGAGGACGTTCATAGCGTGGCAGCCTACACGCTGTTCAGGACCGTTCGCCAGTCCAAAACAGCGGCAGGCTGCTGCGCAAAGGCCTCATGCGATGCGGGCGATTTCGTCGAAGGTGAATCGCGGGGCGCGCGGGTAAAGTCCGGCGGGATCGCCATAGCCGAGATTGCAGAGGAAGTTGGATTTGATGTCGGTTCCGGCGAAGAAGGCCGCGTCGACGCCGGCGTTGTCGAAGCCGGACATGGGGCCGCAATCAAGGCCGAGTGCGCGGGCGGCGAGGATGAAGTAGCCGCCTTGGAGCGTGCCATTGCGGAAGGCGGAGACCTTCGCAAATTCGTCATTGCCGGCGAACCAGCTCTTGGCGTCCATCGCGGGAAAGAGCTTGGGCAGGTGGTCGTAGAATTTCAGATCGTGGCCGATAATGGCGGTGACGGGCGCGGCCATCGTTTTTTCGACGTTGCCTTCCATGAGGAGCGGCTTGAGTTTGGCTTTGGCTTCCGGCGACTTCACGAAGACGATGCGGGCGGGGCTCATGTTCACGCTGGTTGGGGCCCAGCGCATCAGTTCGACGACTTCGCGCAGAAGCGCGTCCGGCACGTCCGTGTGCTGCCAGGCGTTATGCGTGCGGGCGTCGGTGAAGAGGGTGGCGAGCGCGGACGGATCGAGGCGCGACGTCATATGCTGAGCTCCTAAGGATGATGATCGCAACAAAAACCCCGCGGTGGTGCCGCGGGGTTTTGGCCGATCGCAGACAGATTGATTTAACGCAGCATCACGCCGCCTGGACTTCCTGGATCTCGGGGCAGAAGTGCTTCAGGAGGTTCTCAATGCCGTGGCGCAATGTCGCCGTGGAGCTCGGGCAGCCCGAGCAGGCGCCGCGCATGTGGAGATAGACGACGCCATCGCGGAAACCGGCGAAGGTGATGTCGCCGCCATCCTGGGCGACGGCGGGGCGAACGCGGGTTTCGAGCAGTTCCTTGATGGTGGCGACCGTTTCGGCGTCGGCGGGATCAAAGTTTTCCTGGCCTTCATCGTTCGCCGCGCCGGCGGCATCGGCGCCCGACATGTAGTGTTCCATGATGGCGCCCAGAACCATGGGCTTCAGGTGCTGCCATTCGGCGTCGGACTTGGTGACCGAGATGAAATCGGAGCCGAGGAACACGCCGCTGACGCCGTCGATGTCGAACAAGCGGCGGGCGAGTGGAGAGCCATCGGCTTCGCCTCTGGACCGGTATTCCGCCGTGCCGCCGGTGAGGACCGGCTTGCCGGGAATGAACTTCAGAGTGACCGGATTGGGTGTGGCTTCGGTCTGGATGAACATGTTGGTCCTCGATCAGACTGGCCGACGCGCGGGGGCGGCGGCGATCTTTTTTAGAATTGTTCCAAGATATAGGTGGCTTGGGGCGAAAAGTCGAGGGGGCCAACCGCCACGGCCGGGCGGTTTGTTTGGGGGTATGCGGCCTTACGCCAGGGTTAGGATGTCTTCCAGGGCCAAATTTCCCGGAACAATGGTGATGGGGATGGGGAACGAGCCGGCCGCGCCGCCGACGGCGAGGGACGAGACCAGCGGGCCGGGGCCTTTCGGGTCGGTGGAGGCGCCGAGAACGAGGATGGCGATGTCTTCGTCCTCTTCGATCAGTTTGAGCAGTTCTTCGGATTTGATTCCTTCGCGGACAACTTCCTCGGCGGGGATGTTCTCGAAGCCGACGTTATGCAGCTTGCGCTTGAACAGGCGGAACAGGGCGCGGGCCTTGTTGGTCTCTTCTTCGAGCTGCACTTGGCGCACGCCGACCCAGTGCTGGAACTCTTGAGGTTCGATGACGTAGAGCATGACGAGGATGCCAGACGAGCGCAGGATGCGGCTGGCGGCGTAGAACAGCGCGCTTTCGACCTCCGGGCTGTTGTCAACAACCAGCAGGAATTTGCGGGCGTGGCCCGCTTCGAACGATCGGCGCTTTCTGGTCGTCGGCATGAGGCGGATGCTGCCATGACGGGGCGCGGACGGGAAGCAGACTCTTTGCGTTGCGCACGGCCGCTCTGCTGAAGCGGAGCGGCCGTGCGCAACGGTTAAGAGCGCAGGAGGCCGACGAGGTCTTTGACTTCGTCCATGATGGGTGTGGCGATGGCGCGGGCGCGGCGGGTGCCGTCGGCGAGCACGCTATCGATGTAGGCGGGATCAGCGGAGAGACGTTTCGCTTCGGCGCCGATGCGGCCCATGGTTTCGGTCGCGACTTCGGCGAGCGCCTTCTTGAAGCCCGAGAACTGCTGGCCGCCGAAATCGCCCAGAACTTGCTGTACTGTCGTACCCGTTAGGGCGGCGTAGATACCAACGAGGTTTTCCGCTTCGGGGCGGCCTTCGAAGCCCTTTTCGTCGGTGGGCAGGGGCTCGGGATCGGTTTTTGCTTTCTGGATTTTCCGGGCCACCGTGTCGGCATCGTCGGTGATGTTGATGCGCGAGAGATCGGAGGGATCGGACTTCGACATCTTCTTGGTGCCGTCCCGCAGGCTCATGACGCGCGTCGCCGGCCCGGTGATAACGGGTTCGGGCTGCGGGAAGAAGATGCCATCGGCGTAGCCCTTAGCGTCGATGTCCTTGCGGTAGTCGTTGTTGAACTTTTGCGCGATGTCGCGGGCGAGTTCCAAGTGTTGCTTCTGGTCTTCGCCGACGGGCACGTGGGTGGCGCGGTAGGCAAGGATGTCGGCGGCCATGAGATTTGGATAGGCGTAGAGGCCGACGGAGGCGTTCTCTTTGTCCTTGCCGGCCTTCTCCTTGAACTGGGTCATGCGGTTCAGCCAGCCGAGACGGGCGACGCAGTTGAAGACCCAGGCGAGTTCGGCGTGCTCGGGCACCTGGCTCTGGTTGAAGAGGATCGATTTTTTTGGGTCGAGGCCGGCGGCGATGTAGGCGGCGGTAACCCCGCGGATGGCGGCGCGCAGTTCGGCCGGGTCCTGCCAGACGGTGATCGCGTGCAGATCGACGACGCAATAGATGCACTCGTGCTCATCCTGCATGCGGATCCAGTTGACCATCGCGCCCAGGTAGTTGCCCAGGTGGAGGCTGCCAGTCGGCTGCATGCCGGAGAAGACGCGGGTCTTGAATGCCATGGTGTCCTTATCCCTCGAACCGGCGCGGGTTATGGCCTGTGAGGGGCGGAGTGGCAAGTGGCGGTCTATTTCCGGCGGACGGCTGAACGGAGTTGGGCGAGGGTCGCGGCGCCGGTTAGCTGGGTGGCGACAAAGTACGCCACAAACCCGGCACCGATGAGGACGGTCAAGGCCGAAAAGCGGACCAGGAGGCCCTTGGTCTGGTTGATCCATGGGTCGACGACGAAGGCCATGCCAATGAGGACGAGGCCCATGATGACGGCTGAGACAAGAATGCGCGGGAGGGCCCGCGTCAGGCGGGCATCAGCGGCGAAGTGGCCGCGGGATTTGAGGCCGCGGTAGAGGAGGAGCGCGTTCATCCAGCCGCCGAGCGTGGTGGCGACCGCGATGCCAAGATGGGGCATCCAGCCGAGGTGACGAAATAGGAAGAACAGGCCGATGGAGCCCAGCGTGTTGGCCGTGAGGCTCCAGACCGCGAACCGCATCGGCGTCTTTGTATCCTGGCGGGCGAAGAATGCCGGGGAGAAGACCTTGATCAACACGAAGGCGGGAAGGCCGAGGGCAAAGATACGGAGTGCCTCGGCGGTGTAAGGCGTATCTTCGGGCGTGAAGGCGCCGCGCTCAAAAAGGACGCGGACGATTTCGGTGGGGATGACGAAGAGGGCGACGGCGGCAGGCAGCGTCAAGAGCATCGCGAATTCGAGCGAGCGGTTCTGGCTGTCCATGACGGCTTCATGGTTGCCGGCGCGGAGATGGCGGGAGACATCGGGCAGCAGCACGACGCCAATGGCGATGCCGACGATGGCGAGCGGGAGTTCATAGAGGCGGTCTGCATAGTAGAGGTGGGATACGGCGCCGGCTTGCATGGAGGCGATGACCGTGCCGATGGCGATGTTCACCTGCGTGATGCCGCCGGCGATGACGCCCGGAATGCCCAGCGTGACCAGTCTCTTCATATCCGGCGTCCAGCGCGGGCGGCCCAGCTTCAACGTGAGGCCGGCGCGGCGCAGGCCCCACATGAGGAGAGCGAGCTGCAGGATGCCAGCCACGAAGACGCCCCAGGCCTGAACGTAGCCAGCGGCGGGATCGGCGTTGAATCCCCACCAGACGGAAAGCAGCATCGCGATCGTGAGGACGACGTTGAGGACGATGGAAACGGACGAGCTTTCGGCGAAGCGGCCGACGGTATTGAGAACGCCCGACATGAGGGCGACGAGCGACATGCAGAGCAGATAGGGGAACGTGATCTGCGTGAGGCGAACGGCGAGGTCGAATTTCTCCGGCTGGCCGGAAAAGCCGGGGGCGAGGAGATACATGAGCCACGGCATCGCCAGCATGGCGGCGGCTGTGAGTAGGATCAGAATGAATGTGAGGCCGGACATGGCTTCGGAGGCGAAGGCACGGGCCTTTTCCGGACCGTCGCCTTCGTATTTAGAGGCGAAGAGGGGAACGAAGGCGGAGTTGAAGGCCCCTTCGCCGAAGAGGCGGCGGAAGAGGTTGGGAAAGCGGAAGGCGACGTAGAAGGCGTCGGCGACGGGTCCGGTGCCGAGAACGGCGGCGCCGAGGATGTCACGAAGGAAGCCGAGCACGCGGCTCAGAAGTGTCAGGCCGCCGACGGTTGCGAACGAACGATAAAGTTTCATGTGCGGGACACCGCGCCTGTTGGGGTTGGGCCGGTTGGGGTTGGCACCGCACCGTCGAGAATCGCCGTGAGGCGTTCGGCGATGGTCTTTTGACGGGTTTCGGCGTCGATCTTTTTGCCGGTGAGATCGGTGACGTAGAACACGTCGACGGCCTTTTCGCCGAAGGTCGTGATGTGGGCGGAGGCAATGTCCAGCGAGAGATCGGACAGCGTGCTGGTCAAGTCATACAGGAGGCCGGTGCGGTCGCGGCCGGCAACTTCGATGACCGTGAAGCGGTCGGACAGCTGGTTGTTGATAATGACCTCGGGCGAAACGGTGAAGGCTTCGATGCGATTGGCGCCTAGTGAGCGCTTCTCAAGGAGGGGTTTGAGGCGGGCTTCGCCGCGCAGGAGGCGGTCGATGGTGGCTTCGATGCGGGCGGCGCGGCGCATCTCGTCGTCATCGTGGGGAAATTCGCGGGCGAGCAGGAAGGTGTCGAGGGCGAAGCCGTCGCGCGTGGTCGTGATGTGGGCGCCGAGGATGTTGGCGCCGTTGGCCGCGCAGGCGCCTGCGAACAGGGCAAGCAGGCGGGGATGGTTGGGCGCGAAGACCGTCAACTCGGTGATGGCGGTGAAGGAATCCGTGACCGCTTCGGTGATGAGCTTGCGGCCTTCCTCCTCGGCACGGCGGACGAGGCGGGCGTGGGTGGCTTGTTTGGCGGTTTCTGTGCGCAGCCAGTAATCGGGGTAGTGGCGATCGATGAAACGCTCCACGTCGGCGCGCGGCCAGCCCGCCAGGGCGCCGGCGAGCTGATCCTTGGCGTCTTCGATGCGGTGGCGGCGTTCGATTTGGGTGTGGCCGCCGGCCACGAGGGGTTCGGTCTCGTGATAGAGGGTGCGGATGAGCTGCCCTTTCCAGCCGTTCCAGACACCGGGGCCGACGGCGCGGATGTCGGACACGGTGAGGAGCGTCAGCAATTTCAAGCGCTCGGGGCTTTGCACGACCTTGGCGAAATCCTGCGCGGTTTTGGGATCGGAGAGGTCGCGGCTTTGAGCGATGTTGCTCATCGTCAGATGCTGCTCGATGAGCCAGACGACGGTTTCGGTTTCGGCGGGCGTGAGGCCGAGACGCGGACAGAGGCGGCGCGCGATCTGGCCGCCGAGGATCGAGTGATCTTCGGGGCGGCCTTTGCCGATATCGTGCAGGAAGGCTGCCACATACAGCGCGCGGCGGTTCTGGATCGATGTGATGATCTGGCTGGAGAGCGGCAATTCGTCGGCGTTGTCGCCGTGCTCGATTTTGGCCAGTTCGCCAACGGTGCGGAGCAGGTGCTCGTCGACCGTGTAGTGATGGTACATATTGAACTGCATCATCGCCACGATGTGCCCGAAATCGGGCAGGAAGCGGCCGAGAACGCCGGCTTCGTTCATGCGGCGCAGTGTGTTTTCCGGATTGGTCTTGGCAGCGACGAGCCCCAGGAAGATGCGGTTGGCTTCGGGATCGTTGCGAAGGCGATCATCGATCAGGCGGAGCGACTGGCGGAGCAGACGTATCGCATCGGGGTGGAGATGCGCGTTGGTCAGCTCGGCTTGCGCGAAAAAGCGGATCAGGTTGACGGGATCGCGCTTGAAGACATCCGGATCGGCGACGTTGAGACGGTCGTTTTCGATGCGGAAGTCGGTCTGCTGGCGGACTTGGCGGCGCATCTTCCAGCCGGAGATGAGGCCGGGCAGGCCGGGAGAGGTTTTCGCCTGCTGCATTTCGAGGGCGGCGCAGAGGATGGCAGTCAGATCGCCGACGCTCTTGGTCACGAGGAAATAATGCTTCATGAAGCGCTCGACGGGGCGCTGGCCGGACTTGGTGCGGTAACCCAGGCGTTCGGCCATGATCGGCTGATATTCGAACGTTAAGCGTTCTTCAGCGCGGCCGGTGAGGAAGTGCAAATGGCAGCGCACGCTCCAGAGGAAATCCTCGGCGCGGCGAAATGTGGAATATTCTTCGCGTGTGAAGATCTTCTCCTCGATGGTCTCGGGACCGACTTCCTTGCCGTAGAGGTACTTCGAGAGCCAGTGCAGGGTGTGTAGGTCGCGAAGGCCGCCTTTGCCGTCCTTCACGTTTGGTTCGACCTTGTAGCGGCTTTCGCCGGCACGGCGGTGGCGCTCTTCGCGCTCGGCCATCTTGCTGTCGATGAAGACGCGGGCGGTGCCAGCGAAGACCTCGCGGCGCAGGCGATCGGTCAGTTCGGCGAAGAGTTGCGCGTCGCCGTGGACAAGCCAGATGTCGAGCAGGGCCGTTCGGATGGTCATGTCCTGGTGGGCCATCTTGAGGCACTGGTCGACGGTGCGGGTCGCATGGCCGACTTTGAAGCCCAGATCCCACAACAGATAGAGCATGTATTCCGCGACGCTCTCGCCCCAGGGCGTCTGCTTGTACGGCAACAGGAAGAGGATATCGATGTCGGAGCCGGGTGCGAGGAGGCCGCGACCATAACCGCCAGTGGCGACAACGGCCATGCGCTCGGCGTCGGAGGGATTGGTCGCGCGATAAACGTGGGCGACAGTGTAGTCGAAGAGCAGTGCGATCAGTTCATCTTGGAAGCGAGCCAGGCCGTGGGCGCACTTGCGGCCCTTGCCGTCGGCTTCCAACTGATCGCGGGCCTGCTGGCGGGCAGTCTTGACGAGAGCTTTACAGCGATCCAGCACGGCTGAGCGGGCGTCGGCGGGGGTGCCACTGGCGTTGAAGATCGCGGTCAGTTCAACGCGCACCGCCATGGGGTCGAAATAGGGGGCGGCGCGGAAAGTCGTCGTATCCATGATGGCGGGCACTGGGTCCTGACGGGCGGCGGGCGGCGATTCTGATCGGTGAAGGCCTTGAGCGGGCGCAACTTAACTGCTTTGCATCGCTAGGGGGAGGCCGTCACATGCGGCGCAGTCCCCCATTTGTGGACATCGATGCCTGAAATCCGGGCGGTAGCGGCGGCGAGCGGCGCGTGACACACCAAACCGTGGCTCTGAGACCCGCGATGCGGGAGGATCTGGACCAGATCCGGGGGTGGTTGCGCCAGCCGGATATCGAGGCGTGGTGGGGACCGGCTTCGGCGACGCGGGCAGAGGTGCAAATGGCCATGCAGTCGCCATCGGCCTTGTGCCGGGTGATCGAGGCGGGGGGCGTGGCGGTTGGGTACTGCCATGCCATCGACGCGACGCTGTGGGGCGACGACCTTCCCGACGACCTTGAACCAGGGACGTGGGACCTGGATCTCTTTATTGCGTCGGCGGAGCACCGGGGGCAGGGCGTAGGGCTTCGGGCGTTGGAGCTGCTGAAAGCCGAGGTGTTTTCGACGACGCTGGCGACGGCGGTCTGCGTGTTCGCCTCGATCCGTAACGAAGCGGCCGTTCGGGCTTACGAGAAGGCGGGGTTCCGATGGCAGCGGATCTGGAACGACAGCGCGGTGGGGCCGAGCTGGTTCATGGTGGCGCGGCGGCCGGTGTCGGGCTCAGAGCGTTAACGGCGCGGAAACGAGCGGCGCACTAGACTTCTCCGGCTTGGCCGACCGTCCATCGATACCGTTCATGAACCCCAACGAAAAAGCAGAATTTCCGCATCAGCGGCGCCAGTTCGGCCGTCGCGATATTTCGCGCGTTGGCACCGTGACGATGCCCGGCGGGCTCACGGCGGAGTGCCGGATTGTCAATGTCTCGGAGGGTGGCGCTCTCCTCGATTTTCCGGGTGGCTTGGTGCCGGCCAAGCCTTTCAATCTTCGCATCGACGGCGTGACATTCACGCTGGCCTGCGAACCGCGGCACTATCGCGAGACGGCGGTTGGCGTTAGATTTCTCAATGAAGCCGATGGCGTGCGGCTGATTGCACTTCTCTTTCCGGGGACGAATGCCTCAATCGAGGGAGAGTTGCCGCGACGGACGGAAGCGGCGATGGTGCCGGTTGCCGTCCGGGATTTGCGGCAGCGGGTTTTGGCTGCCTTTTCGGACAGGCCGGGGCCGGAGAAGGACAACGGCGGCATAAAGGCGGACTGACATCCGGCCATTTGCGCCATGTCAGCCCAAGAGATCGCGCAAGAATGGAATGAGCGGCAGATCGGCGGGCGGCATCGGATACTCGGTGAGCTTGGAAGCACGAACCCATTTGATGCGTTGGCCTTCGCGCGGCGTGATTTCGCCGTCCCAGTTGCGGCAGACATACAGCGGCATCATCAAGTGGAACGTTTCGTAGGTGTGGCTTGCGAACGTGAACGGGGCTAGGCACTCCAGGCAGACCTCAATGTCGAGCTCTTCTTTCAGTTCTCGCACCAAAGCTTCTTCCGGCGTTTCACCTAGGGCCAATTTGCCGCCGGGGAATTCCCACAGGCCGGCGAGTGATTTTCCGGCGGGGCGTTCGGCGATCAGAACGCGGTTGTCGGCGTCGACCAGGGCGGCGGCGACGACGAACAGGATTGGACGCGCGGGTGGCGACGGCTGATCCATCAGCGGCGCACCAGTTTCCAGGCCATTTCCTGCAGTGCCGTGAGGCCGCGATTTTTGAGATTTTGGCTGGCGTTCAGGCCGTCGCGCTTTTCCAGAAGCGTGATGCGGAAATCACGGCTGAAAAGTTCGTTGACGCGGCCGGGCGAGATTGGGAAGGGCGGCCCATCCATCTCCGACGGGTCATAGTCGAGCGAGACCAACAGCACCGGCACGCCTGATGGCGTCAGGGCCGCGAGCTTGTCCGCATAGGTTTGCTGCATGGTGTGGGGCATGGCCACGAGCGCGGCGCGGTCGAAGACGCCGCCGATGCGGCGGGTGACGGCGGGATCGAGCGCTAAGTGATCGCCGCACCAAAGGGCGTAAGGGCCGGCGCGGCTGACCGTGAAGACCGCTTGGTTGACAGCGGCCGGCGTGCGGAAACGTTCGGCGAAGAATTGGTCGATGGCGGATTGGGCGAGTTCTGTGCCGATCACTGAATGACCATGATCGGCGAGCCAGACCATGTCGTTGCTCTTGCCGCAGAGGGGAACCAGCACTTCGGCAGCTTTGGGCACGCCGAGCGCAGACCAGTGCCGTTCGAGGAAGTCGTGGGCGACGGCCTGATGAAAACCGATCTCCGATTTCTGCCAGCGATCGAGCCAGAATGTGTGTTCCATCGTTGTGGCCTAGCTGCGGTAGTCGGCGTTGATCGAGACGTAGTCGTGGGTGAGATCGCAGGTCCAGACCGTGCCGGCAGCGGTGCCGGCGCCGGCGTTGATCCGGATCGTGATCTCGGCATTTTTCATGTACTGCGCGACAGTGGCTTCGTCGTATTCCTCGGCGCGCTCGCCGTGGCGGGCGACGCAATGTTCGCCGAACCAGATCGCGAGTTGGTCGCGGTCGGCCGCTTCGCCAGATTTGCCGACGGCCATGACGACGCGGCCCCAATTGGGATCTTCACCGGCAATCGCGGTCTTCAGGATCGGCGAGTTGGCGCACGAGAGCGCGATTTTGCGGGCGGCTGCTTCCGTTTCAGCGCCTTCGACGATGAAGGTGACGAACTTGGAGATGCCTTCGCCGTCCTTCGCCACCTGAATGGCGAGATCGCGCATGAGATCCTGCAGCGCGTTGGAAAAATCTTTCAAGCGCTTCGACTTTGATTTGGTGATGGGCTTTTGGCCACGGGCCGTGGCGGCACCGGTTGCAAACACGAGGCAGGTGTCGGACGTCGACGTGTCGCCGTCGATGGTCATGGAGTTGAATGTGGTTTTGACGTGCTCGTTGAGAAGATCTTGAAGCACATCGGCGGCGATGGCGGCATCGGTGAAGATGAAGCAGAGCATGGTCGCCATGTCGGGTGCGATCATGCCGGCGCCCTTGCAGAAGCCGTTGATGGCGACAGGCGTGTCGCCAATCAGCGCGGTGCGGGTGGCCAGCTTGGGATATGTGTCGGTGGTCATGATCGCGCGGGCGGCGGCTTCGAAGGCGTCGGGGACGGCCTTGGTCGCAAGTCCGGCCAGCAGATGCGTGAACTTTGCCGGATCGAGCGGCTCGCCGATGACGCCGGTGGAGGCGATATAGACATCCTTATCTTTGCAGCCGACGGCTTGGGCGGCGGCCTCGGCGGTTGCCTCGACGGCGGCGCGGCCCTTCATGCCGGTGAAGGCGTTGGCATTGCCGGAGTTGACGACGAGAATGCGCGCAGTGCCGCCTTTCAGGCTCTTGCGGCACCAGAGAACCGGGGCAGAGCAGGTTTTGGATTGGGTCAAGACGCCGGCCGCGGTGGTGCCTTCTTCCATGACGGCGACCATCACATCGGTGCGATTCTGGTAGCGGATGCCGGCTTCGGCGGTGGCAAAGCGGACCCCATCGATCGGGGCCAGCTTGGGCAGGGTGGCGGGCGCGAAGGGCGAGGCTTTGGAGGTCTTGGCCATGGGGCACCGGTCAGAAACTGAGGAAGCTTATCCCACTCCCAGTCGCGTCGACTGGACGGGGTCGGCGTGAGGGACGGCGCGCATTCCAGCGGATGCTTCCCCTCACCCTAACCCTCTCCCCGCGTGCGGGGAGAGGGGATAAATAGAGCTTAAAAGCAATCAGGCCGCCTGGATGCAAGCGGCCTGATCAGAAAACAGTCGTCAAAGAGGCGTTGGAGGCTACTTCTTTTCCTCGGCGGCGGGCTTGGCCGAGTCAGTTGCGGCTTGGCCTGCTGCGGCAGCGGCGGCATCTTCCATCTGCTTCTTCATGGTTGCCTGGGCTTCCGCCTGCTTCTTGGCGTCCTCCTCGGCCATCTTCTTGATCTCGGGATCAATGTAGTCGATTTTTGCCTTGCCGCGCAGCTCCACGGCGATGTTCTGGGCCTTTGACTGGACCATGGAGCCAATGAGGCGATCCTTGACCTCGTCAAACGACGGCGGGGGCTTCTGGCGGCGGTCTTCGACCTTGATCACGTGCCAGCCGAACTGGCTTTGGACGGGCTTGGACACTTCGCCCTTCTTTAGGGCAAAGGCGGCTTCTTCAAATTGCGGGACCATCTGGCCCTTGCCGAAATAGCCAAGCATACCGCCCTGGGTTTTGGAGCCGGCGTCGCCTGAGTTTTCCTTGGCGAGTTGAGCAAAATCTTCGCCCGCTTCGACGCGGGTGACCATCTTTTTGGCCTCGTCCTCGCTCGACACAAGAATATGGCGGGCCTGGACTTCTTCCTCAGGTTTCAATTGTTTGACTTTGTCTTCGTAGATCGCGCGGGCGGCATCTTCGCCGATCGAGGCCTTCACCGTCTTTTCGAAGTAGGCATCGCGCAGCGCGCGCTGGCGCCAGAAGGCCATGCGCTTTTCGAAGTCCGGGCCAGCGCCCAGCTTCTGTTCTTCGGCAGCCTCGGCATAAAGCTGGTTCTCGATCATGAACTCGACGAGGACACGGCGGCGCGTGCCTTCGGGCAGATTGCCCAACTCGTTGCCGATTTCGGCCTCGGCGAGGGACAGATCGGCTTCCGTGATGGAATGGCCGTTGACCGAGGCGACGACTTTATCTTCCGCGTAGGCGGTACCGGCGGCGAGGCCGAGCACGCAAGCGCTCAAGGCAACCGCATGAAATAATTGATAAACCTTCACGAAGATCCGTCCTTTTCGGCTATGTCATCGAAAGGGCCGTGGAGACAGACCCCGGGCGGCCCGTGCCGCTCCTGTCGTTCGAGGAGGCTTGGATAGACCCGGCTGGCGACCGCTGCCAAGTTAAGTTTTGGAGATAGGCGCATTTGGAGCGCTATTCCGGGTCGCGGCGGGACCATGGCGCGTTGACAATCAAGGGTGGCAATCCTTATGTCTCGCCAGTGAATTGGGGAGCCGCGCCGCGCGTTGCCTCTCCCGCCCGAGCTCATTTAGCACGACGTATCTCTCGATAGATCGTCGGCCCTTCGCCCGGTGCGGGTGGAGTGTGCCGTGTCGCTCGCTATTTCCGAGAGCATTCCGCTCAAGATCTTGAGGACATTGACCTTCATGCTGTCCATCACGTCGCTCGCCGCGAAAATTTTCGGCACGTCCAACGACCGCAAGGTTAAGTCGTACCGGGCCCGGGTGGAGGAGATCAACGCGCTCGAGCCGGAACTGGCGAAGCTGAGCGATGAAGACCTCAGGGCGCGGACAGAAATGTTCCGCGAGCAGTTCAAGAACGGCGCGACACTCGACGAACTTCTGGTGCCAGCGTTTGCGACGGTTCGCGAAGGGGCCAAGCGCGCGCTTGGTCAACGGCACTTCGACGTGCAGCTGATCGGCGGCATGGTTCTGCACGACGGCAATATTTCGGAAATGAAGACGGGCGAAGGCAAGACGCTGGTGGCGACCGCCCCGGTCTATCTCAATGCGATCGCGGGCGAGGGTGTCCACGTTGTTACGGTAAACGACTATCTTGCACGGCGCGACGCAGAATGGATGGGGCAGGTTTACCGGTTCCTGGGCCTCTCGGTCGGCGTGATCGTGCATGGCATCGACGACGATCAGCGCAAGGCTGCCTACGACGCCGATGTGACGTATGCGACCAACAACGAGCTCGGTTTCGACTATCTGCGCGACAACATGAAGATGAGCAAAGACGACATGGTCCAGCGCGGCCATGCGTTTGCGATCGTGGACGAAGTTGACAGCATTCTCATCGACGAAGCGCGCACGCCGCTCATCATCTCGGGGCCGCTCGACGACAAGGCCGATCTTTATATCTCCGTCGACGCGCTCATTCCGAAGCTGGTGGCTGAAGACTTCGAGCTCGACGAGAAGCAGCGGCAGGTGTCGCTGACGGAAAGCGGCAACGAGCGGATGGAAGAGCTTCTGAAGGAAGCCGGCCTCTTGCGCGAGGGTTCGCTGTACGATGTCGAGAACGTCACGATCGTGCATCACGTCAATCAGGCGCTGAAGGCGCACAAGCTGTTCCAGCGCGACAAAGATTACATCGTGAAGTCCGGTGAAGTCGTCATCATCGACGAATTCACGGGGCGCATGATGCCGGGCCGGCGCTATTCGGAAGGCTTGCATCAGGCGCTTGAAGCCAAAGAACGCGTTGACATCCAACCCGAGAACCAGACGCTCGCGTCGATCACATTCCAAAACTATTTCCGTCTCTACGACAAGCTCGCGGGCATGACGGGGACGGCCTCGACGGAAGCGCAGGAGTTCGGCGACATTTACGGGCTCGAAGTGATCGAGATCCCAACCAATCTGCCGGTATCGCGCCTGGATGAGGACGACGAGATCTACCGGTCGCAGAAAGAAAAGTACGACGCGATCGTCGCAACCATCGCGGATGCACACCGCAAGAACCAGCCGTGCCTTGTCGGCACGACGTCGATCGAGAAGTCGGAGCAGCTGTCCGCGCTTCTGAAAGACAAGACGTATATCGCCGAGCTCGGTCAGCGCTTCAACGAGCAGGCGAAGCGCTTCACCAGCTCGAAGGAAGCCGACATCAAGGCCTACTTCGAAGACATCGGGACGTATCTGACGGACACGGCGGCGAAGGTAAAATCGGGCGATCCCATCCCGCATCAGGTTTTGAATGCGCGTTTCCATGAGCAGGAAGCGTCGATCGTCGCGCAGGCGGGCGTGCCTGGGGCCGTTACGATTGCGACCAACATGGCCGGCCGCGGCACGGACATTCAGCTCGGCGGCAACGTCGACTACCGGATCCGCGACTGGGTGAAGGACGAGAAGGCCGCAGGCCGGGAGCCGGACGAGCACGAGATCGCTGCGCAACGCGACAAGATTGCTGTCGACGTGGGTGAAAAGAAGCGGCTGGCGCTGGAGGCCGGCGGCCTCTTCGTGATCGGCACCGAGCGGCACGAGAGCCGCCGCATCGATAACCAGCTGCGCGGCCGATCGGGCCGCCAGGGCGACCCTGGGCGTTCGAAGTTTTATCTGGCGCTCGACGACGACCTGATGCGCATCTTCGGCTCGGACAAGATGGAGACCATTCTGAAGACGCTGGGTCTGCAGGACGGCGAGGCCATCACGCATCCGTGGATGAACAAGTCGCTGGAGATGGCACAGAAGAAGGTCGAAGCGCGCAACTTCGACATCCGCAAGCAGATCTTGAAATACGACGACGTAATGAACGACCAGCGCAAGGTGATCTTCGATCAGCGCATCGACATCATGGCGGAAGAGGATGTCTCACAGACGGTGAAGGAACTGCGCCATCAAGTGGTGCAGGATCTGGTGGCGAAGAACATCCCCGAGAAGGCCTACGCGGAGCAGTGGGACACCAAGGCGCTGAAAGAGGCTGTCGACAATATCTTCGATCTCGACTTGCCGATCACAGAGTGGGCCGCGGAAGAGGGCATCGCGGATCAGGAGATTCAGGAGCGTCTCATCGAGGCCGTGGACAAGCGGGCCGCCGAGAAGGAGGCGGAGCTTGGCGCGGACCTCTATCGCCAGATCGAAAAGGAAGTGCTGCTGCGCACGCTCGATGGCCTGTGGCGCGAGCATATCGTGTCTCTGGAACATCTGCGGCAGGTGATCGGGTTCCGCGCCTACGGGCAGCGCGATCCGCTGAACGAGTACAAGAGCGAGGCGTTCACGCTGTTCGAATCACTTTTGGCCAAGCTGCGTGAAGCCGTGACCGGGCAATTGATGCACGTGGCGCTGGTGCCGGCAGATCAGCAGCCGATGTTGCAGCCGGTGGAGTTGCCGCCGATGGAGGCGCATCACATCGATCCCACGACAGGCGAGGACGAGTTTGCCGGGCTGCCCGAGGACCTTCGCGATGAGTTGCGGATGGCGGACCGGGCGATTGCCGCCCGCGGCCGTGGATCGGCTGGCGAAGCGCCGAGGCGGATGCCGTTGCAGACCCGGCGAAGCGAGGGCGAGGTTGATCCGGCAACGCCCGCGACGTGGGGCAAGGTTTCACGCAACGCGCTGTGCCCGTGCGGTTCGGGCAAGAAGTACAAACAGTGCCATGGTAAGCTGGATTAACGCAGCGCGACCATTGGACAACAAAAAGCCGGGGTGAGAGCCCCGGCTTTTTCGCGTTTGGGTGTCCGTGATGAAGCTTACTTGTCGTGTTTTCCGGCGATGCGGTCGGAGAGTGCGAGGAGCACGCTGGAGACAACGAAGACGAGGTGGATGACGACCAGCCAGAAGATCTGCTTCTCGGCCTCGGGCGTGACCACCTTTAAGGCCATGAACGACTTCAGAAGATGGACCGCAGAAATGGCGACGATGGACGAGAGCAGCTTCAGCTTCAGCGCGCTGAAATCGATCGTGCCCATCCACTCGGGCCAGTCTTTGTGGCCGATGTGGTCGATCTTGGAGACGAAGTTTTCGTAGCCGGAGAAGATGACGATAATGAGCAGTGAGCCCATGAGCGTCAGGTCGACGAGAGCGAGGATGCCAAGGATGACGTCGGACTCGGTGGCTGTGAACGCGTGCATGGCGAGATGGAAGAACTCGGCCATGAACTTGATGAGGACGACGACGATCGAAAGTGCGAGCCCTAGATAAAACGGCGCAAGCAGCCAGCGGCTGGCGAAGATGGCGTTTTCGAGCATGCGCTCGATCGTCGGCGCAGGCGGCGGCGTGGCAGGCGTATCGTTGTCGGCCATCGGGGTCCCCGGAATTAACGAGTGAAGGCGCGGTTCTATTGCACGCCTGAAATTGTCATCGCAAGGCGCTGGAACGCCGCGCTAGCGGACGCGATTAATGTCGGCTGCGGTTTTGCGAGCGCGGAGCTGCGCGACGCGGGCCGGCTTAGCGCTCCTCAGCGCTACGAACTTCCGGCAGCTTGGTCTCGCCAAGTTGCACGGCGGTTTTCCCGCCCGGCGCGATGCTGCCGTCTCCACCGGGCGCGGCGGCGGATTGAGGTTGGGAATGAGTTCGAACATCTGAGCCGTCGAACTTTGTTCCACGGAGGCTTGGATCAGCGGCGCCGAGACTGCCGGTGGCAACGGGGCCTCCCCGGACGCCGGCGGTGACGGGTTCGCTGGCGGGCTTTCGATCGGGACAAGCTGCGCGGATGGGTCCGAGGAGCGAAGGGCGGCGACCGTCGCGCCGCACACGGCTAAAGGGTTTGGGACGCCCGCCTCCGGCGGGCTGGCGTCCTGGATGTGGTAGCGGTTTTCGCAGACGCTGACGCGCGGCGGTTGGCGCGTCTTCTCGAAGCTGTCGTAGCCTTCCTTGAGATTGTTCCAGAAACCGGCCCATTCGCTCTTGGCGTTTTTGGCCAAGTTCTTTTCTGTCATGCGGAAGGGGAACACGTGGGCGGGGATGTGGCGCTGGCCGCCACGAAGGGCCGCAGTGGCGAGGCCATAGATTTCACCGATGACCGGATTGGTCATGGCGAAGCAGCCCACCGACGAGCAGCCTCCGTGAACCAGGATATAGGAGCCCGAGCGGCCCATCGCGGAATCAAAGGCGTTTGGGAAGCCGAGATTTAACGAGCGCGGCCAGCGGCCGACGTGGTGCAACTGGCGCGACGTGATGGTGTAGAAGCCTTCGGGCGTCTGCTTATCGCCTTCGCGCTGCTTGGGGCCCAGCGTGCCGGACCAGTGGCAGATCGGGTACGTGGCGAACAGTTCGTAGCGGCCGTCTTTCTCCATCCAAACTTCGAGTTCAGATTCGGACTTGAAGATGCGCAGCATGATCGGTGCGCCGTTGGCGAAGCCCTTGCTGGCGAGGCGCTCAGCTGTCTTGGACACATCCGGCGTGCCGGGCAGCGGGAGACGGCCGACGGCGGCGGCGCGCTGGCGCTCGATGCGGTCTGACGCAGCGTCTTTGAGTTCGATGGAGAGCGCATGTGCGCTGGTGGCAGCCGCAACGGCGCATAGAGCTGTGCCGGCGACAACTTTCCAACGGTCGATGGTGCGTGCAAAAGACAACGGACTACCCACAACGACGTTGAGCCGCAAACCGAGTTCACCCTAGACGGTCCAGGGTATCCCTGGCAACCACGGGAACCGTTCTCTCCTCTTCAAGTTGCACGGCTTTTTTTTAAATCTTGCGCGCAATCACCCGGCTGTGGCCGTTGTGTTGCCGGAGGCACACGTTGCGGTGACGGGGCCGGTGATGTCACGCGTCTGAGCGCCCGAGGTAAAGACATAGCGTTTGTCACAAACGCCGACGGCTGGGGGCAGGCGGTCTTTCTCGAAATGATCATAACCCGTTTTAAGATCGCGCCAGAAGGGCGCCACGGGTTCGCTGTCGTAGCGGGCCAAGTTCTCGTCCGTCATGCGGAAGGGATAGACCTGGACCTGAAAGCGCTTTTGACCGCCATCGAGGGCGCGCGTGACGATCGACCAGATTTCCGAAATGACGGGGTCTGTCATCGCATAGCAGCCGACCGAGCCGCAGCCGCCGTGGACCATCAGGAATGATCCGGTGCGCCCGTGTGCGCGGTCAAACGCATTGGGGAAGCCGAGGTTGAACGAGCGGTGCCAGCGGCTGTTGGGATTGAGCGCGGATTTGTCGACGGTATAGAAGCCTTCGGGGGCTTGATGATCGCCCGTTTTGGTTTTGGGACCGAGGCGGCCAGACCATTTGCAGATTGGGTAGGTCGCGAAAAGCTCGTAGCGCCCATCTTTCAGCATGAACAGTTCGAGTTCGAATTCGCGCTTGAAGACGCGCATCAGGATCGGCGTGCCAAGCGACATGCCTTTTTCGGCGAGGCGCTGATCGAGGCGTGTCAGATCGGGGGTGCCGGGGAGTGCTTGTCCGGTGGAGGCGAGCCAGACGCGATAGTGGCGCTGTGCGGAGATGAGATAGCTGTCGCGGATCGGTGCGGGCATCAGTGCGATGGCCGCCGCACCGATGACGAGGAGGGCCAGAAGGATGAGACCTGCGAGGCCGGACCTGCGCTGCTTGGTTTTCGAAGTTGGTTCGGCCATCGCATTCGCTCCGCGCGGATTTCATGGTCCGGCTTAGACATGAAAGATGGCGGAGATCAGGGCGCGTTCAAGCCCAGCGAGGTTGGTACTTCGACCGGCTTTTTGGCGGGCGCCTTGCGTTTTTCGGGGCGCGGCTCGGCGGTTAGAAAAGCAGCACCGGGCAGTGACGCGGGCGGTGGGTTCTGAATGGATCCCGTCGTGGATGTGCTGGTTGTGGATGGGATGGGGGCTTCAGCAGCAGGAGCCGGAGCGGTCGCGGGCGGCGCGGCCACAGGCTTGGGCGCGGGCGCTTCACCGTCTGACCACGCGAGTGCCGTCTGTTCACGCGCCTTCTGGCCGGGGACGATGGTACCCTTTTGCGCGGCGATTTGCTGATCCAGAAGATCGGGCACGAAGGGCGTCAGTTCCTGCTTCTGGAGGCGCGGGCACTGGCCATCGGGATCGATGCGGCCGGTGGCCGGCAGCGTGACGCCAATGACGTATTTGCGCTCGCACACGGCCACGGTCGGCGGCACGCGATACGTCTCGAAGAAGTCGTAGGCCGGCTTGATCATCTTCCAGAAGGCGATGTGCTTGTGGCCCTTGAATCGCGCCAGCTTGTCGTCCGTCATGCGGAAGGGAAAGGCGTGGACGGCGAATGCGCTTTGGCCGTTGCGGAAAGACTCGCGCGCAAGCGCGTAGATCTCTTCGGCGAGCGCATCCGTCATGGCGTAGCAGCCGGCGGACTTGCACTTGCCGTGGATCATGAGGAATTCGCCCGTGCGCTCGTGGGCGCGATCGTACGCGTTGGGAAAGCCGAGATTGAAGGCGACGTGGAAACTGCTGTCGGGCTTCATCTGCTTGGGGCCCACGGCGTAGAAGCCTTCGGGGGCCTGCTTGTCGCCCTTCTTGAATTTGGGGCCGATCTCACCGGACCAGTTGCAGATCGGGTAAGTTTTGAAGTGGTAGAAGCGGCCGTCTTCGCGGGCCTTCCAAACTTCGAGTTCGGATTCTTCCTTGAAGATGCGGACGTAGATCGGCATGCCCGGCTGCATGCCTTTCTTGCCGATGAGGTCGAGGGTTTCTTTGGGCAGGGGCTGTTCGGCGGGGATTAATTCGGGCGCGCTGCCACAGCCTGCCAGCGCGAGCATGGCGGCGGCGATGACAGCACTCGCGAACGATCGACCAGACGTCACAATCCCACCCCGGTTCGCCCCTCAACCACGAATCACCATCTGTTTGGAAAGGTTAATACTTCCCTAACAGAGCGACGGGCAGCCGACATCGAGGCGCAGCACTGCCCACAGCTTGGCCGCATGAGGCGACGGGAATACGGCGCGGGTGAGGCACCAAATACAGTGTTAACAACGGGTTGGAGCAAAGCGCTGCGGCTTTACAAGGAACGGCCGATGTCCAGGAAGCGCTCCTGGCGCTGGCGACGGATTTCCGTTGGGCTTTTGCCGTCGAATTCTGTCAGTGCTTTGGCGATGGCATCACCAACGCGTTTCATGACCAGCGCGCGGTCGCGATGGGCACCGCCGACGGGTTCTTTGATGACCGTGTCGATGACGCCCAAGATTTCCAGATCTTGCGCGGTGATCTTCATGCTGGTTGCCGCGTCGATGGCTTTGGAGCTGTCGCGCCAGAGGATGGACGCGGCGGCTTCGGGCGAAGCGACCGTGTAAATCGCATGCTCCAGCATCAGAATGCGGTTGGCGGTGGCGATGGCGACCGCGCCGCCCGATCCGCCTTCACCGATGATGACGGCGATGAGCGGCACGCCGATGGCGAGGCATTTGTCGGTGGAGCGGGCAATAGCTTCCGCCTGGCCGCGCTGTTCGGCATCGACGCCGGGATAGGCACCGGCCGTGTCGCACAGCGTGATGACGGGGAGCTGGAACCGTTCAGCCATTTCCATCAGGCGGACGGCCTTGCGATAGCCCTCGGGCTTGGCCATGCCGAAGTTGTGGCGCAGGCGGCTTTCGGTGTCGGAGCCCTTTTCGTGGCCGATGATCATGACCGACCGGCCGCGGAAGGTGCCGAGGCCGCCGACAATGGCTTCATCTTCGCCGAAGTAGCGATCGCCGGCGAGTGGCGTGAAGTCCTGGATCAGGTCGGCCACATAGTCGAGGCAGTGCGGGCGCTCGGGGTGACGGGCGACTTCCGTTTTCTGCCAGGGCGTCAGCTTGGAATAGGTATCGGCGAGCGCGGCTTGCGCTTTCTGCTCAAGCTTCTTGATTTCGTCGGCGATATTGACCGCCGTTTCAGAGCCTTCCAGGGTGCGCAATTCTTGCACCTTGCGCTCGAGTTCGGCGATGGGCGTTTCGAACTTCAGATAGGTGCGCACGATGGTGGGGGCTGGGCGTTCGTTCGTCGGATCCACGTGACTTGCCTCGTCGGTCGGAACCGGGGGGCGCGCGACCGCGCCGGGAACGCCCGGTTCAATGAATTTCGGGCGGACGATGCGCGCGGCGTCACGCAACTGTCAAGGCTCGGGAACCGCGCACCGGCCCGGGGAGCCCGCTTATCCTATGCAAAGGAATTCGTGTTTACCTTCAATGGGCTCGCGGTTCGCGGACGGGCAGCATCAGAAGCATGCCGGCGATGAGGAAGAGCGTGATGGCGGCCATGCCCACGCGCTGGCTGCCGGTGGCGAGCGTGACGGTGGCGACGAGGAATGGGGCAAGGAAGGCCGTGACTTTGCCGGAAAAGGCAAAAAGGCCGAAATACTGGGTGATCTGGCCGGGTGGGGCGAGTCGGGCCAGGAGTGAGCGGCTTGCTGCCTGAACGGGAGCGGCGACGAGGCCGACGAGGACGGCGAAGGCTAAGAACGTCTGTTCGCCGAGTGACGAGAATGGCGCGGAGCCCGGTGCCTTGGGGGGCACCTCGAGCGCGAAAAGAATGCGCGTTTGATCGACAGAGAGGATGCCGACGGCGCCGATCAGCAGCAGAACGAGAGAGACTAGGATGACGGTTTTGGCGCCGGCGCGGTCGTCGAGCACACCGCCGATGACGGCGCCGATCATGCCAGTGGCGGTGAGGATGATGCCGAAGAGGCCGAGTTCGAGGGCGCTCCAGCCGAAGACAGCGGTGCCGTAGATACCGCCGAAGGCAAAGATGGCGGAGAGGCCATCGGCATACAGCATGCGGGCGATGAGAAAGAAGAGCATGTCGCGGTTCTGCGGCAGCTGCCGCACCGTGGTCCAGAGCTGGCGGGCGGGCGAGGGACGAACTTCGCCCGGGGCGAGGGGCGCGGGCTTCACGTCGGGCACGAAGAGGAAAAAGGGGATCATGAAGAGCGCGAACCAGACGGCGGCGATGGGACCGACGAGGCGGTCGGCTTCGCGCGTGGCGGCATCAAGCGTGATGATGGGATCGAGACCGAAGAGCGTTTTGCCGGTGGCTGGATTGGAGACGATGAGGCCGGCGACGAGAGCAAGGCTCAGAAGGCCGCCCAGATAGCCGACGCCCCAGCCGATGCCCGAGAGGCGGCCCAGCGCGGAGGGCGGCACGAGGCTTGGCATCATGGAGTTGGAGAAGACGGACGAGAATTCGGCGGCGGCCGTGGCGGCGATGAACGCGAGGATGATGAGGGCGATGGTCTCTTTTGGTGCGCCGGGTGTTGCGAGCCAGAGCGCGGCAAGGCCGGCGATGAGGATGACGGAAAAGAGTGCGATCCAGGGTTTGCGGCGGCCGCGGCCGTCAGCGAGCGCGCCGAGAAAGGGGCTGCCGATGGCGATGAGGACGCTGGCCGCGGCGGCGCCGTAGCCCCAGATGGTTTGGCCTTGCGCAACATCGCCGACGACGTGGGCGGCGAAGTAGGGCGCGAAGAGGAAGGTTAGGACGAGCGTGTAGTAGGGCTGGGCGGCGAAGTCGTAGAGCGTCCAGGAGACGAGGGCGCGCATGGGGGCGCGCTCTGTGGTGAGCGTTGCAGTGGACGTTGTGATCGTGTGCGCTGCCGTCATCGATGACCTCTTTTCGCCGCGCTTTGTGAGCGCGCGATACGACTAATCGATGACGATCAGGTGATTTGGCAATTCGTTGGGATCGCGCGTGCCCGGCGGGAAATGCTGCGCGAGGAGTTCGCCCGAGCGCTCGACGGCGTGGACAAAGCCTTCACCTGCGCGGCCGGCGGAGATGTTGGACGTGAGATCGTCGACGATCGCCTGCCATGTGCCATTCGGCACCTTCGCGTCGATGCCGGTGTCGGCAATGATTTCGGCGTAGCGCTCGGCGACGGAAACGTAGATGAGGACACCGGTGCGGCCGGCGGTGGTGTGGAGGTTCTGGACGAGGAATTGCTCCACGGCGCGGCGGTGGGCGCGTTCGGTCTTGATGGATTGAGGCACCAGGGCGTAGCGCACGCGGCGGGGGAGCGTAAGCAGGAGGACAGCCAAGAAGACGCCGAGCTGGATGAGATAGATCCACTGCACGGGCCACCAGGTGAAATAGACCAGCGGCCAAGGGACGATGAGGGCGATGAGGGCCGCCCAGAGGAACGGGACGTGGAGATAGCTGGCGCTCTCGCCGCTCAAGACGGCGACGATTTCGCCGGAGGTTTTCTTTTCGGCGGCTGCGATTGCGGCGCCGATGCGAGCCTGATCCGTGTTCGAGATGAAGGCCATCGTGGTTTGTTCTCTTCCTTCACCAACCGCCCGAAGCGCCGCCGCCACTGAACGTGCCACCGCCGCCCGACCAGCCGCCACCGCCGCTGCCGCCACTCCAGCCGCCGGAGCCGCCGGGCAGAATGATAATGCCGCCGTCGCGGGCACGGCGGCGGCGGCGTCCGCCGGGGCCTGCTGTTTGCGGATATTGGCCGGCCTGCTTGTGCTGCTGGTAGATCGAATAGACGACGATGGCGATCCAGATGGCGATGATGATGAGCGCGATCCAATCGACGTCGGGAGCTTGGTTCATGCCGCGTGCGCGCTCTTTGACGGCTTCGGCATCGCCGAGCAGCACATCCTTGATGTCGCGAACGCCGGCGCGGATGCCGTCGGCGAAGTCGCCGCGGCGGAAACCGGGAAGGATCGCGTTTTCGATGATGATGCGGCTCATGGCATCGGTCATGAGCGGTTCGAGACGCTTGCCGACTTCAATGCGCACTTTGCGTTCGTTAGGCGCCACGATGAGCAGGACCCCGTTGTCCTTGCCGGCCTGTCCGATGCCCCAGTGGCGGCCGAGCTTGTAGCCGAAGTCTTCAATCGTGAAGCCTTGCAGCGACGGCAGCGTCACGATGGCGAGCTGATCGGAGGAGGTGCCTTCGAGGGATTGAAGCGTGGTGGTAAGTTCGGCTTCGTCTTCGGTGGTGAGGAGATTGGCGTTATCGACGATGCGGCCGGTGAGTGCGGGGAAGACGGGATCGGCGGCGTAGCTGGGCCCAATGCCGGTGATGAGCACCGTCAGGACGAGTGCCAGCGCTGTCAGGATCGCGCGCACCGGGTTTGCTCCAAGGGCATCAGTGAGGACTCAGCACAAGCGGCTGCCCCTCACCCTAACCCTCTCCCCGTTAGGACGGGGAGAGGGGATTCCTCTGCTTCACTTCTTGTCGTTGCCGAAATCGACCTTGGGGGTCTTTTGTTCTTCGGCGGGGATATCAAACGTCGCCATCTCGGTCTTGTCGGGATAGACGAACGCCTTCCACCAACGGCCGGGGATGGTGGTGATTTCGGTGTTGTACACGCGGACAGCCTGGATGTAGTCGCTGCGGGCGATGCGGATCTTGTTTTCGATGCCTTCCAGCTGGCTCTGCAGGGCGAGGAAGTTCTGGCCGGACTTGATGTCGGGGTAACGCTCGACAACGGCGAGGAGGCGACCCAGCGCACCGCCCAACTGGCTCTGGGTCTCCTGGAAGTTCTTCATGGCGTCGGGGTTGGTCAGAATGTCGGCCGGCACTTGCACGCTGGTGGCCTTCGCGCGCGCCTCGATCACTTCCGTCAATACGCTCTTTTCCTGCTCGGCGAAGCCCTTCACGGTTTCGACGAGGTTCGGAATGAGATCGGCGCGGCTCTTATAGGTATTCAGCACCTCGGACCAGGCGGCCTTGGCGTTCTGTTCATAGGTCGGAATGTTGTTCACGCCGCAACCCGCGAGCGGGAGTGTGAGGGCGAGAACACAAGCGAGGACCAGCGACCGGCTGGACCGGGCGAACGTGAGAGCAGTCATGGCCGAGGGCCTCCCCAAAGATTGACGCTCCAACGTCATAGCGGGGCGATGCGGGAAGGCAAGGGTCATGCGGACAGCGGGCGGGGGCCACGGAGGCTGCCGGGCCAACTGAACCGTCTTTACCCTGATTGTGGGCTGTTCTTCGAGCCTGGCCGGGTCGCGGCTAGGCTGGCGCGGGATTGTTTCACGTGGAGTTGAGAGCGATGACGGCGGGAAAATCGATTGCGCTGGCCCTCGGGTTGGCGGCCGTTCTTGGCGCGGGCGCGCCGGCTTTGGCAGGAGGGCATGGGTGCCGGGGAGAGGAGGTCCACTGCTATAAGAAAGTGCGGTTGCCTGACGTCTATCAAAACGTTGAGCGGCCGGTGATGCTGAGACCAGCCACGAAACGCGTGGTGCATGTGCCGCCGGTAGTGGGCACGCGGTTGGAACGGGAAGTGGTCGCGCCGGGCCGGGCGCATGCTGTGCACGTGCCGCCGGTTTACAGCACCATCGTGCGCCGCGAATTGGTTCAACCGGGAACGGTTGGCTATCGCGTGACGCCGCCTGTCGTGGAAACGGTCAACGAGACGGTGGTTGTTCATCCGGGCTCGACCCGATGGGTGACCTATCGCGACCGGTATGGGCAGACGATCCGGTGTCCGAAAAAGTCGCCGCCGGTGACGCGGACCATCGCACGCGACGTCGTCGTCGATCCGGGTCAGCGGGTGCCTGTTTTTACGCCGCCGATCTACGCCGACGTGCCCCGCACGGTGCTCGTACGTCCGGCGGGCGTGCGACATGTGTATCAGCCTCCGGTGACGCGCTTTGTCGAGCGGCCGGTCGTGTTGCGGCCAGTGCAGCGTCACGTGGTTGTCGAACCGCCGGTCTATGGCGTGGCACGGCATGCGGTGAAGGTGAGGTCGGGCGGGTATGCGTGGCGGCCGATCCGGGCGCATCACTGACCGCACGGACGGCACCGTTCCGATCCGGCCAGTAGACCCCTGGTTCCCTGTTGACCCCGAGACTGCCACAATCGCGCGGCAAGGGTTTGACTGGGGCGCGGGGTTCCTGGCTACTCAGGCTGGGACGATGACGGGTGGGGTTTTCGCGCAATGCCGCGCAATACCATTGCGGTGATGAATACGAAGGGCGGCGTCGGTAAATCGACGCTGGTGCTGGCGCTTGCCGAAACGCTGTCGTGCTACCACGGCAAGAACGTGCTGGTGATCGACAGCGATGCGCAGGCCAGCGTGTCGAGCATGCTGACATCGGTGGCCAATCTGCACCGTTTGCAATCGGAAGGTCTGACGCTGGTCGATCATCTGGTCGGCCGCGTGTTGCAGGGCGGGACGCCGGATTGGTCGCGGGTGGTGATCCGGGATGTCGGCGATGTCGACGATGCTCGGACGGTGTTTCTGATCCCGAGCGACATGCAGCTGACGTTGTTTGAGCGCGAGGTTTCCAAGGAACAGCTGCACGCGCGGCTGCGAACGGCAATCGCGCAGCTGCTGTTGGAGGTGCGCAGTGTGTTCGACGTGGTGCTGGTCGACTGTCCGCCGGGGTTATCGGTTTTGACGGAAAGCTGGCTGCGCGAATCGGATTTTCATATTTCGCCGACGAAGGCCGATTATGTGTCGGTGTGCGGGCTCGATGTGTTCCGGCGGTTCAAGGCGCTGAACCCGGAAATGGGGTTTGCGGAAAACCTGGGCGTGATCGTCAACATGTTCGATCAGACGTCGGTGACGGAGGCGGAGTATCAGCGCTGGCTGGCGGAGAACCCGGACAACAATTGTTTCACGGGTGTCGTACCGCGCGCGCAATCGCTGCAAGACGCGGCGCGGTTCCGGACGCAGGACCGGTCCTATTTCGCGAAGTATCCCGGTCACGTGGGCGCGGCCGTGCGGGCCCTGACGGAAGAGCTGCTGCAGCGGATGGCGGCCGGGCAGGCGGCGGCGAGCGCGGCTTAAGGCCGGGCGGCATCGCCGGACGGAATTTGTGAAAGCGTTCGAATGGAGCGGGCGAAGGGGATCGAACCCTCGACCCTCACGTTGGCAACGTGATGCTCTACCGCTGAGCTACACCCGCTTACCATTCAAAAGGGCGCCTTCTGGGCGCCGCCGAGACCCACTCATACCGAGGTTTGGTACACGAGTGGTTACCGGAGGCAGGCGGATAACAGGCCGCTTCCGGGCCGTCAACTGGAAACGCAGACGAGGCCTCAGTTGCGGCCGGCGCGCGGGCGTTTTACGTCCGGGGCGCGCGAAATATCAGTCAATTATTGAGGTCGCCCTGTGATCAGCCCCCAGCGTCAGCGCCTGATGGACCGGCTTGCCGAATTGGGTATCGCGTGCCCGACGGTGGAGCATGCGCCCGTTTTCACAGTTGAGGACAGCGGCGAGTTGTATGCGACTATCCCCGGCGGGCATACGAAGAACCTGTTTCTCAAGGACGCCAAGGGGCAGCTGTTCCTGATTGTGGCGCACCACGGGACGCGGGTGGACTTGAAGAAGCTGCCGCCGGTCATCGGCTCGGCACGGCTGAGTTTCGGGCGGGCTGAGCTGCTGGAGGAGGTTATGGGCGTTAAACCGGGGTCGGTAACGGCGTTTGCGGTGATGAACGACGGAGCGGGGCAGGTGCGGGTGGTGATCGATCAAAACCTGATGGCGTTCGAGACTATCAACCTGCACCCCATGGAGAATTCGGCGACAACGAGCATTGCGCGCGAGGACCTTTTGCGGTTCATTCGCGCGGCGGGGCATACCCCACTGATTGCGGCGCTCACCCTCGACTGACGCGCCTTTGGACCCCATATATCCCGGTAAACCGCAAGTGACGGGGCGCTGGATCGGCCGAGGTTCGGCTCTGCGCGCTGCCCGGCATTCTTTCTGAAGGAGATACGCTCGCTATGGAACTTGGTTCGGCGACACCGCAGGCCGCAGATCTCATCAAAGATACGACCACGGCGAACTTCATGAAGGACGTCATCGAGGAATCGCGGACATCGCTCGTGATCGTCGATTTCTGGGCCAACTGGTGCGGGCCGTGCAAGCAGCTGGCGCCGGTGCTGGAAAAGGTCGTGAAGAGCTATGGCGGCAAAGTCCGGCTCGTGAAGCTGGATACGGACGCGCATCCTTCGATCGCGGCGCAGCTGCGCGTGCAGTCGCTGCCGACGGTGTATGCATTTCGCGATGGGCGGCCGCTTGACGGATTTGTCGGCGTGCAGCCGGAGAGCATGCTGCGGCAGTTCATCGACCGGCTCTTGGGCGATGACGCGGCGCTGGATGCCGGGCCCAGCGTTGCGGATATTCTGGCGGCGGCGGAAGAGGCGTTCGACGCGGGCGACCTGCAGGGTGCGGCGGAAGCTTATTCAGCCGTCTTGCAGGAGGACAAGACGAACGTGGACGCGCTGGCCGGTGTGGCGCGCTGCTATTTGAAGTCGGGCGATGTCGAGCGGGCGGAGCAGATGCTGTCGCTGGTGCCGCCCGACAAGGAGGGGGCCGGACCGGTGCAGGCTGTGAAGGCTGCGATTGCTCTTGCGGCCAAGGCGGCGGGTGCAAGCGAGACGGCGGCGTTGGAAGCCAAACTGGAGAAGGATCCGGCGGACCATCAGGCGCGTTATGATTTGGCTGTGGCTCTCGCCGCAACGGGCCACAAGGGCGAGGCGCTGGAACATCTCCTGACCATCGTGCGCCGGGACCGCAAATGGAACGAGGAAGCCGCGCGTAAGCAGCTGGTGGAGTTGTTCGAAGTGTGGGGTCCGAAGGACGAATTCACGGTCGATGGCCGCAAACGGTTGTCGTCCATCCTCTTCGCGTAACGCCATTGGCGTAGAAAGGACCGCCCGTTGGGCTGGATCGAACAATATCAAAGACCGCAGGATCTGCCGCCCCGGTTGCCGGTGTTCCCCTTGCGCGGGGCGATCTTGCTGCCGCGCGCAACATTGCCGCTCAATATTTTCGAGCCGCGCTATCTGGCGATGCTCAACGACGCGCTCGCGGGTTCGCGATTGATCGGCATCATTCAGCCGGCGCGTGCAGGCAGCAGCGGAATCGAGAGTGAAAGTCCGCAAGGCAAATCGGCGCCGCTGCGTTCGGTCGGGTGTGCGGGCCGGGTGTCGAGCTACCAAGAGTTAGACGACGGCCGGCTGGCGATCACGCTCACCGGCATCATGCGCTTTGAGGTGGTGGCCGAGGCGGCGACGCCGACCGCGTACCGTGTCGCCAGTGTCAGCTACGACCGGTTCGCTGCCGATCTCACGCAGGGGCTCGGCGAGAGCGATGTCGATCGTGCGGGATTGTTGCGCGTGCTGAAGTCGTATCTCGATCAGAACCGGTTGGAAGCGGATTGGAGCGCGATCGAGCAGGCGTCGAGCGAGAGCCTCGTCAACGCCCTCTCGATCATGGCGCCGTATGGAAGCGAAGAGAAGCAGGCCTTGCTGGAGGCGCGCGATTTGAAGACGCGTTCGGATGTTCTCGTGGCGCTTGCGGAAATGGAAATCGCGGCCAGCGGCGGTTCCGGCGGAACGATCCAATGAGCAACGATGAGGCCGAAACGTCCGGGCAATCCGAACCGCGTCTCGATCCGCGGCTGCTGGAGGTTCTGGTGTGCCCGCTCACCAAAGGGCTGCTCGTTTATAATTCGCAGACTCAAGAATTGCTCAGCCGGAAGGCGGCGTTGGCCTATCCCATTCGCAATGGCGTGCCGCTCATGACGGCGGATGCAGCGCGGCCGCTGACCGACGATGAACTGGCGAAACTTTAGCCTTATCCAACGAGCAGTGTACGCATTCGGCACACCTGCGCTGGATTAACCGTATCGCTTCAGATTTTATTAAATCGGTGACCGCTTAGGTCTTCCAACGCGTGCAGGCTCCGGCCGCGCGGGTTCATGGAAGGTTTGCGTTGCCGTGAATAACGTCGATCACGACCTGGAACGGCTGCATGATCTGCATTGGCAGATCGCCGATAGCGCCCGGCGATACCGCGACCTGCTCGATGCGCAGGCCGGTCTGATCGTGCGGCGCGACGGGCAAGAGCGGGTGATTTTTGCGAACCGGGCCTATCTCGCAGCTTTTGGGCTGAGTGAGGCAGATATCTCCGGCCACGTGCACCGGCCGCGCGTGTTCACTGTCGAGCAGGGGCCGGATTCGAGCGTCGTCGAATACGTCGAGACGGTCGCGGGGCCGCGCTGGATCGCGTGGGAGGACACGCTTTGCGACCCGACGCTGACGGACGCGCGGGAGACGCAACGTATCGGACGCGATGTGACCGACGAGCGTCGAGCGGCGGAGGACTTGCGACTAGCGCGGGATGCGGCGCTGGACGCCAGCCGGGCCAAGTCGCGTTTTCTCGCCACGATGAGCCATGAAATTCGCACGCCGATGAACGGCATTCTCGGCATGACCGACCTGTTGATGGACGGTCCATTGACGCCCGATCAGCGCATGTATGCACAGACGATCGCGCAGTCGGCGCGCGCGCTCGTCACGCTGATCGACGAGATCCTGGATTTTTCAAGAATTGAGGCGGGCAAGATCGTGCTGGCCGAGGCGCCGTTCTCGATCACCCAGACGATTGAAGGGTGTGTGGCTCTTCTGGCGCCGAAAGCGATCAGCAAGGGGCTCGCCTTATCTTGGTCCGTCGATGGCGATCCGCCGCCGGACTTGAGCGGCGACGCGGCGCGCGTCCGGCAAGTGATTTTGAATTTGTTGTCCAACGCCGTGAAGTTTACCGACACGGGGCGCATCGATGTTCGCTTGTCGATGGTGGAGGACCAGGGCAGCGCGGTGCGTGTGCGGGTCGCCGTGGCCGATACGGGTGCGGGGCTCAGTGCCTGCGATTGTCAGTCGATCTTTGCCGAATTCGAGCAGGGCGAGGCTGCCATATCGCGGCAGGATGGCGGTTCGGGGTTAGGACTGGCCATCGCTCGGCGCGTGGCGCGGGCGATGGGCGGCGATGTCTCGGTTGTGTCGGCGCCTGAGGAAGGGTCCACGTTTACGGCCGAGTTTTTGATCGAAAAGGCCGATGCGAACGCGGCGGCGCTGAGAGCGGCACTTGCCGACATTGGCACTGCATCGGTCGCGGTACGGCGAGAGGGTGTGCCGCGCGTGCTGGTGGCGGAGGATAATGGGGTTAACGCTCTGCTGGCGACCCGCCTGCTGGAGCGGGAGGGATGTGCGGTCGTGCGGGTGAGTACGGGCGATGAAGCGGTGGCGGCCGTGGCGCGGTCGCTGGCAGGGCAGGAGGCGGTCTACGATCTCGTGCTTATGGACATTTACATGCCGGGGCTGGACGGGATAGAGGCGACGCGGGCCATCCGGCGTTTGCTTGCAGACTGCCAGTCGGCGGGGCAGGTCATATTGCCGATCGTGGCGGTGACGGCCAATGCCTTTGCCGAAGACCGCAAACGCTATCTGGACGCTGGCCTCGACGACCACTTGGCCAAGCCTTTCGACGGCGAGGCGCTTAAGGACCTGTTGGCCCGTTGGCTGGCGCCGGCCAGGCGCGAAACGCCGGCTGCCTGACGCACGGTCGCAGGACCAACCATGTCGCAAAATCGTCTCGGAATCGTGGCATAGGCTCTCGCAGCGGTCTTAGGGGCCGCATAGGATTGCGCCGTTCGATGCGGCGCTGGAGACCTCACCCGATGACGCAAGGCCCAGGCCTGACGGGACGATTGAAGCGCATTGCCAAAGCTGGCGCTCCGCCTTCAGGTCTTCTTGCAAAGCGGGCTCTTGATGTTCGCGCGCTGAAGGATAAGGCGCAGGCTAAGGCGCTGTCATTTGTGCGCGCGCCGCAGCCGAAAGTGTATGGCCGCATCGGCGATCTGGAAGTGCGATTGGCGTCGGGCCGCGCGGATATTCTGCAAGCGCAGCGGCTGCGCTACGAAGTGTTCTACGAAGAGATGTCGGCCCAGCCCAATTCAGTGGCTGCGATGCGCCGTCTCGATCAGGACGCCTACGACGCGGTTTGCGATCATCTGCTGGTCGTGGATACGTCGCCCGAGCCCCACGGCCTGGAACGGTGGGCCCACCGGCGGCGGCCGCGCGTGGTGGGAACCTACCGGGTACTCCGCCAGGACATCGCGGAGCGCTCACTGGGGTTCTACACACAGGGCGAGTACGATATCGCGCCTCTGATGCGGGCGAAGTCGTCGAACTACAGGTTCATGGAATTGGGCCGCTCGTGCGTGATGAAGCCGTACCGCTCGAAGCGGTCGGTCGAGCTTCTCTGGCACGGGCTGTGGACGTATGTGCGCGAGCACAAGGTCGACGTGATGATCGGGTGCGCGAGCTTCGAGGGGACGGATCCGGCCGAGCACGCGATGGCGCTCTCCTACCTGCATCATTTTGCCAGGGCACCGGAAGACTGGCGCTGCGCGGCGCATTCCCACTTGCACCAGAACATGGATTTTCTGCCCAAGGATAAGATCGATTTGAAGCGGGCGCTCAAGGCTATGCCGCCCCTCATCAAAGGTTATCTACGTCTTGGAGCGTTCGTTGGCGATGGCGCTGTGATCGACCGACAGTTTGGCACGACGGACGTGCTCATCATTTTGCCGGTCGAGAAAATCGATCCGCGTTATTTCGAGCACTTCGGGGCTCCCGACGAAGTCAAGAGCCGGGTCGCGGTCGAGGCTTAATCCCAGGCTGCCCCCTCGTCCTGTGGCATTGTGTTGCCGCCGCTCGCGCCCACGGCTATCTTGCCCGCGATGACCTTCAACCCATCGCGAGTGCCATGACCCAAGCCGCATCCACCGCCCTGCCGCCGCTGATTTCCTTTCGCGAACCTTTAACCGGTGGCGAAACCTACCGGCCGGCGACCGAGCGCATCCTGGCGGGCGATCCTGTGCAGACAGCGTGGAACCTTTTTACGAGCGCGGACGGACGGTTTCATTCTGGAGTTTGGGAGTCGCAACCCGGCAAATGGCGCTGCGTTTTCACCGAGAGCGAGTTCTGCCAGATCCTGAAGGGCGTCCTCGTGGTGACCGGTGACGACGGGCAAACAGCGACGTACAAGGCCGGTGATGCGTTCGTCTCCCCGGCGGGGTTCACCGGGACCTGGGAGGTCGTTGAGACCGTCCGCAAACATTACGCCTTTTACGAGTAAGGATCGCTGACCGATGAAAGCCGTTATTGCCCGCAAGCCGTCCAAGATCGATACGCTCGAAGTTGTCGATCTGCCCGATCCCGGGGCGCCAGGGCCGGGTCAGATCCGCGTGCGGCTGCATGCGAACTCGCTCAACTATCACGACTATGCGGTGGCGGCAGGAGCGCTGCCGTCCGAAGACCGGCGCATTTTAATGTCGGATGGCGCCGGCGTCGTCGAAGCGGTCGGCGCGGACGTTTGCGGCTATGCGGTTGGCGACCGGGTCGTGTCGACGTTCTTTCCCTATTGGCAGGATGGCGTTCCTCCGCATGGCGATTTCAGCCATGTGCCGGGCGATGGGATCGACGGCTATGGGCGCGAAATTGTCGTGACCCCTGCGCACTGGTTTACGCAGGCGCCGAAGGGCTGGTCGCATGCGGAGGCCGCCACGTTGCCATGTGCGGCGCTGACCGCGTGGCGCGCGCTCGCCGTGGAAGGGCAATTGAAGGCTGGAGATAGTGTGCTCATTCTCGGCACGGGCGGCGTGGCGATGTTTGCACTCCAGTTCGCTAAGATGTTCGGAGCCACGGCGATAATCACATCGTCTTCGGATGCCAAGCTGGAACGGGCCAAGGCGCTCGGCGCCGACCACACGATCAATTACAAAACCGAGACGAAGTGGGGCCAGGCGGTGCTCGACTGGACGGGCGGACGCGGCGTCGATCATGTTCTGGAAATCGGCGGACCGGGCACGCTGCCGCAATCGATAACCGCAGCGCGGGTGGGCGGGCATATTTCTCTCATCGGGATTTTGACCGGAATTGCCGGCAACGTTCCGACCATCGTGATGATGCTGAAGCAAATCAAGCTGCAGGGGATCATCGTCGGCAGCCGGCGTCATCAGATCGAGATGATCCGGGCGTTCGATGCCAATCCCGCTATCCGGCCTGTCATCGACCGGACATTCCCGCTTGCCAATCTAGCCGACGCCTTCCACTACGAAGAGGGGGCGACACACTTCGGCAAGATCTGCGTGGAGATGTGAGTTCGAGACGCTGACCCTTTGGGCATAACGATTAATGGACGCATTCGCTTCGAGACTCACCGGCGCTGAGACCGACGCGGAAGGCCCAACGGTGCCGCATTTCCGCGAGATCCTGCTTTGGCCTGTGCAGCTGATGGCCTCGGCTGAAACCAGCGCGCCGCGCAATCACGCCGCGCTCATCGCTGGACTAGGCAACGGCAATCCCTGGAGCGAAGTGGTCGATGAATTCACCGGCAATCCGGATGAATTCCAGGAACGCCACTATAACGAGTTCGTCACTTTTCTTCCGCCGGTACAGCGCTTTCTCTACGGTTCTGGACGGAATGCGCGCACGGGCGGCGGGCGCAGCCCCATGAGTGTGCTCAGGCGTCACGACATTGCGGCGTTTCGCGTCAAGCTTCTCGGTGAAGAGCAGCCCGTTACGCTGAACGTGGCGCATGTCGATTTGTATTTCTTCTACGACATCGACATAGCGATCATGGCGGTGGAACTTTACGCGTCCGATCTGCCGCTTTCGACGGTGCAGAACGTGATGTTCCAACTGGGCCGCGCGTATCCGGCGTTCTGGCATACAGACGGCAAGGCCGGACATTGCCCGGAGCTTGTGGAATTGCTGGGTGCAGACGGGCAGGTTCTTGCAACCTCCGACTACCAGGATCGCGACGCGTTTTTATCGTTCGCGTGCCGTAACCGTTCGCCGCGCACAGCCGCACATTGGGATTTTATTCTCAAGCCGCTGGTGCTGCACCATTCCGACGTGACCGGCCCCATCCGCTACCGGCAGCTGGAATATTACCGCATGCCGCAGATGGCCTTTCTGGCGATGAATAAGGGACATACGCTGAGCCGTGCGGATTATGTGCGGCTGGCGCTCTCAACGGGTCCGGGCGATAGCGATCGATTGCCGTTTTCGGATACCGAACTGGCCAAGTTTGAAAACAAGTATTGCTATGACCGCTATTTCCGGCAGACGACGCCGCTCGAGTGGCCGGAGAGCCGGTATATGACATGCGGGCACACGCTGGTGGTGACGGGTTCGGCGGACGACGATTTCTTCGTCAACATCGACCACGGTTGCTTGAACAGCTTCCGGCACGAGAATTTTTTGCTGTTTCTGATCGCTCACTTCCACAAAGCATCGCTGCTTATGTTCTCGGACCGGCTGGCGAAGGCCGTTAGCCGGCTGGATACAGCAGATGCCGCGGCCGTGCGCTCGTTCCGGCTGGAAACGCGGCATGCGTTGGAGACGTTCCTACGGTTCACGCACCGATACTGGTTCCACGTCATCAGCAATCAGGTGCACGTGCACGATCTTTTCGCGCTCTGCCGGAAGCATCTCGAGGTGGATCGACTGTATGTCGACGTGCGCGAAGAACTTCAGGAAATGAGCGATTTCCTGGAAAACGAAGCGATGCGGCGCCAGAACGAGACGATGACCCGGCTGACCGTCGTCACAACATTTGGATTGGTCGCGACGATTGCCACCGGCTTTCTCGGCATGAATATCTTCGACTGGGCGGCGGAGCATCCCTATTGGCGCGCTGGCATATTTGGAGCTGTGCTTGTGGGCGTTGCTATTCTGACCACGCTCACTGTTGCGCGATCCCGCCGGCTCGCCGACATGATGGAGCGTCTATCGGAAGACCGCCGCGACCGCCGGACTAAGAAGAGCTGAGATCGTAGGCGGCGAGGGCTGCCATATTCATGATGTCGGTATCTTGCGCGCCGAGCGTGCAAATCTGCACAGAGTGTTCCAGACCGACGAGCAACGGGCCGATGACGGTAGCGCCGCCGAGTTCCTTCAACGTCTTTGTCGCGATGGATGCGGCGTGGAAGGCGGGCATGACGAGCACGTTGGCCGTGTCGGTGAGGCGGCAGAATGGGTAGAGCTTCATCAGTTCGGCGTTAAGCGCCACGTCGGCGGCCATGTCGCCGTCGTATTCAAAATCAACCTGGCGTTCATCGAGGATGCGGACGGCTTCGCGGACCACGTCGGAGCGTTCGCCGCGCGGCTGGCCGAACGTGGAATAGGCGAGCATAGCAACGCGGGGCTCGATGCCGAAATTGCGCGCGGCTTTGGCGGCTTCGACGGCGATGTTGGCCAACTGCTCAGGCGTGGGCATGTCGTGGACGCTGGTGTCGGCGATGAGCACGGCGCGGCCGCGGCAGAGCGCGAGTGAGACACCGATGATATTGCGGCCGGGCTCGGCGTCCATGACGCGGCGAACATCCTGGAAAACACTCGTCCAGTTGCGCGTGACGCCAGAGACCATCGCGTCGGCATAGCCGTGGACGACCATGAGAGCCGCGAAGACGTTGCGCTCGTTGCGCACGATGCGTTCGCAATCGCGCTTCAAGTGGCCGCGGCGCTGCAGACGCTGATAGAGGAATTCGGCGAATTCTTCGGCGTGGCCGGAGAAGTTCGTATCGATGATGTCGAACTCGGGGCGCATAGGGATTCCGAGTTCGAGAAAGCGCTTTTTGATCAGGTCGCGTGTGCCAACCAGGATGGGCGTGCCGAAACCTTGCGCGAAATACGTGTTGGCGGCGCGGATGACGGCAGGGTCTTCACCTTCGGCAAAGATGACGCGCTTGGGATCTTGGCGGACGCTATCGAAGGTTGACTGCAGCCAGCCGGTGACGGGGTCGAGGCGGCCTTTGAGGCGCGCGACGTAGGCTTCCATGTCCACGATAGGGCGGCGGGCGACGCCCGATTCCATCGCGGCTTTCGCGACCGCGGGCGGGACGTGGCTGATTAGGCGCGGATCGAAAGGCGCGGGGATGATGTATTCGGGGCCGAAGGTGGGGCGGCGTCCGTGGAAGGCGGCGGCGACCTGATCGGGAACTTCCTGGCGGGCCAATTCGGCGAGTGCCTTCGTGGCGGCGATCTTCATTTGGTCGTTGATGGTGCGGGCCTGCACGTCGAGCGCGCCGCGGAAGATGAAGGGAAAGCCGAGGACGTTGTTGACCTGATTGGGGTAGTCGGAGCGGCCGGTGGCCATGATCGCGTCGGAGCGGACGGCGGCGACTTCTTCGGGCGTGATTTCCGGATCGGGGTTGGCCATGGCGAAGATGATGGGCTTGGCCGCCATGGACGCGACCATTTCGGGGGTGACGGCGCCTTTCGCGGAGAGGCCGAAGAATGCGTCGGCGCCGTCGAGGGCTTCAGCGAGCGTGCGGGCTTTGGTTTTAGCGGCGTACGCCGACTTCCACTGGTTCATGCCTTCCTTGCGGCCTTGGTAGATGACACCCTTGGTATCGCAGAAGATGACGTTTTTGCGCGGCATGCCAAGCGCGCCCAGGAGTTCGAGGCAGGCGATACCGGCGGCACCGGCGCCATTTACGACGAGCTTAAAGTTCTCGATCGTGCGGCCGGTGAGTTCGAGCGCGTTGAGGAGGCCGGCTGCCGCGATGATGGCGGTGCCGTGCTGGTCGTCATGGAAGACGGGGATGTCGAGGAGTTCTTTCAGCTTCTCTTCGATGATGAAGCAGTCGGGCGCCTTGATGTCTTCCAGGTTGATGCCGCCGAACGAGGGGCCCAAATAGCGTACGCAGTTGATGAAGGCGTCGACGTCTTCGGTGGAGACGAGGAGGTCCATGGCGTCGATGTCGGCGAAGCGTTTGAAGAGCGCGCCTTTGCCTTCCATGACGGGCTTGGAGGCCAGTGCCCCCAGATTGCCGAGGCCGAGGATCGCGGTGCCGTTGGAGACGACGGCGACGAGGTTGCCCTTGTTCGTATAGTCGTAGGCCAGCGCCGGATTTTCGGCGATGGCTTCGACCGGGACTGCGACGCCTGGCGAATAGGCAAGCGAGAGGTCGCGCTGTGTGGCCAGCGGCTTGGTTGGCGTGATCTCGAGTTTGCCGGGCTTGCCTTGCGCGTGGAACTGCAAAGCTTCCTGGGCCGTGATGCGGGCCGGCTGGTTCTTGTGGGCCATGTGGGGTCTTTTTTGTTGGCGCTGGCGGGTCCCGTCTGGGAGGCCGCAGTGTGCGACGGCGCGGGCTGTTGAATTGCCCGCACCGTAGGCTCTGGCGGCTGATTTCTCAACGCGGCCAATCTGCTACTTTCGGTCCCCACCTGCGCGCGGGAGGGACGGCTAGCCCTCCCGCAGCCGAGCCGCTATGTCATTACAGAGATTGGCGAAGGGGTGGGGATGGCGGCGCGGCGGACCAGCAAGGGTGGGGACGACGAGATGGTTGACGGGGGCGCCGTGACGCCCGCGGATGCCGCCGTGCCGCCGCCGGCCGTCGAAGCGACGCCCTCGATGGCGCAATTCCTGGAGATCAAGGCCGCCAATCCGGACAGCTTGCTCTGGTATCGGATGGGGGATTTCTACGAACTCTTTTTCGAAGACGCGGTGGTCGCTTCGGCGGCGCTCGGAATCGTGCTGACGAAGCGCGGGCGGCATCAGGGGGCGGAGATCCCCATGTGCGGGGTGCCGATCCATCGCGCGGATGAATATCTGCAGCGTCTGATCCGGCAAGGCTACCGCGTGGCGGTGTGCGAGCAGATGGAAGATCCGGCGGAAGCGAAAAAGCGCGGATCGAAGTCGGTTGTGAAGCGCGACGTGGTGCGGCTTGTCACGCCCGGCACGCTCACCGAAGAGACGTTGCTCGATGCGAAGACACGCAACTATTTGACGGCGCTGTTTCGCGCGCCGGGTTTGGGCGAGGGCGCAGCGCTCGATGCGACATCGATGTATGCGCTGGCGTCGCTCGATATCTCGACGGGTGAAATGGAGACCGGCGAGGTGGCGGGGCCGGATCTGCCGGGCGAACTCGTGCGGTTGTCGCCCAGTGAAATTTTGATCACCGACTCGCTTCTGGCGGATGAGGACTTAAAGCGCTGGATCGGCGTAGCGGGGGCGGCGACGACGCCGGTGCCGGTGGCGTCATTTGATAGTTTGGCTGGCGAGCGGGGATTGAAGGCGCAGCTGGGCGTTTCGGATTTGGGCGGGTTTGGTGGGTTTTCGCGGGCGGAACTGGCCGCCGTTGGCGCGCTGTTGCGCTACGTCGATCTCACGCAGATCGGCAAGAGGCCGGTGATCCGTCCACCGAAGCGGACGGGCGATGGCGGCGTTCTTGTCATCGATGCCTCGACGCGCGCGAGCTTGGAGCTGACGCGCTCGTCGTCGGGCGAGAAGGGGGCGAGCCTGCTTTCAGCCATCGACAGGACCGTGACGGCGGCGGGCGCGCGTGAGTTGGCGAACCGTCTTGCCAGTCCGCTGCGCGACTTGGGTGCGATCGAGCGGCGGCTCGATGCGGTGTCGTTTTTTGTCTCGGACGCGCGGGTGCGGGATCAGTTGCGGGAGCGGTTGCGCGGGGCGCCGGATATTGCGCGCGCGGTATCGCGTTTGGCCTTCGGGCGCGGGGGGCCGAGGGATCTGGCAGCGCTGCGCGACGGGTTGGCTGTGGCGGAGGTGTGCGCGGGGCTTTTGAGATCGGCGGGGGCAGCGATGGGGCTGCCACCTGAGCTTGATCGTGTGGCGCGGGAGTTGGCGGCAACGGAGCCGAAGCTGTTGGCTTCGCTGTCGGCGGCGTTGGTCGATGATCCGCCGCATCTGAAGCGCGACGGCGGGTTTGTGCGGGCGGGATATTCGGAAGCGCTCGACGGCGTGCGGCGGCTCAAGGATGACAGCCGGCAGGTGATTGCGACGTTAGAGGCGACGTATATCGAGCAGACCGGCGTGAGAACGCTGAAGATCCGCCACAACAATATTCTCGGCTACTTTATTGAAGTGACGGCACTGAATGCCAAGGCACTGACCACGCCGCCGCTGGATGCCGTGTTCCGTCACCGGCAAAGCATGGCGAATGCCATGCGGTTCACGACGGTTGAACTCGCAGAAATAGAGGGGCGGGTCGCGTCGGCGGGTGAGCGCGCACTGGCGTTGGAAGACGAAGTGTTTCAGGCGCTGGCGGGAGCGGTGGGCCAGAGCGAGCAGGCTTTGACGGCGGTGGCGGCGGCATTGGCCGAGATCGACCATCTGGCGGCGCTGGCGGAATTGGCGGTGAGCGAGAACTATGTGCGGCCGGAGATCAGCGACGGGCGCGGGTTTGAAATTCGCGGCGGGCGGCATCCCGTTGTCGAACAGGCGCTGACGTCGACGAAGGCAGGCGCGTTCATCGAGAACGATTGCATTCTTGGATTTGAGGCGGAGAAGCCGACTGGTTTCGACGAGGAGACGACAGCGCGGATCTGGCTCGTCACCGGGCCGAACATGGCGGGCAAGTCCACATTCTTGCGGCAGAATGCGCTGTTTGTCGTGATGGCGCAGATGGGGTCGTTTGTGCCAGCTCGGGTGGCTCGGATCGGTCTTGTGGATCGGCTGTTCTCGCGGGTGGGTGCCTCCGACGATCTGGCGCGCGGGCGATCGACCTTCATGGTCGAGATGGTGGAGACGGCTGGCATTCTCAATCAAGCGACGGATCGCTCGCTGGTGATTCTCGATGAGATTGGGCGCGGGACGGCGACATTCGATGGGCTGTCGATCGCGTGGGCGACGGTGGAATATTTGCACGACGTGGCGAAGTGCCGGGCGCTGTTTGCGACGCACTATCATGAGATGACAGCGCTCGCGGGGCGGTTGCGGGATGTCGGCAACGTCACGATGGACGTGAAGGAGTGGCAGGACGAGATCGTGTTCCTGCACAAGGTGCGGCCGGGCGCGGCGGATCGATCTTATGGCATTCAAGTCGCCAAGCTCGCGGGGCTGCCGCAGGCTGTGATCGATCGGGCGCGGCAGGTGCTCGATCTATTGGAGAAGAACGACCGGCGCGCTACGGGGGCGGAGAAGCCGCTTGATGATCTGCCGCTGTTTGCAGCGGCGCGGCCGAAGAGTTCGGGGCCGAAGGCGGGGCCTTCAAAAGTCGAAGCGGCGCTGGCCAAGATCAACCCGGACGAGTTGACACCAAAGGCTGCGCTGGAGGCGCTTTATGCGCTGAAGAAGTTGAAGGGTGAATTGTAGCGAGACTGAAGCGGGTTGCTGCCCGTCCGCGCATGTATTGAGACGCCGAAGTCTGATGAACGATGGGTCCCGGGCACCCCGGCCTTCGCCGGGGCAGGCGAGCCCGAGATGACACCTGTGGAGAGGCGTTTCTTCGGGTACTGATGCTGCCACTCACGCACTCTTGGGAATGCTGCCCCTCACCCCCGGCCTTCGCCGGGGCAGGCCTAGCCCTCTCCCCGTAAGGACGGGGAGAGGGGATGTGTGTTGCTCTGTTCGATCAGTGGCGGAAGTGGCGCATGCCGGTGAAGACCATGGCGAGGTTGCGCGCGTCGGCGGCTTTGATGACCTCGTCGTCGCGCATTGAGCCGCCGGGCTGGATGAAGGCCGTGGCGCCGGCTTCGGCGGCTGTGATGAGGCCATCCGCGAAGGGGAAGAAGGCGTCAGAGGCGACGACGGAGCCGGTGGTTTCAAGGCCAGCCTGCTTGGCTTTTTCGACGGCGATGCGGGTGGAGTTCACGCGGCTCATCTGGCCGGCGCCGATACCGATGGTGGCGAGGCCGCGTGCATAAACGACTGCATTCGATTTGACGAATTTGGCGACCTTCATGGCGAAGACCATGTCGGCGAGTTCGGATGGTGTGGGCTGGCGCTTGGTGACCACGTGGAGCTTTTCGGTGAGGCCGAGGTCGGCATCCTGCACGAGGAGGCCGCCGTTGACTTTCTTGTAGTCGCGGCGCGCGCCCGATGTTGTGGACCATGCGCCGGTGACAAGGAGGCGGACGTTTTTCTTTTTGGCGACGGCTTCGATGGCTTCGGGTGACGCGCCGGGGGCAACGATGACTTCGACGAATTGGCGCGCGACGATGGCTTCGGCAGTCTCTGCGTCTATCGGTTGATTGAAGGCGATGATGCCGCCGAAGGCCGATTCCGAATCGGTCATGTAGGCGAGCTCGTAGGCATCCTTGATGGTGTTGGCCACCGCGACGCCGCAGGGATTGGCGTGCTTGACGATGACGCACGCCGCTTGCGCTGGATCGAACTCTTTCACGCATTCGAGTGCCGCGTCGGTATCGGCGATGTTGTTGTAGGACAGTTCTTTGCCGCCCAATTGGCGGGCGGTGGCGACGCTGCCTTCGGGTGCGCCGATCTCGCGATAGAATGCTGCCGATTGGTGCGGGTTTTCTCCGTAGCGCAGATCGAGCGCTTTGGTGAGTTGCACGGTGTAGCTTTGTGGGAACGCGTTGGCAGGGCGGCCGGCGGTATCCGGGTTTGCCGTCAGCCAGTTGGAGATGGCGCCATCATAGGCGGCGGTACGGGCGAGCGCGCGGGCAGCCATCGCCTTGCGAAAGGCTAACGTGGTGCCGCCTTTCGTCGATTGCAGTTCGGCGCGCAGGGCTTCGTAGTCGGCGGGATCGACGATGACCGTGACGCCGGCGTGGTTCTTGGCGGCGGCGCGGATCATGGCGGGGCCGCCGATGTCGATATTTTCGACGCACGCGTCGTAGGTGCCGCCTTTGGCGAGCGTATCCTCAAAGGGATAGAGATTGACGACGAGGAGATCGATGGGTGCGATGCCGTGGGTTTTGGCAGACTGCTCATGCTCAGCGTTGCCGCGCACGGCGAGCAGGCCGCCGTGGACTTTCGGATGGAGCGTCTTCAGACGGCCGTCCATCATTTCGGGAAAGCCGGTGTGCTCCGAGACGTCAATGACGTTGAGGCCAGCAGCCTTGAGGGCCGATGCGGTGCCCCCGGTTGAGAGAAGCTCGATGCCGGCGGCCGATAAATCGCGCGCTAAATCGATGAGGCCGGTCTTGTCGGAGACGGAGATCAGAGCGCGGCGGAGGGGAAGCGTGTCGGTCGTCACGATGGTGTCCTTTCGGGTCTTTGCGCCGGGCCTTAGCATGAAGAGGGCCTAGCGTGCCGCAGGCCACAGAGTCACGGGGCGCGCGCGCCGTCTGCGGGCCGATCAGGCCCTGATTTCAGCCTTCCATGAGACGGTCGTATCGCCGAACGTCGCCCCGCGCAGTACGAATTGCAGCGCGCGGCGGGGACCGGAGCTGTCGGCGAAATAGACACCCTCTTCAATATTGAGTTCGGCACCTTCTGCGGAAAAGAACCAGACTTGGCCTTCGGGCGTGATGATTTCGGCTGTGCCGGGTCGCGTTCCGCGGCGGCAGGTGATTTCGGGGTGGAGATGGACGTGGATCGCAAATGGAAGATCGGACTTGAGACGCAGCGCCGTCTCGGCGCCGGTTAGGCGGTCGACAGCGCGGATGCCGGAGCCCGATGCGCTAAGTGTGATCTCGCGATGATGGATTAGGCCGGAGCGGCCGAGATAACCATCATGCGATGCGGTCCAAACAAGATCGCCGTTCCGCTCTTCGACCTTGCTGGTCACGGTTTGAGGACCGCGAATGGGTGCACCGCCGATGAGCGCTTCGAGACCCTTGTGTCGGACGAGTTTGGCAGACGACGTTTCATTGACGACGAGCGTGTTGTGGGATGCGGTGGCACGGGCTTGTGGGCGCCACTCATGGTCGGCGGCGGCGGGCGCACCGCCGTTGACGAAGATGAGACGCGGGCCGGCGCTCAATTCAAACGAGAGGCAGCCGGCATGGGAATCGGCTGCGAATTCGAACGGCGGGGCGGGGCCAGCGTCGGCGATGAGCGTCGTGGCGCCGCAGGCGAGATGGACATAGCCAGACTCGCGCGCGGCGGCGAGCGGGGTCGCAAAAAGATCGTCATAGGCCAGGACGGTGGCCAAGCCAGCAGGAGAGGCAACCGAGACTCCATTGAAGCGGGCGAGGCGGCCATCGCCCAAGCGCATGTAGCGGAGAAATGCAACGGACGAGGCGAGCGCCTGCAGTAAGGCGGGTGGGGGTTTGCGACCCCGGGCGGCGAAGCACTGCCGCGTCGGCAACAGATCGAGCAGAATTTCGACGAGAATGGCGGGGTTGCGGCTGACGTGCCCGCCGTCGTCCAAAAGTTGGCGGTCGATTTCGGCCGCGAATGTTTTTTCGATCTCGTCGAGATGCCGGTCGTGGCCGGCAACGCAAATGTTGGCGAGCACGAGACCTGTGAGCGCGAGCAGCCGGGGATAGCCATCGGGACCATCGCGCCAGCTGGCGGCGAGGCGAACAATCTGCGCGCCAAGGCTGGTTGTGATGGCGTCGTAGGTTTCGACGCTGGCGTCGTCGAGAAGGAAGTTAGCGTGATTGAGCCAGGAGATAATGCGGCGGCCGAGCACGGCCGGCTCCCACGCCAATCCCACACCACGCTGGCGGAGCGTCCATTCGACGGTGAGGCTGCGCGCTAGATCCCGGGCTTCGAAGTCTCCGGAGGCTTCGAGATGGCGCAACCAGCCAAAGCCGTGCAGGGCGCGTTCCCAGCCGTCGTTGGGCGGGCGGAGCTCAAACGGCGAATGGCCGCGCAGGTCAACACCCGTTCCGGCGAGGCCCATGTGGCCCAATTTGAGTTCAGGCCAGAAGCTTGGATCGGCGCTGCGCAGCGTTTGCGGAACGATGAGAAGGTTGCCGAGGCTGGCGGATCCGAAGCGCCACCGCAAAAGAGGTGAGAACTGCAGGCGTGCCATCGAGGCGCGTTGAGAGCGCTTGGCAGCAATGAATGCGATCCGCGATTTTTCGGCCAGACTGAGAGCTGCCATCGGCCGATTGCCTCCACACTCGTGACCTGACGGACCAGAATATCGAGGTCCTTCATCCGCGTCGGTAGCCTAGCGATCCGCCGCTGACAAGGCAGAGCGGGTGATCAAGTTGTGTGTAGACCGCGAACGGGCTCAGGTGTCGCGGCGGCGAAGCCTGGAGGCGAAGAAGCCATCGAGACCAGAGCCACTTTCGTGGCCTGGGAACCTGTGGGAGGGCAGCGTGCGCAGGTCGCCATCGCTGGTGATTGCATCAGACAATCCGCCGATTTCGGCGGCGGTGACGGGGACGCGTTCGAAGTTCGCATGCGTTGCGAGGAAGCGGGCGATCTGATGTTCGCCTTCTTCCGGTTCCAGCGAGCATGAGCAATAGACCAGGATGCCGCCGGGACGCACGAACGTGGCGGCGCGTTCCAGCAACTGGCCTTGCAGGCCGGTGAGCTTTTCGAAGCCCCGGGTCTGGCGAACGTGAAGGATATCGGGATGACGGCGGATGGTGCCTGTCGCCGAGCACGGCGCATCGAGGAGAACGGCATCGAACGGGGCTGCGGGTGCCCAGGTTAGAACGTCGGCGGTGACGCAGTCGGCGGTGAAGTGGAGCCGGTCGAGATTGTCTTTGACGCGGCGCAGGCGGGCGGCGGAAATGTCGACGGCGGTCACGTGCGCGCCAGCGTTGACCAGTTCGGCGGTCTTGCCGCCTGGGGCCGCGCACAGGTCGGCGACGCGCTGGCCGGGTTTGGCGTTCAGCAGATGGACGGGCAGAGCGGCGGCAGCGTCTTGCACCCACCAGAAGCCATCGTCGAAACCGGGAAGGTCGGGAATGCGGCCGGCCTGGAGAATGCGCACCGTGCCGGTCGGCAAGGCGACGCCCTGGAGTTTTGCGGCCCATTCGGCCGCATCGCCTTTAACGGTGACGTCGAGCGGGGGTTCTTCGAGGGAGGAGGCGGCGATGCGGCGCGCGAGATCGGGGCCGTATGTTTTCTCCCAGCCGGCGAGCAGCCACGGCGGGACATTCAGCGCGACGGCGTCGAGATCGGCGAGTGCGGCGCGGCCGTTGTCGGAGACGCGGCGGAGCACGGCGTTGACCAGTTTATCGAAGCGGCGCGCGTTGGGATCGGCCTTGCATTGGTCGACGGCTAGGCCGATGGCGGCGTGCGGCGGCGTGTCGAGGACGAGCAACTGCGCCGCGCCCGCGAGCAGGATTTGCCAGACCCAGCCTTGTGGCTCGGGCAGCGGCTTTTGTAGGTGGGTATTGATCACGTGTGTGAGTTCGCCATGACGGCGCAGGACCGTGGTGACCAGGAGGCGGGCAAAGGCGCGGTCGCGCGGCTCGATTTTGGCGCGTTCGGGTTTCTGGAATGCCTCGGCGAAGGCTTCCTCGAAAAAGGTGCCGCGTTTCATGACGCGCCACAGCGTTTCGACTGCTGCTTGGCGGGCTTCGAATCCAGCGGGGAAGTTTTCCGCGGATTTCGGCGTTGGCTTGAAGGGGCCGCGTTTCTTCGTGGGGCCACCTGTTGAGGTTGGGCCAGACGACCTGGGTGGCCGGGACGGCGCTGTGCCGTCACGCGGCGGGCGAGTGGGTTTCATCCGCCATCGCTACGGTGCCAACGCGGCCCGGTCAATGGCGCCATGCGGCACAGTTTAAACTTCAGCCCCATGGGCCGCCGGAGCGTCCGCGGCCCGACCACGGGCCGGCAGCTGGCTGGTCGGCGGGGCCACCGTAACCGGCGTCGCCGCCCGCGAAGTCCGTCTCCAGCGTGTTGGGCAGTTGGCCCATTTCGACGGCCAGTTCCTTGAGAGCGCGAATGCGGTTCTCAACGTTGGGGTGGGTCGAGAACAGGTTATCGACGCCGTGGCCCGTGAGAGGATTGATGATGAAGACATGGGCGGCGGCCGGAATGCGCTCGGCCTGCATGTTTGGCGTGCGCTGGACCGCGTTGTGAATTTTCACCAGTGCTGAGGCGAGCCACATGGGATTGCCACAGATGAGGGCACCCATGCGGTCGGCTTGGTATTCGCGCGAGCGGCTGATGGCCATTTGTACGAGCATCGCTGCAAAGGGTGCGATGAGCATGGCGACGATGCTGGCCAGGAAGCCGGGCCCGCCGCCGTTGTCGCGGTTGCCGCCGAACAACATGCCGAGTTGCAGGTATTGGGCGAACATGGATATCGCGCCACCGATGGTGGCGGCGATGCCCATGGTGAGCGTGTCGCGGTTTTTGATGTGGGCGAGTTCGTGGGCGATGACGCCAGCCAGTTCCTCACGCGAGAGAGTATCGAGCAGCCCGGTGGAAGCGGCGACGGCAGCGCGTGTGGGGCTGCGGCCGGTGGCGAAGGCGTTCGGCTGCGGGTTATTGAGGACATAAACGCGCGGCATGGGCAGTTCGGCTTTTTCGGCCAACTGGCGGACGAGGCCGACGTATCCCGGGGCGGAGCGGTCATCGACCTCCTGGGCCTTGAACATGCGCAGGACCATCGTGTCGGACTTCCAGAGGCTGACGGCGTTCATGCCGAGCGCCACGATGAAGGCGATGACAAGACCCGTCTGGCCGCCGACGAGCGCGCCCATGGCGACGAATATACCCGTCAGGACAATCAACAACAGACCCGTCTTGGCGTAGTTCATCGGCATCTTGGGACAGGCTCCCGGTTGGCAAAACTCGGCGGCGGCACAACGCCGCCCGCTGGCATCCGTTGCCAGCAGCTGATGGTATATGGGAAGTGTTGTGGGCGACAACCAGACGCTCCGTGTGTGACCGGATGCAGGATGTTGCCGTCCGCCTGGGAGCCCAAAGGACCGTAGACCCGATGACAGAGACCTCCGACAAACCAGCGCCGGCCGATGGTGCGCCTGAACCCACCCGGCCCTTAACGGAGGCGGCCAAGCGGGCTTTGGCGGAGGCAGAGGAGCGGCGGCGGCTGCGGGAGGCGGCGCGGGCGGCTAAGGCGCCAGCCGAAGTTGGCGGGCGGGACGGGCCGGACCCGGTGCGCTACGGCGACTGGGAGAAAGACGGGATTATTTCTGACTTCTAAGCGACGGCTGGGACCAGCGCGGCGTTCCAGAGCGGAACAGGAGCAGGGAATGACACTCCTGGTATCGCACTGATGGGCGGTCGGCCTTGGGGTGGAAACCATGCCAGCCCGCCATTCGTTAATAGTCACAGACTGTTTTTGCTCGAATTTGTACAAAGTCGCGGGACGGGCTTTAAGACTTTTTCAACCACCTCATCGGGATCGAGGGCCGCTGGCGGCCCGGTCCGGCGACGCGGCACCGCGATTGCTCCTGTTGATCCGAACCCTGCGGGGTTGTTTCAAGGAGAGACACAATGCACAGCCAGATCCAGCGTTTCGCTTCGGATTTCGCCCGCGACGACCGCGGGACCGTTGCGGTGATCTTCGGCCTCTTTTTTCTCGTGCTTGTGATGTGCGTCGGCATCGCCGTGGACTACTCCCGCTCCGCGCATGCGAAGCAGGAGATCGCTGCTGCGGCCGATGCGGCCGCTCTGGCCGCCGGGCGCGCGTTGATGGACGGCGGGATGTCGGATGCCGAAATCTCCGAAATCGGGCTGCGCTACTTCACTGAAAATCTGAAGAACGGCACAACGAAATTCGCTGACGTCAGTGGCGTCACGATCACTCCAAACCGTGCGACGAGCACGATTGCGGTGCAGGTCAATGCATCGGTGCCGATGACCTTCATGCGTGTTGCCGGATATGAGCAGGTCAACACTGTCACCGACACGAGCACCACATTCGAGGCTGGCGATCTGGAACTTGGGATCGCGCTCGATGTGACGGGTTCCATGTGCGATCGCGGCTCGCGTCAGCCATGCGCCAGTGCGCGCAAGCTCGATGCCTTGAAGGCTGCCGCCAATGATCTCATCGAGACGCTGCTGGCGGAGGGCGACCGTCCGAACAAGGTTCGGATTGGACTGGCGCCGTATTCGGCTTCGATCCAGCTCGGCACTTATGCCGGCACGGCCTCAGGTGGCACGAGCGGCGATGGTTGCGTCCGGGAACGGTCGGGAATTAACGCCTACACCGATGCATCGCTTTCGATGGGTGGGACCTATCGGGGAGCGGGACGCTTTCGCGATATCGACCCGACTGAAGGCTTTCAGGGCTATTTCTGTCCCGAGGCCGAAATTGTGCCGCTGACGGCCGACAAGGGGACCCTGATGGCTGCCATTGCCAATTTGACGGCGATTGGTTCAACGGCCGGTCATATCGGTGCGCAGTGGGCTTGGAATCTCGTGTCGCCCAACTTCAATGAGCTGTGGCCGGATGCAAGCGAGGCCGTCGCCTATAATGACGGTAAGACAACGAAGGCCGTTATCCTCATGACGGATGGCATTTTCAACATGTCTTACGACAACGACCGGTCGAGCGTACAGGCTCTGGCCATCTGCAACGCCTATCGCGAGAAAGGCATGCAGGTTCACACGGTAGCCTTCGAAGCGCCGGCTTCGGCCAAGACTTTGCTGCGGACCTGCGCCGAGCAAGCAGGAGGACAATTCCATGAAGCTGACGACGCCGAGGCCCTTCGGAGTGCCTTTCTGAAAATTGCGCGGACGCTCAACGGCCTGCGCCTGACACAGTAGGTTCAATCGTTCCATCCAAGCAGATCGACCCGCGCCGGCTGGCGCGGGTCTTTTTTTTGGGGGGATGCTCCTTGAGGGCGTGTGTTGGGAACAGGGTGAGTGTGGCGTTCCGGGCCTAGGAGTGAGGGAAGGCCTTCGCTAGTGTCGCGCTTCAATCCGGAGTGCCCATGACCTCGCCAACCCGATCCAAAAGCCGCTTTCTCAGCCGCGTCTTTCTTGTGCTGCTCCTCGCTGGCGCCACCTTCGCGGCGATGCGTCTGGGTTGGCTGCCGCAGCGGTTCAGTCCCTTTCCGCCTATCTCACTCGATGAACGGCCGTCGTGGTTTCTGGATACGCGATTGGCGGCTCTTCGCCTCGACCGGCCGCTGTGCGAGGCCGTACTGAAGGAACCCCATATCAGCGCGACGTCGATTGCGGACCAGCCCTACAAAGATGGCTGCGGATGGCAGAATGCCGTCCGGTTTTCGCAGGTGGGCGGCGCAAAAATTGGTGCCGAGAAATTGACATGCGAGATGGCAGCGGCCATGGCGCTGTGGATCGAGCACGAGGTGCAGCCACTGGCGCTGGAATCCTTTGGCGCCCGGGTTGTCTCCATCGGCGACATGGGCATTTTCGATTGCCGGAATATCGTCGGGAACCCGCTGATGAAGAACATTCGCAGTCAGCATGCGACGGCTAACGCTATCGATATTTCCGGTTTCACGCTTGATGGCGGGCGGCAGATTTCGGTTTTGCGCGACTGGTCCGGCCGCAGCAAGGAGGCGGCATTCCTCAAGGAGATCCACCGGCGGGCCTGCCGCTATTTCCGAGTGGCCCTTGGGCCGGAGTATAATGCCGCTCACAAGAACCATTTTCACTTCGACCGCGGTGCCTTCTCCCGCTGCAAGTAGCGGCATGGAACGGCACGCGCATTCAGCTTGCGTCAACCCTATGTCCCGACACAGTCCGCGCCGGCTGCCAGGAAAATTGATCTTTACGCGGTATTTATGATCAACGTGACAGTATCTCAGCAATCGTGGAGCTGGGGCATCTCACATGCGGATGACGTTATCGTACAGCCGTTTCGCCGGGAACGAGCGTGGATCGATTGCGATCCTCTTTGCCGTGTCGCTGATGGCTGTTTCCCTTGTCGTTGCCCTGTCAATCGATAGTGCCCGAGCCTATGACGTGCGGACGCGCATTCAGGCTGCCCTTGATGCTGCTGCGCTGGCCGGGGCAAAGCTGCTTGATAAGGAGGGCGCGACCGAGGCCGATGTCAAAGCCCATGCGGAATTGTTCTTCAGAGAGCAGCTGATGCGGTTGTCAATTCCCGATGTGCACATCGCGAATTTCGATGTCGATCCGGATTGGTCGACCTCGACGCTGACGGCGCGCGTCGATATCGCCATGGGCTCCATGTTCAAGGACGTCTCCGGAACGGGCGGCTTGCTGGAATTTTCACCTCAGTCGACGGCCACTTATCACGCGCTCAAGATCGAACTCTCGCTTGTGGCCGATGTGACCGGCTCGATGTGCGATACGCCGCCCGCCGTTGGGGACCCACCGTGCACGAGTGCTGCGAAGCTCAACGCTTTGAAGGCGGCCGCACGCGATATGGTGACGGCGCTGTCCAGCAGCAATCCGGGCGTTGGTGCGGTTCGTGTGGGACTTGTGCCGTATTCGGCGTCGGTGAACGCTGGTGCATTTGCAGCCGCTGTGAGTGCCGGCGCTTCGGCGGATGGATGCGTCGTTGAACGCAGCGGTGCCGACGCGTTCACGAATGACTCGCCATATGCGCAGCCGGTTGGTGCTGTTGTTCCGGGATCTCTTCCTTTCTATTCGTGCGTGCCTAGTCCGATCCGGCCATTGGCGGATCTGGCCTCGGCTGGAGAACGCGACGCGCTGCTGCTGGCCATCGATGGCTTGACAGCATCTGGCGGAACGGCTGGCCATATTGGCACGGCGTGGGGCTGGTATCTGCTCTCGCCGGAATGGAGCGGTGTGTTCGGTGGCCGCGCCGGGCGCGGTTGGGATCCCGAGAGGGTCATCAAAGTCGTGGTATTGATGACCGACGGCGACTTCAACATTTCGTACGCCAACGGCGGGGAAACCAATCCTTGGCCCGATCCGCTCAGTTCAGATGCATCGCACCCGGGCAGTTCCGGGCAGCAGGCGCTTCAGCTGTGCGAGCAGATCAGGTCGCTCGGCGATACATCGAAGTCGGTTCGAATCTACACCGTGGCGTTTCAGGCCCCGGTCGGCGCGGAAGCCATGCTGAAGAACTGCTCGGGCGAGGAAAACTACTATGATGCCGCCAACGCCTCTCAGCTCAACGCCGCTTTTCGCGACATCGTCCGCCGGTTGAACACGTTACGGATGACCAGCTGATATTGGCAAAGCTGAAATTGAAACGGGCCGATGGAGGATCTCCATCCGCCCGTTTTTATGTCTTGAGTGGCGGCGCGCCGCTTAGCTGGCGCGCTTGTTTTGACGGTTTTCGATCAGGTCGTCGACGACGCCGGGATCGGCGAGCGTCGAGGTATCGCCCAAGCTGCCGAATTCGTCTTCGGCGATCTTGCGCAGGATGCGGCGCATGATCTTCCCGGAGCGTGTTTTCGGCAGGCCGGGCGAAAACTGAATCAAATCCGGCGAAGCGATCGGACCGATCTCGCGGCGGACGTGGGCCACGAGTTCCTTTTTCAATTCGTCGGACGGATCGATGCCGTTGTTGAGCGTGACATAGCAGTAGATGCCCTGGCCCTTCAGGTCGTGCGGATAGCCGACGACGGCGGCTTCGGCGACTTTCGGATGGGCGACGAGCGCGCTTTCGACTTCGGCGGTGCCCATGCGGTGACCAGAGACGTTGATGACATCATCAACGCGGCCGGTGATCCAATAGTAGCCATCTTCGTCGCGGCGGCAGCCGTCACCGGTGAAGTACGTGCCGGCGTAGGCGGAGAAGTAGGTCTGAACGAAGCGCTCGTGGTCGCCGTAAATCGTGCGGCTCTGGCCGGGCCAGCTGTCGGTGATCACGAGGTTGCCGTTGCCGGCGCCTTCGAGAACCGTGCCCTTGTCGTCGACGAGGGCGGGCTGGACGCCGAAGAAGGGACGCGTTGCGGAGCCGGGCTTCATCGCCGTTGCGCCCGGCAGCGGCGTGATGAGGATGCCGCCGGTTTCGGTTTGCCACCACGTATCGACGATGGGGCAACGGCCCTCGCCGACGGTGTGGTAGTACCACTCCCAAGCTTCGGGATTGATGGGTTCACCGACAGAGCCAAGGATGCGCAGCGAGGACCGGTCCGTACGTTTCACGAAGTCGTCGCCCTGCCCCATGAGCGAGCGGATCGCGGTGGGCGCTGTGTAGAAGATATTGACCTTCCACTTGTCGACGACATGCCAGAAGCGCGAGGCGGTCGGGTAGGTGGGGATACCTTCGAACATCAGCGTGGTGCCGCCGTTGGCGAGCGGACCGTAAACGATATAGCTGTGGCCTGTGACCCAACCCACGTCGGCGGTGCACCAGTAGATGTCGCCGTCGTGATAGTCGAAGACGTATTGATGCGTCATCGACGCGTGGAGCAAGTAGCCGCCGGTGGAGTGGACGACGCCCTTGGGCTTACCGGTTGAGCCGGACGTGTAGAGGATGAAGAGCGGGTCTTCGGCGTTCATTTCCTCCGGCGGGCAATCGGCGGACACCTTCGCGGTTTCCTCGTGCATCCAGAAATCGCGGCCGGGCACCCAGTTGATGGGGTTGCCGGTGCGGCGGACAACGAGCAGCTTGGTATCCGGGTGGCAGCCATCAAGGCCGATATCGGCGTTTTTCTTCAGTGGCACGCACTTGCCGCCGCGCATGCTTTCATCGGCGGTGATGATGACGCGGCTTTCGGCATCGTCGACGCGGTTGCGCAAGCTGTCGGGCGAGAAGCCTCCGAAGACGATCGAGTGGACGGCGCCGATGCGCGTGCAGGCCAGCATCGCGTAGGCGGCTTCCGGGATCATCGGCAAGTAAATGGTGACGCGGTCGCCTTTCTTGACGCCGTGGGCTTTCAGCACGTTGGCGAAGCGGCAGACGCGCTCATGCAGCTGCTTGTAGGTGATTTTTTCGTCGAGGGTGGGATCGTCGCTTTCCCAGATGATGGCGACTTGGTCGCCGCGGGTGGCGAGATGGCGATCAATGCAGTTGGCGGAGACGTTGAGCGTGCCGTCCTCGAACCATTTGATCGACACGTTATGGGGATCGAAGGAGGTATTCTTGACCTTCGTGTAGGGCTTGATCCAGTCGAGGCGCTTGCCGACCTCGCCCCAGAAGCCCTGAGGATCGGTGACGCTGCGTTGATAGAGTTCCTGATACTTGGCGTCGTCAATCCATGCGTTTTTCGCCCAGTCGGCTTTGACTGGGTACACCTTCTCCGACATCGTGCTCTCCTCCCAAGCGTATTTTTGATTTGACGCGATTATGCGGGGACGTGCGGCGGCGCACAACTGTTACAAGGTACGATCCGGAACGTCGCATATTGCGGTGCAATACGAGACCGGAGCGTTGGTTAACTGCAGCGCGGGATGGGCTTTAGAGCTTTAGCGCCCAAACAGCAGTCTTCTTGACGAGGGCGTCTTCCAATTCGCGGGTGACCGCCACCTCATATGCTTTAACGCAGACAAAGCGATCCCTGGGAAAGTAGCTGCGCTGCGGGTCGCCGACGAGAACGCGGCTGCCGTTCGAGTGGGCAAGACTGATGTAGGTCAGTACGCGTTCGGCCAGTTCGCGCTCGTAGAAAAGATCGCCGACCAGGATGGCGCCGAAGGGGGCTGGAGGATTGGCTAGGAGGTCCTCTTGCGTGGTGGTCAGGGTCACGCCGTTGGCAGCGGCATTGAGGTGGGCCGAGGCGAGCGCCATTGGGTCGATATCGGCGGCAAGGACGGAAGCGGCTCCTACTTTCAGGGCGGCGATGGCGGTGAGGCCAGAGCCGGTGCCGAGATCGAGAACGGTTTTGCCGCTCACTTCGTGGGGATTATCGAGTAGGTAGCGGGCCAGCGCCTGCCCACCAGCCCAGGCGAAGGCCCAGAAGGGCGGCGGGACATTCATTTCGCCTAGTTCTTCTTCGGTCTTCTGCCAGATCGGCACGGATTCTTCGGCGAGGTGGAGCACAATCTCGGGAACGTGCGGGGGCGCGATCAGCTTCGTGTTGGCGGCGATGAAGGCCGGGTAGTCTGTATCGTCCCTGGGGCCGGCACTCATCGCTTGCGCTTCTTGGCGTCGAGGATCTTGGGATCGAATTGGGCCATACGGCAGACTTCCGCCCATTCTTCGGCGGTGACCGGCTGCACAGAGAGGCGCATGGAGGTGACGAGGCTCATGTTGGCGAGCTTTGGATTGGCTTTGACTGCGGCGAGTCCGACGGGCTTGGGCAGTTCGCGCACAGCGCGCACGTCGACGCAATCCCATGTGGGGTCGTCGCTCGTCGTATCGGGATGAGAGAGCGCGCAGACCTCGCAAATGCCGACGATCTCGAGGCCGATGTTGGAATGGTAGAAGAACCCGAGGTCGCCCAAGTTCATCGCGCGCATGTTGTTGCGGGCGAGGTAGTTGCGCACGCCCGTCCATGGCTCGCCTGCCGATCCCTTGGCCTCCAGCATCTGCCAGGAAAAGACGTCGGGTTCGGATTTGAAGAGCCAATAGCCGGTCGAGACGATCGGTTTGGGGGCGGGGCGCTTGGTGGCGGATGTCTTTGAGGGGGCTGTGGCAGACTTTTTTGAAGCCATATTCGAATACTCGCGGGCGCGGGTGTTTGTTGCAAGCCGTGTTGCCCCACGTCGCATTGTGGCCACATGGCGGGGGCTGAGCTTGATCTCATAGAGCATCCTCGCTGGGAAAAAAGCGAGTAAAGGCAGAAACTTGTGCGCGAATGCCGTCCGGACATGGCAAGGCTTCACATCGCTGACATGCACGGTTAGTATCCCGCCCGTCGAAGAGGTGCGACACACCGATTCGAACGGCGAACCGACTGGAAGCAAAGCTCGTGAATGCTCATGCTGCCTTGCCGGAGTCATGTCCGGCCCTGGTTCTTAACGCCGACTTCCGCCCTCTGAGCTACTATCCTTTGTCGCTCTGGAGTTGGCAGGAGACGGTGAAGGCGGTGTTTTTGGACCGCGTCAACATCGTCTCCGAATACGACACGATGGTGCGAAGTCCGAGTTTCGAAATCCGCCTGCCGAGCGTCGTCTCGCTCAAGACCTACGTTAAACCCGCGCTTTATCCCGCTTTCACGCGGTTCAACGTTTTCCTGCGCGACCGGTTTACTTGCCAATATTGCGGCGACAAGCACGATCTCACCTTCGACCATGTGGTGCCCCGCGCGCGCGGCGGGATGACGAAGTGGGAAAACGTTTTGACGGCGTGTGCGCCGTGCAATCTCAAGAAGGGCAGCCAATCGCTGCAGGCCGCCGGCTTAAAGCCGATGCAGCCGCCCTACCGCCCCACCGTTTTCGAACTCCACCGCAACGGTCGCCTGTTCCCGCCCAACTATCTGCATGAGAGTTGGATGGACTATCTGTACTGGGATACGGAGCTCGAGGAGTAGGGGCGCGGCGGGTTTTTTTACGGCTTGTTTTTGATGCGGGCGCGGCTGGTTTTGACCCTGGCTGTGTGAAAAGAGCGATGCGGTTATGATTCCCCTGGTGATTCTCGGAGGCGATCATGAAGCGCTTCGTACAGCGAATGGATCGGGGCCAGGCGACACTGTTGCCGGAGTGCCTTGAGGACTGGATCGGCGAAGACAATCCCGTCCGCGTAATCGATGCATTCGTTGACGCGCTCGATCTCGGCGAGATCGGTTTTGCGGGTGTTGAGCCCGCCGCAACGGGCAGACCCAGCTATCACCCTTCCGTTCTCCTCAAGCTCTATATCTATGGCTACCTGAACCGTATCCAGTCGAGCCGGCGTCTTGAGCGCGAAGCTGGGCGCAATCTGGAGGTTTTGTGGCTCTTGAAGCGGCTCGCTCCCGACCACAAGACGATCGCGGACTTCCGCACGGACAACGGGGCGGCGCTGCGCAAGGTGTGTGCGCGCTTCGTTGAGCTTTGCCGGGAGATGGGCCTGCTGGCTACGGCGAGCGTGGCCATCGACGGATCGAAGTTCAAGGCCGTCAACAACCGCGACAAGAACTTCACCGAGGCCAAGGTGGCGCGTCGCTGGGCGCAACTGGAGGAGAGCGTCGCCCGCTACCTCTCACAGCTCGACACGGCAGACCGGCAAGAACCAAGCGAGGCTCTGGCGATCAAGGCCCATCATCTGAAGGAGAAGATGGCCAGGCTCGAAAGCGAGATGCTGAAACTATCGGCCCATGAGCACGCCATGCTGATGTCGGCAGACAAGCAGGTCTCGTTGACCGATCCCGATAGCCGCTCCATGGCGACGAGCGGACGCGGCTCAGGCGTGGTCGGCTACAACGTGCAGACCGTGGTCGAGACCGAGAACCACCTGATCATCACGCATGAGGTGACGAATACGGGCTCGGATCGCGGGCAACTGGCACGCATGGGCAAGGCGGCCCAGGCGGTGCTGCGCGCCGATAAGCTGGAGGCCGTCGCGGATCGCGGTTACTTCAATAGCCCTGAGATCCTGGAGTGCCACGAAGCCGGCATCACGGTGACGCTACCCAAGCCGATGACCTCGGGCGCCAAGTCGGAAGGCCGCTTTGGCAAGCAGGACTTCGTCTATATTGCGGCCGAGGACTTCTATCGCTGCCCGGCTGGCGAGCGTTTGTCATATCGGATGACAAGTGAGGATAACGGGAAGCAGATGCGCCGCTATTGGACGACGGCGTGTCACAAGTGCCCTCTCAAGTCGAAATGCACGACCGGATCGGAGCGGCGCATATCACGATGGGAGCACGAGCATGTCCTGGAAGCCGTACAAGAGCGACTCGATCGAAACCCCGAGGCAATGCGGGTTCGGCGTGAGACGGTCGAGCATCCCTTCGGGACCATAAAGGCGCGGATGGGCGCGACACACTTTCTATGCAAGACGTTACCCAAGGTCGCTGCCGAAATGGCGCTGCACGTTCTCGCCTACAACATCACGCGTGTCATAAACATCATGGGCATCAGGCCGCTGCTCGCGGCGATCCGGGCATGAGGCCTAGATCTTGAGCCTTGATCCTGTGCACCAGCCCTCACCAGCGTCTCCAGGATCGATAAGGAAGCGCACCTGACGGAAAACTGTGGTGAACTGGTCAAAAAGACCATTGTCCGCGCGGATAAATCCGGCCGAACCCGCGCAGTGGTGTTCTCACACAACCAAGACCCTTCGCAACCAGTCTAAGAGCCGCAAAAAACCCAAAAATGAAGCGGGGCAGCTGGTGCCGCCCCGCTCTTAGCCTTTTCGCTGTCGTTACGCGGATTCAGTTTGTCGTGGGAATAACCGGCACCGAATATTCATGGATAAAGTTGATTACCGTGCGGGCATCGTCGGCCGCCGCGGTGAAGCCTGCCACATTCGATGCAAGGAGGTTGTCACCAACGGTATCAGCATCAGCGGAGTCAAACACTGTGTCGTAGACATTCACCGTTTTGGTGATCCATGTCGTGCCCCCGTCCTCTGTGACAAGGACTGTCACCGTGAGATCACCGTAAACCGCTTCGCGGTCGTAAGTGAACGATGAGTAGTCGACATAACCGTCGGCAGTTGGGAGCTCTTTCAGCGGATCGACCCCAAGGATCGTATTCATGTAGACGATCGAGTCGACCGTGATGGGAATCGTCTTGTCAGAGGCTGCCGCGAAAAAAGACGAGGCGATCTTCAGTTCGTCTGATGAAAGTACACCGTCGTCTTTGATATTCAGGCTTTCAAGAGCCGCGAGCGTGGCTGCATCAACGTCGCCACTCGTGGCAATAGTGCCGGTGTTGATCAGCTCAAGATAGAGTGCAAGATTTTCTAGAGGCGAGTCGATCGTTTTGACGCCATCGGCTGTGGTTAGAACAAGCCGTCCCGAAGCGTCGAACGAAATTGCAGTTGCCGCATCGATCGACTTGATGGCTTCATCAAGCTGCGCTGCAAGCACGCGGTCCGGCGAGCGCCCCACGCTTAGGCGTCCGAGTTCGACCTCGGCGGCGGTGTAAGAGGGATCCAATTCACCATCGACGTAGGGAATGCAGCACGTCAGCACGCCATCCTTCAGATAGTAAACCTGCACGAGTCCATCCTTTAAGATCGGCGTGCCATCTGGATTACGCAGGACGACATACATGTCGCCGTAAATATCGCCCTTCTTGGAGCCAGGCTCGGTATTCGGCCGACCAGGCTTGCTGTCAGGACCCTTCGTTCCCGCCCACTCTGGACGATCTGACTCCTCATCGACCTCAGTCTCAGGCTTCTTGCCCTTCTTGGCCTGATCCGAACCCTTGCCCTTCTCGGCCGATGGACCCTTGCCCTCCGGCCGACCCTTCTTGCCTTTTTCAGCCGCCGCCTCGTCCTCCATGTCCCGGAAGACGTCACGCAGCGATGAACCGCCGCTGCCCTTGCCGCGCCCCGCTTCTTGACCACCCTTCTTCCCGCCCTTGCCTTCGCCGCCACTGGTATGACCGCTGTCATGGCTCGAGTGCCCGTCGTCACCAGTCGTGTGACTTGTGCCTGAGCCGCCGTCATGGCCGCCACCACCGCCTTTGCCTCCGCCGCCGTGCTGCTGGGAAAACGCATCCAAAGACGTCAGAGCGAGAGCACCAGCAGCCACAGCCACAGCCACAGCCACAGCCACAGCCACCAGAAGTTTGGAAGCAAAAGCGCTTCTCTTGTTTTTATTATTCAGGTTCATAACGAGCTCCACAATTAAGTTAGATACTGGAGCTTTCTTCATCCGAAAGAAGGAGGACCGCTTTGACGGAGATCAACGGAATAATCTAAAAATTAGCTAGCGCTCAGTGTTGCGCCTTTAAGAACAGGGGTCCCCGGAGAATTTAATTCTAAAAAATGTTTGTCCGCCGATAGATGACACGGGAGAAAAGCTTCTTCCCTAAGAGCCTGAAGTTCGACGACATCTAATAGCGAAATACAGAGCCCATACGAAACAGGCTCTCGGTCGTTTCGTAAGTTTCCGTTCCAGCCGGCGATCCACCCTGTGCCGGTGTGTTGAGACTAAGCGTCCCATAATCGGTAAAAGAGTAGTCCAGCCGGATCGCAAGATTTTGTGAGGCGGGTAGCTCCATGCCGAGGCCATACCGAATGCCAGTCGCCCGTTCGTCCTCGCTGAGATTTCGATTGCCACGGTCGTATTCCAGATCGAATCGTGTGTTTACGACGCCTACCCGGGCATAGAGTAATGCTGCGTCGTTGAATGCGTAGCCCACTCGGAGGCCCGCACCGAAGCTATCCTTTTTCGATACGGCAAAGGAACGGCCCGTCGGGTCCCGCTCATGATCCCAGTTGGCGTCGCTGTATTCAGCTTCGACGTCGCCAGCTATGAGCACCGGTCCAAAGGCAAGGGCATAACCTGCGAAAACGCCGCCTGTTACACCTGTGTCGCTGAAATCTGCCACCAGAACACTGCCCGCATCACGGTCACCTGTTGTCTGTGATCCCAACGCTCCATGACCAATCGTGAGCCCCCAGCTCCATCCCGAAAAGTCGATCGTAGTGGCCGTTGTACTGACCGGAGCTACGGGACCAAAGTGATACGCTAGCCCGATCCATGCCCCACTCTCATCGTTCGCAAACACATCGCCAGCACCGGGACCGATACGGTAATCGTCGAACGCGGCGTACTCGTACTCGAGCCGAAACGCCAGTCGCTCACTGAGTGGCACCGAACCACCGACACCAAATCTCAAACCGAAGTCCGTCGCGGACCTTGCGAACTGTTGTCCGGGAGCGTTCTCGTTGGTCTCATACTGGGTGTCAGTTTCGGTAAAGACCACACCTGCCCGTGTGTAGAGCATCGAGCCGCCGGCCATGTAGCGGCCAAACAATGCCGACAGTCCATAAGCCTCATTCCGCTCGACGGAGAACACGCGTCCTCCTGGCGTCCTTTGATGGTTCCAATCGGCATCGCCTTCCGTGACATCCGCTTCGATGCCTGCATACCAATCGCCTAGAACGAAGCCGTACCCGACAAAAGCCCCACCCGCGAAGCCGCGGTCTCCGAAATCGGCCTCAAGGGTTCCGCCATTCCCGCGCTCGCCAGCAAGCTTGGTTTCCGGCGCGATATGTCCTGCCTTGACACCGATATAGAGGCCACCGCTCCGGGGTTGAGCGACGTCGGCGGCATCAAGAGCCCCCGGTGCATAGGCCGGGTCCTGGGTCCGCCCGATGCGAACCATCGCGATCTGCTCTTCGTAGCTCTGGTCGATGCGGTTGGAGTCCCGGCTGCTGAATGTGTAGCCGGCGCCGAGATAGACATGTGGTGATACGTATTGCCTTATGCCGAGCGCATACTCGGCAATCTCGTCTCGCCGGTCGATATCGTTGTAGTCGTTATCGTAGTAGGAGACGCCAGCGTTGAGCCGCATATCCGGACGAACCCAAGCGTAAAGCCCTAGCGAGCCTAGCGTCTGAACGTAACCGGATGAGCCAAGTGGTGCGACTTCCCGAGTCGTTTCCTGGAGGCTGCGCTCCAGATTTCCCTCGATGCTCAACCCTGCGATCGGTGTCCACGCAAGCCGACCGCCAAAATCCGGGGCAGACACATCGTCGAACCGTGGATCGTCGTACACTTGATAGATCCAACCACCGTAGATCTCGCCACTCAGCTTCTCGCCGTCATGCTTGAGGCCGGCGGAGACGCGAGCGCCATCCGACGATCTGCGAAAGCCACCGTCATCGACCGTATCATCGTAGCGACGCATATCGTACGCCGCGCTGACGAAAGCACCGTCCTGTTTGCCGATTTTGCTTACGATACGCGTACCAGCCGTGAAATGGGTGCGGTCGCGATCATCGTTGTTGATCAGCCCCGGAGCCGGAATGAGCGCTGAAACATCCTCGTAATTGTAGTGGTCGGCGGTTACCCCGAAATTTATCGATCCCGAGTCGTACGTCTTGAGGGCGGCAGCATGGCCGCTCGACTTGAAATAGACGGTCGGAAATTCACCAAATGCGGCGTTGGGATCGGATCTGTCTTCGTGAGCGCGCTGGTAGCTAGCGCCCCCCGAAAACATGAGACTGGAACTCGCTCTATAGCGACCATCGCCGTAGAGATTAAAATCTCGATAGTCTTCAGACTCATACTCGGCATAGGAACCAATCGCGGCCGTGCCACCAAGATTGAAACGCCCATCTGTCCCCTCGAACAGGACGTTTAGCGATGGCGATACGATTGTTATCCAGTCATGCAGCTTGACCGTGCGCCGAGCGAAGACGTTGTCATTATATTCCTCGGTAACGACAATGCCGGCCGTCACTTTGGGTTCGATGAGACCTGCACCGGCTTCTTCGGCCCCGGCCGGAGAGCTAGCGATAAAGGCGGCGGTAGCTAAAGCAGCACCATATGAGGGCAACCGGGCAAAGCTTGCGGTCAATTTCTTTTCGTACTTTGGCACAGCGGAGGCCTTCCTCGAAAACACTGCGGAATCGAAAGCAATACTCCGCAATCAACGTATTTGAATCATCGGGATATTATAGCGCTCGGTTGGCGCCAAGGCTCAACTAGGAGCGCTCGAGAAACGGCGAAAATTGACTAGTCTGACGTGATTTAGGTCAGAATTTCGGGACATTGTTGTGGGAGTTGCTTGAGAGCAACGGATCAGCGAAGGCGGATCCGCTCCCTGGATTGGAATGTGGAGCGCCCGCTGTTTTATGACGTCTAGTGATTGGCCTTACACTTACAATTTCAAATTTGTTTGCTGGTCAGATTGGGCTACGACAGGTCGGGCTGAGGGGCACTGACCACTAAGAGTATCAACCTTAACACGCTCTTTGTCCGCTCATGGCCCATCATAGCCGACTCTTAACATTGATCACGTTTTGCCATCGTCTTTGCTGCTCAGCTTGTGGTGGACGCGGCGCATGGCGAGGTAGATGACGGCGATGACGATGGGTACGGAAATGGCGGTGACCATTTCGGGGGTGAGGGGTTTAGGCAGTAGGCTCGCATCTTTCAGGCCTTTCGCGAGATAGGTGATGAGGCCGATCACGTAGTAGCTGATGGCGGCGACGGAGAGGCCTTCGACGGTCTGCTGGAGGCGCAGCTGCATGCTCGCGCGCTCGTTCATGGATTGCAGCAGGTCGCGGTTTTGATGCTGCACTTCGAATTGGATGCCGGTGCGCAGCATATCGGCTGCACGGGCTAGCTGGGCGGAGAGGCGGCGCTGGCGGTCTTCCACGGCGGTGCAGGTGTCGATGGCGGGTTCTAAGCGGCGGCGGAAGAAGGCGGTGATGGTGACGAAATCGCCCTCCGGTTGCTCTTGGATGAGTTCGAGGCGGCTTTTCACCTGGGCGTAGTAGGCGCGGCTGGCGCTGAAGCGGAAGGCGGTGCGCGCGGTCTGCGCCTCAATGGCGGCGGCGAGTTTGCTGATGCGGGTGAGAAGATCCTGCTGGACGGCGGTGTCGGGCGCGGTGGCGATGGCTTGGGTGATTTCGCCGAGTTCCCTTTCCATGCGCTGCAATTCGGGTCCGGCGCTGCGGGCCTCGGGCAGGCCGAGGAGCGCCAACGTGCGATAGGTTTCCAATTCCAGCATGCGCTGCACAAGGCGGGCGGCGCGCGTGGGTGTGAGGTCTTTCGATTCGATGAGAAAGCGCGTGTAGCCGATCTTGTCGACTTGGAAGTCGGTCGTGACGCGCGCGGCGCCGTCGGAGGCTTTGATCACGCAGAGGGCGAGGGGATTGAAGCCCTCGGCCGCGTGGGCGACGAGTTTGCCCGGGGCGATGACACTCATGTGGACGGAGGCGATCAGCTTGCCGTGCGGTTTGAAGGCGATTTCGCCGGTGCCGATCGGGGCGGGATGGGCGAAGGGTGTGGCGGCGTCCCGGCCGGTCAGCCAGGTGTAGGTGGTAAACTCGGTGTGCTGTTCCCAGCGGAGTTCCCAGATGCCGAAGTCGAAGCGGTGGTACTTGGCGTCCGGGGCCGGTGGCGGGAAACCATGCGCGATGGCCATTTCGGCGATGCCGTCGCGATCGGCGCGGGCCTCTTCGTCTGTCGTGATGAAGGCGAAGTGGTAGATGCGGAGCGGCAGATTGATCGGCAGAAACGGACGCGCGTGCAATTCGCCCAGGACAAGGGAGCGGAATTCGTGCGGAGTCAGTCCCGGTGGGGCGGGGAGGACCGGTTTGGTGCCGGCTGCCTTGTCGCTGGTGCTGCTCACGGCCTGTTGCCCCCGTTGGTATTTCGCAAGGCACAGTAACGTGTGCGCGGGCGTGAACCAATGGGGTGGGCGCCCGACCTTTGGCGGATCGGACGGCGCGGGCTAAATTAAGCCCGATGCGGCGACGAGATTGATGAGGGCTCCACCCACGAGGGCCGTGAAGGTGAGCGACATGCCGGTTATGCGCTGCCAGAGCTGTTCGGGTTCGCGACTGACTCCGACGGCATGGATCACACGGCCAGCAAGGAGCAGTGCGCCGAGAGCGTGAATGATGGCCGGCGGCATGGATTGCTGTTCAGCGAGCATCATGAGGATCAAAGCGAACGGCACGTATTCGGCAAAGTTGGCGTGAACGCGTAAGCGGCGGAGCAGGAGGCGATTGCCGCCGTCGCCGAGCGCGACCAAAGCGCTTCTGCGGGCGCCGATGACCCGCACGCTCAATGCCACGAACATCAGGGCGAGGATCGCGGCGTAGATTGGCGTGATCGTCATCGGCTGCTCCAGATTGCGCAAGGCTCGCGTTTGCCGTCGTCAATTGCTACATTTTTTGTAGTTACTTGTAAATATGCTGTTGTTGCGCGGATCGTCTGCGCGTCTAAATTGATTGATGAGCAAGGCTTCGAAAATCCTGTGCCCCGTTGAGAGGGCGGCAAAGATCGTGGGCAACCGTTGGACGGCGCTCATCATGCGCGATCTGCTGCTCAATCCGTCGCGGCGTTATCAGGATTTGCAGACCTCGTTGGCGGGCATCCCCCCCAACACGCTCTCCGCGCGCCTTCAAATGCTGGAGGAGAACGGCATCGTTGAGCGGCGGCTCTATCAGGCGCATCCGCCGCGGGCCGAATATGTTTTGACGGACAAGGGCCGCGAGCTTGGACCGGTGATCCGGGCCATGCGCGATTGGGGGCGCAAGCACGCGTGAGTGCGGAGGCGTCTGGCCTCGGCTTAAAAAGGAAGCCCCGTGCTTGCGCAGCGGGGCTGTGAGTCGATTGGACGAAGTCAAAGTCAAAGTGTCGTGTCGGCAGCCGATCGGCTGGCCGGCGGCTTAAGCCGCGCGGCGTTGAGGGGCCGAGCAGAGATCTTGCGCAATCGAATCAACAGCGCGGCTCCAATCGAGATCAGAGATTTCGCCGGCGGACAGTCCGAACGCATTCAATGCATCGGCCGGGGTGCCGCCATCACGGAAGAAGCGGGCGCAGGTCTGCCGGGCGATGCCCTGGGCGTGCTGCCACTGGACGGGATTGACGTGATCGGGGGTCGAAACATGAGCCATTGGGGGGCGCTCCATCGGGATACTGGGTTACAGCGACGCTGAACTTGCACGCCTTAAAGGCGCGGCTATTAGGGGTGGCAGGTGTAAAGAGTACCGTGGGCACCACTACGCTGAACTGTGTGATGCAGTGCCGTTGGGGACTGCGGGTCCTGCACTCGATACACCTGCCGTTTCTTGGCGAATCCGAATTGTTCGGATGCGCAATTTCACAGAGGGGTCGTTAGGCAGCTTTCGGCAGATCGCTTGCGCGGGCTTCGGCTGCCGACTTCAACTCAACATCACGCACGATGCCGGAGACGATGTCCGACAGGGGCCGCCATGTACTTGGCGGAGACGCAGATGCACTCTCTACCAAACTCAACTTAGGAGACGCGAACTCGGTACGCGAACCGGGGGAATTGAGCATTGCACTCCTCACGCAACTTTGGACGCAACTGACGCGACACACGCAGATGGATGACGCAACGCAACTGGACGCAACAAACGCTTACTGAACGCGGCGGCTGACTGACAAACGCACGACAGGGTGGTTCAAGTTCCGGCGGCCGGCGACGCAACTGTGGATGACCGGGCTTGCCGTTCTGGGGAGCAGTCTGGCCAGACGCGTGAACTTTTCACGCCAGACCGCTCGCTTCAGAGATTGGAACACGCCTTTCAGCGTGCTCTTTGGGGTGTGCAACGCAGACGCAACAGGGGACGCAACAAACGCAACGGGGACGCAACGCTTACTGAGACTAAGAGGCGGAGACACATCCGCGGCACTCTTGGTCAGGCTCTTCTCCATGACGCCGGCAGGACGCAAACAACGCGACAAGACCTGCCTGGCAGACGAGGGGGAGGACGCAACAAACTTCCCCATGCGCGACCACTCCTTCACACCGCTTTGGAACTGTTTGGAGGCTTTGTCCGAAGACGCTGCGTTCCGTTTGTGTTCCGCGCTTGGTGTGAATTAACTGCCACACTCGGGCGCAAAAATGGCGGAGAAGGGTCCTATCCAAGGAAATTCGCTTGCATTCTGTTCATGGAGAGTTCTCCCCGCCGCATAGGTGGGGTGGGCTCGCTTAAATCGTTGCGAGCATTTTATAATGTGTTGTTTGGATTACGTTTTTTGGTCGCGAGCCGAAGCTGCGAAGGCGGCCTGCAGGCAAATTGCGAACAGCGCCAGACAGATGAGGACATTCCAGCCGGCAAACGAAAGGCCGAAGAGGCGCCAGGTGGCCTCATCGCAGCGGACGACGCGGGCACTTTCCAGGCCTTTGAGGAGATCGGCGGGAGTCGTGGGCAGGGCTTGGGCCGTCGCGCAGGTGTCGGGGCCGGGCCAGAAGTGCCATTCGACACCAGCGTGGTAGGTGGCGAGGCCGGCGTTGGCGAGGTAGGCGAGGGCGACGGCGAAGAAAAGGAGGGCGGCCCAGCGCGGGCGTTCGGCGACGAGCGCCATGGCGGCGAATGTGAGCGGAATGCCGGCGTAGAAGGCGTAGCGCTGCATGAGGCAGAGCGGGCAAGGGGCATAGCCGCCGAGGTATTCGAAACCGAGGGCCGTCAGGATGATCCCGGTGGAGATGAGGAGCGCCAGACCGCCGAGGCGGTAGGCGTCGGCATTGTCGGGGCGGATCTTGGTGTCCAGCATCGGAATGTCCTCGCGCGGGCGGCGGCCCGCTAGAATAGGAACTTCACGGCGGCGAATCCACCGACGAGCAATATGAAGAAGAGCACCGTGAGGATGCCGAAGTAGCGCTCGATGAATTCGCGGATCGGCTGACCGAAGAAGTAAAGCAGGGCCGCGACGGCGAAGAAGCGCGAGGCGCGGCCGACGATGCTGGCCAGGATGAACACGAAGATGTTCATCGATGTGGTGCCGCTGGCGATGGTTATGACCTTGAACGGGAACGGCGTGAGGCCGGCCATGAAGACGATCCAGGCGCCATACTCGTTATACTGGCCAGCGAATTCCTGGAATTTGTCGCCGTAGCCGTAGAAGCCCAGGATCGGCTGGCCGACGAGATCGAAGAGGAAATAGCCGATCGCGTAGCCGAGCAGGCCGCCGAGCACGGAGCCGACGGTGGCGACGGTCGCGTACCACCACGCCTTTAACCGATTGGCGATGGCCATCGGGATCAACATGATGTCGGGCGGAATGGGGAAGACCGAGCTTTCGATGAACGAGACCCAGAACAACGCCGTGGGCGCCCGGTCGCTGGCGGCCTGGCGCATCATCCAATCGTACAGAGATCTCATCATCGGGCCGCTGAATATCGGGGGTTGGAGCCCGTGTCTACGTGCGAAGTGTTGCAGACGTGTTTATGGGGGCTGCGACGGGCTCGGTTTTAAGCGAGAGGCGGCGGACCAGTTCATTGAGGACGAAGCGGCCTTGGCCGACGGCCCGGATGATGGGGTGGCGGGGCGCGTAGGGCGTGATCGCGGTGGGGGATATGCCGGGGCCGACGCAGGCGCGGATAATGTCGGGGTCGTGCGGCTCGTGGGCCAAGATTTCGATGAGGCCCATTTTTTCCAGATTCGCGATCTCGGCAGCGGCGGGAGCAAAGCCAAAGCGGCGGGCCATGGCATCGAGATCGATGCCTTCGGTGAGGCGCAGACCCATCAGCAACATTTCGTCGGCCTGCTCTTCGCGCGTCAGCGGTGTTTCGTCGGTGAAGCCGTGGCCCGTCGTTTGGACGCGTTCGGCCCAGCGCTCGGGATTGCATTCGGTGGCCATCGCGATGCGGGTGCCATCGGGGAGGACGAGGCGGCCGTGGGCGCCGGGGCCGATGCCGGCGTAAGCGCCGTAGCGCCAGTAGAGCAGGTTGTGGCGGCTCTCCTGACCGGGGCGGGCGTGGTTGGAGATCTCATACGCAGGAAGACCGGCGGCGGCCGTCATGTCTTGGGTCAGCGCGTAGAGGTCTAGGGCGGCGTCGGCATCCGGGATGATGAGTTTGCCACGCGCGTGGAGTTCGGCGAAGGGCGTGTCGGGTTCGATAGTGAGCTGGTAGAGCGAGAGGTGGTCGCTGCCCATGGCAAGGGCTTCGGTGAGTTCGGTGCGCCACGCGTCGAGCGTTTGGCCGGGGCGGGCGTAGATCAGGTCGAAGGTGAAACGGTCGAAGGTGCGGCGCGCGATGTCGATGGCTGTGCGGGCTTCGGCGACAGAGTGCAGGCGGCCGAGGCGTTTGAGTTCGTCATCGCGCAGCGACTGCACGCCGATGGAGACGCGGTTGACGCCGGCTGCGCGATAGCCGGCGAAGCGTTCGGCTTCGACGCTGTTGGGATTGGCTTCGAGCGTGATTTCGGCGCCGGGCTGGATTGGCCAGAGCTTGGCGATGTGGTCGAGGATGGCGGCGACGGTTTTCGGCTGCATGAGCGAGGGCGTGCCGCCGCCGAAGAAGATCGAATAGACCTCCCGTCGGCCGACGCGCGCTTTTACGTCGTCGAGTTCCCGGAGGTAGGCTTTTAGGAAACGCGGCTCGTCCCAACCGCCGAAACGGACGTGGCTGTTGAAGTCGCAGTAGGGGCATTTCTGGGCGCAGAAGGGCCAGTGGATGTAGACGCCGAACAGTTTGTCCGCGTCGGGCCGCTCTGGGAGCAGGGTCACGGTTGCTTGGCCTCGGTTGCGGCGAGGAGGGCTTTGGCGAGCGTGCGCCAGCGCGGTTCGTCGGATTTTTCGCCAACCGAATCTTCGAGGGCGACCATGAGCGTGCCGAGGTTGACGCGCGGCTGACCGCGGCGTTCGAGATCGGCGCTCAAGTATTTCACGAAGGTTTTGAGTTCGTCGCGGGTGGAGATGTTCGCGGCGGCGGCGTGAAGTCCGGCGGTGTCGCGCTCGGCGTTGGGTTTGACCGGTTCGGCGGAGAGATCGCCCAAAGCTGCTTTGCGGAAGGCATCGAAGGCGCGGGTTCGGTGGGAGATGGCGTATTTGCCGGCGGGTTCCATTTCGCCGAACGTGAGGTCGTGGCCGTCGGGGACGAACATGGGATCGTAGCCAAAGCCGTTGCCGCCGCGCGGGGGCCAGACGAGGCGGCCGAAGACTTTGCCTTCGAAGGTGGCGGTTTCGCCATCGGGCCAGGCGAGGCAGAGGACGGAAATGAAGTTGGCGCGGGGACCCGGGGCGGCCCAGCCGTGGCGCGAGGTAATTTCCTTGGCGACCTTTTCCATGGCGAGGCCGAAATCTTTTTGCGGGCCGGCCCAGCGCGCGGAAAAAATTCCGGGCGCGCCGCCGAGGCATTCGACTTCGAGGCCGCTATCATCGGCGAGCGCTGGAAGGGCAGCGCCTTTGGCGGCGGCCAGCGCTTTTAATTTCGCGTTGCCCTCGAACGTGGGTTCGGTTTCTTCGGGTTCTTCGAGGCCCAGCGTGCCGGCGGAAATGGCTTCGAGGCCATAGGGCGCGATCAGCTGGTTGATCTCCCAGACCTTGCCCTTGTTGTGGCTGGCGACGACGAGCTTGGTTCCGCGTGTGAGGGTGCGCATTGGGACTCCGTGCGGATGGCAGGGCAAGCGGCTGCCCCTCACCCTGACCCTCTCCCCGCGCGCGGGGAGAGGGGATTTCAGGCGACTGTAATCTTCTGGAGCTGGACGAGTTCGGAGATGCCTTTGCGGGCGAGCACCATCAAGCTGTCGAAGCTCTCTTGGGAGAAGGCGGTGGTCTCGGCGGTGCCTTGGACTTCGACGATGCCGCCGGCGCCGGTCATGACGAAGTTACTATCCGCGTCGGCGTTGGAATCTTCCGCGTAGTCGAGGTCGAGGACGGGGGCGCCGCGATAGAGGCCACAGGAGACGGCGGCGACCTGATCGCGCAGCACGCCATCTTTGACCATGTCGCGGACCTTCATCCACTGGATGCAATCGTGGAGGGCGACCCAGGCGCCGGTGATGGCGGCAGTGCGGGTGCCGCCATCGGCTTGGATGACGTCGCAATCGACGGTGATCTGGCGTTCGCCGAGCTTTTGCAGGTCGACGACGGCCCGGAGTGCGCGGCCGATGAGGCGCTGGATTTCCTGGGTGCGGCCGGAGGGGTGGCCGGATGTGACTTCGCGGCGGGTGCGCTCGGAAGTGGCGCGGGGGAGCATGGAATATTCCGCCGTGACCCAGCCGCGGCCCTGGCCCTTCAGCCACGGCGGGACGCGTTCTTCGAGGCTGGCCATACACAGGACGTGGGTATTGCCGAATTTGATGAGGCAGGAGCCCTCCGCGTGCATGGAGACCGCGCGTTCGATGGAGACGCGGCGGAGCTCGTCGGGCTGACGTTTGGAGGGGCGCATGAAGGGGGATTGCCTTTGATTTGTGGATTTCGGCGCGACCCTAGTCCGGGGGCATGGCGGGCGCAACCGTGGAAGGCTTAAGGCTAGACCCTTTCCGCGCGGACGGTGGGAGGGGGGGCGTTTGACGGAACACCCCCGCCGTCCCTACATTCGTGACATAAGATGGGGGCCGCCCTCAGCCCCCGCGCACCGGAAGCCGATGTCCGAAATCGTCAAGCTCAACGACCGCTCCCGCGCCATACTGCGTCAGATCGTGGAGAGCTATCTTTCCACGGGCGATCCCGTGGGGTCGCGCAATCTGTCGCGCGTGTTGCCACTCCACCTGTCGCCGGCCTCGATCCGCAACGTGATGGCGGATCTGGAGGAGCTGGGGCTGATCTATGCGCCGCACACGTCGGCGGGCCGGTTGCCGACGCAGACGGGGCTCAGGATGTTCGTCGACGGCCTCCTGGAAACGGGAGCGCTGACGGAGGATGAGCGGAAGCAGATCGAGGCGCAGATCGCGGCGAGCCGGTCGACCTCGCTCGACAAAGTGCTCGGCGAAGCGGGGGACATGATCTCCGGCCTGTCTCATTGCGCCGGGGTGGTGCTGGCGGAAAAGCAGGTCGCGCGGCTTAAGCAGGTGGAGTTCGTACCGCTGGAACCGACGAAGGCGCTGGCGATCCTCGTCAGCGAGGACGGCGACGTCGAGAACCGCATCGTCGATCTCCCGCCGGGGGTTTCGGCGTCGGCATTGATCGAGGCGGCGAATTATCTGAACGCGCACATTCGCGGCCTCACCATAAGCGAGGCGCGGCAGCGGATCGAATCGGAACTCGCGAATGCCAAGGCGGAACTGGACGGGCTGACGCAGAAGGTCGTGACGGCGGGCTTGGCGGAATGGTCGGGCGCGCTGGATGACCGGCAGAGCCTCATCGTGCGCGGCCAATCGAACCTGCTCAAAGATTTGACGGCGATCGAGGACCTGGAGCGTATCCGGCAGTTGTTCGACGATCTGGAATCCAAAACGGAGTTATCGCAGATCCTTTGGCTGGCCGAAGGCGGCGAGGGCGTGCGGATCTTCATCGGGTCGGAGAACAAGCTGTTCTCGATGTCGGGATCGTCGCTGATCGTGGCGCCGTTTCATAACCATTCGCGCAAGGTCGTCGGTGTGCTGGGCGTCATCGGCCCGACGCGCCTTAATTATGCGCGCATTATTCCCATGGTCGATTATACCGCCAAGATCATATCGCGCTTGATCTCTTGATTTTTTCGGCCCGGCAGCCGATACCCCGACCAACCACCGACATCCCAATTGATAGAGAGCGATCGAGCCCCATGTCCGATCCCAAAAACATGTCCGATCCGAACACCACGCCCGACGTCGGCGCCACAGAGCCCGCCACGGAGAACGACCCGACCGCTGCCGATCTCGGCCGGGAGCAGACCAAAGCCATCATCATCGCGTTGCAGGACGATTTGGCCAAGGCGAACGACGATCTGGCCAAGGCCAAGACCGAGACGCTGCGGCTCGTTGCCGACATGGACAACCTGCGCAAGCGGACGGATCGGGAAAAGATCGAGACAGCGAAGTTTGCGATTTCGAAGTTCGCCGTCGACATCATCGGCGTGGCGGACAATTTCGAACGCGCAATGCAGGCGGTTCCGGCAGGGGCGGCAGAAGCTGATCCGGCGCTGGCGAGCCTCGTCGAAGGCGTCGGCATGATCGACGGGCAGTTGAAGAGCGTGCTGGAGCGGCACGGCGTGACGCGCATCTGGCCGGAAGGCGAACTGCTCAACCCGCACTACCATCAGGCGATGCAGCAGGTGGAAAAACCTGACGTTCCACACGGGACGATTTTGCAAGTTTATCAGGCGGGCTATGTGATCGACGAGCGGCTTATCCGGCCGGCGGTGGTGGTGACGGCCAAGGGCGGGCCGAAGCCTGGGAAGGCGGAGGCGGGTGGAGAGACTCCTGCTGCGCCGCAGCCGCAACCGATTGATGATACGCCGGACGGGGCGTGATCCATAACCCCGCCAACACGACCTCACTGAGAACTTGGCGGGCATGACACGATTTCAGGCTGATTTCGTACTTTTGTTCGCAGCAGCGCTGTGGGGCGTGGCGTTCTATTTTCAGAAGGACGCCATGGCGCATATCGGGCCGTGGACGTTTATTGCGGGACGGTCGTTGCTCGCAGTGTTTGCCCTAGCGCCGCTGGCGTATTTTGAACACCGCAAGACGGGCGCGCGGGATTTGCCGGCGGGGCTGGGGCGCATTTCGGTTTTGTGTGGATTGGCGTTTCTTGCGGCCGCGTTCCTGCAACAGGAAGGCCTGAAGACAGCCTCGGTGACGAACACCGGCTTCTTGACGTCGCTTTACGTCGTGCTGACGCCGCTGGTGGCTTGGATCTGGTCGCGGGTCGTGCCGCCGCGCATTGCTTGGCCGGCGATTGGGTTGTCGTTTGCGGGGGCGTGGCTCCTTGGCGGCGGGACCGTCGGGGGGCTCGGCGCAGGCGAGCTTTTGGTGATGGGCAGCGCGCTGTTCTGGGCGACGCACTGCGTGATTACGGGGGGGGCCAGTTTCTACCAGAGGCCGTTGACCTACACCGCGCTGCAGTTTGCCGTGGTGGCGGCGGTCGCGACGGGAATGGCGCTCGCCTTTGAAGGGCCCACGTTGGCGGGGCTGGAGGCCGCGGCGGTGCCGATCTTGTTCGTCGGATTGGTCTCGACGGCTTTGACCTATACGATTTTCACGATTGCCATCCGGCACACCACGCCGCCCGAGGCAGCGGTGATCCTGTCGGCGGAGAGCCTGTTTGCGGCGGCGGCCGGCGCGGTGATGCTTGGCGAGCGTTTGAGTCCGGTTTCCTGGGTTGGGGCCGGTTTAATGATCGCCGCGGTTCTGCTTGTGCAATTGGGGCCGTGGCTCAGTCGAAGGGCGTCACGCGCCGCAGTGTGAGGTTGATGCGGCCGCCTCCGGGGATGAGGTCTGAGGTGCCGGGCAGGATGCGGTCGATCCCGTGATAGGCAAAGCGGGAGGGGCCGGCGAGCAGGCAGACGTCGCCGGACCGGAGTGTGACGCGGACTTTGGCGTCGGAGCGCTTGGGCCCGCCAACGTGGAAGACGGCCTCGTCGCCGAGGGAGACCGAGAGCACCGGGGCGCGGGGCTCGTGTTCGTCCTGGTCGCGGTGGGAGCCCATCTTGGCGCCGGCGGGATAGTGGTTGATCAGGCAGGCTTCGGGAAGGCCAGCGCAGTTTGTATGGGTCCGCCAGAGGTCGAGCAGCGGCTCGGGGATAGGGGGCCAGGGTTGGCCGGTCTCTAGATGGGTGGGCTGGTAGCGGTAACCGCGCTCCTTGTCCGATACCCAACCGAGCGGGCCGCAGTTGGTCATTTTGACGGAGAAGGGCTGGCCGGTGCGGGGCATCCGGGGCTGAAAGAGGGGCGCGGATAAAATCACATCGTTAATTTTGCTCAGAAGTGCCTTCTGGTCGGCGGGGGAGAGGGCACCGGTCATTAGTTGGAAACCCTCGGGCAGACGCGCGGGAACGTCGGCGGGCCCGCGGGACGAAATCTTTGCGGGACTTTTTCTTTTGGCCGGAGGCATCATCTGTTGGTTCCTTGGTCTGCGGCATCCTAGTCACGGCAGAATTTAGTCACGGTGGCGTGATGCAGTGCCGTTGCACCCCTCAAAAAGGGCCCTATATACGTGACCACCACGTCTCATTAACTCCCTGGGGACCGCAGCGGCTCCGGCCCTCTTCAACGGGCACGGGGCGGTACCGGATGCCATGACAAGGGTCCTGGCGGTTCGCCACAACGAAAGAGGAAGTTCACCATGGCTAAAGTGATCGGCATCGACCTTGGCACCACAAACTCGTGTGTGGCCGTCATGGAGGGTGGCAAGCCGCGCGTTCTGGAGAACGCCGAGGGCGCCAATACGACCCCGTCCATCGTCGCCTTCACGGACGACGGCGAGCGCCTTGTGGGCTTGCCGGCCAAGCGTCAGGGGGTCACGAACCCCACCGGAACGCTGTTTGCGATCAAGCGGCTGATCGGCCGGCGCTTCGACGACCCGATGGTCGAGAAGGACAAGAAACTCGTCCCGTACAAGATCGTACAGGGCCAGAACGGCGATGCTTGGGTCGAGATCGACGGCAAGTCGTACTCGCCGCAGCAGGTCTCGGCGTTCATTCTGCAGAAAATGAAGGAAACGGCGGAAGCCAAGCTCGGCGAACCCGTGACGCAGGCCGTCATCACGGTTCCGGCGTACTTCAACGACGCGCAGCGTCAGGCGACCAAGGATGCCGGGCGCATCGCGGGTCTGGAAGTTCTGCGCATTATCAACGAGCCGACGGCGGCAGCGCTGGCCTACGGCCTCGACAAGAAGAAGGAAGCCCGGACGATCGCGGTCTACGACCTCGGCGGCGGCACCTTCGATATCTCGGTTCTGGAAATCGGCGACGGCGTCTTCGAAGTGAAGTCGACGAACGGCGACACGTTCCTGGGCGGCGAAGACTTCGACATGAAGCTCGTGTCCTATCTGGCCGACGAGTTCAAGAAGTCGAACGGTATCGACCTGCGCTCCGATAAGCTCGCGTTGCAGCGTCTCAAAGAAGCGGCTGAAAAGGCGAAGATCGAGCTGTCGTCTTCGGCGCAGACGGAAATCAACCTGCCGTTCATCACGGCGGACGCTTCGGGTCCGAAGCATCTGACGATGAAGCTGACGCGCGCCAAGCTTGAAAGCCTCGTCGACGATTTGATCGCGAAGACGAAGGGGCCGTGCTTGCAGGCGATCAAGGATGCGGGCCTCAAAGCTGCCGAAATCGACGAAGTCGTTCTCGTCGGTGGCATGACGCGCATGCCCAAAGTGCAGCAGACGGTGAAGGAAATCTTCGGCAAGGAGCCGCATAAGGGCGTCAACCCCGACGAAGTCGTCGCCGTCGGCGCGGCGATCCAGGCCGGCGTTCTGAAGGGCGAAGTGAAGGACGTGCTCCTTCTCGACGTGACGCCGCTGTCGCTTGGCATCGAAACGCTCGGCGGCGTGTTTACGCGCCTCATCGACCGCAACACGACCATCCCGACGAAGAAGAGTCAGGTGTTCTCGACTGCGGAAGATGGGCAGACGGCGGTTACCATTCGCGTTAGCCAGGGCGAGCGCGAGATGGCGGCCGACAACAAGCTGCTCGGGCAGTTCGATCTCGTCGGGCTGCCGCCGGCGCCGCGTGGCGTGCCTCAAGTCGAGGTGACGTTCGACATCGACGCCAACGGCATCGTGCATGTTTCGGCGAAGGATAAGGCGACGGGCAAAGAGCAGTCGGTGCGCATTCAGGCATCGGGTGGTCTGTCCGACTCGGAAGTCGAGCGCATGGTGAAGGACGCCGAGGCGCACGCTTCGGAAGATAAGAAGAAGCGCGAGCTTGTCGAAGCCAAGAACCAGGCTGAAGCGCTCGTGCATGCGACCGAGAAGCAGCTCATCGACAATGGGTCGAACCCTGCCGTAGCTGCCGTGAAGGGCGATGTGGAAACGGCGATCGCGGCGGTGAAGGAAACGCTTGGCTCCGAAGACGCCGAGAAGATCCGGGCTGCCACTAACGCTCTCGTGCAGGTGTCGATGAAGATTGGCGAAGCCATCTACTCGGCTTCGGCCGGTGCGGGTGACGCTGAAGGCGGCGACGGCCCTTCGGCCAGCGGCGGGGCTGACGACGAAAATGTCGTCGACGCCGACTTCGAAGAGGTCAAGGACGACAAGAAGAAGGCCGGCTGATCCACAACCTTCGCCCCGCCGCTCACCGCGGCGGGGCGAATTCCGGCCCGGTCCGCTCATGGGCCTTTGCGACCGCGTGGCGCAATGCTCAATCTTGATGCTCTGCCCGGCCGGATGCGATGGCCGTTCCCGGCCCGGTGCCTGCCTCTTCCCGCTTCGGATAAAACGCCCACATGGCCAAGCGCGACTATTACGATGTTCTCGGGGTGCCTCGTAACGCGAGCGAGCAGGACCTGAAGTCTGCGTTCCGCAGGCTTGCGAAAGACCACCACCCTGATCGCAATCCGGGCGATCAGGATGCCGAGCAGAAGTTCAAAGAACTCAATGAAGCCTATGAAGTTCTGAAGGACCCGCAAAAGCGCGCGGCCTACGACCGGTTTGGGCATGCCGCGTTTGATGGCGGAATGGGCGGACGCGGCGGTGGGACCGGTGGCGGGGGCCCTGGTTTCGGGCCCGATTTTGCGTCGTCGATGTCGGACATCTTCGACGATCTGTTCGGCGAGTTCATGGGTGGACGCCGCGGTGGCGGCGCACGGCCGCCGGGGCGCGAGCGCGGGTCGGACCTGCGCTACAATATGGAAATCACGCTCGACGATGCGTACGCGGGCAAGACCGCGCAGATCCGCGTCCCGACGAATGTCACGTGCGAGACGTGCACTGGATCGGGCGCCAAGGCTGGGACCAAGCCGGTGACGTGCGGCACGTGCGGCGGGGCCGGAAAAGTTCGTGCGAGCCAGGGCTTCTTCACGATCGAGCGGACCTGCCCGACGTGCCAGGGCCGCGGCGAGACGATCGCGGATCCTTGCCCAGCCTGCGCTGGCGCCGGGCGGGTTGTGAAAGAGCGCACGCTATCGGTGAATATTCCACCGGGCGTCGAAGACGGGACACGCATCCGGCTCAGCGGCGAAGGTGAGGCCGGGCTGCGGGGCGGACAAGCCGGCGATCTTTATATTTTTCTCTCGATCAAGCCGCACGAGCTGTTCCAGCGCGATGGTGCGGATGTGTTTTGCCGCGTGCCCATTGCGATGACGACCGCGGCACTTGGCGGGCAGATCGATGTGCCGACGCTGGATGGCACGACGAGCCGAGTCAAAGTTCCCGAGGGCACCGAGACCGGCAAACAGTTCCGCTTGAAGTCTAAGGGCATGCCCATGCTGCGATCGACGACGACGGGCGATCTTTATATTCAGGTGGATGTGGAAACACCGAAGAACTTGACGCGCCGGCAGCGCGAGTTGCTGGAGGAGTTCGAGAAACTCAGCGCGAAGGAAACCAGCCCGGCGAGCACCGGATTTTTTGCGCGGATCAAGGACCTGTTTGGCGGCGAGAGTTGACCTAGTTTTGAGCGCGCTGCCGACACCAATGAGGATGAGCCCATGTCCATGACGCCGAACGCTCCCCGCCTTCTTTTCTTTGCCGGATCGGCGCGGAGCGGATCGCACAACATGCGCCTCGCCCGGTTGGGCGCGACGATCGCGGAGGCGAACGGGATTGCGGCGACGTTCGCGGATCTGGGCGACTATCCGTTGCCGCTTTACGACGCGGATCTGCAGAACAGCGACGGCATCCCGGAGAACGCGCGCAAACTGGAAGCGCTGATGCGGGTGCACACGGGGATCTTCATCGCTTGTCCGGAATACAACGCATCGATCACGCCGTTGTTGAAAAATACACTCGATTGGCTGAGCCGCATCCGTAACGATGGGGAAGAGCCGCTCGTCGTTTTCAAGACGCGGGTTTTTGCGCTCGGGTCTTCGTCGCCGGGCGGCATGGGTGGCTTGCGCGGGCTCAACACCGTGAGGACGGTCTTGGAATTGGGCCTGAGCGCCCTTGTGCTGCCGGAACAGTTTGCCGTGCCGCGCGCGATGGAAGCCTATGACGAACATGGGCATTTGAAAAACAAAGAGAGCCAGGAGCAGTTCAAAGCTCTCATTCAGAAGCTTGCCCGGGCCGCGCACGTGCTGCATGGATAGTGGGCGATGACCGGCAGCTGGCAGACGGCAACCGGTCTGACTGTGCTCTAAATCTTTCCGGATGCCGCTTTTCCGGATGCCGGATGCCGAACCGATGCCCCACACACCCATCAAAGACCGCCTGATCGTCGCTCTCGATATGCCGACCGTTGAGGAGGCGCAGCGGCTCGTCGCCAAGCTCGATGACGCGGTGGGGTTTTACAAAGTCGGACTGGAACTGTTGTTTGCAGGCGGGCTCGATCTGGCCGAGAGCCTCAAGGCGCAGGGTAAGCGCGTGTTCCTCGACATGAAGCTGCTGGACATCGGCAACACGGTGGAGCGGGCAGTGTCGAATGCGCGGGAACTGGGCGTCGATTTTCTGACCGTGCATGGACACGATCTGAAGACCTTGCGGGCGGCTGTGACCGGCCGGGGAGCCAGTGACTTGAAGCTGCTCGCGGTCACCGTGATGACCAACCTGACGGCGGAAGATCTGAAGCAGCAGGGAAGTGCTCTCGCGCCGAGCGACCTCGTGTTGCATCGCGCGCGGCTGGCTTATGAGGCGGGCTTCGACGGGGTGATTGCATCGGGCCAGGAAGCAGCCGCCATCCGGGCGGCGACCGGGCCGCAATTTCTGATCGTGACGCCTGGGATCCGGCTACCGGGTGGGACAACGGACGACCAGGAACGGGTCATGACGCCCGAGAACGCGATCGGGGCGGGGGCCAATCATATCGTCGTCGGGCGGCCAATTACCCAAGCGGACGATCCCGTTCAGGCGGCTCTGACGTTCCATCATCACATCCGGCAGGCGATCTAGCGGACTTAGCGTTCAGCACGGCCGATGCGGCGGTTGCTTGCGGGACACCGTCGCGCGGCTTATGCCTTGCCGATCATCAGTTCCAACGGCTTTAGGCCCAGTAGAAGGACGAAAGACGCATGCCGAAGGGTTACGTGATTGCGCACGCCACGGTGACGGATCCCGAGAGGTGGGGTCAGTACGTCGCCAAGTCGAAGATCGCGCTCGACAAGTTCGAGGGCCGGCCGATCGTGCGGGGGGGCCAATGCGAGATCATCGAGGGCAACGGCGTGCAGCGGAACGTGGTGCTCGAGTTTCCCAGCTACGCGCATGCCATCGGATATGCCAAGAGCCCTGAGTACGCCGAGGCCAAGGCTCTGCGCCAGGGTGCGGGCACGATCGACATCACGGTCGTGGAAGGCGTCTGAGCGGAGCGATGGCGCATTATCCGACGAGCGATGGGCGGGCGGCGTGGCGCGCCAGCGTGCTGACGCTGTTTCCGGAGATGTTTCCCGGGCCGCTTGGCGTTTCGCTCGTCGGTCAGGCATTGCAGGCCGGCGTTTGGTCGCTGACCCCGCACCAGATCCGGGACTTCGGGCTGGGGCGGCACTGGCAGGTGGACGATACGCCGGCGGGCGGTGGCGCAGGGATGGTGCTTAGGGCAGACGTGCTCGGCGCGGCGCTCGATGCTGCGGGCGCGCAAAATCCCGATAGCCCGCTGATTTACCTGTCGCCGAGGGGGCAGCCATTCGATCAGACCATGGCCAAGGAGCTCGCGGCCGGGCCGGGCGTCATTCTGCTGGCGGGGCGATTTGAAGGGATTGATGAGCGGGTGATCGCGGGGCGTGGCCTGCGAGAGGTTTCTATCGGCGACTATGTGCTGTCAGGTGGGGAACTGGCCGCGATGGTGCTGATCGATGCGTGCGTCCGGCTGTTGCCGGGTGTGCTGGGGGCGGCCGAGAGTCTGGCGCACGAGAGCTTCGAGGGCGGGCTGCTCGAATACCCGCAATACACGCGGCCGCGGGAGTGGGAGGGGCGATCCATCCCGGACGTGCTGCTGTCGGGGGATCATCAGGCGATCGCGGCATGGCGCAAGGCGGAGGCGCAGCGGATTACGGCCGAGCGGCGCCCGGATCTCGTAGCCAAGCCGGATCGGGATTAACGTCCGGTTGGCTGACCGCGCCAAACCTGGCCTTCGAGCCGGTCGGCGACATGACCAACGCTCCGCGATAGGCGCTCGACGATTCGGCGTGCGGCCGGTGCGCAGGTGCGCGAGCGATAGAAGAGCCAATCTTCCAGATCGTACAGCTGCCGAATCATTCCGCTGCCCCCGTTAGGTTTTGTGAAAGGTTTGATCAGGGTGGTTAATAAGTGGTTAACGGCACTATCGGGCCGGTGATTGGATGGGTTATTTGCACCGCGCTGCGGATTACCGCGGCCGAACTTCAGACGGGCGATATTGAGCATAACTCGCTCATCCTGCGCGGAATGTAGAAAAACTCAATTTGGGAATTACGAAACAAACTCTATTTGCAAATTGCATTTGTCTATGCGTCTGATATTGAATGATAATCTGGCTTGTTTTTGACGGTCGATCCGTGCAGAGTTGAAATTAATTTCGCCTCAATACCTTGCAATTGTTACCGGGTTTTTTACCGTCTTCTGTGTTGCGGAATTTCCCGGTCAATTGGCATTTGAAAAACAATTGCTATGGCCGCATGAGGGATTTGTTCAGCCTGCTCAGACCGCGGTGCGGTCTCGTGTTCAGAGGTCAAACATGCCGGATCCTGCACCATTCGCTGCGGCGGTGGATTGCCTGCATCGCGAAAGGGACGGGCCAGAGCCGCAACCGCTGCCCGCGCCCGAGGTCGCCGGCGACATCGGTTGGCGGCAGTTTTTTAGAGGGCTGGCCGCGGATTTCGAGTTTCTGCTGCTGCTGGGGGCCCTCCTGGCTTTGAGCGCGTGGTTTGTTCTGGAAAGCGGACAGGATAAGCCGACCGGCGGGGCGATGCCGATGGCCCAGGCCTCGCCGCCCGTTGCCATCAGACGCGCGGAGACGCCCTTTGTATTTGTGCGCGCCGAAGCGCGGGACCGACTGTTACCTGCGATGCAAACGGTTTCAGCGCCCCCACCGGCCGCGCCGCGCGGGCCCTTGGCCACGGCTTCCATCGAGAAGCACGCCCTTCTTGCCGACCCGCTTTTCGATCCACTGGGATCGCTGCAGATCAGTGGATTGCCGGCGGAGGCTCGGTTATCGGCGGGGGCTGATGATGCGGCAGCAGCAGGAGAATGGGCCGTCGCGTTTGGTGATTTGGATAATCTTATCATTGAGTTGCCGAGGGAGCGCACGATGCCGATCCGGGCCACGCTCGATCTGCGGACGCGGGCGGGGGTGAAAATTACGTCGCTGACGGTGGAACTGCGGGACCGCGAGGAAGATGGCGTGGCGGGCGAGACGGTGGCCGGGCCGGCCCCGGCGGTTAGGTCAAAGGTCCGGCCGACGAAGGCCGTGCGCCCGGGGAGCAAAACGCTGCGTAAGACGGCACGGCCCCCGGCAACCGCGACTGCAGCCAAGCCGCCGCCCGTCTTTCCCGGCGATCCGCCCAAGGGGGCCAAGCCGCAAAAGACCGCCATCTCTGCACCGGTTGCTGCGTCCGGCCTTTCGACAGGTCTTTTCCAGCCGGATCCGAAAGACAGTGCGGGGAGCGGGCTATCGCCGGCTTTGCGGGAGGACCCGCGGTTCATGACGCTGCGGGGACTTGGCATGCCGCCTTCGGATCCAGGCCCTGCGGCGGGCGGGCCGGCGCCGCATTGACCCAGCGGGGTAGGAAGCGGCCGCCGCACCCACTCGACAAGGACCGTCCTTTCCGGTATCACCCGCCCCAACGAATTCCCCGATCAAGGGTGCCCTGAAGGGCCGCACGAGCCTCGCTCGCTCGCCGATTAGACGGCGGCGAAGCTCCTCTGCATTGAAAAACAATCAAAAAGGAACGAAAATGAACATTATTCAGCAGATTGAGCGCGAGCAGATGGATGCCGTGCTCGCCAAGCGCAACGTGCCGGAATTCCAGCCCGGCGACACTGTCAAGGTGATGGTCCGCGTCGTGGAATCGGCCGACGTCGACCCCAAGGACAAGAAGAAGAAGGCAGCCGCGGCGCGTGCGCCAGCCGAGCGCCTGCAGGCCTATGAAGGCATCGTGATCGCGCGCGCTGGTGCCGGCATCAACGAGAGCTTCACGGTGCGCAAGATTTCGTATGGTGAAGGCGTGGAGCGCGTGTTCCCGATCTACTCGCCGCATATCGCGGACATCGAAGTTCTCCGCCGTGGCCGCGTGCGCCGCGCCAAGCTCTATTATCTGCGCGGTCTGCGCGGTAAGGCTGCCCGCATCTTCGAACGCACGGATGCGCGCGCCCGTAAGCTCAACGCTGCTTGGAAGGGCTTTAAGAAGCCGAAGGGCGAGGCCGATGATCTGACGCAGATCAACGGGATCGACGCGACGCTGGCCGCCCGCCTGAAGCAGCTCAATCTCTACAAGTTCGAGCAGATCGCCAACTTCTCGGACGAAGACATCGGCAACGTCGAGGGTGCGCTCAATATCGACGGACGCGTCGAGACGCAGGACTGGATCGGTCAGGCACGCGCACTGCTGACGGCGGCGGAAGCTCCCGCTGAAGGCGAAGGCGACGCTCAGGCCTAATCGTCCTGACGACCCCAGATGTGAACAACCGGAATGGCGGCCCCCGTGGCCGCCATTTCGTTTTTTGGCAATGCCCGCGACGGATCGGCGCCCGTGGTGCGTTGGCTAATCGCTGCCTTTCCGATAGAGTTCTGGTCATCCTTCACGATGAGCAACAGGTCCCATGTCGAACGTCGAAGTATCTCGAGCGCTCCAGCGCGATAACTCGATTAAGCTGCACGGGCCAGATGGCTTTGCTGGCATGATGAAGGCCGGGCAGTTGGCTGCCGCGGCGCTCGATATGATCACACCGCACGTGAAGCCGGGTGTCGCCACCGACCATCTCGACGCCCTTGTGATGGAGTTTGCGCGCGACCACGGCGCGATCCCGGCTCCGTTGAACTATCGCGGATTTCCCAAGGCCATCTGCACGTCGATCAATCACGTGGTATGCCACGGCATTCCGGGGCCTAAGCCGCTGCGGGAAGGCGATATCGTCAACATCGACGTGACGCTGATCGTCGATGGTTGGCATGGCGACACCAGCCGGATGTATGCCGTGGGCGAAATCTCGCGGCGGGCAGAGCGGCTCATCGAAGTGACTTACGAATGCCTCATGCGCGGGATCGCGGCGGTGAAGCCCGGCGTGTCGACGGGCAAGATCGGCGCGGTGATCCAGCAGTTTGCCGAAGCCGAGCGGTGCAGCGTGGTGCGCGATTTCTGCGGGCATGGGCTGGGCCGCGTGTTCCATGACCGGCCGAATATCCTGCACTACGGGGAGGAGAACGAGGGCGTCGTGATGCAGCCCGGCATGTTCTTCACCATCGAGCCGATGATCAATCTCGGAAAGGCCTCAGTTAAGGTGCTGCCGGATGGATGGACGGCTGTCACGCGCGACCGCGAACTCTCGGCGCAGTTCGAGCACACGGTTGGCGTCACCGAAACGGGGTGCGAAATTTTCACAACCTCGCCCGCCGGACTGCATCAACCGCCGTACGTCATCGCATAGAGCCAACGCGGACGGGGGCGGCGATCATGGACCGGGGGAAGGGCGACGAGCGGCCGAACCAGTCCGGTCTATTTGAAGGTCCTTCGATGGCCGCATCGGCGACGGCCCCGTTGCATATGGGGCATCGCGACCGGCTGCGGGATCGCTTTCGCAAGGGCGGGGCGGAGGCACTGCCGGACTATGAACTCCTCGAACTGGTGCTGTTTCGCGCCATCCCTCGGCGGGACACCAAAGATCTGGCCAAGCGGCTGATTGCGCGCTTCGGGTCGTTCGCGGAGGTCGTCAACGCACCTGAGGGACGGCTCAAGGAAGTGACCGGCGTCGGTGATGCGGTGGTCACGGAGTTGAAGCTGGTTCATGCAGCGGCGGCGCGGCTTACGCGGACGGGGCTTAGCCAGCGCCCGTTGCTGTCGTCGCATCCCGATGTGCTGGCGTACCTGACGGTGGCGCAGGGGTATGAACAGAAAGAATTGTTCCGGGTGCTCTTCCTCGACAAGAAGAACCGGTTGATCGCCGACGAAGTGCAGGGCGAGGGCACGGTCGACCATACGCCGGTGTACGTGCGGGAAGTCGTCAAGCGGGCTCTGGAACTTTCGGCGACGGCCATCATTCTCGTCCACAATCATCCGTCGGGTGATCCAACGCCGTCGCGCGCCGATATTGATACGACGAAGCTCGTCATCGATGCCGGAAAGCCGCTGGGGGTGACGGTGCACGACCACATCATCGTGGGGCGTGCGGGCCACATCAGTATGCGTACGATGCGGTTGATCTGATTGAAGCGGATCGCGCCCGCCGCTAATCTTGCAGCGATTCGAACGTGCCCCGACGTTGCCTCTTGGAGATACCGAATGCGCCTCAGCATGCTCGCCGTAACGTTCGTTGCAATTGGAATGCCGGTCGCCGCTTCGGCGCAGGAAATCTCTGGCCTTGCCGCCATGCACGACATGCGCCGCGAAAAGGGCAAGCTCTGCATGAGCGATCATTGGCATTCGGGTAGCGGCGTGGGTGCAACGAAGGATGCGGCGCAGAAGGCCGCGATTCGGTCGTGGATCGACTTCACTGACTTGGAATATGGTGGACGCTGGGCCAGCTTTGCGAACGCAGCCAGCAAGAAGATCTCGTATTCGAAGGAATCGAGCGGCTGGAGCGCAAGCGTCGAGGGGCGTCCCTGCTATCGCTGACGCGATTGCATTTGCTTTACGTCCCGCGCGGCTTGGCCCGTGCGGTGGGTAACGCGTTCGCTGGATTATCCGGCCAAAGGTGGCGCGGATAGCGGCCCTTCATTTCCGATTTCACTGCACTCCACGACCCAGCCCAGAAGCCTGGAAGGTCGCGCGTGATCTGCATCGACCGATGCGCGGGCGACAGCAGGTTGAGTGTGAGCGGCAGGCGGCCACCGGCAATCGCTGGATGATCTTTTAATCCATAGAGTTCTTGCACCCGAATTGAGAGTGCCGGGGCGCCAGGTCCGTCGTAGTCGATGGGATGGCTGTTGCCGGTTGGTGCTTCGAAGTGGGTGGGCGCTTCCGTATCCAGCTTGCGCTTCAGGTCCCAGGGGATCAGGGCGTCCAGAGCACTACCGAGAACGGCGGCGTCGATGTCCGTCAGCCGGGTGGCGTGCTCAAGGAACGGGGCGAGCCATGTTTGGGCGGATTGCGCCAGAGCCGCATCGCTCAAATCGGGCCATTGGTCGCCTTCGGCTGAGCGCAGGAAGGCGATGCGATGGCGAAGCTGCTCCTGTGATTTCGACCAGGGTAACCGGTCGATACCGGTAGTTGCGGCCCCTTGGGCTAGCAGCGAGGCTGTTTCAGAGGAGGGTGTGACGGGGCGGCTTTCGCTGGCGAGCGTGATTGCATCGAGGCGGCGCACGCGGCGGGCGCGGATGGCACCGGCTGCAGCCTCGAAGGTCAGTTCATCGCGGTCGACGATGCGACCGGCGGCGATCGTGAGGAGTTCGGCTTCGGAGAGGCGCGCGGCGGCGAGAATGCGGGTGGCGGCGGCCGTGCCCTGCAACTCGGCGACGACGAGGTAGGGATCGCGGGCGAGGCCGTCGGCGGGATCGAGATGCGCGCCGCGCCCATTGGCGAGCAAAAATTGGCCCGGCGCGCCGCGTGCCTTGGCAATGCGATCGGGATAAGCGAGGGCCAGAAGATTTGCGGCGCTCGTGCGGTGGGCGGCGTTTGTGGCGCCGGCCGTCTTCGACCAGCCGGCAGCGAGGCGGCGCATATCTTCGGCGCGGCGGGAGCGGTCGCGGCGAAAATTCGACAAGCGGTGATCGAGATCGGTGTCGGTGCCGCCAAGGCCGCGTTCGACAAGGATGGCGGCGAGTTCGGCTGCCTCACTCGATTGCGCGGCCAGCACCATGCGCGCGAGGCGCGGAGGCAGGGGGAGCGCGCGGACGCGGCGGCCTTCCGGCGTGATGCGGCCGTCGTTATCCAGGGCGCCGATTGTTTGTAGCTCTGCACGCGCGGCGGTGACGGCCGATGGCGCGGGTGGGTCCAGCCATGAGAGCGTTGCGGGGTCGGTAACGCCCCATTCGGCGAGGTCGAGGAGCAGGCCAGAGAGATCGGCGGATCGGATTTCGGGCTCGGTGAAGGGGCGCAGGCTTGTTGTTTGCGGTTCGTCCCAGAGTCGGTAACAGACGCCGGGTTCGGTGCGGCCGGCGCGGCCGCGGCGCTGGTCGGCAGAGGCGCGAGAGACGCGGACGGTTTCTAATCGCGTAACACCAGCATCGGGTTCGAAGCGGGGCACGCGCTGGAGGCCGCTGTCGATGACGACGCGGACGCCTTCAATCGTCAGAGAGGTTTCGGCGATGGCGGTGGCGAGGACGACTTTGCGTTTTCCGGCAGGCGCGGGTTCGATAGCGCGATCCTGGGCTGTCATGTCCATCGCGCCATAGAGCGGCGCGAGGATGACATTTGCGTCCGTGATGGAATTTTGCAGGCGCTCTTCTACGCGTTTGATTTCGCCTTGGCCGGGCAGGAAGACGAGGAGCGAACCGGGTTCGGCGCGGAGCGCGCGGCCGATGGCGTCGACGACTTGATCTTCGATGCGGCGATTGGCGTCGCGGCCGAGATAGCGGGTTTCGACGGGATAGGCACGGCCTTCGCTTTCGATGACGGGGGCGTTGTCGAGAAGGGACGCGACCCGCGCGCCATCCATTGTCGCGGACATGACGAGAATGCGGAGGTCTTCCCGGAGTGCTTTTTGTGTGTCGAGGGCAAGGGCGAGGCCGAGGTCGGCATCGAGTGAGCGTTCGTGGAACTCATCGAAGAGCACGGCGCCGATGCCATCAAGGGACGGGTCGTCGAGGATGATGCGCGTGAAGACGCCTTCGGTGATGACTTCGATGCGAGTCTTGGGGCCGCTTTTTGAGACCATGCGGGCGCGCAGACCAACCTTTTCGCCAACGCGCTCAGATAGAGTTTTGGCCATGCGCTCGGCTGCGCCGCGGGCAGCGATGCGGCGGGGTTCGAGGACGAGGATTTTGTTGCGCGGGCCGAGCCAGGGGGCGTCGAGAAGGGCCAGCGGGACGCGGGTTGTTTTGCCGGCGCCGGGCGGGGCAACAAGGACGGCGGAGGCGCGTGCAGTTAGGGCGGCGCCGAGATCTTCGAGCACGTCGTCGATGGGCAGCGGCGTGTCGAAACGCATCACGGGATCAGCGTTTCACGCCGCGCGGGCGCGCGCGGAGGAGGCAGCATTGCGAATAGCGCGGATGTTTTCGGAGTAGGCAGCCTGCGTGCCGCCTTTGAAGACGGCGGAGCCTGCGACGAGGACGTTGGCACCGGCGGCGACGACGAGAGGCGCTGTTTCAGGTGTGACACCGCCGTCGATCTCGATGTCGATTGGGCGATTGCCGACGAGGGCTTTCACCTGACGCACCTTCTCGATGACCGAGGGGATGAAGGCTTGGCCGCCGAAGCCGGGATTGACCGTCATCAGGAGGACGAGGTCGAGGCGATCGAGAACGTATTCAATCACACTGGCGGGCGTCGAAGGATTGAGCGACACGCCGGCCTTCTTACCCAGCGCCTTGATGGCCTGGAGCGAGCGGTCGAGGTGGGGGCCGGCTTCGGCGTGGACGGTGATGATGTCGGCGCCGGCGTCGGCGAAGGCTGCGAGGTAGGCATCGCAGGGAGCGATCATCAGGTGGCAGTCAAACACTTTAGGCGAGGCGGCGCGGATGGCTTTGATCACCGGCGGGCCGAAAGTGATGTTGGGTACGAAGTGGCCGTCCATCACGTCGAGGTGAATCCAGTCCGCGCCGGCGGCATCGACGTCGCGCACTTCCGTGCCGAGCTTGGCGAAGTCGGCGGACAGGATGGACGGGGCGATGATCAGCGGCCGGGACATGGGGCTTCCTCCGGGATGGCGTCGGCGCAGGGGTACACGCGCCGGACAGGCAGAGCAAGCGGGCAGCGCCGGAAGGGGCGTAAAACCGGTCAGAAGAAGGTGCGGCGCTTGCGCTCCATCAACTGCAGGATCATGGGCGTGAGGATGAGTTGCATTCCGAGATCGAGCTTGGAGCCGGGGATGACAATGGAATTCGCCCGCGACATGAAGCTGTCCTTGATCATGGAGCAGAGATACGAGAAATCGATTCCGCGCGGCGACTTGAACCGGATCACGACCATGGACTCGTCGGGCGTTGGGATCCAGCGGGCGACGAACGGGTTGGACGTATCAACGGTCGGGATGCGCTGGAAATTGATGTCCGTTTCGGTGAACTGTGGACAGATATATTTTACATAGTCGGGCATGCGGCGGAGGATGGTGGTGGCGACGTCGTCGGTGGTGTAGCCGCGGTCTTCGCGGTCGCGGTGGATTTTTTGAATCCACTCCAGGTTGAGGACGGGCACGACTCCGATTTTCAGGTCGGCGTATTTGGCGATGTTAACCTTGTCGGTGACGGTGGCGCCGTGGAGCCCTTCGTAGAAGAGAAGGTCGGTGCCATAGGGGATTTCCTCCCAGGCGGTGAAGGTGCCGGGCTCGGTGCCGCGAACCTGCGCCTCGGCTTGATTGTGGACGTAGTGGCGCGTGCGAGCGGTGCCGATCTCGCCATAAGAGCGAAACGCCTGCTCCAGTTCTTTCAGAAGATTGGCCTCGACGCCGAAGTGGCTGAAATGCTGGTTGCCCGCTTCTTCGGCGGACTGCATGGCCGCCTGCATCTCTTCGCGGTTGTAGCGGTGGAACGCGTCGCCCTCGATGTAGGCGGCGTTGAGACCTTCACGGCGGAAGATCTGCTCGAACGTGCGCTTGACGGAGGTCGTGCCGGCGCCAGACGAACCGGTGACCGAAATGATCGGATGCTTGGCGGACATCTCTCGTTACTTCCCTGCAATCATGTTCGGAAAAGGCCGCGGCGGCCGAAAAGGGGCGAGCGCTCACCGGGCCCGTGCGGTTCATGGTGGAGGCGGACGACGTAGTCGACTTCGGCTTTCGAGCCGGCGACGATCGGCGTGTGTTGATGCAGGCTCTGAGGCTGCACATCGAGGATGCGCGTGCGGCCGGTGGAGGCGCCGCCGCCGGCTTGCTCAATCACAAAGGCGATGGGGTTTGCCTCGTAGACAAGGCGCAGGCGGCCGGAGGTGTAGCCGTCGCGGAGATCGCCGGGATAGAGAAAGATGCCGCCGCGGTTGAGGATGCGATAGATGTCGGATACCGGCGTGGCGGTCCAGCGCATGTTGAAGTCCTTGCCACGGGGGCCATCGCGGCCCTGCAGCAAGTCATCGACGTAAATGCGCACACAATCTTCCCAATGGCGGTAGTTCGAACTGTTGATGGCGAACTCGGCGGTGACCGCGGGGATTGCGACGCTGTAGAAGGAGCGAATGAAGCGCTTTTCGACCGGGTCGAGCGTGAAGATCTGCGTGCCTGCGCCGACGCTCACGACGAAGCTCGTGTAGGGTCCATAGACCGTGAAACCGGCTGCGAGTTGATTGTGGCCGGGCTGCATGAAGCTCGAGCCATCGGCGCCGCTGGCCAAGGCCGGCAGAATGGAGAAGATGGTGCCCAACGTGATGTTGGCCTCGACGTTCGACGAGCCGTCGATGGGATCGACGGCAACGGCGAGTTTGCCGCCGGCATGAATGCGGAGCGGGTTGTCCATTTCCTCGGACGCGAAACACGAGACGGGACAATCGCGCAGCGCGTCCAAGATCAGATTGTTGGCGAGGACGTCGATCTTCTTTTGCTGGTCGACGCCGCTTTGCTTGCCCGTGGAGGCCGTGACCGCGCCGGCCAGCGGGCCTTGGCGGATGAGCGCGTCGATGGCGATGCTGGCGCGTGCAATGCCCAAAACCGTCTCAGCCACAGCTTCGCGGTCCGGGCTGTGGTCGACCCAGCGAGCGAGATAGTCGGCCAAATCGATGGCGTCGGACATACCGGTGCTTTGCTTCCAAGGGTGGGGGGCAGGGTTCAAAGGCTCGCTAACGGCCGCCCGCCGTTCATTTCCAATCGTTTGTCATTGCAGCATAGAAATCGGCAAGCAATGATGAATGTCCGTTATTTGAACTTAGAGAACGCCGCCGTAGGGGCGGGTAGGGCTTGACTTCCAGCGCCGCGGGCGTTCCTTAGCGGCGTTAATTTTTGAGTTTCCCATCGCAAGGGTTGTCCCATGGCCAGCAATGAAAACGTTAAACCCAAAGCCCTTCCCAAGGAGGAATTGCAGCGCCGCGCGCAGTTGGCCAAGCAGCTGTCCAGCGCGTTCGGCGATATCGTGACCATGCTGATGCGCTCCGAGTCGGAGCGGGGGCGGACGCTCGCCGATCTGGAATGGATGGTTGTTCCGGCCATGCAGACCGGGCAGTTCGCGGTTGCAGAGGCGCAGGCGCAAGATACGGGCGTGGTTGCTCCGATGGGCGTGGTGTTGTGGGCGATGGTCTCGGCCAGCGTGGACCAGCGCCTTTCGGCGCAGCTCGATCAACCGATGGATCTCAAGCCGGCCGACTGGAAGTCGGGCGACATTCCTTGGATCGTTGCAGCTTTCGGCGAGCCCAAAATTATTAATAAGTTGTTCGAGCAACTCGGTAGAAACGTCTTTACTAAGGCGCCGGCGAAGCTCCGGGCGCGGGACAAGGACGGAAAACCCTTCATTGGCCGGCTGGAATTCAAGGCGGCACCGCCGGCTGCTTGACGAAAGATGAACGGCAAAACCGGCAAGTGACTCTCCCGTAACGCTTTTTCTTCGCACGGTTAGCCATCTGTGAAGGAGTCTCTGGCACCAATACTCCGGTAACCATGCGTCGAACTCCGTCACGGCCCCTCTCGGGCCGCATCCGGGGGCGGCGCGTTCCGGAGCGTGAGTGCCGTTATGAGTGGGCCTTCGTCCAGTTCTGCCCGTCAGAACCCGCTACAGCGGACGCTGCGGCGTTCAAAAGAGCTTCTGATCGCCGTCGGGCTCTTCTCCGGCGTGATCAATTTGCTGGCGCTGACCGGCTCGTTCTACATGCTCCAGGTCTATGACCGGGTGCTTCCGTCGAACAGCATTCCGACGCTGATCGGCCTGACCGTGCTGATGGCGCTGCTCTACATCGCCAACGGTTTCCTCGATTTCATTCGTGTTCGCGTTATGAGCCGCGTCGGCGTCCGCATGGATAACGACGTGCGGGCGAGTGTGTACCGGGCGATCCGGATGATGCCGCTGCGGTTCCGCAAGTCGGGCGACGGCCTGCAGCCGGTGCGCGATCTCGATACCATTCGCGGCTTCTTCAGCGGTCTTGGTCCAACGGCGCTGTTCGATCTGCCGTGGGTTCCGGTCTATCTGCTGGTGGTCTTTCTGTTCCATCCCATCCTTGGCGTGTTCGCCCTGTTCGGCGCGATCATTCTTGTGACGCTGACGCTTTTGACCGAGCAAAAGACGCGCGAGCCGACGATGTCGGCCGTCCATAGCGCGTCATCGCGCTATGCTTTCGGTGAAGAAACCCGCCGCAATGCGGAACTCATCCATGCGCTTGGGCTTGGCGATCGCATGTTGGCCCGCTGGGAAAAGCTGACCGCACAGCATGTGACAGATCAAATGACCGCGAATGACGCGGCTTCTGGTATCGGCAGCATCTCGAAGGTGATGCGGCTGTTTCTGCAATCCGGCATCCTGGGGCTTGGCGCCTGGCTCGTCATCCGCGGCGAAGTTTCGCCCGGCACGATTGTTGCCGCATCGATCATCATGGCTCGCGCGCTGGCACCGATCGAAACGGCGATTGCGCATTGGCGCGGGTTCGTCGCGACGCGGCAGAGCTATGAGCGTTTGTCGAAGATGTTCGACACGATGGACATCCACGGGGACGAGCAGGAGCTTGTCGCGCTGCCGAAGCCGACTGCGTCGCTGGCCGTCCGCAATCTCGCGATTGCTGCGCCGGGCGAGCGCAATCCCATTATTCACGGGGTTAGTTTTTCGCTCAAGGCCGGCGACGGTCTTGGCATTATCGGTCCCAGCGCATCGGGCAAATCAACGCTCGCCCGCGCACTCATGGGCATTTGGCAGCCATTGACACCTGCCGGCAGCGTGCGTCTCGACGGCGCCGCGCTCGACCAGTGGTCACCTGAAGCCCTTGGACGGCATATTGGCTACCTGCCGCAGGAAATCGCACTCTTTGCAGGAACGGTGGCGGAAAATATTGCCCGCTTCGATCCCGATGCGACCAGCGAGACCATCGTGAAGGCGGCTGAAGCCGCGGGCGTTCACGACATGATCGTCAACTTGCCAGCCGGCTATCAAACCAAGATCGGCGAAGGCGGGGTTGGACTATCGGCGGGTCAGCGGCAGCGCATCGCCTTGGCGCGCGCGCTTTACGGCGATCCTTTCCTGGTTGTTCTGGATGAGCCCAACTCCAACCTCGATACGGCGGGAGACAACGCCTTAACCGCGGCGATCCAGTCAGTTCGTGAACGCGGCGGCATTGCCATTGTCATTGCGCACCGGCCATCGGCGCTTGCGGCCGTCGATTTGGTGCTGGCCATGGGGCGTGGGCAGGTGGCTGCTTTTGGGCCCAAGTCCGAGGTTTTGAAGGATGTTCTGAACCGGCCGCAGCCGGTGCAGCAACCCGAGATTCAGCCGGTGACAACCCCGGAACCTGTGGCGGCTGCTCCGGCCAAGCCCGGATCCGACGTGACATCGCAGCCGGCCACTGCGCTGGCCACACAGAATGGCCGGATGAAAACACCGGCCAAGCCGACCGCGTCTCTCCGTCCGGTCGCAACACCTCCGGCCATGACGGCGGTGCCGGCGGATCCCAATCTGCCGAGTTTTGAAAACGTCGTGTCGAAGCAGCTTTTGGATCGTGACCGGGGAGGTATGCAATGAGCCGGCCACAACGGATAAAGGTCGAGGTTGCGGCGAACGTGCGCGGGTACATCGCGGCCGGTCTGGCCGTGCTGTTCTTCCTCGTCGGCGGCCTGGGTGTGTGGGCGGCCAGCACAACGATTTCCGGCGCCGTGATCGGCAGCGGCCTTGTGGTCGTCGAGTCGAACGTCAAGAAGGTTCAGCATCCGTCCGGTGGTGTTGTTGGCGAAATTCTGGTGAAGAACGGCTCGAAGGTCAAAGCCGGCGATGTCCTGATCCGGCTCGACGAGACGCTGACGCGCACCAACGAACAAATGATCTCCAAGCAGCTTGATCAGCTTTTGATGCGCGAAGCTCGACTGAAGGCGGAGCGGGATGGCACCGACGTGGTGACCGTGCCGGCTATTCTGGCCAGCCGTACATTTGAGGCGGATGTGGCCGAGATCGTGAACGGCGAGCAGAGCCTGTTTTCGTCGCGGCGCGAGTCCCAGGCCGGTCAGCTGTCGCAGTTGAACGAGCGCGTCGGCCAGCTGACGCAGGAATCGGAAGGCATCAGCGCGCAGATCGCTGCCAAAACGCGCGAAATCAAGTTGATCGCGGATGAATTGGCCGGCCTTGCGGGTCTGCAAGCCAAGCAACTCGTGACGACTTCCAAGCTCGCCGCGCTCAAGCGCGAGCAGGCCCGTTTAGAAGGCGAACTGGGCCAATACGAAGCGGCCTTGGCGCAGACGAGCGGACGGCGGACGGAAGTGGCGTTGCAGATGGCGCGGCTTGACCAGGAAATGAAAACCGAGGTCGTCAACGAACTGCGCGATGCGCAGACTAAGATCGCGGAATTCGTCGAGCGCAAGATTGCGGCTGCGGATCAGTTGCGCCGGGTGGATATCCGCGCGCCGCAGGACGGCATCGTTCACCAATTATCGGTGTTCACGGTTGGCGGCGTGATCAACCCCGGGGAACAGATCATGCTGATTGTTCCGCAAGACGATAAGCTTCTGGTTGAGGCCAAGATTGCGCCGCAGGACATCGATCAGGTGCGCGTGGGCATGCAGGCACGTTTGCGCTTCAGCGCGTTCAGCCAGCAGACGACGCCCCAGATCGCCGGGGAAGTGGCGAGCATTTCGCCCGATTTGACCCGCGACCAGATCACAGGAGACATTTACTTCACGGCGCGCATTTCGATGCCGGAGGCGGAACGGGCGAAGCTTGGCACCAACAAGCTCCAGCCGGGCATCCCGGTCGAGGTCCACATCACCACCGAAGAGCGGACGGCGCTGTCCTATCTCGTCAAGCCAATGGCCGACCAGATCAACCGGGCTTTCCGCGAGAGATAGACCGGCCCCCTGGTGCCAAGTTCCAGCCCGCCGCGTGCCCCGCGGCGGGCTTTCGCATGTGCGAAGCAAAGCCGCACCGCAATTGCCCCTGGGGGGTCAACAACTCGCTTGGCGAGTGCGACTTTAGTCGACATATTCGCCGCCGACCGAGACGCTTTTTTCGTGCGGCTAGCTTTGCCCGCTGCGCGCGGTTAACTACTCACCCACGCATAAGAAACTCCATTCGAGGGACACGCCGTGACCGTGAAGACCGATATTGAAATTGCTCGCGAAGCCACGATGAAGCCGATCGCGGAGGTGGCCGCCAAGGTCGGCATCCCGTCGGACGCGCTTTTGCAGTATGGCCCGACTAAGGCCAAGGTGACGGCGGATTTCATCGACAGCTTGAAGAGCCGTCCGGATGGCAAATTGATCCTCGTGACGGCGATCAACCCGACGCCGGCGGGAGAGGGCAAGACGACGACCACGGTGGGCCTCGGCGATGGCCTCAACCGGATCGGCAAGAAGGCGATCATGGCGCTGCGCGAGCCGTCGCTGGGACCGTGCTTCGGCGTCAAGGGCGGTGCGGCCGGCGGCGGCTATGCGCAGGTCGTGCCGATGGAAGATATCAACCTGCACTTCACGGGTGACTTCCACGCCATTACGTCGGCGCACAATCTTCTTTCGGCGCTGATCGACAATCACATCTACTGGGGCAACAGCCTGGGCATCGACAGCCGCCGTGTGGAGTGGCGCCGCGTGCTCGACATGAATGACCGCGCGCTGCGCTCGATCGTGAATTCACTAGGCGGCGTCTCGAACGGCTTCCCGCGCGAAGATGGGTTCGACATCACGGTGGCGTCCGAAGTGATGGCCATTTTGTGCCTGTCGCGGGATTTGAAGGATCTGGAAAATCGCCTCGGCAACATCATCATCGGCTACACGCGCGACAAGAAGCCGGTGCGCGCGCGCGACGTGAAGGCGGACGGTGCGATGACCGTTCTGCTGAAGGACGCGCTGATGCCGAACCTCGTGCAGACGCTGGAGAATAACCCGGTGTTCATCCATGGCGGGCCGTTTGCCAACATCGCGCATGGCTGCAACTCGGTGCTGGCGACGAAGACGGCGCTGAAGCTGGCCGATTACGTGGTCACGGAAGCCGGCTTCGGGGCGGACCTTGGGGCGGAGAAGTTCTTCGATATCAAGTGCCGCAAGGCGGGGCTTTCCCCATCGGCGACGGTAATCGTGGCGACCGTGCGGGCGCTCAAGATGCATGGCGGCGTGAAGAAGGAAGACCTGAAGGGCGAGAACGTCGCCGCAGTGGCCAAGGGCTGCGAGAACCTGAAGCGGCATATCGAGAACGTCGCCAAGTTCGGCGTGCCGGCGGTGGTGGCCGTCAACCGGTTCATCACGGATACGGAGGCCGAAATTCAGGAAGTGATGAAGGCGGCTGAGAGCATGGGGACGAAGGCGTTCTTGTGCACGCACTGGGCCGATGGCGGCAAGGGTACGGAAGCGCTGGCGCATCATGTGGTGGGCGTGTGCGAGAGCGGCAAGGCGAACTTCAAGACGCTCTATCCCGATGAGATGCCGCTGCGCGACAAGGTGAAGACGATTGCGACCGAGATTTACCGGGCGGCCGACATCTCGTGCGATAGCTCGGTGGAAACGCGCTTCAAGGAACTGGAAGCGATGGGCTTTGGTCACTTGCCGGTCTGCATGGCGAAGACCCAGTACTCGTTCTCGACGGACGCGAACAAGCGCGGCGCGCCGACGGGGCATATCGTGCCGGTTCGCGAACTGCGGCTGTCCGCGGGGGCTGAGTTCATCGTGGTCGTGACCGGAGACATCATGACCATGCCCGGGCTGCCGAAGGTGCCGTCGGCGGATTTCATCCGCTTGAACGATCAGGGGCAGATCGAGGGTCTGTTCTGACCGCCATCTAGCCTTTCATCTGAACGTCATGTTGGCGGGCGCCGGAGTGATCCGGCGCCCGTTCGACTTTCGGGGAATTGTGCGATCGCGCAAACTGAGGGATTGCGTTCGGATCGCATAAACCGACGTGAGCCAGACATGACCGCCTACGACCGCTCGATCACCGCTGCCTCATCACGCTTAGCCGAGACGATGACCGTCGAAGTCCGCTTCGTGACCAGCCTGACGAAATTCAGCGATAGCCCGCGCTTTACTGAGAAGATCGAGGTGCCGGCGGAGACGACCGTCGGCGATTTGATTGCGATCTACGGGATTCCCGTGGATCAGATCGCGCGGGTGCTGTGCAACGGGCGGGACATGAACCCGGGGACCTATACGGGCGGCAATCTGGATCTGGGTGCCTCCATCAGCGATGGCGACGTGATCACGTTCTCGGGTCCGGCGCCGGCGATCCCTGGCACGCGGAGCGCCGCCGTCTAGGCGGTGGCTGGGGCGGGTTCGGCCAGGATCTCTTGCACATCGCTAGCTGCGCCGAGGGGTGCCGAGGCCACCGGCCGCTCATCGATGAGATCGAGGATGGCGCGGATGACTTCGGGGTCTTTCCAGTAGTCGACGTGGCCGCCGGGGCGCAGCGGAATGTTGCGCACGACATTCCCGCCGAAGAGATCGACGCGATTGCCGATGGGATCATCGACGCGCCACATGTTGGTCCAGGAGGTGAGGCGCGTGTTGAGCGCTTCAGGTCCGGCGCTGGTGGCTTCGTATTTTGCGAAATAATACTGGTAGAGGTGCGAGAGCGGCGAGCCGAGCGTCAGGATGTCGATGCGGCGCGCGTTGCGGATCGCGAGATCGTCGCGGTTGGTGCTGAGGTAGTCATGCAGGATCACGCTGCCTTGGCTATGAGCGATGAAGACGAGGCGGTCGAATTTTTCGACGTCGACGACTTCTTTCAACAGGACATCGAGGCGGGCCTCGATGCGGGCGCGGCGGGGGTGGGCCACATCCTTGTGCGCGGGGCGCGGCAGCAGATGGCGCGAGAGTGTGAAGCGCGGCGTGAACTGGTGGTCGACGAGATCGCGGCCGATGTGCAGGATGCCGCGGGCCGCATGCTGGAGCGCGCGGAAGGCGTAGAAGGCCACGGTCAATGCCGAACCGCCGCCGACCATGACTTTCACGACCTCCTGCCAGGGCAAGAGCCGCACGTCGACCTGCTTGTAGAAATCAACCGGGATCGCATCGCGCCAGTAGAAGATCACGAGATTGAAGAGCGTACCCAGGAGCAGCACCACGATCGCCACGGGGCTTACGATCATGCGTGGCATCCAGACCGACGCGAGGCTGCGCGTGCGCCGGGCGAGGATGCGCAAAAGGGAACGGGAGATGGCGACGAGAAAGAACGTGACGGCGAGGGCGGACACAACCAGCAGATTGAAGACGACGATACCAACGAGATTTTTTTGCACGTCGGCGAGGTAACTGCAGGCGTGGAGTGGATCGTTCAGGCAGGCGCCTGAGGTGCGCTCGTTGAAATCGAGGGTGACGAAGATGAAGATCCAAAGCAGGGCGATGACGATCTTATAGATGACGCCCTGGGCGACGCTGAGACTGACGGCGGCGACCGGCCGGATGATCGGCACGCGTTCCGTTTTGCTTTTCTCGAACCACTGCTGAACGGCGAGCGCGCCGAGCGACAGGATCGCGATCAGCATCGCGTAGTTCCAAATCAGCCAGAAGCCGAAGATGACGACACCGGCGGCCATCAAATAGATGGCCGGGTTCGCCAGGACGTCCGGCGGCATCACTTGCTGAGTGATGGCGATGGCTGCCGCCGAAAGCGCGGAGAACATCGCCGTCGACATGCCGATGTCGGTGAGGGCGATGTCGCGATAGACCCGCCACCTGGCGAAGAGGAGGGATAGAACTGCCAGTCCCGCCAGTAGCGCGGTCATCACTTGCGGCAGGCTAAAGAGGAACAGCGGCTGAAGGTCGGGCGTATCCAGCATCTTCTGGCGCAGAAGTAGAGCGAGGGCGCAGACGAGTGCGACAATGTTGAGGCCGGTGATGGGCCAGCGGAGAATCCAATTCGCGAGCCGGATGAGATTTCCCAGCACCGTGGCAAACACATTGCGGGTCTTGTCGAAGAAGCACTCGCCGAGAACCTGGGGCGCTTCGTAGAAGAGCTTGAGCATGACGAGCGCATTGGCCAGCGTGCCGTTACCGATGCGCGAAAGGTCGGCCCAGGTCATTTCCATAACGGCGAGATTGTCGCCGGTTTGCGTGTGGCCGCGGCGGACAAACGCCTTGAAGCGAAGGTTGGGCCGGTTGCGGCCGCGATCGGGGAGATCATAGACCTCGCTGTGGTTTTCGAACTTGGGGGCGCCGGGCTGCGTTGCCAGGCGTGGAATGAGGCTTTCGTTGATCCAGCCCGCTTCGGTTTCGCCCACGCCATGAATAACGATGAGGCCTACGCGCTCATCGCCGGAACCGGAGCGTTCCGTATGCGTTACAGCCTCCGTCCCCCTGCTTTCGACCATGTCCCCCGAAACCGCTCTCGCTTTGACCTCACCGCACGCCGGCCGGTCAGATGGCTTTACTATCACGGTCAAAAGCGGCGGTGACGGGTCAGGCGGGCGGCGCGTGACGTGTCGTTCGAACTGCGGTTAACTTCTATGCGCCCAAAATTTTTGCATAGCCCTCGGCAACCAATTGGGTGATTAAATGTTGTGCAATTGCCGCCTCGTCAGCCGTCAGAATGCCGACCGGGATGAACTAGTACACTGAAAATATTTCATTTTTTAATTGGCCCGGTCTTTGCGCTAACGTGTCAAAGAACAAACGAGCTGGGGGATCGCGCGACGTGTCGAAAGCCTTCGACGAGATGAATGGCTTCGGTGGGGGGGTGCGGGAGCCCTATCGCGCCGTTGCCGAGTGGCTCGGCACTCAAATAATCGACGACTTGAAGAAGAAACGGACGGAAGCGGAAGCGCTTTTCCGGCGAACCGGAATCACGTTTGCCGTATACGGAGACGGACAGGCGTCGGAGCGGCTGATCCCGTTCGATATCGTGCCGCGCATCATTTCGGCGTCCGAGTGGCGGCGGTTAGCGGCCGGCATCGAGCAACGCGTGAAGGCCCTCAACGCCTTCATGTACGACATCTACCACCGGCAGGAGATCCTGCGGGCGGGGCGCATTCCGGAAGAACTGGTCATCCAGAACAGCGCCTTCGTACCGGAAATGATCGGCGTGGACCCGCCACTCGGGATCTATTCGCACATTATCGGCATCGACATCGTGCGCACGGGTCCGAACGAGTTCTACGTTCTGGAAGACAACACGCGCACGCCGTCGGGGGTCTCCTACATGCTGGAGAACCGCGAAACGATGATGCACATGTTCCCGGATCTATTTGCCAAGAACCGGGTGGCGCCGATCGAGACCTATCCCGACAATCTGCTCAAGACGCTGGAGAGCGTCGCGGACAAACATCTCGACCGCGAACCCAACATCGCGCTGTTGACGCCCGGACTCTATAACAGTGCCTACTTCGAGCACTCGTTCCTGGCCGATCAGATGGGTGTGGAACTCGTCGAGGGGCAGGACCTCGTGGTGCTCGACGGCGCGCTTTATATGAAGACGACGCAGGGGCTGAAGCAGGTCGACGTGCTCTACCGGCGCATCGATGACGATTATCTCGATCCGCTGGTGTTCGAACCGACGTCGATGCTTGGCGTGCCGGGCTTGTTCGATGTTTACCGGTCGGGGCGGGTGACGATCGTCAATGCGCCGGGCGCCGGCATTGCGGATGATAAAGCGATCTACAGCTACATCCCCGAGATCGTCAAATTTTACACAGGCGCTCCTCCGATCCTTAATAACGTGCCAACCCGGAACTGCCGCAACCCGAGCGACCTTGCTTACGTGCTTGAGAACTTGAAAGAGCTGGTGGTCAAGGAAGTGCACGGGTCAGGCGGCTACGGCATGCTCGTCGGGCCGACGGCGTCGGAGAAGGAAATCGAGGCGTTCCGCGAGAAGCTGAAAGCCCGGCCGCACAATTATATCGCACAACCGACGCTGGCCCTTTCGACCTGCCCCACGCTCGTCGACGCGGGGCTGGCTCCGCGCCATCTCGATCTTCGCCCCTTCGTGCTCATCGGCGATCAAGTGCGGCTGGTGCCGGGTGGCTTGACGCGCGTCGCGTTGCGGGAAGGATCGCTGGTCGTGAACTCGAGCCAAGGGGGCGGGACTAAGGACACCTGGATCCTACAAGACTAAGAGACAAAAACACGCGAAAGCACGCCAACACGAACTCCGGTTTTTTCATGCTCGGCCGTACGGCAAATGATCTGTTCTGGCTCTCGCGCTATCTCGAACGCGCGGAGAATATGGCGCGGCTGATCGAGGTCGGCTATCGCATCGCGCTGCTGCCCCGCGAAGGGGAAGGCTACAATGAAGAGTGGCGATCGACGCTGCAGAGTGCGGGATGCGAGACGGGATATCTCGCCAAGCATGAAGCGCCAACAACGTCGGACGTGATCAATTATCTCCTCTTTGACGCCGACAACCCGGCGAGCGTCCGCTCCTGCATCTCCATTGCACGGCGCAATGCGCGGGCGCAGCGGACCTCTCTGACGCGGGAAATGTGGGAAAGCCTCAACAGCGCCTGGATCGACTTCGAGGCGATCAATCCGCGCGACATCACGTCGGACCGGCTGCCGGCGCTGCTTGACTGGATCAAGGAGCGGTCGGCGACGTATCGCGGAGCGCTTCTGAATACCATTTTGCGCAACGATACTTTCTATTTCAGCCAACTCGGAACGTTTCTGGAGCGGGCGGACAACACGGCGCGCATACTGGACGTGAAATATTTCGTTCTGCTGCCAAGCTACGAGATGATCGGCTCCAGCGTCGATAATCTGCAGTGGGCGTCGATCTTGCGGTCAGTGTCCGCGCATCGCAGTTACCGGTGGGTATATAAGCAGCATTACAAGCCCTGGAACATTGCGGACTACCTCATCCTCAGCGCGGAAATGCCGAGGTCTCTGCGGGCCTGCTATCTGGAGATCGATCAGGCGGTGGCGGGATTGAAGGCGTTTTACGATCAGGAAGACAAGTGCGTGCCGATGGCGCACGAAACGCTGGCTATGCTGGAAAACGGAGACATCGACACCATTTTCCAATCCGGACTGCATGAATTTTTGACGGACTTCCTCGGCCGCAACAATCGCGTCGCGCAAGAGATTTCCGAAGCCTACCACTTCAACGGTTGAGGTCGCCATGTTGCTCAGTGTCAAGCACACGACCACCTATCGCTACGATACGCTGGCCCGCTACGCCATCGAGAGCCTGCGTCTGACGCCGCCGGCGTTCGACGGGCAGACGATTGTTTCGTGGCAGGTGAGTGCGCCTGGCATCGACAAGGCCGCGCGGTTTCAAGACGGCTTCGGCAATCTCGTGCATCTCACCGCCGTGCAAAGCGAGCACGACAGCATCACCATTGAGGCCGGCGGCGTCGTGGAGACGGCAGACCGCATCGGCGTCGCGAAGGGATTGCCGGAACCAGCGCCGCTCAGGGTCTATTTGCGGGAGACGCCGCGGACTGCTCCGGATGACGCCATTCGCGATCTGACGGCCAAGTGCAAGGCCGGCTGCACCCTCGACAAGCTGCACCGGCTGATGCATGCGACCCGCGAGGCTGTGTCTTATGAAATCGGGACGACGCATTCGCATACGAGTGCGGCGGAAGCGTTGGCCGATGGGACGGGCGTTTGTCAGGACCATGCGCATATCTTTATTGCGGGCGCGCGCGTGCTTGGGATTCCAGCACGTTATGTGAATGGTTATTTTCTTTCCGGGACGCCGGAGCCTTCTGACGCACATCATGCTTGGGCCGAAGCGTGGGTCGAAGGGCTCGGATGGGTCGGTTTCGATCCCACGAACCTCATGTGTCCGACGGAGCGCTACGTCCGGCTGGCGACGGGGCTCGATGCGGCGACGGCCGCGCCCATTCGTGGCAACCGGCGGGGCGGGCAGAACGAGACCCTTGACGTTGTCGTCGAAGTCCAGCAGCAAGGCGCTCAACAACAGCAATAGTTTGAGCCCGGCCCCTTATGACTTACGGCGTCGCCCTGCGACTTGACCGCGGTATCGTTTTTGCCGCCGACACGCGCACGAATGCGGGTGTCGACAACATCTCGCAATTCCGGAAGCTGCATTTCTGGCGCCGGCCGGGCGATCGCGTGATCGTGCTGCTGACGGCGGGCAATCTGGGAATCAGCCAATCCGTCATCAGCATTTTGAACGAACAATTGGCGGACGACTCGGGCGTCGAGCATAATCTCATGACTGCGACGTCGATGTATCGCGCGGCGCGGCTCGTGGGCGATGCCGTGCGCGAAGTGCGCCGTGTCGATGGCGAAGCGCTGGAGGCGACGCGCAGCGGGTTTTATGCGTCGTTTATTCTGGGCGGGCAGATCGGCTCCGAGCCGCCGCGGATATTCCAAATTTATTCCGAAGGGAATTTCATCGAAGCGTCTGACGATGCGCCGTTCCTGCAGATCGGCGAACACAAGTACGGCAAGCCTATTCTTGATCGCGTGGCGCAGTCCACGATGAGGCTGGGCGAGGCGGCTAAGCTCGTGCTGCTGTCGTTCGACTCGACGCTGCGCTCAAATCTTTCGGTCGGGATGCCGATCGATCTCTTGCTCTATGAGCGCGACAGTCTGGACGTGCGCCGTTACAGCCGCATTTACCAAGACGACGAATACTTCAAGAAGCTTTCCGGATCGTGGGCGGCTGCCTTGAGGGAAGCGTTCGGGAAAATCGAGGAATTCAAAGGTTAAGACGGATCGCGGGCCGTTGGCATGCCGATCCTGGCTTTTGGGTGGGCGAGGGACGCGTTAGGGTGCGGCCCGTTCGATCCCAGGAGCTTGCCACGCGATGCCTGCTGTTGATGCCGATCCCCGCCTTGCCGACCTGATCTCAGTGCGCGACTGGCTGCGCTATGGCGTGTCGCGTTTTCGCGCGGCGGGGCTGGTGTTCGGGCATGGGACGTCCACGGCGCTTGATGAGGCGGCTTTTCTGATTTTGTCGGCGCTTGATCTGCCAATCGATGAGTTGGAGCCGTGGCTCGATTGCCGGCTGACGGCGGGGGAGCGGGCGCGGGTGGCCGGTCTCATCGATGCGCGGGTCTCGACGCGCAAGCCGGCGCCGTATCTCGTGAACCGGGCGTACATTCGGGGGCGCGACTTCTATGTGGACGAGCGTGTGATCGTGCCGCGATCGTACATCGGAGAACTGCTCGACGGCGAGTTGGCGACGGTGGTGCCGGATCCGGATGCGGTGACGTCTGTGCTCGATCTGTGTACGGGGTCGGGGTGTCTCGCAATTCTGGCGGCGCTGACGTATCCGAATGCCATTGTCGACGCGGTTGATCTCTCGGCGGACGCGTTGGCAGTGGCGCAGCGCAATGTCGCTGACTACGGTCTGGAAGACCGGGTGACGCTGCAGCAGTCGGATCTTTTTGCTGCGCTCGGTTCGCGCAAGTACGACCTCATCATTTCAAATCCACCTTATGTTTCGGCCGAGGCGGTGGCTGCGTTCCCGCCCGAGTATCAAGCCGAGCCGGTGATGGCGCATGCCGGCGGGGATGACGGTCTCGATCTGGTGCGGCGCATTCTGGCGGAGGCCGCGCGGCATCTGGAACGGGACGGCGTATTGGTCGTTGAAGTGGGGACGGGGCTCGATATCCTCGAGGAGGAGTTTCCTCAGCTGCCCTTCCTCTGGCTCGAGACGGAGGATAGCTCGGGTGAGGTCTTCGCGCTGACCGCCGCTGAGTTGCAGGCCGCCCAGCAGCCGGAAGGGCGCGGCCGCAAACGCTGACGAACCGGAGCCCGCCATGCGTGCTGCCCATGACTACGTATTGACCCTATGGTTGGCGAAGCGGCCGGGGTTCTGTTGCGGGTGCTGGTGTCTCGCCCGGGAGGACGCGCGGCGCACCAAGCGCGTCTTGCGGTTCGTGCGCGCAATCATGAAGGATTGGGAGGAAGGCCGGCGAATGCGCGAACAGGACGCGCGCCGCGCTTGACAGTGACAGCGCTTGCCCCACCATAGAGGCAGCCTGCGCCATAACCCCTGAGCTGACAGACGTGATGCGTCGCGCTTTTCTTCTCCTCATCGCGACCGTCGTTTGGGCGGGCTCTGCAATAGCGGAGCCGCCGGCTGCGGGCGACCCCATCGTCATCAAGTTCAGTCACGTGGCGGCGCCGCAGGCGCACAAGAGCAAGGGTGCGGAGCGCTTCAAGGCGCTGGCTGAGCAGTACACCGGCGGACGCGTTCGGATCGAGCTGTATCCCAATTCGCAACTCTATAAAGACAAAGAGGAGCTGGAGGCGTTGCAGCTCGGCGCGGTCGAGATGCTCGCGCCGTCACTGTCCAAATTCGGACCTCTGGGGATCAAAGCGTTCGAGGTTTTCGATATTCCGTTTCTGTTTCGCGACACAACGGAGCTGGCGCGGATTACCGAGGGCCCAATCGGTAAGGACATTCTGGGTCAGCTTGAGGCGAAGGGAATCGTCGGGCTTGGATACTGGAACAACGGCTTCAAGATTTTGTCGGCGAACACGCCACTCAAGCAGCCGGACGATCTTCTGGGTCTCAAAGTGCGCATTCAATCGTCGCGCGTGATCGAGGATCAGATGACGGCGCTCGGCGCGCTGCCGCAGGTGCTGGCGTTTTCTGAGGCGTATCAAGCGCTGTCGTCGGGCGTGGTGGACGGGACGGAGAATCCACCGGCCAACTTCTACAATCAGAAAATGTTCGAGGTGCAGCGGTACGCGACGATGACGAACCACGGGTTTCTTGGCTACGCGCTGATCGTCAATCGCGACTTCTGGAATGGGCTGCCGGCGGATATTCGCGCGGCCATCGAGCGAGCGGTGCGGGAGGCGACGCCTTATGCCAATGCGGAGGCCGCTAAGGAAAACGACGAGGCGATGGCGGAGATGCTCAAGACGGGCAAGACTGCCTTTCATACGCCCTCCCCTGACGAGCTTGCGACTTGGAAGGCTGCGCTGATGCCGGTGCGCGCGCGGATGGCGGAGCGGGTTGGCGCCGATCTGGTACGACGGATTGAAGCGGAACTGGCGGGGCCGGCGCCATGACATCGGGACCGGGGCTGCGCTGGCTCGACCGGCTGGAAGAAAACCTCATCGCGTTTCTGATGGGGCTTGCCACACTCGTCATTTTCGTCGCCGTGGTGCACCGGTATTCGCTGTCGCATTTGGGTGGGATGGTCGTGTGGGCTCGGGATGCGGGATATCCTGATCTCTCCGAGACGCTGCGGGCGATCTATTTCTGGCTGCTGTCCGTCCGGCTGACGTGGGCGCAGGAGCTGTGCATTTTTCTCTTTGTTTGGATGGCGAAGTTTGGCGCGGCCTATGGCGTGCGCACAGGCATCCATGTCGGCGTTGATATTCTGGTGAACCGGCTGTCGCCGGAGTGGCGGCGGCGCATGGTGCTGTTCGGGCTTTTCTGCGGGGCGGGGTTCACGGCGTTCGTGGGGTGGCTCGGGGCGCGGCTGGTGGCACATCTGTTTCATTCGGGGCAGGTGTCGGCCGTGCTCGAGGCGCCGATGTGGCTCGTCTATCTGTGCCTGCCGCTTGGCTCTTTCTTGATGTGCTTTCGCTTCCTTCAAGTCGCGGCGCATTTTGCCAAGACCGGGGACCTGCCGCACCACGATCCGGCGTCCGAAGTCATGACCGATGAGGCGCGCACATGACAGCGCTGCTCATCTTTGGATTGCTCATTGCGCTGCTGTTGACCGGGACGCCGGTTTCGATCGCGCTCGGGCTGACGGTGCTGACGGTACTGTTCGCCATTACCGACGTGCCGCTCGATGCGGTGGCGCTCAAGCTTTTCACCGGTATGGAAAAGTTCGAGATCATGGCAGTGCCGTTCTTCATCCTGGCGGGTGCGTTTCTCACGCATGGCGGGGTGGCGAAACGGATGATCCGGTTTGCGACCTCGATGACGGGGCATTGGCCGGGCGGGCTTGGCATTGCATCCGTGCTCGCGTGCGCGATTTTTGCCGCCGTGTCGGGCTCGTCGCCGGCGACCGTGATCGCGATTGGATCTATCCTCATTCCGGCGATGGCGGCGCAAGGCTATCCAAAGCGGTTCGGGGCGGGCGTGATTGCATCGTCGGGCACGCTCGGCATCCTCATTCCGCCGTCGATTGTGATGGTGCTCTACGCGCTGGCCACGGCGGGGATGAGCGCGCGCGGGCCTGAGGGGCAGCGGGTGGCGGCACCTGCGGTGGATGATCTTTTCATGGCCGGTGTGGTGCCCGGCATTCTGCTTGCGATCGTGCTTGGCACCGTGACGTGGTGGATTGCCAAGAAGGAAGGCTATCCGCGCGCGGCGCGGGCGACCTGGGGCGAGGCGTTCGATGCGTTCGTCGATTGCATCTGGGGGCTGGCGCTGATCGCGGTTGTGCTGGGGGGAATATACGGCGGGCTTGTTACGCCGACCGAGGCGGCGGCACTGAGTGCGGTCTATGCCTTCATCGTCGCGAAGTTCATCTATCGCGACATCGGGTGGAACGACGTGCCGAAGGTGTTGCTCTCGGCGGCGAACATGAGCGCGATGCTGCTCTACATCATCACCAACGCGATGCTGTTTTCGTTCCTGCTGACGCATGAGCACATTCCGCAGACGGTAGCGGATTGGATTGTGGGCCAAGGGTTCAACTGGATCACGTTTCTGATCGTCGTGAACATTCTGCTGCTGATTGCCGGCACGTTCATGGAGCCGGCGTCGATCATCCTGATCTTGGCGCCGATCCTGTTTCCGGTGGCGGCGAAGCTCGGGATTGATCCACGCCGCCGGTCGGGCTCAATCTCTACGTGACGAGCGGCGTGGCGAAGCTCGGGCTGACAGAGACGTCGCGCGCGGTTCTGCCGTGGCTGCTCTCGATGCTGGCGTTCCTGGTGCTCGTGACCTATTGGCCGGCGCTGTCGCTGACGTTGCCGCGGATGCTCGGATTGATGTAGCCGGCTTGGAAATGCGAAGGGGCGCCAACGGCGCCCCCGAGCGGACGGCCGCTCTTCCCCAGAAACCCTGAAACTTTATCGCGTCAGCCGAAGGCACCGAAGTGGTGGGAGATGCCGGTGCCGATTTCGCGGATGGCCTCGTAGGCCTGCTCCATGGGCTCCAGAATTTCCGTCTCGATGCGGCCGTAGTCGTCGATGCCCTGGGGAAGATAGGTTGCCGTTTCCCGGAAGGCATTCTTCTCTTCAGCCATCCCGGTACGTTTCGGGAAGGCCTGACGCATGACGTTGATGACCTCGGGAACTTCGAGTGTCAATGCCGAAGCGACGATCTGGGCGTGGCTGACATCGCGGGTGGTGAACCGGGGAAGCTGACCGGCCAGGATGAAGACCCGCATGATGAGGGCCAAGCGGATAGCCTGGAGAAGGTCCAGTTCCAGGCGGTTCTCGTCGGGAATTTTGCCCCCGTCGATGCCGATATCTTCAAGCAATGTATGCAGATCAATGGCGTCGAGGCGCAGTTCGTGGACGAGGCCGTTGATTGACGCGTTGCGTTCATCTTCCAGAAGGAATGACGAGAGGTTCTTGAAGGCAGCGGCGAGATGCGGTTCGCGACCCCAAGAGGCGCGCATGGCCCAGAAGCCCGGATCGAACACGGTCGCGTTGGCGCCCATGGCGTTGAGGCTGGAGAGCTGTTTGCCGCGCGCGACCATCTCGATCAGAGGACGCAGGCGGGCGGAGGACTTGGCCACTTCGACGAAGCGCTCACGCTCGGAACCGACGGCCGCGCCGAGGCCGGCGACCACGTTCGCGATGTAGCCGAACTGCTGCAGGATGGCGTTGTTGGGAATGGCGCGCATGCGGGCGGGGTCGCCGCGGTCGGCAGTGGACGCGCCTTCCATCTGACGCTTCACCGGGCGGGAGCCGGTCTTGAACAGCATGTTCGGACCGAAGGCGCCGAGGACGGCGCGATAACCGGGATGGGCGAACAGATCTTGCTGATAGGCGCGCAGTCGAAGCAAGAAGTCGAGCGCGAGGTTGGTGTCGTCGTAGAACTCGTCTTCGATGGCTTCGGGCGTTTCGCCATCTTCGATGACGGTTGCGAGTGCGCGCATGGCGAGCGGTTTGGTCGCAAAGAACAGGTAGCCGTCGCCGCCCTGCCAGCTGGTTTCATGTTTCAAGGGGATGCCGGCGTCGGCGAAGCGGCGGCGGGCGTTAGGCGAGAAGACGTAGCGCAGGCGGCGGGCCATCGATCCGGGATGCGTGCCGCGGCCCATGGATTCGCCGTGGGTGGAGTAGATCAGCAATTCCGCACCGCCGAGATCGTCGGCGTCGAGCACTTCGGCGAGACCCTGGTGGAGGCGCTCGATGGAGAGCGTCGCCGCGATCTGGCCGATGAAGCGGCCGGCGTCGGAGAAGCCGGTCTGGATGCAGATGCGCTTACGGCCGCGCACGTAGTCTTTGTAGGCCTCTTCCTCAAGCAGGCGCTCGATGAGACGGGCGCCGGTTTCGAGGGCGGCCGGCGTTTCGAAGAGTGGCGAGATATCAACGACGTGCTCGACGCCGAAGAGTTTGGCGAAGAAAAGCGCGATCAACATCGTCGCCGGGCTTTCGCACTCGGCGATGAGGTAGCGGATGGGCGTTTCGCGATCGACATGCTTGTGGAACTGAGCGGCGAGCGCGAACTGCCGAATGGCGGTCGCGGTTTCGAGATCGAGGGTCTCGAAGTTGACCGTCTCCTTGCCCGCGGTGCGGATCATTTCCACGATGCGGGCCAGCGCCTGGCGTTCGGTGAGATCGCGGGTCCAGGGTTCGTGCACGAAGGCGCGGAAGGCGTTGTTCAACTGCACGGCGTTGACGCGCAGATGAATATGCGAGGTGCCCATACCGGTCTGATCGAAGAGGCTCGCTAATGCCGCCAGTTCGCGCTTGGACTGCGGCTGCGGGACGGCGTCGATCAGCTGATCGATGAGGGCCAGAACGGGTGCCGGCGACGTGAGATTGTACGCGTCGGCCTCGGTGATGATGTTGGCGGCTTCCGACAACTTATTCTTGCCGTTGATGGCGCTGTTCAGGCTGTCGAGCTGTTTTTGGGCCGAGGCGATCGCGAGATCGAGCTTGGCGACGATCTGACGGGCGATGCGCTGCGCATCGACGTCGTCGGTCAGGCGGTGCTTCAGGATGATGAAGCGGGTGCGGATGTCGTGGAGAGCGGCCACCTTTTCCTGGAGCTTTAGGACGAAGGAGTGAGTCCACTTGATATCCGTGCGGCCGTCGAGATCGTAGCCGACCCACGAGGCAATGGTTGCGATCTTGGGACGGAATTTGTAGGCGCGCTCGCCGAAGCCGGCGGCGGCGACGGAGTAAAAGCCGTTCAAGAGTTCTTCGAAGGCGTCGCGCAGGTTGTGAATGCAGACCTGCACGGCCTTGTGTTCGTATTCGAGGGTGATCGGACTGTCAGGCCGGTGCGGCATGCCGATGACCGGATCGCCCTGGACTTCGCCGGAGGCGATTTCGACCATGCGGCGGCTCAGCGCTTCGGAGAGGCCGAAGGTCGGATGGGCGGTGAAGACGATGCCGTTGCGGGCGCGGCCCCAGCGGTCCTGGAAAGCCGCGAAGGCCTTTTCCTGGTCGGGGTCATTGCCGACGGTCTTGGCGACGAAGGTGGAGAATTCGCGGATGGTCGTCTGGTTGTCGACGTAGCCGATCTGCTCGCGCAGGCGTTCGGCGCGGCGGACGCAGGCGCGGTCCATGAGGCGGCCGGCGAGCGCTTTCAAATCGTCGAAGCTGATCTTGCCCGACTCGAGGCTGCGCGAGAGATAGAAGCCGATGTTGACGATCGGGTTCAGGCCGGGCGCGTCCGGAATCTGGGACCGCATCGTCTTCAATTCGTCGCGCAGCTTGAATTCGTCGAGAACCGAGATCTGCGGATTAATGGTATCCACGCGGCATTCCTCCAGAAGGGGACGGGCCAGATCAGGCTTTCGAACCCGAGGGTAGGGCCGTTGACCCACACCCGGCAAGATCTCGAACGGCCCGCGGCCCGGATGCTTGCTTCATTCTTGCTTGGCCGTCCGCATCGGTGAGGACGCGGACGGCAAACTCGTATGTCGCGCGAGCGACGTGAGATTAAGCGGCTTTGCGAGCCTGCAGAACCTTGGCGATGGTGGCGCCCATTTCGGATGGCGTCGGCGCGATGGACACGCCGCAGCCTTTCAGGATTTCGACCTTTTCCGCAGCCGATTCACCGAAGGCGGAGACGATCGCACCGGCATGGCCCATGCGGCGGCCCTTGGGCGCCGACAGGCCGGCGATGTACGCGACGACCGGCTTCTTCATGTTCTCTTTGGCCCACATGCCGGCTTCGGCTTCCTGCGGTCCGCCGATTTCGCCGATCATCAGGATGGCGTCGGTATCGGGATCGTTCTCGAAGTGCTCGAGGATGTCGCGATGCGAGGAACCGTTGATCGGGTCGCCGCCAATGCCGACCGAGGTCGAGACGCCGATGCCGAGTTCCTTGAGCTGGGCTGCTGCTTCATAGCCCAGCGTGCCGGAGCGGCCGACGATGCCGACGCGGCCCGGCATGTAGATGTGACCGGGCATGATGCCGAGCATGGCTTTGCCGGGCGAGATGGTGCCGGCGCAGTTGGGGCCGGTGAGGATCATGCGCTGCTCTTTTTTGTAGCGGCGCATGTAGCGCTTCACGCGGATCATATCTTGCGCAGGAATGCCGTCGGTGATGCAGACGCAGTAACGGATGCCGGCGTCGGCTGCTTCCATGATCGCGTCGGCCGCGAAGGGCGGCGGGACGAACACGATGGAGGCTTCCGCGCCGGTTTCCTGCACCGCGCCTTTGACGGTGTTGAACACGGGACGGCCAAGGTGGGTGGAGCCACCTTTGCCGGGCGTGACGCCGCCGACGACGTTGGAGCCGTAGTCGATCATTTCCTGGGCGTGGAACGTGCCGATGCGGCCGGTGAAGCCCTGGATCAGGATCGAGGTGTTCTCGTTGATGAAGATCGCCATGAGACCTACTCCTCTTTCCTCAAGCCGCGGACTTGGCGGCGGCGACGGCCTTGGCCGCCGCATCCGCCAGCGATTCGGCACTGATCACCGTGAGACCGCTCGTATCGATGATGCGGCGGCCTTCTTCGACGTTCGTGCCGGCGAGCCGGACCACGATCGGCATCTTGATCTCGAGTTCCTTGACCGCGTCGACCACACCCTTCGCAACCCAGTCGCAGCGATTGATGCCGGCGAAGACGTTGACGAGAATGGCCTTCACGTTTTTGTCGCGAAGAACGGCCTTGAACGACTTCGTCACGCGCTCGGGACTGGCGCCGCCGCCGATGTCGAGGAAGTTGGCGGGATCGCCGCCGGCCAGTTTGATCATGTCGAGCGTGGCCATAGCGAGACCGGCGCCGTTGACGATGCAGCCGATGTCGCCTTCGAGGCCGACGTAGGCCAGGCCGCGGTCGGAGGCGTAGGTTTCGCGCGGGTCTTCCTGGCTCTTGTCGCGCAGTTCCGCGATATGCGGACGGCGGAAAAGCGCGTTCTCGTCGAAGCTCATCTTGGCATCGAGCGCCACGACGTTCTTCTGCTTGGTGATGACGAGCGGGTTGATCTCAACCATGGTGGCGTCGAGATCGCGGAAGGCGCGGTAGGCGCCGAGGATCGTGCGCTCCATCTTGGAGATGAGTTCAGGCTCGATGCCGAGACCGAACGCCACTTCGCGGGCCTGGAAGCCCTGCATGCCGACGGCGGGGTCGACCTGCACCTTGATGAGCGTGTCGGGGCGGCTATGGGAAATCTCTTCGATATCCATGCCGCCCGCCGCGGAGGCAACAACCACGATGCGTTCAGCAGCGCGGTCCATGACGAAGGAGAGGTAGATCTCCTTGTCGATGTCGGTTGCCTCTTCGATGTAGAGGCGTGAGACGAGCTTACCCGTGGGGCCCGTCTGCACCGTGACGAGGCGCTTGCCGAGGAGTGACTCGGCTGCTTCCTCGATGTCGTTGTCGGTCCGGCAGAGTTTGATCCCACCAGCCTTACCGCGGGCGCCGGAGTGGATCTGTGCTTTCACAGCCCACTTCGAGCCCCCGATCTCGTTTGCACGATAGACTGCCTGTTCAGGGCTGTAGGCGAGGCCGCCACGGGGGACGGCGACGCCGAACCTAGAGAGCAGTTCCTTGGCCTGGTATTCGTGAATGTCCATTTTTGGACCTCCTCAAATCGAATTCCGCCGTACGTCGATGCTTACTTGCCAGCGCTCGACGCGATCTTGTCCGCGACGACGAGGATGTTCGTTGCCATCTTCTCAGACGCAGCGTCGATCATCTTGCCGTCAAGCGAGGCTGCGCCCTTGCCCTGGGCTTCGGCTTCCTTAAGGGCGGCGATGATGCGCTTGGCCTTTTCAACTTCGGCTGCCGTCGGCGAGAAGACGGCATTGGCGAGTTCGATCTGGGAGGGATGGATGGCCCACTTACCTTCAATGCCGAGAGCAGCAGCGCGTTTGGCACCGGCCGTGTAGCCGGCGGGATCGGAGAAGTCGCCGAACGGGCCGTCGATGGGACGCAAGCCGTACGCGCGACAGGCCACCGTCATGCGCGAGAGGGCAAAGTGCCACTGGTCGCCGGGATAGTCGGGGTTCAGGCCGCCGATGACGACGGTGCGAGCCTTATTGAAGGCGGCATAGTCGGCGACGCCAAAGTGCATGGCTTCGAGGCGGCTGTTGGCCGAGGCAATGGCTTCGACGTTGGCCATGCCGAGCGGCGTTTCGATCAACGCTTCCGTGCCGATCCGATTCGTAAAGCCCTTGGCGACTTCGATCTGGCTGACGAAGCTTTCGATCGCATAGACGTCGGCGGGAACGCCGACCTTCGGGATCAGGATAGTGTCGAGCTTGGAGCCGGCCTGCTCGACGATATCGACAACGTCGCGACAGCAGTAGTGGGTGTCGAGGCCGTTGATGCGGACGGACACGGTTTTGCCGTGGCCCTTCCAGTCAAGATCGTTCAGGGCCTGAATGATGTTTTTGCGGGCCTGTTCCTTGTCCGGCGGAGCGACGGCATCTTCGCAATCAAGGAACACGTAGTCGGCGGCCGAGACGAGCGCCTTCTCGATCATGGTGACGTTGGAGCCGGGAACGGCAAGCTCAGAGCGCTGCAGACGCTGCTTCTTGAGCGGATAGAGGGTAAAGCTCATCGGACGTTTCCTTGTTGTCTTGCGAGATTTTGAATGGTCGTGTGGCGCACCACGCTTTGCGACCGGGCGGGGCCTGGCCGGAGAAGTTGATGCCGGTCAGAAGAGCGGCGGCACCCTGTTGGAGAGTGCCGCCGGATTTTACTTAGGCTGCCTTGGCCTTCGGCAGTTCGGCGGCCTTGGTCGCGGTGGAGTTGAAGTATTCGGCCGCGGCACCCGTGCCCGAACCAAACTTCACCGGCACGCCGCAATCCTTGAGCGCCATTTCGACCGAGAACAGCACGCCACCGACCATGAACTCATCGAGCGCACCGAGGTGACCGATGCGGAAGACGCGGCCGGCGACCTTGTTCAGGCCGACGCCGAGCGAGGTGTTGTAACGGTAGTAGGCAGTCTTCACGATCTGGGCGCTGTCGATGCCTTCAGGGGCAAGGATCGCCGAGACGGTGTCGGAGTGCCACTTCGGCTCCTTGGCGCAGAGCTTCAAGCCCCATGCGTCGACCGCGGCGCGGACGCCGTTGGCGAGGCGATGGTGGCGCGCGAAGATGTTTTCCAGACCTTCAGCGGCGATCAGATCAAGAGAGGCGCGCAGGCCCTGGATGAGCTGCGTTGCCGGCGTGTAGGGGAAGTAGCCGAGGTCGTTGGTCTTGATGTGGTCTTCCCACGCGAGGAAGCAGCGCGGCATGCCGCCGCCGGCCTTGTTCGCGTCGAGTGCCTTCTGGCTGACGGCGAGGATGCCGAGGCCGGTTGGGAGCATGAAGCCCTTCTGCGAGCCGGAGACGCAGCAATCGACGCCCCATTCGCCCATGCGCATGTCGAGCGAACCGACGCCCGAGACGCTATCGACGAACAGCATGGCGGGATGCTTGGCCGCATCGAGCGCCTTGCGGACGCCAGCGATGTCGGAGGTGACGCCCGTTGCGGTTTCGTTGTGGGTTGCGAAGACGGCCTTGATCTCGTGCGCCGTATCCTTGGCGAGGATGTCGGCATACTTTTCGAGGGGAACGCCCGTGCCCCACTCTTCGTCGCAGAGTTCGACCTTGAGGCCGAGACGTTCAGCCATGTCGACCCAGAGGAGCGAGAACTGACCGAAGCGGCTCATGAGAACCTTGTCGCCCGTCTTCAGCGTGTTCTGGATCGCCGATTCCCAGGCGCCCGTGCCCGACGACGGGAAAATGAAAACCCGGCCGTCCTTCATCTTGAAGACCTTCTTGAGGTCTTCGAAGATCGGGAGCGTGAGCTTGGGAAATTCGCCCGAGCGCATGTCGATCATGGGCACGTTCATGGCCATGCGGACGGCTTCAGGGATGTTGGTCGGGCCGGGGATGAAGAGATGCGGCGTCACGGACATGATGTTTCCTCCAGTCGTCGGTTCGAACTCGCGGCGGCGTCGCGAAGTCTAGCGTCTCTATCCAAGGACGCTTTCAGGCGCGGCATTCGCTGCAGATGAAAAACTTCTGCCGGGCCGTGGCGATCTACAGGGTCCGGTTCAGAACCCTCGACATACCACCGGCTGGTCGGGCGCAACATTCACGATTGCTTAGGGCATCACAATACCCGCGCGGCGAGATTTGCGGCTCAGTTGGGTGGGTTTCAAACCGGTCAAAGGTGGTGTGCCGCCATCCAAACGGGTAGCGCTGAACCTACCCTGCCGACGTGTCCTGAAGGGGCGTGCGCGTTGTTTTGGACATGTACAGCGCAACGGCCATGGCGCGATTGTTGACGCCCAGTTTGTCGTAGAGATTCTTCAGGTGGTATTTCACCGTGTTGCGCGAAATGCCAATGCGCGACGCGATCTGAAGATTGGACCACCCATTGGCCAAGGCCGCCAAGAGTTCGCGCTCGCGCGAGGTGAGCATCTCGAGTGGATCTTGCGACAGTGTTTCGAGATCGACGTAGGGGAAGCACAAGCGCCCGCGCGCGACCCACGAGATCGTATCGAGGAGCACGGGGGGTTCATCACTCTTTGATATGAAACCCCAGGCGCCGGACTTGATCGTCTGGCGCAGGACGTCGGCAACGGATTCGCCTGTGTAGATGATGACGCGCGTGCCGATCTGGCGACGCTTCAATGTTTCGAGAACGTCGCCGCCGGTCATGTCGGGGAGCGACCAGCCGATGAGGCCGATGTCGACCTGGCCCTCGGTGCAGGCAGCGATGAAGGCGCCGCCCGTTGAGACGGTGGAAACGATGTCGAAGCGGCCATCGCGGCCGATCAGTTCGGCCAAGCCGGTTCGCACGACAGGATTTTTGTCGGCGACCAGAATGCGTGGCTTCTGGCCCGTGGTGCGCACGGGGGCGCCGGAGGTGATTGGCATCATGACGTGCCGCCCTCCCGTTTCCGGATTGGATATCCAGGGCCAAAATTGCAGCCGTTGATCGTCATCGTGTCCATCATAGGGGAGACCGGCACCAAGCTCCGGGGCAAAGTCTTGGTGCGGTTGATATGCGCGTCTGGCTGCGGCGCCGCCCAGCGAACCGCCTCCGACCTAAGTAGGAGTTTCGCGGCTTTTAGGCTACCTGAAAACACGCTGCGCGGGACCGGTTGGTTAGCCGAGTTGCCGCTGCTTCTTGAGACGTTGGGTGCGCAGTTCGCGGTCGTAGAGAATTTCGCCGCCGGGAATGCGGATGTCGCGGACCATCTCCAGGACATGGCGGCTGGGGGCCGGGGTCGCGAACGAGACCGCGAATACGGCGGCCATCGACGCCGGGATGCCGATCATGGCCGCTAGCGCACTGGGGACGGCAGCACCTTCGGCTTGACCGCCCATCACGACCAGAACGGCGACCCCGAAACCGGTGAGAACGCCGGCCATGGCGCCGTAGGCGTTCATGCGCTTCCACCAGATGGAGAGCACCAACACTGCGAACAGAGAGGACCCACCGATCGCGAAGGCGCAGAGGACGACCCGGAGGGGGTCCGTTGTCAGGAAGGCGGCGGCAAGAATGCCTGATACTGCGGCTATGGCGATTCCGACGCGGCCCGCATGGAGCCGGGAGGGGCCGTGGGGCGGTTCCCAGGTGGTGCCGAAAAGGATGTCTTCGGACAGGATGTGGCCAAGAGCGGTGGTCGCGGCGCTGGCGGTCACTAACCCACCCGCGACGATGGCGGCAAGGGTGAGATCAAGCAGCATGGGCGGCAATTCGGCGGCGACCGGTAGGCTGAGGATCACGCTATCGCGGGCGAAGCTGATGCTCTGGGTGGTGAATTGGGTGCCTGTTTCGGTAATCGAGGCAAAGCCGCGCTTGGCCAGATCGGCCAGCCAGGGCGGAACGACGGCGGGGCCCGGCGTGGCGAGAAGGTCCATCAGGTAGTCGCGCATGAACACGGCGATGGAGGCCGCAGACAGCATGGCGATACCAAAGATAAATGTCGCCCAGCCCAGCGTTTTGCGGGCTTCATAGACCCCCGGAGCGGCCGCCAAACGCGGCAGCAGCCAAGGGGCGGACGCGACGCCGGCAATCATCGACAGGGTGCCGAGAACAAAGGCGCTGGCGCCAACTGCACCAAACGGGTCGGCGAAGCGCTTCAGGATCGGTTGCAGTTCGGGGCCGGGGAGGTCGAAAGCGAGCATGGGCGGCAGAATGATCGGCAGCCCCTGAATGGCCTCGTTGCGGCCGACGGCGCGCAGCACGGGTCCGTGTGTCAGTTGCGGCACGGGCATCGTCGTCACGATGGCGGCGACGATGATGACCGGGACCATGATGGCGAAGAATGCCGCCAGGCTTTGGGCAACGCTCGTCCACGTCATGGAGCGCATGCCGCCGGTGACCAGCGTGGCCAACAGGACGAGATAGATCAGCAGGAAGATCTGGCCGCGAGTCCAGCCGGATAATTGTACGGCGGCTTCAGCGACGAAGCGGAGTTCGGCGGACAGCACCATGAGGATGGGCGCGGCCACAACAAGCGCCGAAGCGAGGCGGAGTGGGCGGGATTCGAAACGGCGGCCGAGGTAGCTCGGGATGGTGTAGGCGCCGAATTTGCGCAGAAACGGGGCGAGTAGGACGGCCATGATGACGAAGCCACCCAGCGCGCCGATGGCGATGAACAGCGCGTCGAAGCCAATGAGGAAGAACAAGCCGGTCAGCGCGACGAGACCGGTGGCGCCGAACGCAGACATTGCCAGTACGAGGCCGTTGAAGAAGGCAGGTACGCGGCGGCCGGCGGCAAAGAAATCAAGCGGGTCGGTGGCGTGCGTTGACAAGCCGATGCCGGCGTACAGCGCCAGCGGTCCAATCAGCATGGCTAGGCTTAGCACCGGCGGTTCGATGCCGAGGCCGTAGAGGATCAGGCTCAACAGCGCGATGGCCGCAAACGCGCTGAGGAAAATGCCGAAGTAGGATCCGAGACGGGGATTAACGGCGCGCGACGGGGAGAGATTGGCCATCGCCGTCAATTGTCCTCATGGGCGCCGTGCCAGTGGTCGATCGCATCCTGCTGGCGGACGAAACTTGCCACCGTGATGACGGCGATCAGCACGAGACCGTGGGCGGCGAGGAAGTAGCCCAGCGGGAATCCCAGAAACTTGTTGGAGTTCAATTGCTCGGCATAGAGCGGCAGAATGATGATCACCGCAAAAAACGGAATCAAGCTGGCGAACATTTGCCACTTGGTGTGCCGCCAGTAGGGCTTGCGTTCCTTGCGCTCAATCATCCCGCGTCCCCTTCCGTACGCCGGCCCGACCCTCCCGGGAGCGTGCCAGCGGATTGTTTAGCTCAGGATCGGGCACGTACCAGCAGGTTTTCGCCTTTTGTTTGTCCGGCGGGTGCATAGCCGGCGGGCGGCGCTTCACCGGATGCTGCAATCGGCTGGTTTCTGGGAAGGATATTCCCTTCAGGGGAACAAATGAAAGGCCGTCTAAGGATTGTCCCGCAGCGTCAGGTTGCCTATCGTCCGGCCAGCGAATCGCCGGATTGCGGCGACGCGGTGCGTTTTGGTGCGGCCGCTTTGGCGCACGGATACGGCCGGCTTGGCAAACAGGGGAAGACCACTATGGGCATGATCCAAGAATTTCGCGAATTCGCGATGAAGGGCAACGTCGTCGACCTAGCGGTCGGTGTCATCATGGGCGCGGCGTTCGCGCCGATCGTCTCGACGCTCGTCGACAACATCATCATGCCGCCGATCGGCTATGCGATGGCCGGGGTGGACTTCTCGACGCTTGCCGTGACGCTGCCGACGCCGACCGGCGATGGCGTGGGCATCAAGTACGGCCTGTTCCTCAATGCCGTCATCAAGTTCCTGATCACGGCGTTTGCGATCTTCCTGCTCGTCAAGGCGATGAACTCGATGAAGAAGCCGGCACCGGCTGCCGCACCGGCCGCACCGCCGCCGTCGGAAGTTTATCTGAAGGAAATCCGCGACGCGCTCGTCGCCGAGAAGTAAGCTGCAACGCAACTGCAATGACAATGAGCCCCGGAGCGGCAGTGCTCCGGGGCTTTTTGTTTGTCAGGAGCAGCTGCCGCCGCCGAGCACGCAGAAGCGCGAGCAATGCGGGTGGGCGAGCTTGACGGCGCCGAGATCGAACATGCCGCCATCGGCGTGGGCGGCGGCGGCAAGTGTGCTGCCCATTTCGAAGCGCTCATCATAAGGGAGCAGCGTGCAGGGAAGGACCGCGGGCGTGGCGGCATCCTTGCGTTTCACGACCATGCGCGAGGTCGCGCACATCATGGCGTCTGGGCTTTTCTTGAGGATGCCCCAGCAGGCCGGCGTGATTTCGGGGACGTCGAGGGCGCCATCCATTTCGGGGAAGAGGACGAGATCGCGCGTCTGGTGCGTTTCGAGCGGCCAGCCGCGATCTGCAAAGAGCCGCGCGTAACCGGCGAGACCTTCGCCGTGGCTTTCACCCCAGCAGGTGCGGCCGGCGATGGCGAGGCGGAAGCCGTTGGCTGCCAGCCAATCGGTGCCTTCGATGGCTTTGGCGAAGGAGCCGGGGCCGCGCTCTTCATCGTGCAGCGCTTCGGTGAAGTGATCGAGGCTGACGCGGAGGGTGAGTTTGCCGGCGAAGCGTTCGTGCAGGTTCAGGAGCCAGGCTTTGACACCGGGGCGCTGCATGGGGGCCATGGCGTTGGTGAGGACGAGGGCTTCAAAGCCGCTTTCCAATGTGGCTGTGAGGATCGTTTCGAATTCGGGGTTCAGGAACGGCTCGCCGCCGGTAAAGCCGATTTCGCGCGTGCCGAGCGTTTGGGCTTCGGCGAGGAAGGGGGCGACTTCGGCGGCGGTGATGTAGGCGAGGCGATCGTTCGTGGGGCTCGATTCGATGTAGCAGTTGCGGCAGGTGATATTGCAGAGCGTGCCGGTGTTGATCCACAGTGTGTCTAGGTGGTTTAGCGCAACGGTGGCGCGGGGTTCGCCCTTGGCGGTGCGGTCGGGGTCGGCAAACTTTGCGACCGGCAGGGCGGCGATAACGGTTTTCGGCTCAACAGTCACGGGTTCGTCCCTTTGGCTTCTGGCCGCCACACTGCGCTGTCGCGGCGGGCGGCTCAAGCCCATACGAAGCCGAGATATGAGAAGTTTCACAGCGCCTTGTTCATGGCCAGGGGGCCATGCTATCGGTGGCCCGCCGCGGGCGTAGTTCAATGGTAGAACGGCAGCTTCCCAAGCTGCATACGAGGGTTCGATTCCCTTCGCCCGCTCCACGTTTTTGTCTCACGCGCGCGAAGCGCGCTCCGACGGGCGGCGCTGGCTGCCCAAGTCGCCTTGCTCCCCGGGCCTTCGGCCCGAAGTGGCTGGTTCTAAAATCTACGGTCGCTGGCCTGTTTCGCGCTGCTTGCGCGCGGTGTGGGTGGTTTTGCGCCAGTGGTAGGGGCGGAGCGCGAGGTCGGCGAAGGCGCGGTAGGCGGCGAAAGAGATCATCATCCAATAAGCGGGTAGCAGGAGTGCGTGAGCGGCGAGGCGCGCGTCGTGGCGGCGGAGGGTGGCGAGCGCGGTGAGTGCGATGCCGACGATGTAGGCGAAGGCGAGATTGGCGACGCCGGCCCACCAGACGACGGCGGTCCAGCCCTGCGGCGGCCAGAGCGAGAGATCGCCGGTTGAGACTTTCCAGAGCGCATAGCCGTACACGAGCGGGTGGACCAGGGCGGAAAGGATGACGCCGCCCATGAGCACATTAAAGCCGAAAAAGGTGCGGGGGCCGAGATCGCGCCAGAGTGTGCGCGGATGGCGCAAATGGACGAGGGACGTTTGCATCCAGCCCTTGAGCCAGCGCGCGCGTTGGCCGAACCAAGCGGCGGCGGTGTCGGGCGCTTCTTCCCAGGTCACGGAATCAAGCATCGACACCCGCCAGCCTTGGCGCGCGAGACGGATGCCGAGGTCGGCGTCTTCGGTGACGTTATAGGGATCCCAGCCGCCGCTGGCTTCGAGCACCGTGCGGCGGAAATGGTTGGAGGTTCCGCCGAGGGGCATTGGCAGGCTGAGGCGTTCGACGGTGGGGAGGATTGCGTCGAAGAGCGCGGTGTATTCCAGCGTGAACTGGCGCGTGATCCAACTCCCGTGCGGATTATAAATGTTGAGGTGGGCTTGCAGGCAGCCAAGGCGTGGGCCTCCCGCCAGAAAGCGGCGATAGGCGCGTTGCAGTTGATCGGGATCGGGTTCGTCCTCGGCGTCATAGACGACGACGAATTCGCCGACAGCCTCGGGCAAAGCGTACATCAGGGCGCGCGGTTTGGTGCGGGGTGCGCCTGCCGGAACAGTGAGGATGCGCATGCCGGGTCGGTTGACGATGGCAACGCGGAAGGCTTCGCGCGTCTCGGCGTCGTCGGCTTCGGTGATGATGAGGATATCGCGGCGGTCGGCGGGCCAGTCGAGACGGTCGAGAGCGGCGATGAGGACGGGGGCCATGTGGGCTTCGCGGTAGAGCGGGACGAGGATTGAATAGAAGGGGAGGTTATCGTCGTTGGCGGGAAGGGCGGTGGGTGGCGGAGCGCAAGTCCGGAGACTGTCGACGAGGGCGGCTGCACGCAGGAGCGCGACGCACAGGAACGCGGGTGTGAGCAGCGCCATGATGAACATGGCCGTGGCGTCGGCGTCGACCCAGAACCCTAGGGGAATTGCCAGGAGTGCGAGGACGAGGACGTTGCGCTGCCAACGCGCCATCGGCGATGCGGCGGAGAGATCCGGGCTGTTCTCACGCAGAGCATCGGCCCAACCTGGATCCGCGGGCGCGCGCAGGGACGCCGGAAACGTCCCCAAGGAAATCTGCTGCTTGCGAAGCCGAGGATTTGACACGACCGCCCGTCCGCACGACATACTCGGCAGTCGTCACCTGCCCCCATCATCCGTCGGCAGAGTACGTTAAACGGCGTGAACTGAACAGCTGGAACGTGCAATGCTGATGATTATGAAAAACAAGGGCGACTGGAGCTGCTCCGGGGCGATCCTGGGGCTGCTGCTGGCTTTAGGATTGATTGTTACCGTTCCGCTGCCGGCATCGGCGCAGGAGGCTCCGTTGGCGGCGGAGGCTCAGCAGCCGCGTCGCGTCGTGGTGCGGTTTCTGACCGAGGGAGATTTTCCGCCGTTCAACTATCTCGACGAAGACGGAGTGCTGAATGGGTTCAACGTCGATCTGGCCCGGGCGCTGTGTAACGAGATCGGGGCGGCGTGCGATATCCGCGTGCGGCCGTGGGAAGAGTTGCTGGTTGCGTTGAAGCGCGGCGAGGCCGATGCGGTGATCGCGGGGCATGCGGTGACGGCGGAGGCGCTGCGCGACGTTGAATTCACCGACCGGTACTTCCATACGCCGGGGCGGTTTGCGGCGAAGACCGAGGCGGAGAAGGTGGAGATCGCTCCGGATCAACTCTATGGGAAATCGATCGCGGTGGCGCGGGGGTCGCCGCACGAAGCGTTTCTGAAAACGTTTTTTCGCGACAGCCGGGTGCAGGTGTTCGAGACGTCGGAACTGGCGCGGGAAGCGCTGCTGCAGGGCAAGACGGATTATGTGTTCGACGACGGTATCGGGCTATCGTTCTGGATCAATGGAACGCTTTCGCGGCGGTGCTGCGAATTGCGCGGCGGGCCATTCTTCGAGCCGCGCTATTTCGGCGATGGGATCGGCATCGCGGTGCCGCGCAGCGATCCGCAAATCCGGGCGCTGTTGAATTCAGCGCTGCATAAGGTGCGCACGTCGGGGCGTTTCGACGAAATCGTCTCGCGCTATTTCCCGCACCGGGTGTTTTAGACAAAGCGGTTTGGGCAAAAAATTCAGGCCGGCGCTTGTGGCGGCCGGCCTCGTCCGTGTTGTGCTTAAATCGGGATCAAGAGCGACGGCGTTGCTGGCCACCGCCGGGCGGTCCACCGGCACCGGGAGGCGGGCCACCGCGCGTGTCCTTGTGGCGGAAATTGATGCGGCCCTTGGTGAGATCGTAGGGCGTCATCGCAACCGTGACCTTATCGCCGGCCAGAATGCGGATGCGGTTTTTCTTCATGCGGCCCGACGTGTAGGCGACGATTTCGTGGCCGTTGTCGAGTTTCACGCGGCAGCGGGCGTCGGGGAGAATTTCCACCACAACACCTTCAAACTCGAGTTCTTCTTCTTTAGCCATGTGCCCTCTGTGAGTGGCGTGCGGATGGGCACCGCACAACTAAATGGGGAGCAGATAGCTCTGCTCCCCAAGCACGATCCGTGCAACGTACCCTTTATTAGAGGGGACGCAGGTTGATCGCAGCGATCTTGCCGTTGCGGCCGCGTTCGGTATCGAAGGAAATCTTCTGACCTTCACGCAGAGAAGAAAGACCTGCACGCTCAACAGCCGAAATGTGAACGAACACGTCGTTCCCACCTTCGTCCGGCTGAATGAAGCCGTAGCCCTTCTGCCCGTTGAACCACTTCACGGTACCAGTCGACATCGATATGCCTCCAAAGCATAGGTAAATTACCCCGAAGCGACGACATCGGGGGCCATCAAATCGCGCGTTGGAGACGTCTAGTGTCAGACTCGGTAGAGCTGTCGCAGAGTAAGCCAAGGCGTGTTCGATCCCGTCTATATGACCTGACAGGGCGCAGAGCGCAAGATCGAAGCCTATAGGCAACCGCTAGAAATATTCGAAATCGCGTGATTTTTTGCGAGCGGTGGGCATGTCGCGTGCTGTCATTATGAACATTGGAGAGCGTCACACCAGACAAACGGTCCCGTTTGATTTCAGGTTACCTAATCAACTTCATTTTTAATCTTCATTTCATCTTGGCTGGCGGACAACAGGCCGGTGATGGGCCGCGCTCGTTGCAGCTGCTACCTCCGTGCGATCAAGAGTGGCGTTCGAGGGCAGTTGCATCGTGAGGGGCCTCACCGTATAACGCCGCCCGGAGCCGTCCGGCAGGGCATGCCGTGGCGGCTTTCATGCTTCAACACAAGAGAACGGCAGCGCGCCTCGGGGCCCACGCCCCAGACCGATCGTTGCCCGCCGGCTTTATGCCGGCCACTAGAAAGGAAAGCCAAATGCCCAAGATGAAGACCAAGAGCGGTGCCAAGAAGCGATTCCGTTTCACGGCGACCGGTAAAGTGAAGGCGGGTGCTGCTGGTAAGCGGCACGGCATGATTAAGCGGACGGCGAAGTTCGTGCAGAAGGCGCGCGGCACCATGGTGCTGAACGACTCGGATGCCGGCATCGTCAAGAAGTACATGCCCTACAACCGCTGAGCAGACGCGGGCCTTTGAAGGCCGGCTGACCCCCATTTACCGATCGAAACGGAGCACTCCCATGGCACGCGTCAAGCGCGGCGTTACCGCCCACGCCAAGCACAAGAAAGTTCTGAAAGCTGCGAAGGGCTATTACGGCCGCCGCAAGAGCACCATCCGCGTCGCGAAGCAGGCCGTCGAAAAGGCGCTGCAGTATAACTTCCGCGACCGCAAGAATAAGAAGCGCACGTTCCGCGCTCTCTGGATCCAGCGCATCAACGCGGCTGCCCGCGAGCATGGCCTGACGTACGGCCGCTTTATTGACGGGCTGACGAAGGCCGGCATCGAAGTCGACCGCAAGGTTCTGGCCGACATCGCTGTGAAGGACAACGCCGCGTTCAAGGCGCTTGTCGACAAGGCTCAGGCTGCGCTGCCGAAGGCTGCCTGATCTTTCGGGCGATCACGACACACTGACGAAGCCGGGGATGACACATCCCCGGCGCGCTTTCTCCAAAACCTGCCGTTTCATCGCGCCCTGCGGGGCTCCTTCGGCGCGCTCCTCAAATCGAGGCGTGCCGCGCGCCAGACCCCGCGGACGGGATGACGGGCATCCGCTTTTCCGGAGCCGTTCCGCATGTCATCTGGCACTGATCTTTCCCGCCTTGAAGACGACGTGTTGACGGAGGTTGCCGGGGCCGGTGATCTTGCGGCGCTCGACGCTGTTCGCGTATCGGCGATCGGCAAGAAGGGGCGGATTTCAGAGCTTATGGCACAGCTCGGCAAGTTGCCGGCGGAGGAGCGCAAAGCGTTTGGCGCGGCGGTGAATGCGCTGAAGACCAAGGTCTCCGACGCGCTTGATGCGCGCAAGGCGACGCTCGAGACGGCGGCGCTTTCTGCGCGACTCGCGAACGAGCGGGCGGACGTGACGCTGCCGGTGCGGGCTGGCGCAGAAGTGCTGGGCCGCATTCATCCGGTGAGCCAGGTGCTCGACGAGTGCATCGAGATTTTCGCCGATCTCGGGTTTGAGGTGGCGGAAGGTCCGGATATCGAGACGGACGATCTCAACTTTACGAAGCTCAACATTCCAGCCGAGCACCCCGCCCGGCAGGAACACGACACGTTTTATTTCAACCCGAAGCCGGATGGGTCGCGGCTGCTTTTGCGCACGCATACAAGCCCGGTGCAGATCCGCACGATGCAGAACAAGACGCCGCCGATCCGCATCATCGCGCCGGGGCGGGTCTATCGCTGCGATAGCGACCAGACGCACACGCCGATGTTCCACCAGATCGAAGGTCTGGTGATCGACGAGAAAACGCATATGGGGCACCTGAAATGGGTGCTGGAAGAATTCGCGAAAGCATTCTTTGAAGTCGATAACGTGACGATGCGTTTTCGCGCGTCGCACTTTCCGTTCACCGAGCCGTCTATGGAAGTGGATATCGATGCGTCGGCGATCGGGAAGCCGGGGCAGTGGTTGGAGATTTTGGGCTGCGGCATGGTGCATCCCAACGTGCTCGCCAACTGCGGGCTCAATCCGGAGAAGTACCAGGGCTTTGCCTTCGGCATGGGGCTCGACCGGATCACGATGCTGAAGTATGGCCTGCCGGATCTGCGCGCGTTCTTCTCCGCCGATCTGCGCTGGCTGCGCCACTACGGATTTTCCCTGCTCGACCAGCCGACGCTCGGCGGCGGGCTTTCGTCGTAACGCGCGGAGACTGAGCCCATGGCGCTGGCCATTCCGCTGATCATCATGACGGTGGCGCTGCTTGTCGCGTTCGGGCTCGGCTCGGCGATGGGAGCGCGGCCACTGAAGCAGCAGCAGATTGTCGGCGCGCTTGGCGTGGCCGCCTTGATGCTGCTGCCGCTCGCGTACGATGCGGCCATCTATGACGGCAATTGCTATGCGCTCGATGGCTCGGTGTCGCCGTGTTCGCTGGGCGAGCGGCTGGGCCAGAGCTTCGTTTCCGGATTTGCCTTCACGCTTGCACCCGCGCTGCTGTGGGTGCTCGTCTACGTCATGGCGATCAACGCCAACAAGAGCCGCTGAATGGAACATTTGCGATGAAATTCACGCTGTCCTGGCTGAAAGAGCACCTGAAGACGACGGCTGCGGTCGAGGAGATCTCGACCAAGCTATCGGCCATCGGGCTGGAAGTGGAGAGCGTCGAGGACCCGGGCGCGACGCTGGGCGCATTCACGGTGGCGCGGATCGTGGAGGCGAAGAAGCATCCCAATGCCGACAAGCTGCAAGTGGTGCAGGTTGAGATCGCCAAGGGGCAGCCGCTGATGGAAGTGGTGTGCGGCGCGCCGAATGCGCGGGTGGGCCTTGTGTCGGTGTTCGCGCCGCTCGGCACGTATATTCCGGGGTCGAAGATCACGCTGGAGAAGAAGCCGGTGCGCGGTGTCGTCTCGAATGGGATGATGTGTTCGGCGGCTGAACTCGAACTGTCGGACGAGAGCAACGGCATTCTGGAACTGGATGCTTCGCTCGCGGACAAGGTGGGCAGCCGGTACATCGACGTGGCGGGGCTCAACGATCCGGTGTTCGAAGTGAAGCTGACGCCGAACCGGCCGGACTGCACAGGCGTGCGCGGCATCGCGCGCGATCTGGCGGCGGCGGGGCTTGGCACGTTGAAGCATGAGACGCGCATTCACGGCGTCGAAGGTGCGAAGGACTGCCCGATCGATGTGAAGCTTGATTTTCCGACGGGCTCGGAGAGCGCGTGCCCGGTGTTCGCAGCGCGCCTCGTGACGGGCGTGAAAAATGGGCCGTCGCCGGAGTGGCTGCAGAACAGGCTGAAGGCGGTTGGGATGCGGCCGATCAATGCGCTCGTGGATGTGACGAACTACATCTCGAACGAGCACGGGCGGCCGTTGCACGTCTACGACGCTGACAAGCTGAAAGGTGCAATTCGCGCGCGGCTGGGCAAGGCTGGCGAGACGTTCCTTGGGCTCGACGGCAAAGAGTACGCCGTTGACGAGACCATGTGCGTGATCGCCGATGACAGCGGCGTTCTCGGCCTTGGCGGCATCATGGGCGGGGAAGCATCCGGCTGCACGGAGGCGACCAAAAATGTGCTGATCGAGAGCGCGTGGTTCGATCCGGTGCGGACGGCTGCGACAGGTCGCAAGACAGGCCTCGTGACGGATGCGCGTTACCGGTTCGAGCGCGGCGTCGATCCGCAGTCGGTTTTGCCGGGGCTCGATCTGGCGACGCAGATGATCGAAAAGTTCTGCGGCGGGACGCCGTCCAAGACCAAGGTGGCCGGCAAGGTTCCCGAGACGGCGCGCGTGATTGAATTTGATACGGACCGCGTCGCGAAACTGTCGGGCATTGCGATCGAGACGGCGGAGGTTCGGCACATTCTGGAAGCGCTCGGCTGCACGCTCGAAGGGCATGGGCATCAGATCACAGTGACGACGCCGACGTGGCGTCCGGACATTCATGGGTCAGCCGACCTTGTTGAAGAAGTCGTTCGAATCGCGGGTCTCGATCGCATTCCATCGACGCCGATGGAGCGGACGACGGGAATTGCGAAACCGGTTTTGACCGAGCGGCAGAAGCGGGCGCGGCGGGCGCGCAAGACGTTGGCGGCGCGCGGGCTGGTGGAAGCCGTGACGTGGTCGTTCCTGCCGCGTGGGATTGCTACCCATTTCGGCGGCGGATCGGATTCGCTGGAGTTGGCGAACCCGATTTCGGCGGATCTGTCGTCGATGCGGCCGAGCTTGCTGCCGGGCTTGCTCATGGGCGCTGCGCGTAACGCCAATCGCGGATTCGCGGATGTGGCGTTGTTCGAGTTGGGGCAGGCCTACAAAGGCGACCAGCCCGCGGATCAGATGCTGAATGCGGCTGGCGTGCGGGCAGGGACGGCGGTGCTTTCCGGTGCGGGGCGGCATTGGGATGGCGCGGCGCCGGCGGTCAGCGTGTTCGATGCGAAGGCGGACGCCGTTGCGGTGCTGGCGGCGCTTGGCGTTGATGCTAGCAAGGCGCAGATCACGCGCGATGCGCCGGAGTGGTATCACCCGGGGCGTTCCGGCACGCTGCGGCTTGGGCCGAAGACGGTGCTTGCTCACTTTGGCGAACTGCATCCGGCGACGTTGAAGGCCATGGATGTGGAAGGGCCAGCGGTGGCGTTCGAGGTGTTCCTCGATTCCATCCCGCCGGAGAAGAAGAAGTCACGTGCGCGGGCGGCGTTGGCCGCGGTCGATCTGTTGCCGGTGCGGCGGGATTTCGCATTCGTACTCGATAAGGCGGTTGCGGCCGGCGATGTGGTGAAAGCGGCGTCCGGCGCGGACAAAGCGCTGATTTCAAGCGTTTCCGTCTTTGACGTTTTCGAGGGCGGGGCGCTGGCGGCGGAAGGTAAGAAGTCGCTCGCCATCGAGGTGACGCTGCAGCCAGTTTCGGCAACCTTGACGGAGGCCGAGATCGAGGCCGTGTCGCAGAAGATCATCGCGGACGTGAAGAAGGCGACGGGCGGCGAGATCCGCGGCTGAGGATGCCACATTGACCCGTCAGGTCAGCGCGGCGACATAGATGGACGCTGACGCATCAGTGGGGAGACCGACTCATGACCGGAACGCGCACTCTTTTGGTCCCGAAGCCTGAGAAGACGCACATTGTCGTCGTGGGTGGCGGTGCGGGCGGGCTGGAGTTGGCGACGACGCTTGGCAACAAGCTCGGCAAAAAGGGCAAGGCGGCGATCACGCTTGTCGACAAGTCGCGCACGCACATCTGGAAGCCTCTGCTGCACGAGATCGCGGCTGGCAGCATGAATGTGGATCAGCACGAACTGGAATACATGGCGCAGGGGCACTGGCATGGGTTCAAGTTTCGCTATGGCGAACTGATCGGCCTCAATCGCGCGAACAAACAAGTGATCCTGGCTGCAACCTTCGATGAAGAGGGGCGCGAGATCACGCCGCAGCGGGCGCTGGTGTACGATATTCTCGTGATCGCCATCGGCAGCGTATCGAACGACTTCGGGACGCCGGGCGTGAAGGAGCATGCGATTATGCTCGATACGCAGGTGCAGGCGGAGAAATTCAACCGGCGGCTGCTCAATGCGTGTGTGCGGGCACAGGCGCAGGAAGGGCCAGTGCGGCCGGGTCAGATGGACGTGGCGATTATCGGCGCGGGTGCGACGGGGACGGAACTCTCGGCGGAATTGCACCAAACCGTGCGCTTTATCGCGCAGTTCGGCCTCGACAAGATCGAGCCGGAGAAAGACATCAAGATCACGCTGATTGAAGCTGCGCCGCGCATTGTTCCAGCGCTGCCGGAGCGGATTTCAGAGGCGACCACTGAGATTTTGCGGGGACTCAATGTCGACGTCCGCACCAATTCGCGGGTGACGCGGGTGCGGGCCGATGGCGTCGAATTGGAATCGGGGGACTTCATTCCGTCAGAGCTCGTCGTATGGGCGGCGGGCGTGAAGGGTCCGGCGGTTTTGAAGGACCTCGACGGTCTGGAAACCAGCGGCATGAATACACTCGTCGTGAAACCGACACTGCAGACGACGCGGGACGAAAACATCTTTGTGCTGGGCGACTGCGCGTATCTGGTGCCAGAGGGCGATACGAAGCCGATTCCGCCGCGAGCTCAGGCGGCGCACCAAATGGCGACGCATGTTTACAAGCAAATCCGGCACAAGCTCGACGGTCAGCCGCTGACGCCATTTAAGTACCGCGATTTCGGCTCGCTGGTGTCGCTGGGCGATTATTCGACCGTGGGCAGCCTGATGGGCTTCGTTTCCGGCCGGAAAATGATGATCGAGGGCCTGTTCGCCAAGATGATGTATCGGTCGCTTTATAAGATGCACGAATACGCGCTGCACGGGTTCTGGAAGGTGGCTCTGGATAGCGTGTCGCGGCTGCTGACCCGGCGGACGGAACCGCACGTGAAGCTGCATTAGGGTTGTTTTTGCCTCAAACGGCCCTGGAACCCGCTCCCTACCGCGGGAAGAGCGGATTTATGACGCGGGGGCGACACATCCGTCCCTGGCGGCGTGTTGAGGGATGTGCTACCTCCCGCCGCAATTGTTGCCGGTCAGACCGGTCCCACCCCGGACCCGGCCCTTCCCCAGACAGAGACCAATTATGAAGCTTAGAAATATCGCGATCATCGCGCACGTCGACCATGGCAAGACGACGCTTGTTGACGAACTGCTGAAGCAGTCGGGATCGTTCCGCGACAACCAGAAGGTTGCCGAGCGGGCGATGGACTCCAACGACCTGGAGCGCGAGCGCGGCATCACCATTCTGGCCAAGTGCACATCGGTGTTGTGGAAAGATACCCGCATCAACATCGTCGATACGCCCGGTCACGCCGATTTCGGCGGCGAGGTGGAGCGCATCTTGAACATGGTCGACGGCGTGATCGTGCTCGTCGACGCCTCGGAAGGGCCGCTGCCGCAGACGAAGTTCGTGGTGTCGAAGGCGCTGAAGCGGGGCCTGCGTCCCATCGTGGCGATCAACAAGATCGATCGTCCCGACGAGCGGCATCTGGACGTTCTGAACGAGATTTTCGATCTCTTTGCCAACCTTGACGCGACTGACGAGCAGCTCGACTTCCCGGTGCTTTACGGGTCTGGCCGCAACGGTTGGATGGCGCTGGCGCCGGAGGGTCCGCAGACGGATCTGGCGCCGCTGTTCGATCTGGTGCTGGCGCATGTGCCGCCGCCGGCCGTCGATGACGGTCCGGTCAGCATGCTGGCAACGACGCTGGAGGCCGATCCGTTCCTGGGCCGTATTCTCACGGGCCGCATCACGTCGGGCACCATCAAGCCGAACATGGCGTTGAAGGCGATTCGTCACGACGGAACGCTGGTGGAGACGTTCCGCGCGACAAAGGTTCTGGCGTATCGCGGGCTGGAGCGCATTCCGGTCGAAGAGGCGAGTGCCGGTGAAATCGTTGCGCTGGCGGGCATGACAGATGCGACCGTGGCCGACACTCTGTGCGATCCTTCGGTGACCGAGCCGCTGGCGGCACAGCCGATCGATCCGCCGACGCTGTCGATGACATTCCGGATCAACGATGGACCCTTCGCAGGCCAGGAAGGCAGCAAGGTTCAAAGCCGCGTCATTCGCGACCGCTTGATGCGCGAATCCGAGCGCAACATCGCCATCAAGGTGACCGACAGCGACGAAACGGACAGCTTTATCGTGTCGGGGCGCGGCGAACTTCAGCTGGCGATCCTGATTGAGAACATGCGCCGCGAAGGCTTCGAGTTGACGGTGTCGCGGCCCAAGGTCGTGATCAAGACCGATCCGGAGACGGGGCAGAAGCTTGAGCCCATCGAAGAGACGATTATCGACGTGGACGACGGCTTCACGGGCGTGATCGTGCAGAAGCTCTCGGAGCGGCGTGGCGATCTGATGGAGATGCGGCCTTCGGGCGGCGGGCGCACGCGGATGGTGTTCCTGGTGCCGACGCGCGGGCTCCTGGGCTATCAGTCGGAGCTGTTGTCGGATAGCCGCGGTACGGCGGTGATGAACCGGCTGTTCCACTCCTATGCACCCTTCAAGGGCGAGATCACGGGTCGCCGCCAGGGCGTGCTGATCTCGAATGGCACGGGCGAGGCAACGGCCTATTCGATCTTCCACCTGCAGGATCGCGGGCAGTTTATGATCGGTTCGCAGGCGCGAGTTTATGAGGGCATGATCGTCGGCGAACATTCGCGGGATAACGACCTCATTGTGAACGTCGTTCAGGGCAAGAAGCTGACGAACGTGCGCGCGTCGGGCAAGGACGAGGCGCTGACGTTGGTGCCCCCGATGAAGCTGACGCTTGAGAAGGCGATGTCGTACATCACCGACGAAGAGCTGGTCGAAATCACGCCGGAGACCATCCGGTTGCGGAAGCGTTGGCTGGATCCGAACGAGCGCAAGCGGCAGGAACGCAAGCGCGAAGCCGAAGCCGACGTCGCCTAAGGGCGTCGGCTTCCCGTTATTCCCCGGAAATTATAGGAAAAATTCCTTTTTTCGGTGGGAAGTGTTCCTCTTGCTAATTCTTGCTGCGCCGCCACATAAGAAGGCGGCGGGATAGTTCGATATTCCGTGATCCGGCGTGTGCGCCTTCCCGTTTTCTAGTCGACCTGCCGGGTCGTCGTTTCCCCATACGACTTGTCCAATCTTTTCGGAGGATACCACCTATGAAGAAGTCGCTTATCGCGATGACCGTTCTCGCCCTCTCGTCGGGCTTTGCTTTTGCCGACGACAAGCCGTCGGATGAAGAAGCCGGCAAGATCGCCGCCACGGCCAAGGCCTGGGGCTGCACGGGCGGCACTGGTGAGAAGGAATCGGAAGGCTCGGGCGTGTTCGAGCTGAACGACGTCAAGTGCGCCGATGGCGCCAACTACGACATCAAGATGGACAAGGCCTTCAAGGTCATCAGCATCACCGCTGACTAATCCATTTCCGAAGCCATTCGCTTCGACAGCAGAGTTTGGGGCGGCTACCTGTCAGGTAGCCGCCTTTTTCTTTTGCCGTGCGCAATCTGGCCGGTGTGACCGATGACGTTTTGACATGTTCGGCGGGGGGCTGCTTAGTGGGCGCACGCTTCACCCATGAGATTGATTTTGCCCGGAACCGATCCCGCCTCAGCCATCGTCGCCGCATCCGGCGCGCCCATGTCCTGGCCGGCGGGTGTAACACCGACAGCCGAGTACGAGGCGGCGCTGTCCTACCTCCGCGAGCCGGGCGGCCACCTTTTCATCACGGGGCGCGCGGGGTCTGGCAAGTCGACGCTGTTGCGCTGCATCCGCGATCTGATCCCGGACGACATGGTGGTGCTGGCGCCGACGGGGCTGGCGGGCGTCAACGTTGGCGGGCAGACGATCCATTCTTTCTTCGGGTTGCCGCCGCGGTTGATCAAGCCCGACGATATCCGGCGCAGCCGCAATGGGCAGGTGATGCGGCGATTGAAGTTTCTCATTATCGACGAAGTATCGATGGTGCGGTCAGATCTGATGTGGGCGATGGATATGTCGCTGCGGATCAACCGGGGCCGGCCACGCGAACCGTTTGGCGGACTGCGGCTCGTGATGTTCGGCGATTTGCATCAGCTGCCGCCCGTCGTGCAGGAAGCGGAGGTGGCGCAGTACCTCGACAGCGAGCATGGCGGGCCCTTTTTCTTCGCCGCTTCAGGCTTGCGCGAGGGTCTGGGCACGATGCTGCTCGAACTCAATCAGGTGTTCCGGCAGAGCGACGAGGGTTTGATCCGCGTGCTCAACCGCATTCGCGAAGGCGAAGTGGAAGAAGACGACCTGACGTTGCTCAATGAGTGCGTGCGGCCGGTGCGGACGCTGGGCGAGGGCGACGCCTATGTGATCCTGACGCCCACGAACGCGGCCGCCCAGCGCATCAATATGGCGTACCTTGATGCCTTGCCCGGCGTGCTGCAGCGCTACGAGGCCGGGGTGAGCGGCGATTTCAATCCCAACGCGCAGCCAACGGACTCGACGCTCGTTTTGAAGCCGGGCGCCAAAGTCATCCTGCTGCGGAATGATGCGGACCGGCGGTGGGTGAACGGAACGGTGGCGCGGATCTCGCGGCTGACCGAAAAGCAGGTGTGGGTCGAGATCAACGGCAAGGAGTACGAAATCGAGCCGGCCGCGTGGGAGAACCGACGTTACGCGTTTGATACGCAGCAGGACAAGGTGGTGGAGACGGTCGCTGGGACGTTCCGGCAGTTCCCGATCCGGCTGGCGTGGGCGCTCACGATCCACAAGGCGCAGGGGCTAACACTGGACAAAGTGTATATCGACCTGGGACGGGGAACTTTCGCGCACGGGCAAGCTTATGTTGCTTTGTCGCGCTGCCGTTCGCTTGAGGGGTTGGCATTGGCGCGGCCGCTGCGGCCTGCCGATATTTTGTTCGATCCGGCGGCTATGGGGTATCGGGATCATTTTCCCGCTCTATGACGTAGGTCAGCATTTGGACGTGCAAGCATTTGATTTCGATCAATTATTTTGCGCTGCAATGTTCGTATTTTGTCGCGCAATATCAACACCCTAGGTAGTTTTTCAGGACGCAGCCGAAGATTTGATGTTGCATTGCACAAAAGAGCTGCTATATCTCTTTTCGTCGAGCCGGAAGACTGGCTCCTGAAATTCCAGCGCACATGACGGGCTCTCCCGTCCGGCACTGGCGCAGCATGCCCCCAAAATCTCCGCAAACACCATCTTAGTCAGAGGACCATTGCTATGAACGATCAATTCACCCGCCAGGCCCAGGAAATGTTCGCCGCCGCTAAGGACGCGCGCATTCCGGAAAACATCCAGGCCATTGCTGAAGACGGCGTCGCCAAGACCCGCGAAGCTTTCGACAAGATGCAGACGGTGTCGAAGGACGGCGTGAAGACGATGGAAAATGTGATGCTGACGGCTCAGGCCGGCGCACGCACGCTCGGCGAGAAGGTTCTCCGCAACGTCGAAATCAACACCGAAGCTGCTCTCGACGCCGCCGAAGCCATCGCCAAGGCGAAGACGGTTCCGGAAGTCATCAAGCTGCAGACGTCTTACTTCCAGCAGCAGATGACGGCTTCGGCCAACCAGACCAAGGAACTCTTCGAGCTTTCCGCGAAGATCGCTCAGCAGACGTTCGAGACGATGAACGCCGCTGCCGCCAAGACCTTCGAGCAGATTAAGAAGTCGGCCTAATCGCCACTTTTGTTGCACGAAACGGCAAAGCCCGGGACCTCGCGTCCCGGGCTTTTTCTATGGGCATTTGCGATTTCTGTTTCGTGCCCGGCGGTTGGCATTAATCCGCCACGTTGGCATGGAATTCGCTAGACTGGCTTACATGAGATGCGTGCTGGTGTGGCGAGGGCGTTCATGACGTTGAGTTGGCGCACTGACGTTTTAGTCCGGCCGGCGAAGATTGCCGATGCAGCCGTTTTGGCCTCGCTGTTTGCCGAGACATGGCGCGGGGCTTATGCGGGTCTCGTTCCGCACGAGCAACTCGAGGGCATCATTCGCCGCCGCAACAAGGCGTGGTGGTCTTCGGCCATTCGCGGTGGCGAGGGCCCATTGATCGCTGTCCACGACGGCAAAATCGCCGGCTATGCGACCTATGGAGCGGCGCGTGGACGTGGGCGGCATCAAGGCGAGATCTACGAGCTATACGTCGCCCCGCTGCACCAGGGGATGGGGCTCGGAGAACACCTCTTTGAGGCGTGCCGGGCGCGGCTGGATGCGCGCGGTCTCAACGGCCTCGTGGTCTGGGCGCTGGCCGATAACGACGCCGCGCTCGACTTCTACTGGCGGCGGGGCGGGCGGCCTTTCAAGACCGTGCGCGAGACGTTCGGGCAGACCCACCTGAAGAAGGTGGCTGTCGGCTGGGTTTAAAATAAAGGATCGCCGGTCCGTCGGCATGCTGGAGGCCGGCCGGCCTTAAGCATAGACGCCGGTGCGCTTCGACCTTCGACGGCTAGATTTCCGGTAGCGGTCTGGGGCACACTCCGCTCGCCATCTTCCGGGGCCGCCAGATACCGGCGGAACCGCCAAACGACAATCATCTAAGAAACGGGGCTCATCGATGCGCATCGAGGCAATTCCAGTGGGGAAATCCCCGCCGGACGACATTAACGTGATCATCGAAGTGCCGGTTGGCGGCGAACCGATTAAATACGAGATGGATAAGGCGTCAGGGACGCTGGTCGTCGACCGGTTTCTCTATACGCCCATGCGGTATCCGGGGAACTACGGCTTCGTCCCCCACACGCTGTCGGCCGATGGCGACCCGATCGACGTGCTGGTCTGCAATACGCGGGCGATCGTGCCGGGGGCGGTGATCAATTGCCGGCCGATTGGCGTGCTGGTGATGGAGGACGACGGGGGCGGAGATGAAAAGATCATCGCCGTGCCGAGCGACAAGCTGACCAAGCGCTACAGCAAGGTGAAAAACTACTCGGATCTGCCATCGATCTCGACCGAGCAGATCGAGCATTTCTTCGCCCATTACAAGGATTTGGAGCCTGGGAAGTGGGTCAAGATCAACCACTGGGGCGATGCGGACGAGGCGCGCCGGCTCATTGTTCAGGCGATGGAGCGGTTCAAAGCGTCGACCTAGGCGTGCGGCTGACTTGCCCGCGACGGGGATGACTGCCTTGACGCACTTCCCGCTCGGGGTTGCGGTTGCTATACCCCCGGCCAACCCACTGAGTGGAGGCCGCACGTGTCCCTTATGAAGATTGCCGTGATGGGTGCCGCTGGCCGCATGGGCCGCGAACTCGTCCGCGCCATTGCGGCCGATCCCGGGTGTACGTTATCGGGGGGCACGGAATCGCCAGGCAGCGCCGACCTGGGGCGCGATCTGGGAGATCTCGCGGGGCTTGGAGCCAATGGCATTCCATTGACCGCGGATGCTCTGGACCTGATTGCCCGCTCGGATGCGATCATCGATTTCACGTCGCCCAGGGCGACGGTTGCATTCGCGGGGCTGGCCGCCAACGCGCGGATCGTGCACGTGATCGGAACCACGGGGCTGGATGCCGCATCGGACGCCGCGATCCTGGCGGCAGCCCGCCATGCGACGGTCATCAAGTCCGGCAACATGAGCCTCGGCGTCAATCTGGCGGCGGCGCTGACGGAGCGGGTGGCCGCCATTCTCGACGCCGATTGGGATATCGAAATCGTCGAGATGCATCATAAGCACAAAGTCGATGCGCCATCGGGCACGGCTCTCATGCTTGGCCGGGCCGCCGCGACGGGGCGCGGCGTCGATCTTACGACGGCTTCGGTGCGCGTTCGCGACGGGCATACCGGTCCGCGGCGGCGAGGCGACATCGGTTTTGCGACTTTGCGGGGCGGCAGCGTGGTCGGCGATCACACGGTTATTTTTGCTGGCGAAGGCGAGGAGATCTCGATCCGCCATCATGCCTCGGACCGCAGCATTTTCGCGCGCGGCGCGGTGAAGGCCGCGTTGTGGGGCCGGGGAAAAGGTCCGGGCCTTTTTGCCATGACCGATGTCCTCGGCTTGTAAGGACAGATTGCGTGACGATGCAGAACCACCAGACTCTGTCAGACACAGCCACTCGCACGCGCACGCTGGTGCTGGTGCGGCATGGCCAGAGCGAATGGAACCGGCTTAATCTGTTTACCGGCTGGCGCGATCCGGATTTGACGGAGAAGGGGCTCATCGAAGCGCGATGGGCGGGGCGCGTTTTGCGCGATCACGGCCTTCAATTCGATCAGGCTTTCACGAGTAAGCTGCGGCGGGCGCAGAACACGCTCGACATCATTCTCGACGTGATGGGGCAGAAGGGCGTGCCGATCACGCGCGATGAGGCCCTGAACGAACGCGATTATGGGCAGCTCTCGGGCTTGAACAAGGACGAAGCGAAACATCGGTTCGGCGAAGAGCAGGTGCTGCGCTGGCGGCGCAGCTTCGATATTCCGCCGCCGGGTGGTGAAAGCCTGAAGGATACGGCCGCCCGCGTGCTGCCCTATTACAAGGCGAAGATCTGGCCGGTCGTCAACGCGGGCCAGTCGGTCATCGTGGCGGCGCACGGGAATTCGCTGCGCGCGCTGATCATGGATCTTGAGGGTTTGACCGGAGAACAGATCATCGCGCGCGAACTGGCAACCGCAGCGCCGATCGTCTATCAGCTCGACGAAAAAGGGGCTGTGCTCGACCGCGCCGACCTCGTGACAGCACAGGGTGGCGACGATGGTATGGGATGAGTTGGCGAAGGATGCCGAGGGCGCCAATGTGCGGGACCGCGACCGGTGGGTTGGCGTTTACATCGGCATTCTCGCAGTCTTGCTCGCCATTTGCTCCATGGGCGGGGGAAACGCAGCCAAGGACATGACGCTCAAGAACATTGAAGCAGCAAACACCTGGGCATTCTTCCAAGCCAAGAATATGCGACGGCACGTGCTGCGCGTCGAAGTGGACGATCTCACGCTGCGGCTCAAGGCCGAACCCGATCTGACGGCCGATGGGCGTGCGGCTATCGAAGCCAAAATCGCCGAATACAAAAAGCAAGATGAGATCCTGACAGCGGGCGATCCCGCCAAGCCGGTGGAAGCGCGCGAGGGGCTCGACCAACTATTCGAGAAGGGCAAGCGGCTCGAGGTCGAACGCGACGTGGCGATGCGGAAGGACCCTTATTTCGACTACGGCGAAGCGCTGTTGCAGATTGCGATCGTGCTGGCGTCGATCTCGATCATCACCAAGGGTTCCATGCTGCTCGTCGTCAGTGGCCTGCTGGCGGCAGCGGGTGGTTTTCTGGCTTTCAATGGATTCACGTTGGCGTTGGCGATCCCTGGGCTTGGCTGAGACCTATTCTGAAAGGGTCCAACTGCGGGACACTTCCACCACGGTCGCGCCGTTGCGGACAACGCGCGCAGTCCCGGCATAGGTCCCGGGCGACCAGGCGCTTTGCTTGAGACGTTTGCCGGCATAGGCGATCCACGTGGCCTTGTTGCGCTCGAGCGGTTTTGATGCGGATTGTGCCGCGAAGCCGCCGGGACCTTCGACATTCAACATGACGACATCGCCGGCTTTGAGATTGATCATCCGGGCGAAGAAGACAACCTGTGCGCTGGTGGCCGTTGGTGGAGCGATGCCGCCGTCGACTTCCGCTTGTTTCAGGTCCGGCAGCGCGCTCGTGAAGCCAGCGGCTATGATTTCGCCGTTGGCGTAGCGGTGGGCCGGGCGAACAGTTTCGTCCCATAGTCCTGGATTGGCCGACGGATCGCGTTGGCAACTGGCGTTGCGCTCGGCGCCCGTGAAGGGATCGATCGCTTTGCCGTTGTGGCGGACGGTCAGATGCAGGTGCGCGAATTCCGCCAGACCCGAATAGCCGACCGCGCCCAACACAGTCCCCTTATCGACCTTTTGGCCGACCGTGGCTTTCACGCTGCCGGACTGCATGTGGCAGTACTGGGTTTCCCAGCCGCCGCCGTGGTCGATCACGACGCCGTTGCCGCATTCGCGATTGGCGACGAGGCTGCGGCTTTCAGCATTGGCGAAACGGTCCGGCATGCCGTCCCGGACGCCTTTGACGGTGCCGGCAGCCGTAGCGAGCACTGCGACGCCGGTCGCGGCGTCGCGGGCGGAGAGGAGGCGAAAGTCGGTGCCGTCGTGATTATCGTAGGTGGCGCTGCCGCAGGCGAAATCCTGGACGGCCGGGCCAGGGTCAATATCAACGTAACTCTGGATAAAACAGGTGCGGCCGAGGTCACAGGCCACCGGGAGGCCGAGTTGCAGGGGGTCTGCCGTCGCCAGTGCGGGGCACAATACGCACCCTCCCAATGTCAGTCGAAGCAGCAGACGGCGACCCATTTTCATCTCCAATAACGGCTGCGACGACCCGGCGGGTGGTGCCACTTGCGGGCATAGAGCCGGGAGGCTAGCAGTACCGCCGGAACATTCATCCGGCGCCTGCCGCCTCGCAACCCGACAGATAGGTTACCCCCTCCCATGACGACCAAAAAGCTTCTCCTCCTTCCCGGCGACGGTATCGGCGTCGAGACCATGGCCGAGGTGGAGCGGCTGATTGCGTTCTTCAACGGACGTAAGAACGGTGTGCGCTTCGAGACCGAAAGCGATCTCGTCGGCGGGGCAGCCTACGACGCGCACGGCGTGGCCGTGACGGATGATTGCGTGGCGAAGGCCAAGGCTTCGGATGCGGTGATTTTCGGCGCCGTGGGTGGGCCGAAGTGGGCGGGCGTGCCTTATGCGGCGCGGCCCGAGGCGGGGCTTCTTCGCCTGCGCAAGGATCTAGGCCTCTTCGCCAACCTCCGGCCGGCGATCTGCTATCCGGCGCTGGCGGATGCCTCGTCGCTGAAGCGCGAACTCGTCGAGGGCCTCGACATCATGATCGTGCGCGAGCTGACCGGCGGGGTCTACTTCGGGGAGCCGAAAGAGATCGTGACGCTGGAGAACGGCGAGAAGCGCGCCGTTGATACGCAGATCTACACGACGCATGAAATTGAACGCATCGCTAAGGTCGCTTTCGACCTGGCGCGCAAGCGCGGCAACAAGGTGCACTCGGCCGAGAAGCACAACGTGATGCGCACGGGCGTGCTGTGGAAGGAGGTGGTGACCGCTGTCCACAAGGACTATGCGCCGGACGTGGAACTGGAGCATATTCTGGCCGACAATTGCGCCATGCAGCTGGTGCGCAATCCCAAGCAGTTCGATGTCATCGTGACCGACAACCTGTTCGGCGATGTTCTCTCGGACGAGGCCGCGATGTGCACGGGGTCGCTCGGCATGCTGCCGTCGGCGTCGCTGGGCGCGCCGGATGCGAAGACGGGCAAGCGCATGTCACTTTATGAACCTGTGCATGGCTCGGCGCCGGATATTGCCGGCAAGGGGCTCGCGAATCCGATCGCCACGGTCGCTTCGTTCGGGATGGCGCTGCGCTACTCGCTCGATATGGCGGCGGAGGCCGACATTGTCGATCAGGCGATTGCAGCGGTGCTCGCCGGCGGCCTGCGCACGGGCGATATCATGCAGCCCGGCATGACGAAGGTTGGCACCAGCGAGATGGGCAAAGCCATCGTGGATGCGGTGGCGAAGCTGGTCGCGTGACGCTGCGCCGCGCGACTTGCACGGCTGTAACGTCAGATGGCGATGATGAGCGCGGGCGGTGCCAACCGGCTCAGATTTTGATCTCGGCTTGCTTTTTCAGCCTGAGAGCAAAGCCGATGAGCAATACGCCGTAAACTACGGCGAAGGCGCCGATGACGAGGGCAAGGCTCAGCGCTCCGGCGCCGGGGAACAGCACGAGGACGACGCCGAACAAAACCGACAGGAGGCCGCTGGCGATGAGAAGCCATTCTCCCTCGATCTCCTTGCGCAAATAGACGGCGCCGATGATCTGCAAGACCCCTGACGCGATCGCCCAGCCGGCGATGAACATCAACAGCACGATCCCCGTGATCTGCGGCCAAAACAGCGTGATCAGGCCAACGCCAATTCCCAACAATCCGACCAGGGCCAACCACCAGCGTGGCATCGGCGTGCCGCCCTTCAGCGCGGCGACGATGGAGAAAATCCCATCCAAGAGAGAGAAGGCGCCGTACAGCAGGACAAGCGTGACCAGCGTGAGCCCAGGCCAGACGAACGTGAGGAGGCCGAAGATGATGGCGAAAATGCCGCGCAGGAGGATGAGCCACCAGTTGCGCGCCAGGGCGTCGAGTGTGGGGCGCATGAGGACAGTGCCGGGAGGATAGGTCTGTGCTGCCATGACTGATCTCCACCTGTCGGAATTTCGCGCCTAAGCTAGCACTGGTCTTTCTTCCTGCACGATACAAATGACGTCTTATCGTTTCTAGCGGGACGTGCGCTCATATAAGACGTTTGCTGTCTATTGCGTTGGGATGGGCTCCACTAGATCACCTACGGCTATTGATCCTGCTTGGACAATTCGGGCGGTGATGCCACCGCGGCCGCGCACCGCGTTGTAGCCGCCGGTGCCAAAAATCTCCTCCATGCGGCTGCACGGGGCGCATTCACCGGAGGTTTCGAGTACCGCTTCACCGATGCGGAACCGGCGGCCTTTTAGGGCTGCGAGATTGATACCGGAGGTCACGAGGTTGCGGCGCAAGAGAGCGGGATCGACGGACGGGCGTCCCAGGAACGCGGCGATGGCGGCGATATCTTCCTCGGCGATCAGCGTCACCTGCCGGGCGCCGTTGCTGCTGGTGCGATAGCGATCGCCCGTAATGCCGCGGCTGGCTATCAGGGTGGCTTCGGTCACTTCGATCACCGCGGCGCGTCGCTCAGGACGCAGGCCGATCCATTTCAGCTGGCCCGGGCGCATGGGGGAGGCCAGTAATTCCGCGATTGACGTTGGTTGCGTGCGGCTCGTTTTGGTGGACACGGGAAACCTGCTGCTCTTGGTCGATGGTTGCCGCCGACGTTGGCCATTGGCGGTCCGCCTGCAAGAGCCAGGTTAGCTTTTCCATGGGTGCGCCGACAGGAGCGCTTCAGCCGGCGTTGCGAGATGGCGTGGTTTGTGGCGGCGGTTGGACGCGTTTGCTCTGCTCGTCCATCCAGGGGGCGGGATCATCGGACAGGGAGCCGTTGAAGGCCGCGAGGGCGTAATCGATGGCGCGCGTGCAGAGGCGGCCTTCAATGGTGCAGGCGTCGACAGCGGCGTCTTTGATCGCAAGGAGGCCCTGGCCGATTTCCGACTGCTGGGCCGGGCTGGCCGTGACGAGGGCATAGGCGATGAAGCCGAACAGAGCGAACTTGTAGAGCCTGGGCATGGGCATGCCTTAAGGAACAGACGCAGAACTTGGGCACATTCACATGTGGGGGGTTAATGGCGCGTTAACCGGCGCCGGTTTCGCCCACACGTTCGCGGAGGGCGGGCGGGCGTCGCGTTTAGCGTAATTTTCCTCCGTGGGCTGCGCGACGTCCGGTGACGGTGTAGAGATGCGGCATGGAAAGCGCCGTCGATTTCGACACCATCTATGCGCAGGATCTCGTCTATGTGCCGGGGTGCTGGCAGCTGTGCGGCAATGCCAATTGCTGCAGCTTCAGCCGCCAGAAGGACCGCTTCCGGCTAGTGGGTAGCGCCGGAGCACAGGAACTGCCGCTGTTGCCGGGTGAGTTTGCATACTTGCAGGCGCGCGATCTGCTGGGTCAATTCGGAGACTATCAGCACCGGGTGGCGGAGTACCGCTTCGGAGCGCGGGTTTTACCGATCGAGAGTTTGATCAGCCGCAACGCGGGGTGCGCATGCGCGCATGCGACTCGTACAACGGTGTGCCGGCTTTATCCGTTTCTACCGGTGTTCGATTTGGACCGGGCGGTGGTGGGTGTGGAGCGGCTCGGCATTTATGAGGTGCTGGAAGATTTGGCGGGGGAGGGCCGCATTTGCCAGGTGGACACGATCCCCGAGGTTGAGCGGGTGAAATTCGCTGCCATTGCTGGTGCCATCGGCGCGGATCCGCTGGCTGCGTTCTATGTCGATGCGTACCGGATTGCGCAGAACCATACTCGGCGCAGGCTCTTGGAGCTCAAAGGCGATCGTCAGGCCGACATCTACTCGGTTTTCGAGATGGCCGTGCAGCGGCAGAGACTGATCGATCACGCCGCGCTTGGTGCCGAGCTCGAGGCGCACGCCAGCGCGCTCGAGGAGAGACACGGCGTATTGGGGCTTGCTGCTTAAGTTTCGGATTGCTGAACGGCCAGGACGCCGCCGGAGAGCGTTTTGGCGGCGTAGCCGTTCTGCAGCAGAATGCGCGTGGCCAGGTAGGCGCGCTGGCCGGAGCGGCAGATGACGGCGATTTCTCTGTCGCGCGGGACCTCGGCGAGGCGCGCGCGGAGTTGCTTCAAGGGGATGTTGAGTGCGCCCGGAACGGCATAGGCCTCGATTTCGGCGGGGTCGCGGACATCGAGAAGAAGGCTGGTGTTGCCGGCGTTCCAATGCACCAACGGCATGTCCTTGCGCAGCACGTTGGCGGCGATCATACCGGCGAAGTTGGCGGCATCCTTCGCACTGCCGTATTGCGGCGCGTAGCAGAGTTCTGCTTCTTCCAGATCGTAGACCGTGCCGCCTTTCTGAATCAGCGTGGCGATAACGTCGATGCGGCGGTCGACGCCGTCCTCGCCGTAGGCCTGTGCGCCTAAGATGCGGCCATCGGATTTGGCGAAGATGAGCTTCATGGAGATCATCTTGGCGCCGGGATAATAGCGAGCGTGGTGATTGGGGTAGAGGTAGATCTTTTCGTAGGCCGTGCGGCCGAGGCGGCGCAGGGTTTTCTCGCTGGCGCCGGTCCAGGCAAAGGTGGTTCCGAAAAGGCCGATGATGGCGGTGCCTTGCACCCCGCGGAAGACCGATGTCCGGCCGGCGATGTTGTCGGCTGCGATGCGGCCTTGGCGGTTGGCGGGGCCGGCGAGGGCGAGAAGCGTATCGGCGTCGGTGACGATGTCGCGGACCTCGACGGCGTCGCCAACCGCATAGATGGCGGGATCGCTGGTGCGCATGTGGGCATCGACCTTGATGCCGCCGCGGTCGCCAAGGGTGAGGCCAGCGGATTTGGCGAGTGCGGTATCGGGGCGGACGCCAAGCGCGAGGATGACGATGTCGGCTGGATAGGTGGCGCCCGATTTGGTGGCGACGTCGATCGCGCCGGATGGATTTTTCACGAAGCCGGTGACGCTGTCGCCAAGGACGAGCGTGACGCCGTGACGGCGGAGCAGAGCTTCGGCGGGGCGGGCCTGTTCGACGTCGAGGGGGGCCAGAATCTGATCGGCCATTTCCACGAGCGTGACGGCGAGGTCCTGGTGGACGAGGTTTTCGACCATTTCCAGCCCGATGAAACCACCGCCAATGACGACAGCGCGTTTGCCCTTGGGGTTCGCACCAAGCCAATGGCGGATCGCGCGGGCATCGGGGACAGTGCGGACATGGAAGATGCCGGGCAGGTCGATGCCGGGCAGCGGCGGCTTGATTGATGTGGCGCCGGGGGCGAGGACGAGTTTGTCGTAGGTCTCTGCGCGCTCGGCGCCGGTGGCTAGATCGCGCACGGTGACGGTCTTAGCCTTGGCGTCGATGGCCGTAGCCTCGGTACTGATCCGCACGTCGATGGCAAACTGGTCCCGGAACAGCTGCGGATTGGCGATCAAGAGGCTGGCCTCATCCTCGATGACGCCACCCACGTGGTAGGGCAGGCCGCAGTTGGCGTAGGAGACATAGGGGCCACGTTCGATCATGACGATCTCGGCGGCTTCGTCGATGCGCCGCAGCCGCGCCGCACACGAGGCACCACCTGCCACACCGCCTATGATCACAATCTTCATGCCCAAGTCCTTTTCGACGATCTAAAGCGGCGAAACCTTGCCACCGATGCGCGAGACGGTCAGGGATAAACGTCACATACTGGTGAGCACCTTGCGCGAGGTCAAAACGGCGGAGGGGGCATCAGACGCTTTCGCCGTCGACGCATGTTTTAGGTTGATTGGCGAACCAGCCGCGGGCCGTCCAGGCCGGTTTACCGGGCGCTTTGCTGGCTTGCTCCTGCGTGCGGGCGACAAAGTGGAACTCAAAGCAGTTTTCGCTCGCCTTGTGGACGCGGTAGCAGCCGCCAGCGGGATCGTCGTCGTAGATCGTGCAAAAGGTTCCGGCGCGGACAGACCATTTGCCGGAGGAGGTGCGACGGGCGTCGGAATAGCGGACAGTCCCGTCGCGGGCGTAGGTCTCGTCGAAGGTGTCGCCGTTTTCATATTCCCCGGAGATGTCCCGGCCCGCGAAGGTGCCGGTGAGATCGGCATCGGTCATCCAGACGGGGCCGGCGAGGCTTTGAACCGTCATCGCCGCGAAGAGTGCTCGTGCTGGCAATGTCCGATAGGCCCTCATTTGCCGTGGTCCTTGTGTTGATGCCCGGCGCGGTTTTAGCGCGGGGGAAGGGCGGTCTCGTGGCGGATTTGCCCGCCAGCGGTTGAAGCCTTTCAACCCGATTTCTAGGGCGGCACTGGGCCTGCGCGACCCCAAGTCCGCCTTGAAAGAAGGGGCCGGCGCGCGTAAGGGATCGCTACCTCATAGGGCCGCTCAGCGCGGCACCCGGCGTGCGCAGCATTCCGGCAATAAATTCAAGGATTTCGCCACATGGGCTACAGAATTGCCGTCGTCGGCGCCACCGGCAACGTGGGCCGGGAAATGATGAACGTGCTGATCGAGCGGCGGTTTCCGGTCAGCGAGATTCATGCGCTGGCCTCGCGCCGTTCGGTGGGGACGGAGGTGTCCTATGGCGACAAGACGATCAAGTGCCAGGATCTGGAGCAGTTCGATTTTTCGAAGGTGGACATCTGCCTGATGTCGGCCGGTTCGAGCGTGGCCAAGGAATGGGCGCCAAGGATCGGCGCCAAGGGCTGCGTCGTGATCGATAACTCGTCGTGCTGGCGATACGACCAGGATGTCCCGCTGATTGTGCCGGAGGTGAATGCCGACGCCATTCGCGGTTACACGAAGAAGAACATCATCGCGAACCCGAATTGCTCTACGGCGCAGCTGGTGGTCGTGCTCAAGCCGCTGCACGACGCGGCAAAAATCACCCGCGTGATCGTCTCAACTTACCAGTCCGTTTCCGGCGCCGGCAAGGACGCCATGGATGAGCTTTGGCAGCAGACCAAGGCCAAGTATGTGCCGGGCACCGAGGTTGAACCGAAAAAGTTCAGCAAGCAGATTGCCTTCAACTGCATTCCTCACATCGATGTCTTCATGGAAGACGGCTACACGAAAGAGGAATGGAAGATGATGGTGGAGACGAAGAAGATCCTCGATCCGAAGATCCGGCTGACGGCGACCTGCGTTCGGGTGCCGGTGTTTGTCGGCCATTCGGAGTCGGTGAACATCGAGTTCGAGCGGCCGATCAGCCCCGAAGAGGCGCGCGAGATCTTGCGCAATGCTCCGGGCATTCTGGTTGTCGATAAGCGGGAACCGGGCGGCTACGCGACGCCGGTTGAGGCGGCGGGCGAATTCTCGACGTTCGTGTCGCGTATTCGCGAAGACGCAACGGCTGAGAACGGTCTGGCGCTGTGGATCGTGTCTGACAACCTGCTCAAGGGTGCGGCGCTCAACGCGGTCCAGATTGCAGAATCGATGATCGAGCAGAACCTGCTGAAATCGGCCGCTTAGCGTTCGGCGCAGGCCCTATAAAACAAACCGCCGGTCGCAAGACCGGCGGTTTTGTTATTGAGGTTGTGGAGCGGACCCGATTTCACTCGGCCGGAGGATTGTCGCGGATCTTGCCCAAGGCCGTCACGATTGTTCCCAGATCGGTGAGGAAGCGCTCGCGCTGAGCTGCCGGCAAGGCCGACAAAATGCGCTCGTCGACGCGGCGGGCAACGGGATCGGCCGTTCGCAGCGACTTCCAGCCATCATCTGTCAGCCGAACAGCGTAAGCACGGGCATCCTCACGGGTGCGGCGGCGGCTGAGGAGACCCTTTTTCAGCATGCGGCGGACGATATCGGCCAGCGTCGAGCGGTCGATGCCCGTTTTCTCAACGAGTTGGGTTTGGCTCAGGCCTTCATTTTGAGAAACAGTCAGTAGCACCGCATATTGGCGCGGTGTCAGATCATCCAGCCCCATCTCGACCTGGAAAATATCCGCAGCGCACTGACCCGCGCGATGCAGCAGGTGGATGGGGGACCGGTCGAGCTCGTTCGACGAGGCCTGAGGTGATTGAGAGTCTTTCGCCATTGCTTGCATGTTCATGGAATATCTCTGTGCGGATACAGCAGATAAACACTGTTTGCGAATTCTATAACATACTGTCCACGATTTGTAGAAAATAGTAGTTCGCAGACACCGTCCACCAAAAAGACAGGCGGTGTGAACGATCCGTAAACGATCGAACCGAACTGGTGCGCGGTGGTAGTCGGCGGTGCAAATAGCGCGGCGGTTTAGTCCTTCAGCTCATGCGTTTTGAGCAGGCCCATCTGCGCTATACCGAATATCATGGTAAGTGGCATTATGCCGAAGACCTTGAAACTGACCCATGTATCGGTCGGAAAATTGCGCCAAACAATTTCATTGAGAACTGCGAGCGCAATAAAAAACAGGCCCCATCTCAGCGTGAGTTGACGCCAGCCTTCGTTGGTCAGTTTGAAGACTTCGCCGAAGAGGTGACGGAGCAGCGAGTGCCCAAAAAACAGTCCGCCGAGGAGAACCGAGGCGAAGATCAAATTGACGATCGTGGGCTTCAGTTTGATGAACAGATCGTCTTCGAGCCAGAGAGTGAGGCCGCCGAAGATGATGACGAAAAATGCCGAAACGAGCGGCATGATCGCGAGTTTGCCGAACATGATGCGCGAGGCGATGATCGAGACGGCGGTGGCCGCGATGAGAACGCCCGTGCCCCAAAAGATGCCGGCACGCGAGTTGACGATAAAAAACACGATCAGGGGGCCGAGCTCGACCAGCAGCTTCCAGAGCTGCTGTGAATCAATCTCGGGTTCGGACCTTTGTGGGCGATCCTCTTTGGCGGATTGCTGTTCGGTCATCGCGGCCTCTCGAGGTATCGGTTCCGTTACGGCATCTGGTTTTGGCATGACGCCCAACGCGCAGCCAGGGCTTTAGGCTTGGGGGTCGGCACTGGAGTGGCCCGGCCGCTTAATATGATCGGCGATGGGTTGAGCGGTGGCGGCGGCAGCAGCCAGGGAGGCCGTTGCACCCTCTTCGTCGGGAACCGGCAGATGATGGCGCTGCATCCAACGGGTCAGCAACCAGGCGTAGAGGCCGCTGAGCGGCATGATGATGGCGATCTTGAAGGCGATCCAGATATTGACGCCACTCATCTCGTGACCCAGCACATTATAAATCTGAGTATCGTGGAAGGTGAGCCGGACCACTTCGTTCAAAACGGCCGTCATCACGAAGAACCAAGCGAAGCTGCGGGTGAAGGTGTTCCAGCCTTGCTTTGTGTAATGAAATGTCTTGCCGAAGACGTATTGGAAGAAGTTCCGGTCGAGCCAAAGGCCGACGAACAGGAACAGCGCAAACATGGCGTTGAAGATCGTGACCTTGATCTGAACCCACATGGGATCGCCCGTGATGATGGTCAGAGCGCCGAAGACGACCGTCACTGTCGAGGCGATGAGCGGGAAGACCGGTGGGCGGCCGAACATGTAGAACATGACCGCGATGGCGAGCATGGTTGTCAGAATCAACGCCCAGGTGCCGGTGTTGATATCGTAGATGGCATTGACGATGAACATCGTTACGAGCGGGCCGAACTCGCTCAAAATGTTGATCGTCTGCTCGGCATTAAAGGGAAAAAACCGGCGTTTACGTTTGGTCTGAGATTGATTGGTCTGGGGCGCGCTGATCATGGGGTCTTAGGATCCGGCAATGGCATTGGCGAAGTCGCGCGCCTGGAACGGCTGGAGATCGTCGATCCCCTCACCGACACCGATCGCGTGAACGGGTAGCTGGTGTTTGGCGGCAATCGCGACAAGGATGCCGCCTCGGGCCGTGCCGTCGAGTTTGGTCATGACCAACCCTGTCACGCCCGCCCGCTTGCCGAATATCTCGACCTGCTGCAGAGCATTTTGGCCGGTGGTGGCATCGAGAACGAGAAGAACATCGTGCGGCGCGTCTGGATCGAGTTTCTTGAGCACGCGCGAGACTTTTTCCAGCTCTTCCATCAGCGCTTGCTTGTTCTGCAGCCGGCCGGCGGTATCGATGATGAGAATATCGACGCCCTGATCTTTGGCGGTTTTCAGCGCCTCGTAGGCGAGGCCTGAGGATTCGGCGCCCACAGCCGAGGAGACGACGTCGCAGCCGGTGCGTTCGCCCCAGACTTTCAGCTGGTCGATGGCGGCCGCGCGGAAGGTGTCGCCGGCTGCGAGCAAGACCGATTTGCCTTGGGCTCTGAACTGGGCCGCCAGCTTGCCGATCGTCGTGGTCTTGCCGCCGCCATTCACGCCGACGACAAGAATGACGTGCGGCCGGTTGGCGGGCGAGACTTCGAGGGGTTTTGCAACGGGGGCGAGGACGGCTTCGACTTCAGAGGCGAGGATTTCGCGCACCTCGTCGGCGGAGATTCCTTTTTCAAAGCGGCCTTTAGCGATCCGATCGATGATGCGGCTGGAGGTCTCGACACCCAGATCCGACTGGATGAGCAGATCTTCCAGATCCTCCAGCGTGGCGCCGTCAAGTTTGCGCTTGGTGAAAAGGCCGGTGATGCCATCGGTGAGTTTGGATGAGGTGCGGGTCAGGCCGGACTTCAGACGCTGGAACCAGCTCTTCGGCGGTTCCGGTTCGGTGGGGGGCAATGGGGCGGCAGCGGTGGTTTCAGAGATGACCGGCTCTGTTGTGTCTTGCTCTGTAACCGCGGCAGGGCTCGCGCCCTCGTCGTCGGCGGTTAAAGGCTCTGGCGCGGACACAGGGGTTGGCGCGGCTTCTCCCTTGCTGCCGAAAAGGCGGCCAAACAATCCAGGCTTTTTCTTTTGGGCTTCGTCCGTCACGCCCTGACCTCGATCACCGGCCGAACTGAGGCCGCTTCCAGACTTTGCATAGACGGGATCAGCGGCGTGCCGATCACCATCGTCCCGGTATGACTTACTCTGTTGACGTTCATGATGACACCCGCTCGTGGCGGCTGTTTGAGGGCCAACTTAGCGAGGGCCAATTTGCCGAAGAGCCGCATGCGGACCGGCCCGTCCGACCTTCCTGGCGCAAACTCGTGACGGGCGCCATGACGATCTTGCGCGCGCGCTGCGGCATTCGAGCCTCCGGCCGCTTCCGTTTGCCCACTATCGATTGAATTTGCTGATAAGTCAGATGATATGCGCGGCATGCGAGCGGTGATGATTCACTTGCTGGTTGGGACTTGTTGGTTGGATTGACCGGCATCCTCGAGCGCTGACCGGCTCAATCATGACAGCGGCGTGTCTAAGCGCCGGCGGTGGTGGGCATGCGGGTCCACCGGTCTTCGTATTCCCATTGGACCGGGCCCGTCATGAGGATGCGATTGGCGTCTGTCCACGTGATCGTTAGGGACCCACCGGGGAGGTGAACCGTGACGGTGTGGTCGACGAGCTTTTTGCGCATGGCTGCGACCGCGGCGGCGCAGGCGGCGGTGCCGCAGGCCTGGGTGAGGCCGGTACCGCGTTCCCAGACGCGCAGTTTGATTTCAGAGCGCGAGCGGACTTCGGCCAGCGAAATAGCGAGCCAGATCGTGGGCGTTGACGTCGTCGACCCAGAAAATGGCGTGCGGATTGCCAACGTTGACGACGGAGGGCGAATGAAGCAAGGGCGCGTCGATCGGGCCGATCTGCAGTTCGATGCCCCGGGTGTCGTGGAAGGGTTCCGCCAACGGGATTTCGTTCCAAGCAAAGCGCGGTTCGCCCATGTCGACCGTGATGCGGTCGATGCCTTCGACGGTGACGTCGAGCAGACCTGCCTTGGTTTCAAAGCACACATTGGAGCGGCCGGTCTTTTGGCTTTCCAGCCATCCGATGCAGCGCGTGCCGTTGCCACAGGCGGCGCTTTCGGAGCCGTCGGTGTTGAAGATCAGGACGAAAGCATCTGTTCCGGCGCGGCGCGGCGGATAAAGCACCATCAGCTGATCAAAGTGCGACCGGGGCGCAGCGGCGATCGCGCGGGCATCGGCGGGGGTGAGTTGGACGGTCGAACCGCGCAGATCTACGACCACGATCTCGTTGCCGAGGCCGTTCATCTTGTGAAAGTTGAGCGCCAATGGGGCGCGCGTCGCGGGTTCGCTCATGGGCGGTATATGGCCGAGCGTTGTGGAAAAGACAAATGCCGTGGCGTCCCAGAGGGGATGTGCCCGCGGTTGTTTGGCGGTTGGAGAGTGCCTATTTGTCGGGTCGACCGATCCTCGCAGATTTGGAGATTTTGATGCGCTCTCTTCGCTTTGTGCCGGTTTTTGCGGTGGCCGTGGCTGCCATTGCCGGGCCCGCTGCCGGTGCGCAGACCGATGCGCCGAAGCCGGAACAGGCCAGCCGCGTGAAGGCTGAGACGTTTGCGGCGGGCCTCTCGCATCCGTGGGGGATGCAGTTTCTGCCGGATGGCCGCATTCTCGTAACGGAAAAGCCCGGGCGGCTGCGGATCGTGGGCAAAGACGGCAAAGCCGGGGCGGCCATCAGCGGCGTACCGGACGTGTTCGCGAAGGGACAGGGCGGATTGCTCGACGTGTTGCTGGCGAAGGACTTCGGTGAAGCCGGTGGCGATGTCTATATTTCGTATTCAGAGCCGCGCGAGGGTGGAGCGGCTGCCACTGCTGTGGCGCGCGGGCGTCTTGTCTTGGACGGCGCAGGCGGCGGAACACTCGAAAATGTGACGACGATTTTCCAGCAGCAGCCGGCCATTGAGGGCTCGACCAGCCACTTTGGTTCGCGGTTGGTTTGGGCGCCGGATGGCGGGCTGTTCGTGACGACAGGTGACCGCGGAAATGCGCGCGCGGAGGTGCAGAAGCCAGCGTCGCTGATCGGCAAGGTCATCAAGCTCAAACCGGATGGAGTTGCTGCTGACGCGGCACCCGCGCAGCCAGGTTGGGATGCGAAAATCTGGTCGATGGGGCATCGCAACATTCAAGGCGCGGCGATCGATCCGGCGACCGGACAATTGTGGACCGTGGAGCACGGCGCGCGCGGCGGGGATGAGTTGAACCAGCCGCAGCGGGGGAAGAACTATGGCTGGCCTGTCATCAGCTATTCGAACGAGTATTTCGGCGGGGCGATTGGCGAAAAGTCACAAGCGGGCCTGGAACAGCCGGTTTATTACTGGGTGCCATCGATCGCCACATCGGGGCTCGCGATCTACACGGGCGACTTGTTTCCAGAATGGAAGGGCAATTTCTTTGTCGGCGGGCTCAGAGGCGCGCAGTTGGCCCGATTGGTTGTGAGAGACGGAGCCGTCGTGGCGGAGGAGACGCTCCTGCAGGATTTGGAGCAACGCATCCGAGATGTGCGTCAGGGGCCGGATGGAGCGCTGTGGGTTTTGACGGACGATGCGCGCGATGGTCAGATTGTGCGGCTGACACCGGCGCAATAATCCCGCGCCGTAATCAGTAGCCGCTACCTGTCCGGCTTGGGCCTTGCTGGTCCGTGTTGGGCGCGGTGCCGCCTTTGGGTGCATCGACTTGCAGGATGCGCACGGATTCGTTGCGATCGATGCGGCAGTCGCCGTTTTTGTCGAGCTGCTTGAAGGCGACGTTCTGTTTTCCGGTCATTTCATCGATGGTTACTTTGCCGTCGCCATTGGCATCGTAATAGGGGCGGTCGGCGACGGAAAAGAGCTGGTCGGTCTTAGCCATCGTCTGGAATTCCGCGTCGATGAGCGTTCCATCACCGTCGCCATCGGATTCGCGGTGGAGGGTCGCGACGTAGTTCTTCCACTCGTCGCAGGTGACGGCGCCGTCTTTGTCGAAGTCCCAGGTCTGGGCGGCGCCGATGAAGGTGCGGTCGACGCCGGAGCCGGAGCTGAAGGGATTGCCGCCGCCGGTGAGGGAGGGCATCGAACTACAGCCGCCGAGGACCGCGGCGAGGCCGAGGAGACGCGGCAGGTGGCCGGGCTTCATTGAGAGCCAATTTGGTGACGGCATCTATTCCCCCGAGCGGTGCGCCGCAGGCCCCCCTCCGTGCGCGCCGTCTTTTTGTTTAGCTATCGCGGTCGCGCGGCCCAGGGCAATGCTCGCCAAGGTCGCCGAAACATTTGATAACCGGAAAATTGCGGCATTCGCATGGGGGGACCCCGGAGGCTGCCCATGGACTACCCGGAATGGCAGTGACTCACGTGAAACGGTCCTGAGCATTGGTTGTTGCTACATTTATTGCTGGCGCATTGGGCCGCGCCGGTTCTCGTTGACAGAGCGGGCTACTTCCCCGATTGTCCGGCCCGAAATCCGGCCCTGACATTCAGAGCCGCCGACCGGTCCGCACCCCCCGTGGTGCTTGTCCGGAGGTCAACATCCGACAGCGCGTTGCGCTCTCGGGTGCAAACGTCATTTGTCCACTGGGATCCTCGATGTTCCAAAGCCTTTCGGACCGGTTGTCCGGTGTCCTCGACAAGCTTCGCGGCCGTGGTGCGCTGACCGACAGCGACGTCGCGGAAGCGATGCGCGAGGTCCGCCGCGCGCTGCTCGAAGCGGACGTGGCGCTCGACGTGGTCAAGGATTTCACGGAAGCGGTGAAGGCGAAGGCCATCGGCGCGGATGTCGTGAAATCGGTGACGCCCGGCCAGATGGTCGTGAAGATTGTCAACGACGAACTCGTGCGCGTACTGGGCTCGGACGCCGATCCGATCAATCTGGCCGCCGTGCCGCCAGTGGCCATCCTGATGGTCGGCCTGCAGGGATCGGGCAAGACGACGACTTCGGCCAAGATCGGCTACCGGCTGACGAACCGGGACCGCAAGAAGGTTTTGATGGCGTCGCTGGATACGCGGCGGCCGGCGGCGCAGGAACAGTTGCGGGTTCTGGGCGAGCAGACGCAGGTTGCAACGCTACCGATCATAGCCGGCCAGACACCGTTGCAGATCGCCGACCGTGCCATGACGGCGGCGAAACTCGGCGGCTACGATGTCGTGATCCTGGATACGGCTGGGCGTATCACGCTTGACGAAGAGCTGATGCGGGAAGTGGCGGAAGTGAAGGCCGCCACGAACCCGCACGAAGTGCTACTCGTGGTGGACAGCCTTACGGGTCAGGACGCGGTGAACACGGCGAAGGCCTTCGATGAGCGCCTGTCGATCACCGGCACGGTGCTGACGCGTGCGGATGGCGACGGGCGCGGCGGCGCTGCGCTGTCGATGCGTGCGGTCACGGGCAAGCCGATCAAGCTGATCGGTGTCGGTGAAAAATGGGACGCGCTGGAAGACTTCGATCCCAAGCGGATCGCCGGACGCATCCTGGGCATGGGCGACATTGTCGGCCTTGTCGAAAAGGCGGCGCAAAACCTCGATATCGAGAAGGCGACGAAGATCGCCCTCAAGATGAAGAAGGGCGAGTTCGATCTCGACGATCTGTCCGAGCAGCTGCGGCAGATGGAAAAGCTCGGCGGGGCTGGCGGCATTATGGGCATGCTGCCCGGCATCGGGAAGCTCAAGAACCAAATCAACGAAAGCGGCTTCAACAAGGATGTCGTGCGGCAGCGGGCGATCATCTCTTCGATGACGCCGAAGGAACGGCGGCTGCCGAAAGTGCTCGACGCAAAACGCAAGCGGCGGATCGCGGCCGGTTCAGGCACGCGAGTCGAGGACATCAATAAGCTGCTGAAGATGCACCGCCAGATGGCCGACATGATGAAGGCCATGGGTAAAAACCCAGGCATGATGGCGAAAATGGCCGGCGCGATGGGCATTTCGCCGATGGGCGGCATGGGCAAGGGACCCAGCGAAGCCGAACTCATGAAGATGCAGGAAGAGCTGGCGTCACTCGATCCGAAGGCGCTGGAGCAGCTGCCGCCGGAGTTGCGCGCCTCGCTTCCCAAAGGTTTGCCTGGATTGGGCGGTGGCGCACCGGCAAAAGGCTTGCCGGGACTGGGCGGCGGAGCGCTGCCCGGTCTTGGTGGCGGCCCACGATTCCCCGGCCTGCCGGGCAAGAAGAAGTAGGCGCACATGTATCCCGATCAACTTGGCGATATCTGGAAGATCGCAATCCCGTTGTCGACGCTGATGATGGCGTTTGCCTCAGCGCTGTTCGGCTTTCTCGCTTGGCGCGGCGAGGGCGCACGGCGGCGGGCGGAAGCGCGGCGGCAGCGCCTGGAGTCGACGGTGGACGATCTGGCCGAACTGTTTGCCGCCATCCCGCACAGCCCCGCCAAGTGGGATCAATCCTTCACGGAATCGTTCATCGAGAAGGTCTGCAAGGTGGACTTCAAGATCGACGACGACAACCCGCACGCGGACGAGCTTGTCCGCGCAATTCAGAACATCCTTCCGCGGAATGCTTCCAACCGCGATGAGGAGCACATGACGAAGTATAACGCCGCACGCATCGTGGCGAAGAAATACCTCGACGTGGAGTGGAAGAAATTCAAGACCGAAACCGGAACCCAGACCTAAACTCGAAAGGACACGAAACCTATGGCAGCCAAGATCCGTTTGTCGCGCGGTGGCGCGAAGAAGCGCCCCTACTATTACATCGTCGTTGCGCACACGGCCTCGCCGCGTGACGGCCGCTACATCGAACAGATCGGCACGTTCGATCCCATGCTCAAGAAGGACAATCCCGAGCGCGTGAAGCTCGATGCCGACCGCGCCAAGCATTGGCTTTCGGTCGGCGCGCAGCCGACCGATCGCGTGGCCCGCTTCCTTGACGCGGCCGGCCTGTTGAAGCGCACGCCGATCAAGAGCGTGCAGAAGGCACTGCCGAAGAAGAAGGCTCAGGAGCGCGCTGCTGCCGCCGCCGAGAAGGCCGCCAAGGCTGCCGAAGCCGCTGCCGGCTGAGGCGACGAAGCCACGTCGTGCCTGCGACAGAGAAAGGGAGCTTCGTGCTCCCTTTTTTCTTGAGTGCAGGTCAGCAAAAGTGCGACGCACGAACCGTTCTTTGGAGACAATCCATGATCCTTGCCCTCGACATCATCGCCATGGTCGCCGCGTTCGCTTCCTCCATTCTCTGGTTCATGGCGAGCGGAAAATCGCTGCGGCGGCTGAGGAGGGGCGAAGAGATTGACGAACACGACATCAACCGCATCGTGACGGCTTTTAACCGCAACCAAATCCTCAATGGCCGGGCGGCGCTGGCCACCGCGATCTCGGCGACAGCAGTGGGATGCCGGTTCCTGGCGCAGTTCCTCGGCCTCGCTTGATCGCACAATTCGTCGAGCCGACTAATGAATTCGACCGTTCTCTGATCTTGGCCCGGGTTTTGCTGAACACTGATTATGAGCGGATTAAAGCGGGTTTTGGATCGGTTGGGCTTGAAGCAGACGGATTTCGCCCGGCTGCTCGATGTCAGCCCACGCACCGTCAGCCTTTGGGCGACTGGTGAAGTCACCATTCCCGGGCCTGTGAAGGCCTATTTGCGTATGCTGCAGTTCGCCGACGAGTCCCGGCGCACGCTGGAATTTGCACGGCTCGCCGCGCAATCCCCTGGTGTGAACGACGGCCTCTACAGCTTGCGCTACCGGCCGCACGGCCAGCCCATTGAGCCTGGCGCGGATGGCGATGGCATTGCGCTCTTGAAGGCGGGCCGGATCGTCGGATCGGATACGGGGGGAGGAAAATTCGAGGGCAGCTACCGGTTTGACAGCGTGCGCCAGACGTTTCATTTCCGTGTTTGGTTGCGCGTGCCGCCGGAGGGTCAACTCATGACGGGGTTGGACCCCGGGCAAGCGGGATCACTGGTGGAAGTCGTGGCCGAACTCGACCGGCCCGATCCGTTCTCGTCGACGGTGGTGCACGTCGAGGGGCGGCCGTTGAACGTGACGATGGCCTATCTCGGGCCGCTGCCTGGCTGAAGGCCTTGGGTACAACGGAAAGTAACGCGATGATTGATCCTGAACGCCTTATTCTCCTCGGCGAAATCGGCGCGGCCCACGGCATCAAAGGTGAGGTCAGTATCCGTACGTTCACCGAGGACCCGGCCGATATCGCGGCTTATGGGCCGCTGAGCGACAAGGCGGGAAAACGGACATTTAAGATCGCGGGGCTTCGCGTGACGGCAAAGGCCGTGATTGCGCGGCTGCAGGGCGTGGATGATCGAACGGCGGCGGAGAAACTGCGGAACACGGGTCTTTATGTAAAGCGCGGCCAACTGCCGGACTTGGAGCCCGGCGAGTACTACTACGAGGACCTAGCTGGATTGACGGCCGTCGATGCGCAGGGTTCCGTATTGGGAACGGTCGCTGGCGTGGTCAATTACGGTGCGGGCGACCTTGTCGAAATTTCCCGGCCCGGTGAGCGGGAGACGCTGCTGGTGCCGTTTACAAAAGAGGCCGTGCCGGCCGTGGACATCGAGACCGGCCGCGTGACCGTTGTGCTGCCTGCGTTTGCCGAAGATGATGGCGAGGCGGGCACGGCGGACGGACTGGTCGAAGAGGAGTAGACTGTGATGACCCGATCGATCGCTGCGAGCGCGTTGGCTGTTCTGCTCGCTGTTGCGCTGCCGGCGCTGGCCGAGCAGCCGTCACCGCTCGATGCGGTGGAAGCTGACTTGCGCAAGAGCTATCCGGCCGTCGCGGTGATGGGCTCGGAAGAGCTTGCGACGCTGGAGAAGAGTGGGGCCGAGGTGGTTCTTCTCGACGCGCGGACGGACGCGGAGTTTGGCGTCAGCCGGATACCGGGCGCGCAGCGCGTTGATCCCCGGATGTCGGCGAAGCAATTTCAGTCGACCTTTGGTGCGAAGCTCACGGGCAAGAAGGTCGTGGTCTATTGCGCGGTGGGTGGGCGGAGTTCGGATCTTGCCAGCCGCATTGATGCGACGGCGCGCAATGCCGGGGCGGCAGGCGTTTATAATCTCGAGGGCGGTATTTTCCGCTGGCACAATGAGAAGCGGGCACTGGAGGGTCCTTCGGGGCCGACCGACGAAGTGCATCCGTTCAGCCCGAATGCGGCTTCCTTGATCAAGCGGCAGGAGGGGATTGCCTACCGGCCGGGGACGTCGAAGGTCAGCAAGGGCGAGTGAGCGGCGGGGTCAGATTGCTTGGCCGCGCAAAAGACGGGGCACCTCGCCCGAGAGGCCGGCGGCTTCGGTCACGAACATCTGCTTGATCGACGGCATGCGATCGACGAGGCCGAGGCCGGCGTCGCGCACGGCGCGCATGATCGTGTTGTCGGACGAGAAGAGGCGGTTGAGTCCGTCGAATGTCGCCGTGGAGACAGCGCTATCAAAGCGGCGCCAGCGTTCGTAGCGCGTCAGGACCTCCGCGTTGCCGATGTCGAGGCCCAGACGGGCGGCGTCGATGAGGACTTCGGCGAGCGCGGCGGCGTCGCGCAGTGCGAGATTGAGTCCTTGGCCTGCGATCGGGTGGACGCCATGGGCGGCATCGCCGATCAATGCGAAACGGTCGGCGACATAGGCGCGGGCGAGATGCATCGACAGCGGCCAGGATTGGCGGCCGCCGATTAACGTGATTTCACCCAGACGTCCGCCGAAGCGTTTGTCGACTTCGTCGCGGAAGGCTGCGTCGTCGAGGGCGAGGATGCGAGCGGCCTCGGCGGTCTCTTCACTCCAGGTGATGCAAGAGCGGTTGCCGGTGAGGGGGAGAATGGCGAAGGGGCCGGCGGGGAGGAAATGCTGGACGGCGGTGGCCTCGTGCGGGCGCTCGTGGGCGACCCAAGTGACGATGCCTATTTGGTCGTAGGACCATCCGATGAGCTTGATGCCGGCCTTGTCGCGCAGAGCGGACTGGCGGCCTTCGGCGGAGACCAAGACGCGGGTTTTCAGAATGCGGCCGTCGGCGAGGGTGAGTTTGAGGCCGGCGGGATCGATTTCAGACTGCGTGATTTCGCCGGGGGTGATGCGGTCGATGGCGAGAAAATCCGCGACGCGGAGCGCCAGTGCGGAGACGATTTCGCTGGCAGGAACAATGTGAGTGGCGGGTTCGCCGTCCTCCAACATATTGTCGTAGGTGAGGACGATGGGGCGAATGCCGTCGTCGAGGCGGCTGTCGGTGATTTCGATGCGGCGGACGGGCTGCGCGTGCGGGGCGACGGGCGACCAAGCGCCCAGGGCTTGTAGCATGTGGCGCGAGGCGGCGGAGAACGCGTAGGCACGGACATCGTTTCGTACGGCGGTGGGCGGCCATGCGCGGTCGACGAGGGCGATGCGGAGATCGCCTTCACTACCTTCGGCGAGGGCCAAGGCCAACGAGAGGCCGGCGGCACTGGCACCGGAGATGACGACATCATAGTGCTTCAGAGATGCTGACATTCCGCCTCGGTTGCTTGACACGCCGCGGGGCTAGCTTGCCTATGGCGATCCGACGTTTGTCCTAGCATCCGACAATATGGCCGTCATGTCCGAACCCACGACATCCTCTCTCGCCTCGCTGCTGTCGATCCTGGATCTGGAGCGGTTGGAGCAAAACCTGTTCCGGGGGAGGAGTCCGGCAGACGGGTGGCAAAGGGTGTTCGGGGGGCAAGTGCTGGGACAGGCGCTGGTGGCGGCATCGCGGACGGTGGAGGAAGCGGGCCGGGCTGCGCATTCGCTGCATGGGTATTTCCTGCTGGCGGGCGATCCGAAGCATCCGTTGATCTACGAAGTCGAGCGGACGCGGGACGGGGGGAGTTTTTCGACCCGGCGCGTGAAGGCCGTCCAGCACGGGCGGGTGATCTTCACCATGAGCGTGTCGTTTCACCGGCCGGAGGAGGGATTTGAGCATGCGGTGCCGATGCCGGATGTGCCGCCGCCGGAGACGTTGCCGAACGCGAAAGAGCTGATCGCGCGGTTCGTCGACAAGCTGCCGGACAATATGCGCAGCTACTGGAGCCGGGAGCGGCCCATCGAGATGAAGCCTGTCGATGTGCGGCGGTATTTGAGCAACGAGCCGGCTGAGCCGCAGCAGGCGATCTGGATGCGGGCGGCGGGGGCTTTGCCGGACGATCCGGCGCTGCATCAGTGCGTTCTGGCGTATGCGTCGGATTTTACGCTGCTGGACACGGCGCTGATCGCGCATGGCAAGGTGCTGTTCGATCCGGAGATCCAGCTGGCGAGCCTCGACCATGCCATGTGGCTGCACCGGCCGTTCCGGGCGGATGACTGGCTTTTGTATGCGCAGGACAGTCCGTCGACGCACGCCGCGCGGGGATTTTGCCGGGGGTCGTTTTTCGACCGGCAGGGTCGGCTCATCGCATCAGTGGCGCAGGAGGGTCTGATCCGGCGCAAGTCGACGGCGATTGTGGTCAAATAATGGGCTGATGATTTTTTGTGCATATATTTTGTGCATATGCAGGGGGCCGGGCCGACAGGTGAGGCGAGCTGCACAAGAATAAGTCATACCTTTTCAAAGTGTTATCGTCCGAGCCGGCATTTGGCACAGGACTTGACTCCCTCATAGGCGGCTAACGGGACTTTCGGGCCCGAACGCACACTTGGCCATGCCTGCTTCCCTGCGAAGCGGGCGGCCGCAAAGACCTTAAAGGGGGTGCTCAGATGAAGCTCATCACTGCGATTATCAAGCCATTCAAGCTGGAGGAGGTCCGTGCCGCACTGACCGAGCTTGGCCTGCAGGGCATGACCGTGACCGAGGTGAAGGGTTACGGCCGGCAGAAGGGCCACACGGAAATCTATCGCGGCGCCGAATACGCCGTCAGCTTCCTGCCGAAGGTGAAGATCGAGGCGGTGGTGCCCTCGGCTCTCGCGCCCAAGGCCATCGAAGCCATCACCAAGGCTGCCAAAACCGGCCAGATCGGTGACGGCAAGATCTTCGTCTCTCCGATCGAAAACACCGTCCGCATCCGCACCGGTGAAGCCGACGACGAAGCGCTCTGATCTCACCATCCGTCCTCTCGCCTACCATCCATAACTGGGGAGTTACCTATGACGTTTGCTCTACCCCGCTGCACCGGACGCCTCGTGGGCGCCGCGGCAGCATTGGCCATGCTGGCGGTTCCCGCCCTGGCGCAAGACGCGGCTCCGCCGACACCTGACAAGGGCGACATCGCCTTTATGTATGTCGCTACCATCCTCGTTCTGCTGATGACCGTCCCGGGCCTGGCGCTGTTCTACGGCGGCTTGGTGCGCACCAAGAACATGCTCTCGATGTGCATGCAGGTGTTCGCCACCATGTGCTTGGTGATGTTGCTGTGGGTGACCTACGGCTACTCGATGGCCTTCACCAACGGCGGCGCGCTCAACGACTTCGTTGGCGGCTTCGGCAAGGCGTTCCTCTCAGGCGTCGACTCGACGTCGCTCGCAGGCACGTTCTCGAACGGCGTCTATATTCCTGAGTACCTCTTCATCATGTTCCAGATGACGTTCGCGGCGATCACGCCGGCTCTCATTCTGGGCGCGGTCGCTGAACGCATGAAGTTCTCGGCCGTGATGCTGTTCATGGCGCTGTGGGTGACGTTCATCTACTTCCCGATGGCACACATGGTCTGGTACTGGGGTGGCCCGGATGCCTTTGGCAACGCTGCTAAGGCTGTTGCGGCTGCTGCCGACGGCGAAGCCAAGATCGCGGCTCAGGCTGCGCTTGATGCTGTGCTGGCCGATGCCGGTCTGCTGTTCAAGTGGGGCGCGCTCGACTTCGCAGGCGGCACCGTCGTTCATATCAACGCCGGTATCGCTGGTCTTGTGGCTTGCATCGTACTCGGCAAGCGCGTCGGCTACGGCAAGGAAGCCATGCCTCCGCACTCGCTGGTTATGTGCATGATCGGCGCTGCCCTTCTCTGGGTGGGCTGGTTCGGGTTCAACGTCGGTTCGAACCTCGAATCCAACGCCTGGATCGGTGTGGTCGCGATCAACACGTTCGTCGCCACCGCCGCTGCGGCCATCTCGTGGATGGTTGTGGAGTGGCTCGCGAAGGGTAAGCCGTCGCTGCTCGGCCTCGTGTCGGGTGTGATCGCGGGTCTCGTGGCCATCACGCCGGCTTGCGGTTTCGCCGGTGTGTTCGGTTCGATCATCCTCGGCCTCGTCGCCGGTATCGTCTGCTTCATCTTCTGCTCGGCCATCAAGCATGCGTTCGGGTACGATGACAGCCTCGACGTCTTCGGCATCCACGGCGTGGGCGGCATCCTCGGCGCTCTTGCAACGGGCATCCTGATCAATCCGGATTTTGGCGGCTCGGGCATCCCCGACTACCTGTCCAAGCCGGGTGAACTGACCACCGCTCCCTACGACATGATCTTCCAGATCACGGCGCAGGCAAAGGCTGTCGGCTTCACGATCCTGTTCTCAGGTCTGGGCACGCTGGTCCTGTTGCTGCTGGTCAAGCTGGTCGTGGGTCTGCGTCCTTCAGAAGAGAAGGAGCGCGAAGGCCTCGACATCACGGATCACGGCGAACGCGCGTACAACTACTGAGTTCGATCGGGGATCGCGGGCGCAAGCTCGCGATCCTTTTTCACGTTTCTCCCGAGCACGGACTTCCCCTAGACGTGCTCCTCCCTGGACCTGGACCGCGCAAGCGCTCCAGGTCCTTTTTTATTTGGCGGCAGGGATCAGGGGATGCGGATGCGGGCGCCGGGTTTCAGGTGCGCGAGAAGGCGCAGCAAGTCAGCGCGGCGAAGGGCGATGCAGCCTTCGGTGGGGGTGAAACCCGGGCGGGCGACGTGCATGAAGATAGCGCTGCCACGGCCGCGAACACGGGGACGGCGGTTGCAGTCGAGGACGACGACCACATCGTAAAGCCCGTCCGGCCGCCACATCTCTTCGGCGGAGGCAGGATAGGGATGGCAGACGGGACGGTTGTAGTTGCGGTCGGCGGGCGCATCGCACCACCCGGATGAAGAACGGATGATCTTCAGGGGCAACCCGGTGTGCGGGCGTGGGCAGCGATCGGGCCGGTAATAGACGCTTTCCAGCCGAAAAGCCCCTTGGGGGGTTGCGCCATCGCCCTCGCGCTTCAGGGCCCGGCGGCCCGAGCGGCCCAAGGCACAGGGAAAGGCGCGGCCGCCAACGAAAAGTGCGCCGCGCACCGATCTGGGCGAGAGCGCGCGTACTAACAGTTGACCTCGTGGCTCATTTCTCATCATTTTCCACGTCGGAATACCTTGCCTTTGCTCGCCCCGCCAGGGCCGTCGCGGCATAACGTCAACTGCCGGAACGGCCGGCTGAGACGCGCACATGCCACGACGCGATCTTGTTTCCAGCGGGCCGGCCAAAAAATTGAATTTGAGGGGACGTTCGCATGACCGCACGCCGTATCCTGCTCGTTGACGACGACGAGGATCTGCGCGGATCGCTCAAGGATCAGCTGTCGCTTTACGACGAGTTCGATGTCTTCGATGCCAACACGGCCACGAAGGGCATGGACCGGGCGCGCGCTGATCAGCCGGACCTGTTGGTGTTCGACGTCAACCTGCCGGATATGGACGGGCGGGAGGCTGTGAAGCAATTGCGCAAAGGCGGGTTCAAGCCGCCGATTATCATGCTGACGGCGAACGACTCGGATGCGGACCAGATTCTCGGGCTCGACTCGGGCGCCAACGATTACGTGACGAAGCCGTTCAAATTCGCCGTGCTGCTGGCGCGCATCCGGGCGCAGCTGCGCCAGCACGAGCAGAGCGAAAATGCCGTGTTTCAGATCGGCCCCTACACATTCAAGCCGGCGGCGAAAATCCTTCTCGACGAGAAGGGCGGCAAGGTGCGGCTGACGGAGAAAGAAACGTCGATCCTGAAGTTTCTCTATCGCGCCGGCGACAAGGTGGTGCCGCGCGATACGCTGCTGTTGGAAGTGTGGGGCTATAATGCGGGTGTGACGACGCACACGCTGGAAACGCACATCTACCGGCTCAGGCAGAAGATCGAAAAAGACCCGTCAAATGCGGAAATCCTGATTACCGAAAGCGGCGGATACCGGCTGGCGCCATGAGTCTCGCGGCGATATCAACGAGCTTCCAGTTATAGTCATCAACGCTCTATCCCCAGGGTCATCCACAGGCCCCTGGACCGGCTCTCGCGAATCGGCCGACCGTCCTGCCAACAGAGCAAGGCAAGCCCACTTCCGGGTGATGCAGCGTGCGTTGGAAATGTTGGTCATGGCTATCGATTCGTTCGTCAAACCGATGCTGAAGCTGGAGATCTTTCAGGGGCTGCGGCCGTTGCAGATCACGGAGATTGCTCGGCGCGCCTATCGCGTCGTTTACAAGCCGGGTGATACCATCATCCGCGAAGACGAAGAGGGCGACGCCGCAGTCATCATCGTTTCGGGTGAGGCGGTGCGGATCGCGGGACCAGCGCTTGAGGAACCGGCGGAAGCTGTTCCCGAAGGGTCTCTGCTCGGCGAGATGGCGATGCTGATCGAAACACGCCATTCGTCAACAATCGTGGCGCGGACCACGGTGCGGGCTTTGCGAATTGCGCGCGAAGATCTGCAGGACCAAATGGCTGAAGATGCCGCCCTTGCCGACCATTTCGTGCAACGTATCACGGCGCGCTTGTCGACAGTGCTGGAGAGCTTGAGGGCTATCGACAGCATGGTTGCCGATAGTGCTTCTATCGTGCCGGCGTCGCGCGGCACCAGCGCCACTCAACATCCCATCCACGTGCACTAAACCTGAGAGACAGTGCGGTTGGCCCAAAAGAAAAGCGCCCAACTCCGGGGGGCGAAGTTGGGCGCTTGCGCTCTCGCGCTAGACACCGGGAGGGAAGCCGGCGTCTCAGGCGCGTCACCGGGTAGACGGGGGGGAGCTACCAACAGAAAGGCGACGCTGCCTGTCTGAGGGTTAGTTAAGCGCAGGTTTTTGAATTTCAATAGACCCTCCCCGCGTAGATCACGAAATCGTGATCAATATTACACGGGTTATCCCCAGGCTCCGCTTGCCCGGTACTGATCAGCCACACCGAATAAACGGTGTTTAGTTTGGCGTCGCGAGGGGATTGTTCGAGACGCCCTGAATTTTGAAGGCTGCCGGATCGAGTTTTTCGCCTGTCTTGACGTCGGCAAGCTCGACCCGGGTCTCAATGCCCTGGGCGTCGGTTGTCACCCATTCCTTGAGTTCGACGGCGGGTTTGGTGGACAGGTACACCTTGATGCGGCCGGGGGTGTCCGGGCTCTTATCCTGAAGGGCTACGACCATCAGGTCTTCGGCCTCCTGGACTTCCATGATCTTGGCATCCCGGGCGAGATCGACATCCTTGCGCAGCAGGAGGCGGAATGGCGTTTGATCGAGCTGGATGCGGTCTTCGTTGCGAAGGTCGAGATCCTGGATCGCGAGCTGCTGGCCATCGGAGATGATGATCTGCTTAGATGGCAACGAATAATCGAAGCGGAACTTGCCGGGGCGGAGCAGCGAGAATTTGCCTTTCATCTTCTTTTGATCGGACGTGGTCTGGACGAAGTTGCCCTTCAGCGTGCTGACGCCGTTGAAATAGTCGCTGACGGCTTTGACGACTTTCATCTGCGCTTCGTCCAGCGTGATGCCCTGGTTGCCGGAGGAGACTTCGGCGCTCCAGGCAGTGCCGCCGGTGGCGGGCTGACCTGAGGGTGCAGGCGCGGCGGCAGGCGCGGGGGTTGCGGGCGCGGCTGCGGGTGCAGGGGCGGCCGGTTTGGCCTCTTGCGCGAGAACGGGGAGCGCGCAGCCCAGGGTTGTCACCAGGAAAAGGCCGAGGCCGGATGCCTTAGCGGTCCACATTCTTCATTTCCCCCGATTCGTGCGTTCGCCAGCGTTTTGCCGCGCCTGAGCGAATGTCGGAACATTGCGACGAACTGAGGGCCAACCCCTCAAATCCGGGGCCATAAGTAGCGGGTTTCGGCGGCACTGCAATGGGGCACGAAGGGGCGCAGTTGGGCGCGGTGGATTTCAGGCCGCAGGTTTGAGGATTTCGCGGCGGCCGGTGGTGCCGGCGGCTGAAATGATGCCGTCATGTTCCAGGCGGTCGATGATGTCGGCCGCGCGGTTGTAGCCGATCTGGAGACGGCGCTGGATGTAGGATGTGGAGACCTTGCGTTCGCGCAGGACGAGGTCGCGGGCGCGCTCGTAGAGGTCGTCGCTGCCGGGACCGGCAGCCGGGTTGCCGAGGGTGGGATCGTCACTGGCGCCGTCGGTGATGCCGTCGACGTAGTGGGGCTCGCCGTGGCTCTTCAAGTGATTGGCGACGGCCTCGACTTCTTCATCGGAGACGAAGGGGCCGTGGACGCGCGTGATGGAGCCGGCGCCACCGGAGAACAGCATGTCGCCCTGGCCGAGGAGCTGTTCGGCGCCCTGCTCGTTGAGGATCGTGCGGCTGTCGATTTTCGACGTGACCTTGAAGCTGATGCGGGTCGGGAAGTTGGCCTTGATGGTGCCGGTGATGATGTCGACAGACGGGCGCTGCGTGGCCATGATGAGGTGGATGCCGGCGGCGCGGGCCATCTGGGCGAGACGCTGGACGGCGCCTTCGATGTCCTTGCCAGCGACGATCATCAGGTCGGCGAACTCGTCGACCACGATGACGATATAAGGCATCGTCTTGGCGTCGATGGTCTGGGTTTCGAAGCGGGGTTCGCCGGTGGCGCGATCAAAGCCCGTCTGCACGGTGCGGGCGAGCGTCTCGCCGCGCTCGGCGGCGGCGCGGACGCGCTGGTTGAAGGCTTCGATGTTGCGCACGGATAGTGCGGCCATGCGCTTATAGCGCTCTTCCATTTCGATGACGGCCCAGCCGAGGGCTGCGACCGCCTTGTGGGGGTCGGTGACGACGGGCGTCAGGAGATGCGGAATGCCGTTATAAACCGACAATTCCAGCATCTTGGGATCAATCATGATCAGGCGGCACTGGTCCGGTGCGAGGCGGTAGAGCAGCGAGAGAATCATCGCGTTGACGCCCACCGATTTGCCCGAGCCCGTGGTGCCGGCGACGAGCAAATGCGGCATGCGCGCAAGGTCGGTGATGATGGGTTCGCCGCCGATGGATTTGCCAAGCGCCAGCGGCAGGATGGCTTTCGAGGCTCGGAAGGGTTCACTGTCCAGCATTTCACGGAGCACGACGGCGTCGCGCTTCACGTTGGGAAGTTCGAGGCCGATGGCGTTGCGGCCGGGGACGACGGCGGCGCGAACGCTGGTGACGCTCATGGAGCGGGCGATGTCGTCGGCGAGCGCGATGACGCGGGCCGACTTGGTGCCCCGCGTGGGTTCGAATTCGTAGAGCGTGACGACGGGGCCAGGCTTGATATCGCGCATCTCGCCTTTGACGCCGTAGTCGGCGAGCACGTCGAGGAGTTGCTGGCCGGTGGCGCGGGCGGCGGCCTGCGAGAGGGCGGGGGCGGGACCGTTCTGCGCGGGACGCTTCAGGAGATCGAGTGGCGGACGCAGGAGTGCTTTCGGCCCGGCCGTGGGACGGCGCGCGGGGCGGGGTTTGGGTTCGGCTGCGGGGGACGGCAGAACAGCCTCTCCCACGACATTACGGTTGGCTGGGGCGAAGCGTTCGGCGATGGAACGGCCGCGGCGGGTTTCTTCGTCCTCTTCGTCGAAGTCGTTTTCGACATCGTCGCGGGAGCCGGGGCGGAGTACGCGCAGGTTGTCGAAATGCGAGGCAAAACGTTCGGCGAAACTTTGCTCTCCGACGTCGGCGATGGGGCCGGTCAAGTTCGGCGTGGTGAGTTCCGGGCCGACGGGGTCGAACTGGGTGTTGTCGAACTGGGCTTCATCAAACTGGGGGGCGGCGGGCTTGCTGGACGAGAAGGCGGCGCGCAGGCGCTGCCTGAGATTAGGCAGGGAACCGGGCTCAGCGGCGACGGGTACGTCGTCGTCGACATCGCGACCGGAGGAATCAAAGGAGGGTTCGGCCGCAAAAGTTGCTGCGGGATTGGATGCGGTCGGCGCAGCATTGCGGTCGCTGCGCATGCTGAGGTGCCAATTTTCGACGTTGCTGCCTGAGCGCAGTTGGGTCCAGGCGGCTTGCGCGGTTTCCTTCGCGTCGGCGCCGATGCTTTCAGCGACGGCTGCTACCCCGGCGGCTAGGAGGGCGAGGCCGCCGATGGTCCAGGCGAGGGCCGGGGTGGTGAGGTTGCCAACGATGGAGCGGACAAACGTAGCGGCGAGGTCGCCCAGGATGCCGCCCATCGCGTAGTGCAACGGCCAGCCGGTGATGACGGGAAGGCTGGACAGCGCACCGGCGAGGAACAGGATCGACAGCGCGAAGCACGCGCCTTTGGTGCGGAAATTGTAGATGCGCTCGTTGCGGATGAGGTCGATGGCCCAGAGCATGGGTGCGAACAGGCACACGATGGCGCCGAAGCCCAGCATCTGAATGAGGATATCGGACAGGATGGCGCCCACGGGACCGCCCGCGTTGCCGGTGCCGGCACCGCCGGGGTTGGTCAGGCTCGGATCATTCGCGGACCATGTAAGGAGGCTCGCCCAGGCAAAGGCGAGGAGGGCGAGGATCACGACGCCGCCCGTGCGCGCGCTGAGGCCGAGCAGGCGTGCTTCCACGCGCTCGGGCAAAAGGGCATCGTACTTTTCTTCACGCAACGCGGACATTGGGGCGAACGTCTTTACGCTAAAACTTGAACAATTCGTTCGAGCGCCTCCCTGACGACCTCGGCCGGTTGGACCAGCGCGACCCGGACATAGGCGTCCCCCGGGTTGCGCCCGTCCTGGCCCGGCTGGGCGAGGAAGGCACCGGGTATCACCTTGACGCCGAAGGATTTCCATAAGGTTACCGTGGCCTTGGCGCCGCCGCCGAGGTGGCTCATATCGAGCCAAAGGCAGAAGCCGCCGGCAGGGCGCTGGTAGCCGAAGCGGCCGGAAATGATCGCGTCGGCGTCGGCAAACTTCTGGCGATAGACGGCGCGGGCGGCCTCGACGTGGGCTTCGTCGGCCCAGGCTGCGGCGGAGGCGTACTGGATGGGACCGGGGACCTGAGGCGCGCACATGTTGCGGATTTCGCCATAGGCCGAGAGGAAGCCTGCATCCCCAGCACAAAAGCCAGAGCGCATGCCGGGGAGGTTGGAGCGCTTTGAGAGAGAGTTGAAGACGACAAGGTTGCCGAAGCGCTCGGGCGTGTTGGCTGCGACCGTGAGTGCACTGACGGGGGCGGCGTCCGTATAGATCTCCGAGTAGCACTCGTCGAAGAACAGCATGAGGTCGTTGCGGCGGGCGAGGGCGAGGGCCTTGGCAATGTAGGCCGGGTTCGCGACGGCGCCTTGCGGGTTGGACGGCGAGCCGATGAAGAGGGCGGCGGTGCGGGCGAGGAGCGCGGTGTCTACGGCCAATGCATCGAGGTCGGGGAGGAAGCCGGTTTCGCGCGTGGCGTTCAAGAAGACGGCTTCCGCGCCGCAGCCGAGTGCGCCGGCGATGTATGCCGAATAATATGGATTGCACATAACGACGGCGGGATTTTCGATGCCGCGTTTGCGCGCGACGGCGGGGATGCACGCCAACGTGAGGCCTTCGCGGGATCCATTGAGTGCCAGAATTTCCGTGGCGGGGTCGATGTCGTGGACGGCGGAGCGCCGGCCAATCCACGCAGCGATGGCGGCTCGTAGCTCATCAGAGCCCTTAATCGGTGGATACTTGCCGAAGCTCGCGGCGGCTTCGGTGATCTTGGCCACGATGAACTCCGGCATGGCTTCGCGCGGTTCACCGATGGTGAGTTCGATGGGCCGAGCATGACTTGGCGTGATGCCATCGAGCAATTCGCGCAACTGCGTGAAGGGCGAACGGATGGTGCCGTCGGTGAGCGCTGATGCGCCGCGGATGTGCCCCCGGGACTCACGCTCGGCAAATTTCGTCATCGGCACTCTCACTCCGGTCTCTGGTCGCGCGGCGAATCGCTTATCCTTTTGCAGACGAGGCGTCCACAAGCGGGCGTCCTGACGCGGGAGCGCTGGTTCGTTGCCCTCCCGCCAATAATCAAAAGCCGGAGCACGTTAAGCGCCGGCAGCATCGACCGAGATCACTGTCACCGGTGCGGCGCCGACCGCGCCAGAGGGGGTTACCTTGACATCAACCAATCCGCTTCGCCGCTTCGCTGCCGCCCTGGCTGTCGCGGTCGTTACCACCGCCGCCTTGGTTACGGCCAACGCAGCTTCCGCTCGCGACGTCAGCCCTGCCGTGAAGCGGGCTTGCGCCAACGACTACTTCGCCCATTGCAGCATGCATCCCGTCGGCACGCCGGCGGTGCGCAAGTGCATGCGGGCAGTGGGTCCGCGCCTGTCCAAGCCCTGCATCGGGGCGCTCGCAGCGGCCGGTGAAGTGACCAAGGCCGACCGTAAGCGCTACAAGACGGCTTCGACGAACAAGTCGCGCCGCAACTAGATTTGCCACGCAGCAGCAGTGCAGCATGATTGAAGCCCGGCGTACCGATGAGGTCCGCCGGGCTCTTTTTTTGCCGGCGTTAGACGCGGCCCATGCGGACATCTTCTTCCGGATTGGCGCTGATCTTGTGAACCGAGAGGTCGGCGCCCTGACGCTCTTCCTCCGGGGTCAGGCGGATGCCGACCGTCGCCTTGAGGAGACCATAGACGGCGAGACCGGCGAGGAAGCCGAAGCCTGCGCCTGCCACCGAGCCGACGAGCTGGGACGCGAAAGTCACGCCGCCGAGACCGCCGAGGGCTTCCGATCCGAAGATGCCACACGCGATGCCGCCCCAGAGTCCGCAGAGGCCATGCAGCGGCCAGACGCCGAGGACGTCGTCGATGGCCCAGCGGTTGGTGGCCACCTGGAACATTTGCACGAAGATCAAACCGGCGATCGCACCTGTGACGAGGGCTCCGACGGGATGCATCAGATCGGACCCGGCGCAGACGGCCACAAGGCCCGCGAGTGCGCCGTTATGGACGAAGCCCGGGTCGTTGCGGCCAGCGAAAAGTGCCGCGAGGATGCCGCCGCACATGGCGAGCAGCGAGTTCATGGCGACGAGACCCGAGATGCCCTTGAGGCTCTGGGCGCTCATGACGTTGAACCCGAACCAACCGACGCAAAGCATCCACGATCCCATAGCGAGCCAGGGAATCGAAGACGGCGGGATCCCGAAGGAGCGGCCCTTGTCGTAGCGGCCAAGACGCGCGCCGAGAAGAAGCACGGCTGCGAGGCCGATCCAGCCACCAAAGGCGTGGACGACGATGGAGCCGGCGAAGTCGTGGAAGTCGGCGCCCAGCGTTTCTTTAAAGAGTCCATCCTGGAGCCCAAAGTTGCGGTTCCAGACGGTGCCCTCAATCAACGGATAGGCGAGGCCCACGATCACGGCTGTGGCGATGCATTGGGGGGTGAAGCGCGCCCGCTCGGCGATGCCGCCTGACACGATCGCGGGGATCGCAGCGGCAAACGTGCAGAGGAAGAAGAACTTCACCAGCGAGATGCCTTGGGGACCGAAGCCCTCCGCACCGCCGGCGATGACTGAAGCTGGAGCCAGAAAGCTGACGCCGTAGGCGATCCAGTAGCCGATGAAGAAGTACGTGACGGTGGAGATGGCGAAATCGACGAGGATTTTGACCATCGCGTTGACCTGGTTCTTATGCCGGACGGTGCCGACTTCCAGGAATGCGAAACCGCCATGCATGGCGAAGACGAGGATCGCCCCCATCAATAGAAAGAAAACGTCCGAACCTTGAGCGGTCTGCTGCGGCGGGATGCAGTGTGATCAAGTTCTGTGCCAGATCACGGACTTGCAAAAGTTGACGCCATAACAATTGGGTAAGCAAAACGGGCCGACACCGCTGCTGCGGCATCAGCCCGTTTTATCATCACTCTCCTGCCTGTAATTTCGGCAGTCGTTTGCGCGGCGAAACGTCAACGCGTGCGGCGCGGGTTCTTGTAGAGGTCGGCTTCCTGGGTCTCGATGCGCGGCTTGACCTTGCCGCGGCGGACATCGCGGTAGAGCGACTTCATGTGGCGGCGGCTGTCGGCGTTGAAGATCATCATGCCGGCGAACAGCTTCATCACGGTGAGGAGGCGCTTGTCGGCGTGGCCCTGCTTGACTTTGCAGTGCCACTTGCCGCCGAGCGAGAAGACCTTGCCATCGATGGCGCCGACGACGTTGCCGTGCTGATCATAGAGCGTGTAATCGCCGGCCAGATCGATGAGGTCGCGCTTGAGGCGATAAAATTCCGGCTGGTTGTCGTTCATGAGGAAGAACGAGAAGTTGTCGGGCATGAACGGCCACTTGTTGGCGGAGCGCTCGAGGTAGATGAGGAAATTGTCGTCGTCGGTGTTGATGGAGAAGGCGGTGACGGGCAGGCCGCGGGCGCCGATGGTCATCTGCAGGCTGCGGCCGATCATGAGATCCATGGTGGCGCGCCAATTGACCGTGTCGCTGAACAGCTTGAAGACGAGGCGCTTATCCATCCCGGTCTGCTGCTTCCAGAGATCTTCGCGGTAGCCGATGAGGCCCGTGCGCTCGCCGTTCTCGATGATCTCGGCGAAGATATCCATGTCGGAGGTGAACTGGCGCGACTTGGCGCGGTTGCGCGAGCGCTTATAGACGCCGAATTCGATCTTATTGAAATTCGTGATCCAGACGTCGACGGTGAAGCGATGCCAACCGTCCTTGCCGGGTTTAGGGGCCTTCGACGAGCCTTTTTTGGCGGTGGCCCGCTCGGCGAGTTCTTCGCGCGCGGCGTCGTTGGCGGCGGCTTCAGCGGCCGCATCGGCGCTGCGGGCAACGATCGTCGTCATGGTGCTCTCCGTCAGAGAATCAGCTGCTGAACGGTAGCATCCGGACCACGGCAGCCTGCGCGATGGAGGTGGAAAAGCTTTGGATAACTAGCGCTCCAAGGCGCCGAAAGGCGCGAAACCTTGGTGTCGTTGTGCATTCACAGGGGTGATGTTATTTTCACCGAGTTCATCACACGCGTTTCCGTGTCCGTCCGTCACGGTCGCATCACTGACTAGAGGGAGCCATCGATGACCAGCGCGCCTGTGACACGCCTTTTGCCGACCGGTGGCGGGGCTGAACCAATTACCGAAGATTTGGACGGCTGGACGGTGGTTGCCGGCACGCCCACCATGAAGACTTGTGTGCAGCACTCGTCGGCCGACGGGTCGATGGTGTCGGGCTACTGGGAGGCGACGCCGGGGACTTACCGGGCGGTTTATACCGGCTTTGAGTTCGTCCACCTGTTGAAGGGCCGTGTTGTCATCACGCCGGATGGCGGGGAGCCGGTGGAAATGACGGCGGGGTGCGCATTCGTCGTGGAGCCGGGCTTCACCGGCACGTGGGAGATTCTCGAACCCGTGGCCAAGCACTTTACCGCGCAGAACGCTTAATAACCGGCATCACGTTCGCGCTCCGAAGATGGCGCTGCCGACGCGGATGTGGGTGGCGCCGAGCGCGATGGCCGTCTCGAAGTCGTCGCTCATGCCCATGCTGAGACCGGTGAGGTCGCTTTCGGCTGCGAGTTTTGCAAGCAGGCCGAAATGCAGGGCCGCTTCTTCGTCGATGGGCGGGATGCACATGAGGCCGGTGATCGGAAGTTCCAGCTTGTTGCGGCAGACGTTGACGAAGGCTGCCGTCATCTGGGGCGGGATGCCGGCCTTTTGCGGTTCCTCGCCGGTGTTGACCTGAACGAAGAGCTCGGGGCTGCGGCCCAGCTTTTTGATTTCGGCGGCGATGGCTTCGGCGATTTTGGGGCGGTCGACGGTGTGGATGGCGTCGAAAAGTTCGACGGCGTCTTTGACCTTGTTCGATTGCATCGGGCCGATGAGGTGGAGCTTCAGGCCGGGGACGCGATCCTGGATCGGCGGCCATTTGGTTTTGGCTTCCTGGACGCGGTTTTCGCCAAAGATGCGCTGGCCGGATTCGATCACGGGCAGGATCAGGTCTTCGCCGTAGGTTTTGGAGACGGCGACGAGCGTGATGGAGGCCGGATCGCGGTTGGCCGCCTTGGCTGCTATGTCGATGCGGCTGTGGATTTCGCGGAGGGCGGCGACGGGGTCGGTCATTTGGGCTTCTTTTTCGAGGTCTGGGGCGGTTTGGAAACCGCCGTGTAGGGCGGGAAGGCGTGGTCGTCGCGGCCGAGGAGATCCATGTATTTGCGATGGACGAAGAGCTTATCGCGGCCGCGCTTTTCTTCGACCACAACGCCGATGGATGCCAGCTGTTTGAGATAGCGCGAGGCAGCGTGGCGTTCGGCGATGCCGCTGTCGATCAGGTGGCCGATACGGACGTAGGGTTGGGCGAAGATCACCTGGATGAGATCGTGCGAGTACAGGTTGGGCGCGGTGACTTTCACATGTTCGGCGGTGTGAAGCATCAGGTCGCGGATGGCGCGGATGCGGGCGTTGGTCCACGTCGCGGTGACTTCGACGGCTTGGAGAATGTAGAGCACCCAGGGTTCCCAGTCGCCGCGCTCGGTGACGCCTTGAAGCAGGCGGTAGTAGTCGCCTTTGGTGCGGACGATGTAGCGGCTGAGGTAGAGCGTCGGGATATCGAGCAGGCCGGCTTGGATGAGCGACAACACGTTGAGGATGCGGCCGGTGCGTCCGTTGCCGTCGATAAACGGGTGGATGGCTTCGAACTGGTAATGGAGGACTGCCATGCGGACGAGGGGATCGAGATCGTCGTCAGCGTTGGCGAAGCGCTCCCAGTTCGACAAGAGATCGCGCAACTTGGCCTCGCCTTCGGGCGGCGTGTAGATGATTTCGCCGGTGAAGGTGTTCTTCAGTTCGGTTCCGGGCGTTTTGCGGACATCCATGTCGACGCCTTTGATGGCGCTGCAGACCTCGATGGCGGTGCGGGCGGAGAGGGGACGTTCGGAGAGCATCTGGACGCCACTGTAGAGAGCGGCGCGGTAGCGGAGCGCTTCTTTGGCCGAGAAATCGCCGGCTTCGTCGCGCTGGCTGGCCTCGCGGAAGAGGGCATCGTTGGTCGTGACGATGTTTTCGATCTCGGAGCTGTCCTTGGCTTCAAGGAGGGGGATGGTGTTCACGAGAACGGATTGGTCGGGGATCAATTCGCCGGCGCGGCGCAGGTCGGCAATGGCGGTGCGGGCGAGGACGCACTTTTTCAGCACCGCCTTGGTTTCAAGGTCGGTGAGGGGCGGGAGAAGCGGCAGGTCGTTGTACGGGCGGCGGGCGTCGTAGGGCATGGGCGGACCTGATATGGAACCATATTGCGTTTTTTATTCCATATTTGGCAGGATATGGTGTTGGGGACGCCGTGTCCAGGGGATATGGCACTAAATGTGTGATCCGGCGACATATGGGCGTGGATAGGGCGTTGGGGATGCCGTGTCCGGATATTGCGGAACCAAAACCGTATTTTTATTCCACATGGCAGATGATATGGTGACGGCGGCGACATATCGGGGAGGATATGTCGACGAAAAGCCGAAACATCGACATGTCCATCGAGAGGGCCCTTGCGTCGGCGTCGCCTTGACCCCCTGAGGGCTTTCGGGCTCTGTACGGCCGACTTCCCGTTCACCATCTCTCCATCAGATTCGACTTCTCCATTAGATTCGACAGGCCCAATGGCAACCGAACGCTACAACGCTCCCGACCGCGAACATCACTGGCAGGCGGCCTGGGATGAGGCCCAGATTTTCGTGGCCGGCGCCGATCAAACGAAGCCAAAATGCTACGTGCTGGAGATGTTCCCGTATCCGTCCGGGCGGATCCACATGGGGCATGTGCGCAACTACGCGATGGGCGACGTGTTCGCCCGCTACAAGCGCGCGAAGGGGTTCAACGTTCTGCATCCGATGGGGTGGGACGCGTTCGGCATGCCAGCGGAGAATGCGGCGCTGGAGCGCAAGACGCATCCGGCTGCGTGGACCTACGCCAACATCGACGCGATGAAGGCGCAGCTCAAATCGATGGGGCTATCGCTCGACTGGTCGCGCGAGATCGCGACGTGCCACGTTGCCTATTACAAGCATCAGCAGGCGATCTTCCTGAAGCTTCTCGAGAAGGGGCTGGCGTATCGCGGTCCCGGCAAGGTGAACTGGGATCCGGTCGATCTGACGGTGCTGGCGAATGAACAGGTGATCGACGGGCGCGGGTGGCGGTCGGGCGCACTCGTCGAACAGCGCCAGATGCAGGTCTGGTATTTCAAGATTTCGGAATTCGCAGACGATCTTTTGAAGGCGCTTGGCACGCTAGACAAGTGGCCGGAGAAGGTGCGCCTGATGCAAGCGAACTGGATCGGCCGCTCGGAGGGGATGTCGGTTCGCTGGGCGCTCGATCCCAAGGGTGCGCCTGAGGGCGAAACGGAGATCGAAGTTTTCACGACGCGGCCGGACACGCTTTTCGGCGCGTCGTTCGTCGCCATTGCGGCCGATCATCCGCTGGCGCGGAAGATGGCGGAGGCCAATCCGGCACTCAAAGAGTTCGCCGACGAGTGCCGCCGGCGCGGGACGTCGGTGATCGAGATCGAGAAGGGCGAGAAGCTCGGATTCGATACGGGGCTCAAAGTGCGCCATCCGCTCGATCCAGATTGGCTCGTGCCGGTGTGGGTAGCGAATTTCGTGCTGATGGATTATGGAACGGGCGCCATTTTCGGCTGTCCGGCGGGAGATCAGCGCGACCTCGATTTTGCCCGTAAATATAGCCTTCCTGTGATCCCGGTGGTGTTGCCTGCGGGTGCGGATGCGGCGGCATTTAAAATCGAAAATCAGGCCGTCGACGGCGACGGGACGATGATCAATTCGCGGTTCCTCGATGGGCTGTCGACGGCGGACGCATTCCAGAAGGTCGCCGATAAGCTCGAAGCGGAAACGCTCGACGGCCGTCCGGTGGGCAAGCGGCAGGTCCGATTCCGGCTGAAGGATTGGGGCGTTTCGCGGCAGCGCTATTGGGGTTGTCCGATCCCGGTCATTCATTGCGAAACATGCGGCGTGGTGCCGGTTCCGGCGAAGGATCTGCCGGTGGAATTGCCGGAGGACGCGACGTTCGACAAGCCGGGTAATCCGCTGGAGCGGCACCCGACGTGGAAGAGTTGCGCGTGTCCGCAGTGCGGGAAACCGGCGCGGCGCGAGACGGACACGATGGATACATTCGTCGACAGCTCCTGGTACTACGGCCGCTTTACCGCGCCCGACAGCGACACGGCGATCGATACGAAGGCTGCGAATTACTGGCTGCCGGTCGATCAATATATCGGCGGCATCGAGCACGCGATATTGCATCTGCTGTACTCGCGCTTTTTCTGGCGGGCGATGGGTGCGGCGGGGGCTGCTCCGGCGAGCGTGTCGGAGCCGTTCGCAGCGCTGTTCACGCAAGGGATGGTAACGCACGAGACGTACAAGTCGGAGACTGGCGCCTGGCTGTTGCCGACGGATGTGACGATCGAGGGCGAGGGCGAGGGCCGGCGCGCGACGGAAATCGCGACGGGCAAGCCGGCCAGCATCGGCTCGATCGAGAAGATGTCGAAGTCGAAAAAGAACCTCGTCGACCCGGATGACATAATCCAGCATTGGGGCGCGGACTGCGCGCGTTGGTTTATGCTCTCCGACAGCCCTCCGGAGCGCGACGTGATCTGGACGGAAGCCGGCGTGCAGGGGGCTGGGCGGTTCATCCAGCGCATCTGGCGTCTGGTGAACGATATTGCCGAGCGGCCCGCGGGTACGGCTTCGGCCACGCCGTCCGAGGATGCCATGGAGGTGCGGCGAGCGGCGCATAAAGCGCTGGACGCAGTCGGCCGCAACATCGAGGCGCTGCGGTTCAATGTGGCGGTGGCCCAGATTTACGAGTTGACCAACGCCGTCTCGGCAGCATTGGGCAAGACAGGGCAAGATCTCGATGCGGCGCTGCATGAGTCAGCGGTAATACTCGTGAAGATGATCGCCCCGATGATGCCGCATCTGGCTGAGGAATGCTGGGCGCGGCTCGGATACAACACTCTGCTCGCCAAAGAACCCTGGCCTGAGGCCGATCCGGCGTTGCTCGTTGACGATCGCGTGACCCTTGCCGTACAGGTCAATGGTAAGCGGCGTGGGGAGATAACCCTCGCGCGAGCCGCCACAAACGCTGAGGCTGAGGCCGCGGCGCTGGCGCTCGAGCCCGTCGTGAAAGCCCTCGAAGGGCGACAGGCCAAAAAGGTCATCGTCGTGCCTCAGAGGATCGTGAATATCGTTGCCTGAGGCGCGTATGATCGAAGCTCGACGCAACGAAACGGACGGCCGCAGCGGGACGCGCACATGGCGCGCACTGGGCGGTCTCGTTTTGCTTGGCGGGGTGCTTCTCGGCGGCTGCGGCGACGGTGGGTTCCGGCCGATGTACGGCGGGGCCGCGATCGGCGGGGCGGCGGCGTCCGAAAAATTGGCGCAGGTCGATATCTCGACCATTCCGGGCCGCGTCGGGCAGCAGCTGCGCAACGAATTCATCTATCAAGCGACCGGTGGCGGGGCCCGGCCGGAACCGGTCTACCGGCTGGAAATCGCCGTGCGTGAATCCGTGACATCGACCCTTATCGATCAGGCAGGTGACTCGCGCGGTCAGGTTTATAATCTCGACGCCGCCTTCAAGCTTGTGCGCATCGCCGACAGTCAGGTCGTGATGGAAGGCAAGAGCTACTCGCGAGCCGCCTTCGACCGCTTCAGCTCGATCTACTCGAACGTGCGGGCGCGCGAAGAGGCTGAAACGCGTGCGGCCAAAACCATGGCGGAAGAACTGCGCACGCGCATTAGCGCGTATGTCGCAACCGCCGCGTAACTTGCCATGGTGGCCGTCAAGGCGCATCAGGCCCAGGCCTTTCTCAAATCCCCCGATCCGCGCTACAGCGCCTATCTCATCTTTGGCGGCGATGCAGGGCTCGTCAGCGAGCGCGCGGCGGGGATTGCTAAGGCCATCGCCGCCAACGATACGCCACCGGGCGAAATCGTGCGCCTTGATGAGATCGACATCGAAGCCGATCCGGACAAGCTTTCGGTCGAACTCCTGACGATCCCGATGTTCGGTGGGCGCAAGATCGTGCGCGTCGAGACCAGCCGGCGCGTCACCACCAACATGCTCAAGCCGCTGCTGGACGGGCACGCGCTGGCGGGCGTGCTGATCGTTGAAGCCGGCAATCTCAAGAAAGACGATGCGTTACGGCTGGCTTTCGAGAAGGCCCCGAACGCAGCCGCTGTTGCCTGCTATGCCGACGACGGGCGCGACCTCGATGCGGTGATCAGCGACGTTCTGCAGCCGCTGCGGCTGACGATCACGCCTGGAGCGCGGCAGATGCTCGTCAGCCGTCTTGGCGCGGATCGCGTGATGTCGCGCGGCGAGATCGAAAAGCTCGCGCTTTATGCGCAAGGGCAAGGGCAGATCACGGAAGACGACGTGGAAGCGGTTGTGGGCGACGCGGCGGAACTGACGATCGACCGGATCGTCAATGCGTCGGCGTTGGGAGACGGCGCGGCGGCGGTGACGGAATTGCAGCGGGCGTTGCATGCGGGTGAGAGCGCGCAGGGCATCATCAATGCGGTTCAGCGGCATTTCACGCGGCTACACAGGCTGCGTGCTGCGGTCGATGGCGGTAAATCGATTGAGCAGACGATCGGCGAGATGCGGCCGCCGATCCATTTCAAGCAAAAGGATGCGCTGGCGGCGCAATTGCGGACATGGCGGGCGGAGGCACTGGACGCCGCGTTGGCGGGGATTGCGACCGCGGCACGAGCGGCACGCGTCTCGTCGGCGCTGGAGGATCTGCTGGTAGAGCGGCTCGTGCTAACCCTTTCGCGACTGGCGCGGCCAGCCCGCTAAATCCGGCGGGCTATCGCCAAAGTGACCCAGTTGCACCCAACGGCGCGGACCCTATAGTCCGCCCGAGTTTTTTCCCAAGGAGCCTCCATGACCGCCGCCCGTTTCGCCGTTGCCGCCATCGGCAATGCCATCGTCGACATTATCGGCCGCTGTGATGACGCGTTTCTGGCCAAGCACGGGGCGGCGAAGGGATCGATGCGGCTCGTCGATGCGCAGACGATCGAAACGCTTTACAGCGAGATGGGGCCGGGGATCGAAATTTCCGGTGGCTCGGCGGCCAATACAATGGTCGGCATTGCGTCGTTCGGTGGCAAGGCGGCCTTTATCGGCAAAGTGGCAGGCGACGAATTCGGGCGCATTTTCCGGCACGACATCGGGGCGGCGGGCGTGGCCTTCGACACAGCGCCCGTCAATGACAAGGCGCCGACGTCGCGATCGCTCATTCTTGTAACGCCCGACGGCGAGCGGACGATGAACACGTTTCTCGGCATCAGCACCGATCTCGATCACGGGGAAGTGGATGCGGCGACCGTGACCGGCGCGGAGGTCGTTTATCTGGAAGGGTATCTCTTCGATCAGCCGCAGGCGAAGGCGGCGTTCCGGCAAGCGGTGTCGCTGGCGAATGCGGCCGGGCGGACGGTTGCGCTGACGTTGTCGGATGGGTTCTGCGTCGACCGGCACCGGACGGAGTTTCTGGAGCTCATCCGGTCGGGTGTCGGCATCCTATTTGCGAATGAGGCGGAGATCACATCGCTTTATCAGACGGCGAATTTCGACGAGGCCGCGCGTCGGGCTGCTGCGGATACCAAGCTCGCTGTGCTCACGCGGAGTGCTAAAGGCTCGCTCATTCTGGCGGACGGGAAGGCGCATGAAATACCGGTCGATCCGGTGGCCGAAGCCGTCGATACGACGGGTGCGGGCGATCTTTATGCGGCGGGCTTTTTGTATGGGCTGACGGCTAGTCGCGACCTGGCGACGGCGGGGCGGCTGGGCAGCCTGGCGGCCGCGGAAATCATTTCGCATGTGGGGGCGCGGCCGCAGACGAATTTGGGTGAATTGGCGCGCGCGCGTGGATTGCTTTCGTGATTCCCTCGAATTGGTTTTAAGGCCACTTTCGCGATATTGCAGATGCGTTGCTGGACCAAGACCTTTGCGTTGTAGCTGAATCGGCCCGTTTCGTTCTCGCGGCCATACAAGTCCGAGGTGTAATTGCGCAACAGAAACAGGCTCTTCGGGCCGTTTCTTTACGCATTCCTAATTAAACTCCCTGGAAAATGAAGCGAATTGCGGCATCCTTTTGGTGTCTTCCGCATTTCACTTTGCAGGGTTAAAAACGAATGGCACAGAAGACCGCGGCACGCGGCCGGCCGAAGGGCACGGGCCTCGATGATGCCGGTCCCCTTGCGGCCATCGCCGAATTGATTGCCGCTAATCCCGGCATGAAACCGACCACGGCCATCAAGGCGCTTGGATTTAGCGATCCGTCGACGGTGCGCCGTCTACGCGACAAATATCAGCAGCGATATGCGCCGCGCGATGTAGCTCCGGCTCAGCCGCCGGCCAACAACGTCATTGCGCTCAAGCCGCGCAGCACCACCGTTCAACGCCCGGTGCGGACGGCAGATCCAGATTCATCCCGGCCTTCTCCGCCAGTGGCGAAGGAGAGGGATGACGGTTCGTCAAAGGCTTCCGACGAGCACCCGGCACGGCCGGAAGCGAAGGCGAAGCCCGATCTCTTTGCAGCGGCCTATGCAGCCAGCATTGCTACGGCAAAGACGGCGATCCATCTGCACTACAAGACGATGTGGTACGCGTTTCAATTGTCGCCTTATGCGTGTCTGATCCGAAATAACGAATTTACGCATCTCGTCCTGTCGAGCTTGACGGAGAAGGACAAGCCTTCGCGGTGATCGCGACCCGCGGATGTACGCCCGCCTGAAAGCCCACTCCATGAAACTTTAAAGGCCGCTCCCCAAGCGGCCTTTTCTTTTTTATGCAACGATGCTTTAGAGTTTGCGCAGCGCGACAGATTCAACGCGGTGGTCGGCCGTTTTGCGCAGGATAAGGCGGGCGCGCTGGCGTGTTGGAAGAATGTTCTCTTCGAGATTCTTCAAGTTGATATCCGACCAGAGTTCGAGAGCGCGGGCCTTGGCTACGTCGGGCGACATGCCGGCATATTTGTGGAAGTAGGCGCCGGGGTCGCGGAAGGCGGTGGAGCGCAAGCGCATGAAGCGTTCAAGATACCATTCCTCGATCACATCGGGATCGGCATCGAGATAGATCGAGAAATCGAAGAAATCGGAGACGAATGGAATGCCAGCGCCATCCTTTGGCAGACGGCCGGGCTGGAGAACGTTGAGTCCTTCGACGATCAGAATATCGGGGCGGCGGAAGACGGCTTTCTGATCTTCGAGGATGTCGTAATGGAAATGCGAATACACGGGGGCTTCGACCTGATCTTTACCGGATTTCACGTCGGCTAAGAATTGCAGGAGCGCTGCGGTATCGAAGCTCTCGGGGAAGCCCTTGCGATTCATGATGCCGCGCGCTTCGAGCTCCGCGTTGGGGAGAAGAAAGCCGTCGGTCGTGATGAGATCGACGCGGGGATGATCCGGCCAGCGGGCGAGGAGCGCCTTCAGCACGCGTGCCGTGGTGCTCTTGCCGACGGCCACCGAGCCGGCGACGCCGATGATGAAGGGGACGCGGTTGTCGCCGTGGCCGAGGAATGTCGTGGTGACGGCGTGGAGACGCTGCAGGGCGGCGACGTAAAGGTTCAAGAGTCGCGAGAGGGGGAGATAAATCTGCTCTACTTCCTCGACTGAGAGCTCCTCGATGATACCGGAGAGCTGCTCGAGCTCTTCGGGCAGGAGGGTCATTGGCGTGTCGGCGCGAAGGCGGGCCCAATCGCTGCGCGAAAAAATCCGATAGGGAGAAAAAACCAGATCTTCGCCGACTTGCGCGGACGCCGGTGAAGCGGCGCGGCGCTTTTTGGCCCGCGTGGCCGGTAAGCGCAGATCCTTCTGCCGCTTGCGCCTATTTTGCTTACGCTCTTGAGCTGGACTCACGTGAAACACTGTCCCCGGTTGGAGGATTTACGGCTTCTGGCGGGCGGCTTTTTCGGCGTGGCCGGATGTGCCCTGACGGTCTTTCAGTTCGGCCAGAACGTCGGCAAGCGGGATATTGCGCGACTCCAATAGCACCAGAAGGTGAAAGAACACGTCGGCAGCTTCGGATTTGAGGGCCGCGTCGTCCTGGGCAGTAGCGGCTATGACGGCTTCGACGGCTTCTTCGCCGAACTTTTTGGCGCAGCGGGCGGGGCCGGCGTCGAGGAGGGATTTTGTGTAGGAGGCGTTGGCCGTTGCGTTGCGGCGGGCCTGGATGGTCGCAGCCAATTCGGTCAGGATGGCATCGGACATGGCTTCGATCCGGGGAGCGAGGTTTGGATGGGCATAACGGCTCAAGATGGGCGATGCCCGACTGACCGGGTCCCGTCAAGGACTTCCGGCCGCCGTGGCAAATCCTCAGGTGGCCGATTTGGCCCGAGACCTTACTCGGTCATGCCGGTCAGCCGCATCCGGATGTAGTCGAGCTGGTCAAAGTTGCCGAACTTGATGGTCATGACACCGCTTTCGCCCGAACTGCGCTTGATCTCGACCTTGAGGCCGAGGGCGTCGGTGAGTTCCTTTTCGAAGGCGCGCGTGTCGGCGTCTTTATCGCGGGCCTTGCGGGCGCCTGTTGCACCGGCGGTGCCAATCGGGCCCGATTGGACCAGGGATTCGACTTCGCGGACGTTGAGGCTGTCTTCGATAATTTTTTGAGCCAGCGCTTCGGCATCGTCGCGGCCGACGAGGGCACGGGCGTGGCCGGCGGTGAGCGAACCGTTCTGCACGAGGGACTGCACCGACGTGGGCAGCTTCAGGAGGCGCAGCGTGTTGGTGACGTGGCTACGGCTCTTGCCGATGATTTCGGAGACCTGCTCCTGGCTATAGTCGAAGCGTTCGATGAGATCGCGATAGTTCGATGGCGTTGAGGTCGGCGCGCTGGACGTTCTCGATGATGGCGAGTTCGAGGACTTCCTTGTCGTCAAGGATGCGGACGATGACGGGGACCGTGTGCAGACCAGCGCGCTGTGCCGCGCGCCAGCGGCGTTCGCCGGCGACGATTTCGAAGCGCTGCTCGTTGTCGGGATCGGAACGGACTATGATCGGCTGGACGAGCCCCTTCTGGCGGATCGACTCGGCTAATTCGGCCAATTCTTCGTCGCGGAAATCCTTGCGCGGGTTGAAGCGGCCGCCGCGGAGAAGATCGGTGCCGACGACGCGCTGCTCGCCCTCGGCGGGGCCGCGCGGCGTTGCAATGGTGGGCGTATCACCGATCAGTGACGCGAGACCACGGCCGAGGCGGCTCTTCTGCAGGGGCACGTTCATCGTTGTCTTCACCTTTGCAAAGGTCTGCAATCCATTGTTTTCACGCACTCCAACATACACAGCCCCAGCGGGGATTACTTACGCTGCCTTGGTCTGGCGCTCGCGCTCGATGATTTCGGTGGCGAGGCGGATGTAGGCTTGGCTGCCGGCGCAATCGTAGTCGTAGAGAAGGATCGGTTTGCCGTGCGAGGGCGCTTCGGCGACGCGCGTGTTGCGCGGGATCACGCTCTCGTAAACCTTGGGGCCGAAGAACGCGCGGACGTTGTCGGCGACTTCGCGCGACAGCGAGGTGCGTGCGTCGTGCATGGTGAGCACGACGCCCTGGATTTCGAGGCGCGGGTTTAGCGTGGCGCGGATCTGATCGATGGAATCCTTCAGCTGCGAAATCCCTTCGAGTGCGAAGAACTCACATTGCACGGGGACGAGCACCGCGTTGGCAGCGGCAAGCGCGTTGAGGGTGAGCAGGTTCAGTGACGGTGGGCAGTCGATCAGGATGTAGCTATAGGACGGCTGGCCCGGCGTGGCGCGGGCGCGGCCGATCATGGCGGTGACGGCGTCGCGGAGTTTATAGGGGCGGCCGGCGTCGTTGATGAGATCGTGTTCGATGCCGACGAGGTCGCTGTTGGCGGGGACGATCGACAAACCCGGGACTGCCGTCTGCACGGCGGCGTCGGTGAGCGACACGGCGCCGGTGAGTACGTCATACGCCGTGCGGGTGCGGGCTTCGGGGGGGACGCCGAGGCCGGTGGAGGCGTTGCCCTGCGGATCGAGATCGAGGACGAGGACCTGCTCGCCGATGGCGGCGAGTGCGGTGCCGAGGTTGATGGCGGTCGTGGTTTTGCCGACGCCGCCTTTTTGATTGGCGACGGCGAGGACCCTGAGACCCGGGCTTACGTTGTTCGTGCCAGTCACGGGGCTTTCCCTCCGTTAGGCGGCGGGCGTTAAAGCCCGCGGATTGAGATTTCGGACGCACACAATGCGCGCGTCGGGGTCGGTCAAGCTGAGTTTTAGCTCCAACTCGGAGTCCCAGACGGCGCGAGCGGCGTCAACCTCTTTTTCCGCATCGCGCCCTTTGAGGAACAGGCCCAGCGTTTGGGGCTGCCAGAAAGGGTGGGCGAGGCGGAAAAGGTCGGTCAACGGCGCCAAGGCACGGGCCGAAACCACGTCTACTGGCCCAACCTTATCGCGAGTCGAGGATGATTCGATTCGTGTCCCCAAGATGTCCACAGGGCACCCGGCCTGCCGGGCGGCCTCGCGGAGGAAGGCGGCCTTGCGGGAATCGCTTTCGACCAGGGTGACGCGCAGGTCGGGGCTGGGCGAGCCGGGATCGCGGGCCATGAGGGCAATGACCAGGCCGGGAAAGCCGGCGCCGGAGCCGAGATCGGCCCAAGTACGCGTTCCGGGGGGTGTCAGGGCCCACAATTGAGCCGAATCGGCGAAGTGGCGGGACCAGACAGCGTCGAGCGTGCTGGGGGCGACGAGCTGAACGGCCTTCTGCCATTGTTTGAGCAGAGCGGCGTAAGCCTCGAATTTTACTCCCGTTTCACGTGAAACCCCGAACGCGCGTTGAAAGCTGGCGGCGTCGGTGACGGGGGTGGCTGAGTTGGTCATGCACGGGAAAGCCGATTAGGCGTGGCGGTTTTCGCGGATTTGCCGGCCTTTTTGACGGCGGCGAGCAGCAGGGTCAGGCCGGCGGGCGTCATGCCATCAATGCGGGCGGCCTGGGCCAATGTGCGGGGCTGATGCTTGGTCAGCTTTTGGCGTACCTCGTTGGACAGGCTCTGAATGGCAGCAAAGTCGAATCCGGCTGGAATCGCAATGGCTTCGTCACGCTTCAAGGCGGCAACGTCTTCTTCCTGGCGGCGGACATAAGCGGCGTAGCGGGCGTCGGTTTCGATCTGGGCGGCGGTGGCCGGGCCAATGGCGGCGAGTTCCGGCCAGATGGCGGCGAGGCGGTCGAATGTGATGTCGGGGAAGGCCATCAGCTCAAACGCCGAGCGGCGGCGTCCGTCGTGGTTGATCGCAAGGCCGGCGCTGGCGGCTTCGTTGGGGGTGAGCGTCAGTCGGTCGAGCACAGCGCGGCCGGCGTCAAGGGTGGCCATGCGGGCGGAAAAGGCGGTTTCGCGCTCAGGGCCGACGCAGCCAATGGCGCGGCCCAGCGGGGTGAGGCGCTGATCGGCGTTGTCGGCGCGGAGTTTTAATCGGAATTCGGCGCGCGACGTGAACATGCGGTAGGGCTCGGTGACGCCGCGGGTAACGAGGTCATCGATCATGACGCCGATATAGGCGTCGGAGCGGGAGAGAACGAAGGTGCGGTGGCCGCCGCCGGCTGCGAGCGCGGCATTGATGCCGGCGATAATCCCTTGGGCGGCGGCTTCTTCATAGCCCGTGGTGCCGTTGATCTGGCCGGCGAGGAACAGGCCCGGCAAGCGCTTGACTTCAAGGGTGGATTCCAGCTCGCGGGGATCGATCGTGTCGTATTCGATGGCGTAGCCCGGGCGCAGGATCGCTGCCTGTTCGAGGCCCGGAATCGTTCGGATAAAGGCCTCCTGGACCTCGGCGGGGAGCGAGGTCGAGATGCCGTTTGGGTAGACCGTCGGGTCGTCAAGGCCTTCGGGTTCGAGGAAGATCTGGTGGGTTTCCCGGGCGGCAAAACGGACCACCTTGTCTTCGATCGAGGGGCAATAGCGGGGGCCGACGCTCTCGATCTGGCCGCTGTACATGGGGGAGCGGCTGAGATTTTCGCGGATGATGCGGTGGGTTTCGGGCGTGGTTTCGGTGACGCCGCAGGCGATCTGGGGCGTCGTGATGGCCGTCGTCAGGAAAGAAAACGGGACCGGGGGGTCGTCGCCCGGCTGGCTAGCGAGGCGATCCCAGGCGATCGTGCGGCCATCGAGGCGGGCTGGGGTGCCGGTTTTGAGGCGGCCCATCGCCAAACCGGAGGTATAGAGCCGCTCGGACAGGCCTTTGGCCGGGGCCTCGCCATGGCGGCCGGCGGGGGTGCGGGTTTCGCCCAGGTGGATCAGGCCGTTGAGGAACGTGCCGGTGGTGAGGACCACGGCGGCGGCGCGGAGTTCGCGGCCGTCTTCGAGTTTCAGGCCGATAACGTGCCCGTTTTCGACGATGAGGTCGTGGACGGCGCCTTCGACGACCGTGAGGCCGGGCGTGGCGCGGATCGCTGACTGCATGGCCTGGCGGTAGAGCTTGCGGTCGGCCTGGGCGCGGGGGCCCTGGACGGCGGGGCCCTTGGAGCGGTTGAGCAGGCGGAACTGGATACCGGCGGCGTCGGCGACGCGGCCCATGAGGCCGTCGAGGGCATCAACTTCGCGGACCAAATGGCCCTTGCCGAGGCCGCCAATGGCCGGGTTGCACGACATTTCGCCGATGGTTGCAAAGCGGTGGGTGACGAGCACGGTCGCAGCGCCCATGCGGGCCGCGGCGGCGGCGGCTTCCACGCCCGCGTGGCCGCCGCCCACGACGATCACGTCATAGGTGTTCAGGGCTGGGGTGTGCTGGGCCGGCGACAGGGTGTTGACAGGGCTCATGGGCGTTCTTCTAGCGCAAAACGCGGAGAGGAAAAGTAGCGATCAGGGGCTAACCGATTCCAAATCCGTGAAGAATTGGTTTCACGTGAAACTGGGGTGGGGGAATCGGGGGGGGTGAGGTGGGTCGAAGGGTCGGTGGATTCACGGGCATGTTTCACGTGAATCATGGGTGGACATAAGGAACCCCAGGAGTTGTTTTTTGGAGGGGCGTCGTGGGGCTGCTAGGTGCCACCGATGGCCGAAGTCTGTACGTCATCGAGGATGCCCCAATTGTCGATATACGGGGCCGCCTTTCTGAAGTGCGCTTCACGTGCACATCGCCACTGCCCACCGATGATGCCTTCCTCTCTAATGGCGACAAGGGCCGCAAAGTTAGGGGAGCGCAGTCTGCCGTCGACAGTTGGTACCTGATACCACCAACTTGCGATCTCTCGCGCCAGCGATTCTGCGGCGCTAATTGGCATGATGAGGAATGATTGGGTGCCGGGAGCCTGCGTTACACCCACAAAGAAGTCTGCCTGGACCGGTGACTGCTTGGAATTGAAAAACGGCGTCTGTTGGGTCAGAAACTTTTCGCAGCTTCTTGCGAACGACACCGTATGCGGAAACGGCTGACCTGCACGACCATCGGTGCCCTTGACCTGTAGAGTAATTCGACTTGATGCTTTAATGGCGATGAGGTCAGCGTTTGGGGTATTATTAACAGCGTTGAGATTGACGACATGCCATCCTCGCCGAAGTAGTTCGACAACGGTCAGGGATTCACAAATTGCCTTGGTTATGTTGCTCATCTCAATCCGCTACTTGATACGGCACAATAGCTACTTGATGCTGCGTGCGTAACCACATTGGAGGTGTTGTGTTTGCCGTATTCAATCTCCTCAATTTATTGTTGGGCACTATATGCGGTGGATTGGCGAGATCGTGGCTATGGGCCGTCATTCTACCCTCTGTAGTCGGCTTCGGGCCCAACATGATTCACGACGCGTACTTCTACGCTGACCCATTCCTCCATTGGCGGTCTGGTGTGAATGATACCGTCGGCATACTCGTATTCTCGTTGAGCACGTTTGGGCTTCGGTCATATTTCAAATCGCCAGATAGCGCTGACTGACGCTGATCTAAATACGAGCCGTCCTGCATTTCCATTTGATAGTCTAAGCATGTCGGCGCCGCTCGGTTGCTAGACGTTTCGGTGGCATCGCAACGGATGGATTTTGTAAGGCGGAGGCAGCGCGTCGTTAGTCTTGTCTGCAGCTACGGTCTAAGCGGGACGGGCCGACATGATTCACGGGCATGTTTCACGTGAATCATTCGTGAGCGTGTGGCGCGTTCCGAGTCATTTGCCGATGCAGAAGCGGCTGAAGATTTGGCCGAGGATGTCTTCGACGTCGATGCGGCCAGTGAGGCGGCCGAGCGCGTGGGCGGCGCGGCGGAGGTCTTCGGCGCGCAGCTCGGGTTCGTGCGGGTTGCCCTCCAGGAAGACGCACAGATGATGGTGGGTGTCGGCGACGAGGGCGCGCTGGCGGGCGTTCGTCAGGGCGGCGGGCAGACCGCGGTCGTCGAGGCGATCTTGAGCGATGGCGGCGAGGCGCGCGGTGAGGTCGTCGAGGCCCTGGCCGGTCTTGGCTGAGACGAGCACGCTGTCGTCGGGGAGTGCGGGCGGGGCGCCGGTTTTGATCAGGTCGGCCTTGTTGCGGACGAGGAGCACGCGGTCGCTGACGGGCACGAGGTCGGCCGGGAGCTGGATTTCGGGGGCGCCGGGGTCGACCAGCCAGAGGATCAAGTCGGCTGCGCGGGCGGCCTCGAGCGTGCGGCGGATGCCCTCCTGTTCGACGCGGAGTTCGGTCTGGCGGATGCCGGCGGTGTCGGAGAGCAGGACCGGGTAGCCGCCGAGGTCGAGGCGGACGTCGATCACGTCGCGGGTGGTGCCGGCTTCCTCGGAGACGATGGCGGCGGGGCGGCGGGCGAGCGCGTTCAGGAGGCTGGATTTTCCGACGTTGGGCGGGCCGGCGAGCGTGACGCGGAAGCCGTCGCGGAGGATCTCGCCGCGGTTGGAATCGTCCAGGTGGTGGCGGATGGCGGCTTCGAGGCTTTCGACGCTGGCGCGGGCTTGGGCGATGCTTTGGTCGCTGACGTCGGCTTCGTCGGAGAAGTCGATGGCGGCTTCGGTCAGCGCGAGGGCGTCGAGGAGGGTGGCGCGCCAGCTTTCGATGAGGGCGGAGAGGGCGCCAGTCGCCTGGCGCAGGGCCTGGCGGCGTTGGGCTTCGGTTTCGGCGTCGATGAGGTCGGCGAGGCCTTCGGCTTCGGCGAGGTCGATCTTGCCGTTGTCGAAAGCGCGGCGGGCGAATTCTCCGGGTTCGGCGAGGCGGAAGCCGTGGATGGCGCTAAGGGCCTCAAGCAGGCTTGCGACGACCGCGCGGCCGCCGTGGAGCATCAGTTCGACGACGTCTTGGCCGGTGAAGCTCTTTGGGCCGGGGAACCAGAGGACGAGGCCGCGATCGAGGGGGCGGCTGTCGATGGGATGGATGAAGGTGCGGGCGGAGGCGATGCGGGGCTTGGGGCGGGGCCGGGTCATCAGGGCGAGGACCTGGCTGGCGCGGGGGCCGGAGACGCGAATGACGGCGACGCCCGCGCGGCCCGGCGCGGTCGAGAGGGCGTAGATCGTCGAGGTCTCGGTTGGGGGCGGCATCGGCACCTGCGGGTTCGGCCCGTGCATATCACGGGGTGCGGACCGGGGCGACGCTCGCGATGTATTGCGGGGAACAATCGGGCGCGGTTCAGCGTCGTAATTTGAGCGGGGTGCGCGACGGCCAGACTGGTCCTCGACGCTCTCTTAACCATGCTCTTACGGCTTGTTGACAAATATTGAGTACGGCATTGAACTTATTCAACAAGAGTGAAGCGACGGCCTGTGGATAACAGGCTTACTGAACGACAGTCGCGCAGGAGACCGATCATGCAGAGTGCACCGCTGGCGGCGTCTCAGCCTGAACCCAAATCATGGGCCCTCGATAAGTCCGTTGCGCGGGAATTGCAGCGGCTCAAGGAGCGGGACAACCACACGAACCATCGCTACCTCGCGGTGAACTACGCGATCTTTATCGCGACGGTGGCCGCGACGCTGTGGTCGTTCTCGTACGCCGAGACATCGGGATTGGGCGGCTGGCTGACCGTGCCGGCGACCGTGCTGGCGGTGATCATCATCGGCGGGTTTCAGCATCAGCTTGGCGGGGCGATCCACGAGGGCACGCATTACATCCTCTTTGCGGACCGGAAGAAGAACGAGATCATCTCCGACTGGTTGGCGGCGTTCCCGATCTACACGTCGACGTATGCGTTCCGGTTGCATCATCTGGCGCATCATCAATTCGTCAACGATCCCGTGCGCGATCCGAATTTCGCGCAAGCCGAGATGTCCGGGCATTGGCTCGATTTTCCGCTGACGCAGTATGAGCTGCTGATGGGTGTCATCCGGCAGCTCAATCCGGTGCGGCTCGTGCGGTACGTCATGGCGCGGGCGCGCTACAGCGCGATTGGATCGGACGATAACCCGTATGCCGATAAGGCGCGGATGGGGTCGCCGTGGACGGTGCGCGTCGGCGCGCTGTTTGCCGTGTTCATGCCGGCGGTGGCGATTGCGCTCATCCTGCATGGAGATTGGTTGGCGCTTCTGATTGCGCACATGGCCATTTCCGCGGCAGTGCTGGGATACTATGCGCTGATCCCGGACGAGGACTTCGCGCAGAGCCGGATCAATCCGATCGTGTCGCATCGGGCGACGGCGATCGGGCGGATGGGCTTCCTGGCGCTGCTTTACGGAGCGCTGTCGCTGACGTGTTATCTGACGGGCGCGCCGGCTTGGGGATGGTATGGACTCCTTTGGATCCTGCCGCTGTTCACGACATTCCCGCTGTTCATGATCGCGCGCGAGTGGGTGCAACATGGCAATGCGGATCGCGGGCGGCTGACGAATTCCCGGATCTTCTTCGTGAACCCGGTGGTGCGATGGCTCGTGTTCCCGTGGGGCATGGACTACCACCTGCCGCATCACATTTATTGCTCGGTGCCGCACTACAAGCTGAAGGATCTGCACGAGGTGCTGCTCAACGATCCGGAGTATCGTGAGAAGGGCATGGTCGTGCATGGGGTGTTGGGCCAGGGCGCGCCGGGCATGCCGTCGATCGTGGAGGTGCTGGGGCCGCGCTACGCGATGACGGGCGAGGAGATCAGCGTGCAGGACGATTCGCTCGAACTGGCGGACGTGAACGACAAGGCCGCCATCGCGAGCCACAGCGAGGCCTCGCGTCAGGGCGCGCCGCGATAAGTTGGATGTCGCTTGGAGATCAAAAAAAAGGGCCGCTGGTTTCAGCGGCCCTTTTGATTTTCGCAGCGGCGCGGAGTGAGCGCGTCAGGTGTTCATCTGCTGGAAGAACTCGCTGTTGGTCTTGGTCGACTTGAGTTTGTCGATGAGGAACTCGATCGAGTCCATCGTGCCCATCGGGTTGAGGATGCGGCGGAGCACATAGACCTTCTTGAGCTGATCCTTCGGAATGAGCAGGTCTTCCTTGCGGGTGCCGGAGCGGGCAACGTCGATCGCCGGGAAGACGCGCTTGTCGGAGACCTTGCGGTCGAGGATGACTTCCGAGTTACCGGTGCCTTTGAATTCTTCGAAGATGACTTCGTCCATGCGCGAGCCCGTTTCGACGAGCGCGGTAGCGATGATGGTGAGCGAGCCGCCTTCTTCGATATTACGCGCGGCGCCGAAGAAGCGCTTGGGCCGCTGGAGTGCATTGGAATCAACGCCGCCTGTCAGGACCTTGCCAGAAGACGGAACGACGGTGTTGTAAGCGCGGCCGAGGCGCGTGATTGAGTCCAAGAGGATGACCACGTCGCGCTTGTGTTCGACGAGGCGTTTGGCCTTTTCGATCACCATTTCGGAGACCTGCACGTGGCGCGAAGGCGGCTCGTCGAAGGTGGAAGCAATGACCTCGCCCTTCACAGTGCGCTGCATGTCGGTGACTTCTTCCGGGCGCTCGTCGATGAGCAGCACCATCAGATAGCACTCGGGATGATTGGTGGAGATCGCGTGCGCGATGTTCTGGAGGAGGACCGTTTTACCGGTGCGCGGCGGGGCGACGATGAGGCCGCGCTGGCCTTTGCCAAGCGGGGCGACGATGTCGATGACGCGGGCGGAGAAGTCCTTGATGGTGGGATCTTCGATTTCCATCTTGAGCCACTTCGTCGGGTAGAGCGGCGTCAGGTTGTCGAAGTGGATCTTGTGCTTGGTAGCTTCGGGGTCTTCGAAGTTGATCTTGTTGACCTTGACGAGGGCGAAGTAGCGTTCGCCTTCCTTGGGGCTGCGGATCTGGCCTTCAACGGTGTCGCCTGTGCGGAGCGCAAAGCGGCGGATCTGGCTGGGCGAGATGTAGATGTCGTCGGGGCCCGGGAGATAGTTCGCATCGGGGGAGCGCAGGAAGCCGAAACCGTCCTGGAGGACTTCGACGACGCCGATGCCGGCGATTTCGATGTCTTTGGCGGCGAGCTGCTTCAGCGTCGCAAACATCAATTCCTGTTTACGCAGGGTGCTCGCGTTTTCCACGCCGGCCTCTTCGGCGAAGCTCAACAGCTCCGTCGGGGTTTTGCGCTTGAGGTCTTCGAGCTTTACTTCACTCATAAATGGCTCCGCATGGGCTGCGGCGATGGAGGGGGTTTTGGGCCGCGCGCCGGGGTCTGGGTGGGGAGAAAAAGCGCAGTCTTGTGCTGAGCTTGATTGGCCGGTGCGAGCCGCTGACTGGGGCCGACCTGGACCTTTTCGCGGCCGGAGAGACCGCGAAGTCTTTGTTGAGACAAGAGATCGTTAGCAGAATCGTCGCCGAATTAAAAGCGTTTCCTCTTGAGCCACGAGATCGCCGTCAGAAAGGCTTCACGATCACCAGGATAACGATAGCTACCATCAATAGCGTGGGGACTTCGTTGACGATCCTCCAATGGCGCGGGGGCTTCTCGTTAGCGTCCTGACCGAAGCGGCGGACGGAGGCGGAGAAATATCCGTGCACGCCAGATAGGGCGATAACGAGAGCCAGCTTTACGAGCAGCCAGCCGCTGGAAAAGAAGCCGGCTTGGTAGGCGAGCCAGAGGCCGAGGACCCAGGAAATGACCATCGCCGGGGTCATGATGATGTTGAGGAGGCGGCGCTCCATCACCTTGAAGGTCTCGGACTGCACGGAGCCCTTCGGCGCGTCGCAGTGGTAGATGAACAGGCGCGGCAGGTAGAGGAGGCCCGCCATCCACGAGATGATCGCGATGACGTGGACCGACTTGATCCATAGATAAGCGTCGTCGCCGAAGAGCCAGATCGTGAGCGCGGTGACCGCGACCGTGACGGCAAGCGCGGTGCCCGCGCGACCGGCGGCGGACTTCTCCTCGACCGCCGTGGTCATGCAGAGACCTTGTTGAAGGCGCGGACGCGATCGACAAGGCGGGCGACGTTTTCAGGCGGCGTATCGGGCACGATGCCGTGGCCAAGATTGAAGATATGAGGCAGGCCGTGCATGGCTTCCAATGTCTCATCAATGCGGCGATCGAGGGCATCCCCGCCGGCGACGAGAAGCAGAGGATCGATGTTTCCTTGGACAGCGATTCCCGCATCCTTGGCAAGGGTGCGCATATCCTTCAGCGGCATTGCCGTATCGCAGCCGACGCCGCGAACGCCGGTTTCCTTGACGAATCCAAGCGCATTCGAGCCGGCGCCGCGCGGGAAACCGATGACGGGAACGTTCGGGCGGCGCTTTTTCAGATCGCGGACGAGGCGGGCGGTTGGGGCCGTGACCCAGGCTGCGAATTCGCGATCAGGTAGCGTGCCGGCCCAGCTGTCAAAGACCATCACGGTATCGGCGCCGGCTTTGATTTGCTGGTCGAGATAATCGACCGAGGTGTCGACGAGAATGTCGATCAACTGCTGGAAACCCTTCGGATCACGATAGGCGAAGCGGCGGGCGGCGGCTTGGTCGGAGGAGCCTTCACCGCCGACGACATAGGTGGCGACCGTCCAGGGGGCGCCGCAGAAGCCGATGAGTGTGGTTTCTTTCGGCAGATCCTGGCGCAGACGTGAAACGGTTTCGCAGATGAGGCCAAATTTTTCGCCTGTCTTGCCGCGATCGAGGCGGGTCAATTCGACGGTCGATGTGATCGGCTCGAGCTTGGGACCTTCGCCTTCGAGGAAGGCCACCGATTGGCCGAGCGCGTCGGGTACGACGAGGATGTCGGAAAACAGGATGGCAGCATCGAAGCCATAGCGGCGGATCGGCTGCAGGGTCACTTCGGCAGCCAGAGCCGGTGTGTAGCACAGCTTTAGGAAACCGCCGGCCTCGGTCCGCGTGGCGCGGTATTCGGCGAGGTAGCGGCCAGCTTGGCGCATGAGCCAGATCGGTGGGGTAGGAAGCACCTCACCGGAAAGCACCTTGAGCAGTTTGCGATCGTTTTGGCCCTTGGCCCCCGCACTCGACATTCCGGTCCCTTAAATTCTTAGAGAGAGTCTTTCTAGGTTTCTTCTTTGACTCTTAGACCGAGGGATTGCGGGAATTGAATAGTCATCCCCAGGTTCTCCAACAGGTCTTCGATGTGCACGTCGTGACTGACACCATGTAGTGGCAGAAGACGATGACAGTCTACCAGGGTCGGATGCGGCTTTGGAAGTCAGTGTGTTGCGGTATGCGATGCGCCGGCAACCTTCGGGGACAGCCTGGGGAAAGGTGGCTGACCGGCGCGGAGGAAAATGCTTCTCCACGGGCAGGGAGGAAAATGGGTCAGGACTATCCCGGCGGGGCCGAATGTGGGTATCTGGCAGGGCAAGTCCACACACGGCTGGGGAGAGGGCCGACCGGTCGCCCCACGCCGTTGATAACCCGGTCTTTTGTCCACAGATGCCGAACAGCCCGCCCAGTTACTATCATATGCATCTCGTGTCCGATTCCACGGGCGATACGCTGACAGCGATTGCGAAGGCGGCTGCGGCTCAATACGCGACGTTGAAGCCGATCGAGCATATGCATCCGTTGGTGCGAACGCCGCGGCAGTTGAAGCGCGTGCTGCAGGAGATCGAGCAGGCGCCGGGGATCGTGCTCTATACGATCGTCAACCGCGAGCTTGTTGCGACGCTGGAAGACCGGTGCCGTGATTTGAACGTGCCGGCGCACGCGGTGTTGCAACCGATCATGCAGGTGTTCGAATCGTATTTGGGTGCGCCGCAGACGCCGACGGTGGCCGGACAGCATGTGCTGGATGCCAGCTACTTCAAGCGAATCGATGCGCTGAATTTTACGATGCAGCACGACGACGGGCGGCTGCCTGAAGACCTCAACAAGGCCGATATCATTCTACTGGGAATTTCGCGCACGTCGAAAACGCCGACGAGCATCTATCTGGCACAGCGCGGATATAAGACGACGAACTTGCCGCTGGTGCCGGAGATTCCCTTGCCGCCGGCACTGACCGAGCCGCATTCGGCATTCGTCGTGTGTTTGGTGGCGAGTGTCGATCGCATCACGGAAGTTCGGCGCAACCGGGCGCTGTTGATGTCGGACCGCGATATCAACGCCTATGCCGATCGCACGCAGATCACGGAAGAAATCGCGTATTCGCGGCGGATTTGCGCGGACCATGGTTGGCCGGTGATCGATGTGACCCGCAAGTCCGTCGAAGAGACGGCGGCGACGGTGATTCAAATGATGAACGACCGGCGGTCTGATTCGCGCGCGGCCGAGAGTTTGCCATGAGCGGGCGGCTGCTCATTTTGGCATCTGGATCGGCAGCGCGGCGGCAGATGCTGTTGAATGCCGGGCTGGCGTTCGACGTGGTGCCGGCGGATATCGATGAAGACAGCGTACGCGATGTGATGATTGCGTCCGCGCCGCATCCGCAGATCGCGGTGGTGCTGGCGGAGACGAAGGCGCTGTCGGTGGCGGCCGCGCACCCGGGTGCGATAGTGATTGGATCGGATCAAATCCTGAGCACGGGTGATGACATTCTGTCGAAGCCGGGATCGCGTGAGGGTGCGCGGGAGACGTTGCGGACGCTGAGCGGGCGGACGCATTGGTTGCATGCGGCGGTGGCTGTCGCGGTGGGCGATGATCTGAGGTGGCGGACGGTGGAGAGTGCTGCGCTGACGATGCGCGACCTCTCGGACGCGGATATCGAGCGTTATCTGGATGCTGCAGGCTCGGGCATTTTTGGCTGTGTCGGTGCGTATCAGATCGAAGGTGCTGGTGTGCAGTTGTTCGAGCGCGTTGCGGGCGATCACTTCACGATTATGGGGATGCCGTTGCTGCCGCTCTTGGGCCAGTTGCGGCGGATGGATGAGGTGGCGGCATGACGCGCGCGTGCGTTATTGGCTGGCCGATCGAACATTCGCGCTCGCCGATTATTCATGGCTATTGGTTGCGGACGCTGGGCATCGACGGCAGCTATACGCGCGAGCCGGTGCGGCCGGAAGAGTTGCCGGCGTTTCTGGCATCGTTGGGTGAGCGCGGGTTTGCCGGGTGCAATGTGACGGTACCGCATAAGGAAGCGGCACTGGCGTTGGCGGATGAGCGCGATGCAGCGGCGGTGGCGATCGGGGCGGCGAATACGCTGTGGCTGCAGGATGGGCGGCTCATCGCGTCGAATACGGATGCTTATGGCTTCATGACGTATTTGGGAGTGAAGGCGCCGCAATGGGCAACGCGCGATGCACCGGTTTTGATTTTAGGTGCGGGCGGGGCGGCGCGGGCGATCGTGCATGGATTTTTGCAGGCCGGTGTTGCGCGAGTGCGGGTGTGTAACCGGTCGCGGGCGCGGAGCGAGGAGCTGGCCCGGCATTTTGGGTCGCGCGTGGAGGTGTGGGATTGGGATGCGCGTAACGACGCCGCGCGGGAGACGGGCGTGATCGTCAATACGACGACGCTCGGCATGAAGGGCGCCGGTGATCCGGGGATCGATTTTGCCGGCGTGCATGCCGATACGGTTGTGAGCGATATCGTTTATGTGCCGTTGGAAACGGCGTTTCTGGCGTCAGCGCGTCGGCGTGGGCTGCGCACGGTCGATGGGCTTGGCATGCTGCTGTATCAGGCGGTGCCGGGTTTTGAGAGGTGGTTTGGCGTGCGGCCGCAGGTGACGGATGCGCTTTATGATTTGGTGCGCGCCGATATCGAGAGGCCGGCGTGATGCTGGTCGTGGGGCTTACCGGATCGATCGCGATGGGGAAGACGACGGCTGCGGCGCATTTGCGGTCGCGCGGCGTGCCGGTGTTTGATGCGGATGGGTGTGTGCATGAGCTTTATCGGGCCGAGGCGGTGCCGTTGATCGAGGCGGCGTTTCCGGGGACGACGGACAACGCGGGTGTTGACCGCGCGCTGTTATCGGCGGCACTCCAGCGCGATCCGGCCGGGTTCAAGCGGCTCGAGGCGATCGTGCATCCGCTGGTGCGGCAGCGGGAAGTGGCGTTTTTGCGCGATGCAGCCGAGGCGGGGGCGGCTGTGGCGGTTCTGGATGTGCCTTTGCTCTATGAGACGGGCCTCGATGCGGCGCTCGATGCGGTGATCGTGGTGAGCGCCAGTGCCGAGGCTCAGAGGGAGCGGGCGTTGATGCGGCCCGGTATGACGGCGGAAAAGCTCGATCAACTGCTCGCGCGGCAGATGCCAGATGAAGAAAAGCGGCGGCGGGCGCATTTCGTTGTGGATACGAACGGGCCGCCGGGGGTCTCGCTGCATCAGCTGGATGCTATTCTCGGCATGTTGGGTGGACGGCGCGCGCAGGCGTATGCACGCTATTGGTCTGCTTAAGATGAGACCTATTTTTGATGGCCGGGGGGCCTATCGACATGCTGCGGGAAATCGTGCTCGATACGGAAACGACGGGACTCGATCCGACGAAGGGCGACCGGCTGATCGAAATCGGCTGCATCGAGCTGTTCAACCGGATTCCTACTGGGCGCGAGTATCACTGCTTTATCAATCCTGATCGCGATGTGCCGGCGGAGGCGCAGGCGGTGCATGGAATTTCGACGGAGTTTTTGAAGGATAAGGCGCGGTTTCACGAGGTTGCCGACGCGTTCTTAGAATTCATCGGCGGGGACGTTCTGGTCATTCATAACGCGTCGTTCGACATCGGGTTTTTGAATGCAGAATTGGCGCGACTGAAAAAGCCCGCGATCGCGATGAGCCGCGTTGTCGATACGTTGGCGCTAGCGCGGCGCAAGCATCCGGCGGGGCCGAACAACCTCGATGCGCTGTGCAAGCGGTACGGCGTCGATAATTCCAAGCGCACGAAGCATGGCGCGCTGATGGATTCGGTTTTGCTGGCGGACGTTTATGTCGAGTTGCTGGGCGAGCGGCAGGCGACGCTAGGGCTGGCGCAGTCGGCGGCGAAAGAGAGCGCGGCGCGGCGGGCGGGGGCGGCACAACGCAAGGCGGCGCAGCGGCCCGCGCCGCTGCCATCGCGATTGTCCGTCGAGATGGAGGCCGCGCACCGGGCATTTGTAGAGACGCTGGGCGCGAACGCCCTGTGGCGGCGGTTTTATCCGCAGCCACCCGCCGAGACGGATAAGGCGTCGTAAATCGCGTTACTGCTTTTCGGCTGTTTTCGCTAGTTCCTGCTGGCGGCGCATGTAGAGCGCGCCAAAGTCCACCGGATCGAGCCAGAGCGGCGGGTAGCCGCCTTCGCGGGTGATGTCGGCGACGATGCGGCGGAGGAAGGGGAACAGCAGCGTCGGGCAGTTGACGAGCAGGAACGGTTCCATCGCCTGGGGCGGGACGTTCTGCAGGCGAAACGCGCCGCCGTAGTTGAGTTCGAGCACGTAGATCGTGCCGCCCGAGTGCGAGGCGGTGGCCGTGAAGGTGATGGCGCTTTCGAAAACGTCGGGACCGAGGCGCTGCGCTTCGACATTGACCTCGAGCGCGACCGCGGGGCTTTCGCCCTCTTTGATCTGGATTTTGCCCACGTTCGGATTTTCGAAGGACAGATCCTTGATGTGCTGGCCGAGCACTTGAATCTGCATTCCGGCGGGTTGGTTTTCGGTCGCGGCGGCGCCGCCGTTGGTCTCGTCTGCCATGGGACTTTCGCTGATGTGAGCGCTGATTTGGGTCGATGAACGCGGGAGCGCTAACACGCGGCGGGGCGAAGGGCAATCAGGGGCGGTTCTCCCTGTCGTCGTCCAAGCGTTCCCATTCGCCTTCGATGACCGGTGGCTCATCTTGTTTGGGCGGCTGTCTGCGGCGCCAGCGCATGTTGGCGCGGCGGACCTCGAACGTCGAAGAGCCGTCGAGGCGGGCGGCAAGTGCACGGCGGACGAGGACGCGGACGGGCGGAAGCAGCAGGAGAAGGGCGAGCGCGTCGCCGATGAGGCCAGGCGACATGAGGAAGGCGCCGGCGGCGAAGACAAGGCCGCCGTCGGCCAGCGGGGCGACGGGCGCGCGGCCGGCGTTCAAGTCTTCGGAGAGTTTTTCGGCGACCTTGAAGCCCTGGTGGCGGAGGACAGCGGCACCGAGCAGACCGGTCCCGATGATGGCGCCGAGGACGGGCCAGAAGCCCCACGACTGGCCGGCGCGGATCAACAGCGCCAGCTCAAGCAGCGGGTATGCGACGAAAACGAGCAGAAGAGCGAGGCGCATACATCAGTCCTGGCGTGTGTCTTGAGGGGGCTGCGGGCCGCGACGTGCCGGCGTGGTCGCGTCGATCAGCAAACCCCATAACCGGGGGGTTGGCGGTCGCGACACGGTTGGCATCTATGCCATTGTGCCCTAAGGTCAAACCCAACACCAACCGCAAACCGAAACGGGCCTTCGAACAGGTCCAATTGCCCGGGGCAGCCATAATGAGCTGTGATTTCCCGGGCCCACCACCTACATGACAAGGGTCCCGCTCATTTGGGTCCCTGCAAAATGGGCCCCTGCCCGAACTCTTATCCGGAAAGATGCCGATGGAAGGCCAGATCGACCTCTTTACCCTCTTGGCGATGATCGTCGCCGTGATTGCGGTTCTGAAGCTGAGAAGCGTGCTTGGTCAGCGCAGTGACGAGGATGACGCGCGGATCGAACGCAAGGCGCGGGAGGACGTACGCAACCCCGCAACTGCCGGCGCGGGGTCGGACAAGGTCGTGAGCCTGCCGCGGCGGGACCGCGAGGAGCCGGCGGTCCTCGGGGCGCCTGTCGATACGGAGGAGGAGGACAAGCGCGTTCGCGAGTTCGCCAAGGGCGACGAGACGGTGGCGGACGGCCTGTTCGCCATCCGCAAGCTGGATCCGGAATTCGATCCGGGTGAATTCGTCAACGGAGCCAAGCAGGCTTATGAAATTATCGTGACGTCGTTTGGCGAGGGCAACAAAAAGGCGTTGCGCGACCTGCTCTCGAAGGACGTGTTGGAAGGCTTCACGGCGGCGATCAGCGAGCGGGAAGCGCGGGGCGAGCGCATCGAGCAGAACTTCGTCGGCATCAACAAGGCCGACATTCTGGAAGCGGAACTGAAGAACGGCGTGGCCAACATCACGATGCGGTTCGTGAGCCAGTTGATCACGGCGACGCGCGATAAGGCAGGCACGATTGTGGCCGGCGATCCGACGAAGATCGCGGATGTGACGGACATCTGGACCTTCAGCCGCGATATTTCGACGGCGCGGGCGCGGTCCAATCCGAATTGGCGCCTCATCGCCACCCAAGACGCGCACTAAAGCCGAGGGCGAGGCGCGTGGGGCCATGGCGAGCACGGATGTCTCACGCGCACGAATGACGTTTGCGGATCTGCCGCATTGGGCGGACGACGATCACGCGGCGGCGTTCGCCGCGTTTCTTGTTTCTGCGCGGCGCTTGTTGGAGCGGGCGCGCGAGGGGGCGAAGCCGGAGAGCCCGGAGGCGCTCTTGCGGGTGGCGCGGATCGCGGTCGACGGATGCGCGCGTATTGAATCAGCCGATGATGCGCGGGCGTTTTTTGAAGCGCATTTCACGCCGCACAGGGTGGTGCACAGCGAGCCGCACGGTCTGCTAACCGGATATTATGAGCCGGTGATTCCTGGCTCGCGGACGCGGACGGAGCGGTTCACCGTGCCGGTGCTGCGGCGGCCAGCGGATCTTGTGAATGTCGTTTCGGAGAGTGAGCGCGGGGCGAATGCCGAGGCGTTCACCCATTTGCGCAAAACCGCGACCGGCACGGAGCCTTATGCGACGCGCGAAGAGATCGAAGAGGGCGCGCTGGCGGGCCAGGGGCTCGAGTTCGTGTGGCTCGAGGATCCGGTGGACGCGTTTTTCCTGCATGTGCAGGGATCGGGGATGATTGCGTTCGCCGACGCGACGACGGCGCGGATCACTTATGACGGCAAGAACGGGCACCCCTACACGTCGGTTGGGCGATATTTGATCGATGCGGGGTTGTTTCCGGCGGAGCAGATGTCGCTCGATGCGCTGAAGGATTGGCTGAAGGCGGATGGTGCGCGCGGGATCGCGGCGATGCGGCAGAACCGCTCTTATGTGTTCTTTCGCGAGTTGACCGGGGAGGCGGCGGGATCGGCGCTGGGCGCGATGGAGATCCCGCTGTCGGATCATCGCAGCCTGGCGGTGGACACCCGCTATCACGCGTTGGGGACGCCGGTTTATGTGGTGTCGCCGGCGCTGACGCATGCGGGGCGCGATGATGGATTTTTCCGGCTGATGGTGGCGCAGGATGTGGGCTCGGCCATTCGCGGGCCGGAGCGGGGCGATATTTATTTCGGCACCGGGGACGCCGCCGGCGCCAAGGCTGGCTGCACGAAGCATCTGGGGAATTTCTTTGTTTTGGTTCCGGATGATGTGCCGTGAGCAAGAAGCCGGGCCGCGGGGGCGGGAACAAGACGCTTCTGACGGACGAGGATCACGAGGTGTGGGAGCACACCGCGCAATCGCTGTCGCCGTTGAAGAATCCGAAGGGGTATGTGCTCGACGCCTATGAGGGCGAGGAGGATTTCGCCCAATTGTTCGCGCCGAAGACGAAGGCGGGACATCACGGAAAGAAGGATCACGCGCCGGCAGCTGCGCCGAAGCCCGCCGCGAAGAAGGCCACGCCGGAGCTCAATGCGTTCGACCGGCGCAACATGAAGAAGCTGAAGCGCGGGAAAATCGAGATCGACGCGCGGATCGATCTGCACGGGATGCGGCAGGCGGAGGCGCATGAGGCGCTGATCCGGTTCATTCACGGCTCGGCGGCAATGGGGCGGCGGTGGGTGCTCGTGATTACGGGCAAGGGCTTGCCGTCACGCGCGCGGGACGACGATCATGAGCGTCCGTTCGGGGAGGTGCCGCGCGGGGTCTTGAAGCGCAACGTGCCGATGTGGCTTTCGGAGCCGGACGTGCGCGGGCTGATCGTGAGCTTCACGGAAGCGGCGGTGGAGCATGGAGGCTCGGGCGCGCTTTATGTGCATTTGAGGCGGGGGTAGGGGGGCGGAATTGACCTGACCAAAGTCTGGCTGGCTATCTTTTCTTTTTGCTCCGAGTCTTTGCAGTCTGAGCCTCCTGTATTACCAGTTGAGATTGGATGTCGTTTTCTGAAGGTGGCTCTGTTTGAGAGCTGGGTTCTTGGTTCTGTTCTGCAGACCTAGATAATGTCGCCATAATGTATTCTGAAATCTTTTGTCCGTTCGTCCTGGTAAGAATGTCTTCCTGTTCGCGAGTTTCCCGAAACAGCTTGTTTAGCATTTCCTTTTCACTATCTGACGCCGGATTAATTTTGCCGCCCGGCATGATAATGTACATATCAGTTTCTCTGCCGACACCACCGGCTGACTGCGCCCGTGCCTTTGCGTCAAAAGTTATCCATACGGCATCTGGAAAGGACCAGCTGCGGCTATATCTTTTGACCATGAATTGAGTGCGGGCAAGATACTCACCAGATCCAATGCAGGCAAATGAGGGAACGTCGTAGGAATGGCTTATTCCAGGATTCTCTACGACGAAAATATGGCCGCCGGTAGGGTCCAATCCTGCAATAATTGCTATTGCATCGGTCCTGTAAGCGAGAAGCTCATTATCAATATTACTTACTTGATAATGCGCCATGGTGTTTTGGCGAGAATTGAAACGGTCAAAATCCAACCCACGTGGTACTAAGATATGTTGCTCGGCCATACGTCGCCGACGATATGCAAATTCTTCAGCATATATTTCTGAGATACGGGCAACATTAATGTTGTCAGGATGCTCCTGCAAATCCTCTCGAATGCGCTCTTCAACTCGAGGCACTACTGCTGCGTGAAACGTCATATCACCCGCCAATAGGGCAACAGTTTGCGACGCTAAAATTATCGCTTTGGTTTGCTGTGGTTCATATTCAATCTCACCAATGGTGATCATTCGGTCGGCGGCTGTGACGATGATTGGACCTGTCTCATCGTGGGCATTGCAAATCGCTGCGATACAAACTGTCATACAGTTTCCCTCACTTACACTGCTTGCCCAATTCCGTGAGCGCTTGGGTTAGGCCGCTGAGGGTGTAGGTGTCGGTGGTTTCGGTGCCGCGGGCGGATGTGGCGGTGACGTCGGCTTTGGAGCCTTTTTTCAGCGCTTCGACGAGTTTGAGTTCCTGGGTCGCGTCGGCGACGAAGGCGCGCTCGTCTTTGGGGAACAGGCTGAAGGTATCAGTGCCGATGGTGACGGTGACCGTCGTATCGGTTTTCACGGGATAGCCGAGTTTGACGCTGACTTCGGAGCGGATGCCGTCCTTGGGCCAGGCGGAGACGTAGAGCAGCGAGGGCCCACGATTGGCGGTCGCCGCTTTTTTCTCCGACGGGGTGGCGGCGACGAAGCAGAGCTTCGATCCGGCGTCTTCGTTTTCATAGAGGCTCCACGCCCCGAAGGTGCCTTCGACGGTGGTCGCCTGCGCGTTAGCCGCGAGCGGGGCCAGGGCTGCCAGCGCGAAGGTGGTGAAGGAGCGGAGGTTGGTTCGGCGCATGATCTCGATTCCAAAAGTAGCGTCGGACTTTCCCCTCTCCCCGTTCTTCACGGGGAGAGGGCTAGGGTGAGGGGCAGCATCCGCATGGAACAAGCAGCTGCCCCTCACCCCAACCCTCTCCCCATCGGAGGCGATGGGGAGAGGGGGTTTTTAGTGCGCTCGCTCGCGCCGGAACACGACGCGGAACGAAATGGTTTAGTTCACTCTAACTCTATCGCTGCGTGTGGCAGAAACGAGTTCGTCAGACTTTGCGGCTTTTCCCCAGCGGGGCGTGGCTGACGGGGGCCAGGGGTGCTGCGGGGCCGCCTTCGTGGATGGGACGGTCGGCGAAGCGGGCGAGCGACTTGACGCGGTCGTACATGACAATTGCGCCCGCCATGGCGACGTTCACGCAAAACGATGTCGGGATCTTGACGACGAAGTCGCAGCGCTCAAGCAGCGCGTCGGAGAGCGAGCCGCGTTCGGGGCCGAGGACGTAGGCGGCCTGTTGGGGGTGGCGGAAGCTCGGCAGATCGATGGCGCCGTCGACGAGTTCGATGCCGACCAGTTTAACGCCCTTGGGGAAGACCATTTCGTCGAGGCCGTGCCAGTTGTAATGTGGCATGTGGATCTGGCTGCGCGACGTATCGGCATAGGCCTCGTGCGCGGAATACCGGGCGCCGATGGTGAAGGTGAAGCTGGCGCCGAAGGCGTGGGCCGAACGCATGAGGTTGCCGAGGTTGAGCGACTTCGACATGCGTTCGGCGCCGATGGCGAAATAGCCGCGCGCCCGGGGCGGCCAGGACGGCGGCGGGGGCGAATACGTCGAGGGGGGCGATTGGTCTTGGGGCATCGTCGCTTTTTCCGGTCGGTCGGTTTCCTTTAGAGCCGTAGCCCGGGCTGAGCCCTTGCGCCCGGCGGCGAAACGTTCCACCTCACTTGTTTAATTTGTTTACGGCGCTTGCGCCGGGCCGCCTTGCGGCCTCGCCGAGCGGAAGCCGCTCGGCGGTCGTTCTTTGGTTTGCGGGAGAATTTAAATGCGGGCGGTTCTGTGCAAGCGGCTCGATGGACCGGACGCGCTCGAGATCGCGGATATTCCGGCGGTGGAGCCTGGACCCGGTGAGATCGCGGTCGCCGTGCGCGTTGTGGCGCTTAACCACTTCGATACGCTGATCACGCGCGGGAAATATCAGACGAAGCCGGAGCTACCGTTCTCGCCGGGTGGTGAGATCGCGGGCGTTGTGGCGCGCGTGGGCGATGGGGTGACTCGGTTTCAGCCCGGCGATCGCGTGGCGGCTTACATCGGCTATGGCGGGGCGCGGGACGAGGTGATCGTGGCGGCGGATGCGGCGTTTGCTATTCCTGCAGGCGTTTCGGACGAGGTCGCGGCGGGGGTGCCGATCACGTACGGGACGGCGATCCATGGGCTCAAAGATCGCGCCAATGTGCAGCCGAACGGCTGGGTTGCGGTGACGGGGGCGGCTGGCGGTGCGGGGTTGGCTGCGATCGAGATCGCGAAGGTGCTGGGCGCGCGGGTGATTGCAGTGGCGTCGTCGGACGACAAACTCGCGATCTGCCGGGCGCATGGCGCGGATGCGGTGGTCAATTCGAGTTCCGAGGACGTGAAGACGGCGCTGCGCGAGCGGACCGGCGGGGCGGGGGTCGATGTCGTTTATGAATGCGTCGGTGGCGATGTGGCCGAGCCGGCGCTGAGGGCGCTCAAGTGGAACGGGCGGTTTCTTGTGGTCGGGTTTGCGTCGGGGGAAATCCCGAAGCTGCCGCTTAATCTGCTGCTGGTGAAGGGCGTGTCGGCGATCGGGGTGTTCTGGGGAGAGAGCGTGACGCGCGATCCGGCGGGGCACCGGGAGAATATGGAGTTCGTGCTGCGCGCCGTGGCGGATGGGCGGCTGACCCCGCGCGTGCATGGGAGCTTTCCGCTGGAGCGGATCGTGGAGGCCATCGGCGTGCTGGAGCGGCGGGAGGCGACGGGGAAGGTCGTCGTGCGAGTCTCGGACTAGGGATCGTTCCGGATTGGGACGGGCGTTGACGGCCTCTTCACTGTAACGCATTGGAATATATCGCTTTTTCTGTATTTCGTTCAGCTAAAATTTCCTATCGGAGCGGATGATCCCGGCAGCAGTGCATGCGGGGGAAGGGTCGATCCGTGGACATCATCTGGCATTCGATGAACACGCTGTGGTGGCGGGTGGCGATGAGCTTCCTGGCCGGCAGTTTCCTTTGTCCGCCGGCGAAGGCGCAGGGGTTTTTCGAGTCGTTGTTCGGGATGGGGCAGGCAGCTAAGCCGAAGATCGAGCGGGCAGCGCCGCGGCCGGGCGTTCGGATGGGATTGAAGCCGCAGTCGTTTTCGGACTGGAAGGCGGAGCGGTTTCAGAGTGCGCCGGTCGATGGCGACGGATACCGGCGCGATCCGAGCTATGGCGGCAGCTATAAGACGGTGTGTGTGCGGACCTGCGATGGATTTTATTGGCCGGTGAGCCGGTCGGTTTCGAGCGATCGGTTCGAGACGGATGCGAAGCGGTGCGACGCGTCGTGTGTGGGCGAAGCCAAGCTCTATTATCAGCACAAGAACAGCGACGATCCCAAGTCGATGGTGGGACTGGACGGGACGCCGTACACGGCGCTGAAAATGGCGTTTCTCTATCGGAAGACGCTGATCAACGGCTGCGGGTGTAAGCCGGCGCCGTGGTCGGTGGCGGAGCAGTACAGGCATCGGGAATACAAAGTCGCGGACGATGCGAAGAAGTTGCAGATCGCCATGGCGCGGGAGCGCGAGAAGGCTGAGGCGCTGCGTAAGGATAAGATTGCCCAGATTATCGCTGCCACGCGCGAAGCTGTAATGATGGATGAATCGGAAGAGGCGACATTCGGCGAGGCGGTTGCGGTGTCAGTGGTGGCCGTGGAAGCGAACGATGTCGTTGCGGTCGACGGCGGGGAGGCGTTGGTCGCGGCTGAGGTGGATACGAACCCGGATGTGAGCGTCACGGGGTACATTCATTTGCATGTGCTGCCGGATGCGGCGGTGGAGGCGGAGATTGAAAACGCCGAGGCGCCCAATTCGACGGACGGCGACCGCGGCGCGGCGGCTCCCAAAACCGACGTTGCACAGCTGGAAGCGGCATTTGCTGAAATTGCCGGAGAGCCCGCTGTGAAGACCGCAAAGAGCCCGCGCAAGGTTCGGGGCCGGAGTGCGGTGCGCAAGGCCGCGAAGCCCGTGCAGACGGTCTCGCTGTTCGGTGGATCGGCGCCGGCCATGACGTGGCCGGGTGACGGTCCCAAACGGTAGGGCGCGATTGCGATTAGTCGTCGAGATCAGCGAAGACGGGACGGGCGCCGCGCAGAGGGAAGGTCTCCTCGACGGCGTAGGGGCCGCCACCGGTCTTCGGCTTCGATGAAAACAGCACGAATTCTTCGATGACAAAACGGCGCGAGCGCAGGAGCGCATGGGCCTGGAGAAAGCGTGTCAGGTCGGGGATGGAGACGTTGCGCAGGCGGGCGAGCGTGATGTGCGGCTTGAAGGGGCGGGTCTCGGGGGCGAGGCCGGCGGAGCGCGCCGCGCGTTCATGGGCCCGGGCGAGGGCTTCAAGTTGGGATGAGGCGCTGAGGCCGGCGTAGAGGATTTTAGGATCATTGCCGCCGATGACGTGGACGCCTTCGAGGGCGAGATCAAAGACGTCGATATCGATGCGGGCGAGTTCTTCGGCGAATTCATGGGCAAGGCGGTTGTCGATGTCGCCGGCGAAGCGGAGCGTGATGTGGAGGTTGTCCTCCTCGATCCAGGATGCGCCGGGGAGGGGGACCTCCAAATCCGAGAGCTGGTCCTTGATGTCGTCGGGCAGTTCGAGACCGCTGAAGAGCCGCGGCATGGGTCGCCTCCCTTATCGGTGCGTGGAGACGGTGTCAGGACTTCGATTGCACGCTGGCGCGTTTCGTTTCGACCTGACGCAGGAGATCTTCTACTTGGGGCATGATGCCTTGGACGATTTTAGCGACCCCCTTGCCGTTGGGGTGGAGACCGTCGTCGAGATTCAAGGATTTATCGAGCGCGACGCCTTCGAGGAAGAAGGGGTAAAGCAGAAGACCGTGCTTGGCGGCGAGATCGCGGTACATGCCGTCGAAGTCGCGGGCATAATCAGCGCCCCAGTTGGTGGGGGCGAGCATGCCGGTCAGCAGCACGGCGATGTTGCGTTCCTTTAGTTTGGTGATGATCGTGTCGAGGTTCGCTTTGGCGTCAGCGGGGGATTGACCGCGTAGCGCGTCGTTGGCGCCCAATTCGAGGATGACGGCTTCGGTGCCTTCAGGAATGGCCCAATCGAAGCGCTCCAATCCTGCGGCGGTGGTGTCGCCGGATACGCCGGCGTTGGTGACGTCGACCGCGTAGCCCTTGGCGGCGAGAGCTTTGGCAAGCTGGGCGGGAAAGGATTCATCCGGCTTCAGCATGTAGCCGGCGGTGAGGCTGTCACCAAATGCGACGAGTTTCACAGGCGTCTTGGCCTCCGCCGGGGTTAGAGTGAGGAGGATCGCCGCATTGAACAGCACGGCCAGCAGCCCCAAGTGAAGGGGGCGGCGCCACTGCCGAAGGGTTGGTGCGCTTATCATTTTTCCGCCTTACGTGTCGTCCATAGGCTCTCAGTCACGTATAGCTCTCGCAGGCGCAAAACAAGGCGCCTCTCCTTACAACGCCGTCACATAAGGACCGCGCGTGACCACTTCCATCATTTCTCTGAAAGACGTGCATTTGTCGCTCGATAGCCGCGCGGGGCCGGTGTCCATTTTGAATGGGGTGGCTCTCGAGGTCGAGGCGGGACAGTCGGTGGCGATTGTCGGGCCGTCGGGATCGGGGAAGACATCGCTTCTGATGATCCTGGCGGGATTGGAACGGGCGACCTCGGGCGAGGTTCGCGTGGCGGGGCGTGATTTCCAGGCCTTGGGCGAGGATCAGCTGGCGCGGGTGCGGGGAGAATCGATTGGGATCGTGTTCCAGTCGTTCCATCTCGTGCCGACGATGACGGCTCTGGAGAACGTGGCGCTACCGCTGGAGTTTTCGGGACGGGCGAACGCGGAGACGATTGCGCGGACGCGGCTCGACGAAGTGGGGTTGGCGCACCGGCTGGATCATTATCCGGCGCAGCTGTCGGGCGGCGAGCAGCAGCGCGTGGCGTTGGCGCGGGCGTTGTCGATCGAGCCGAAACTGCTGCTGGCGGATGAGCCGACCGGGAACCTCGACGGGCGCACCGGCCGGGGTGTCGTGGATTTGCTATTTGGAATGAAGAAGACGCGCGAGGCGACGCTGGTGCTGGTGACGCATGACGAGCGGCTGGCGGCGGAATGCGATCGCGTGATCCGCATGGCGGACGGGCGGATCATCGACGACAAACGGGCGAAGGCGGCATGACCATCGTTGCGACAGATGTTCGGGATGCGGGAACTGCAGCGTCGATCCCGCTGGTGCTGCGGCTGGCGGCGCGCGAGTTGCGCTCCGGTTTGTCGGGTTTCTACGTGTTTATCGCGTGTGTGGCGCTCGGCGTGATGGTCATCACGGGTGTGGGTGCGCTGTCGGATGCACTCAAGTCGGGCTTTGAGAAGCAAGGCGCGTTGCTGCTCGGCGGCGACGTGACCGTGTCGCGGCCCCATACGCGGGCGACGAACGACGAGCGGCGGTGGATCGAGACGTTCGGGCGCGTCAGCGAGACGGCGACGATGCGCACCATGGGGCGGCGGATCGATGGTGAAGATCAGACGCTGATCGAAGTGAAGGCCGTGGATGGCGCGTACCCGTTGGTCGGTGCGGTGACACTGGAGAACGGTGAAGCGCTCGATGATGTGCTGACGCGCGGGGTGGTGGTCGATCCGATGCTGCTGGAGCGGCTCAAGCTGACGGCGAAGGACCGAATCCGCATCGGCGAGACTGAGTTCGATATCGCAGCTGTTTTGAAGTCGGAGCCGGATGGGTTGGCGGACCGCGTGGCGTATGGCCCGCGGGTGATGCTCACGCATGAGCAGATGGCGAAGACCGGTCTGGTGCAGCCGGGCGCGCTCATTCGCTGGAAGTATGCGGCAGCATTTGCTGAGAGTTCAGAGGCGATCGAGCCGAGATTATTGTCGTTCCGCGAGCGGGTGAAAAAGGAATTGCCGGAGTCGGGGTTTTCCGTGACGGACCGGCGGGATCCCTCGCCGCAGGTTACGAAGACGCTGGAACGGTTGCGGCAGTTTCTTACGTTGCTCGGGCTAACGGCGCTTGTGACGGGCGGTGTCGGCGTTGCGAACGCGGTGGCGACGTTCATCGACCAGCGGCGGAAAGTGATTGCGACGATGAAGAGCGTCGGCGCGACGGGGAGTACCGTGTTCGCGGTGTTTCTCGTGCAGGTGCTGGCGATGGCGCTGATCGGCGTCGCTGTGGGGCTTGGTCTCGGGCTCTTTATTCCGCCGATTCTGACGCAGCTCTTGGCTGGTTATTTGCCGGTGGCGCCGGAGTTCGCGCTTTCGGCGCAGAGCGTCGGTTTGGCGGTGGCGTATGGGCTGCTCGTGGCGCTGCTGTTTGCACTGTGGCCTTTGGGGCGGGCCGAGAAGGTGCGCGCGAGCGTGCTGTTTCGCGATGAGGTCGATCCGAGCCCGGCGTGGCCGGCGCCGCGTGTGTTGGCTTTGATTGCGGTGTGCGCGGCGGCGCTGGTAGCGATTGCGGTGCTGTCGTCGGAGTCGCGCGTGATCGCGGGATCGTTCGTGGGCGGGCTGGCGGTCGTGCTGGCGCTGTTCTGGGGTCTTGGCGGGCTCGTGACGTGGGTGGCTCGGAAGATGAAGCGGCCACGGCGGCCGGAATTGGCGTTGGCGATTGCAAACATTGGGGCGCCTGGTGGGTTGACGCGGTCAGTGGTGCTGTCGCTGGGCGCGGGGCTGTCGCTGCTCGTGGCGGTGGCGCTGACGGATGCGTCGATCGTGAATGAACTTGAGAGCCGGCTGCCTGCGAGTTCGCCGGCGTATTTCGTCATCGACATCACGAAGAAGGATCAGGAGGCGTTCCGGGAGACCGTGTTGCGCGAGGCGCCGGGCGCACAGATCGAAGACGCGCCGATGTTGCGCGGACGCATGGTTTCGCTGAAGGGTGTGCCGGTGGAGGAGATCAAGGCGCCGCCGGAGGCGCAGTGGGTTCTCACGGGCGACCGGGGACTGACCTATTCGGACCGTGTTCCTGCGGGATCGAATGTGGTGGAGGGCGATTGGTGGAAGCCTGGATATAACGGCGAGCCGCTGGTGTCGTTCGAGTCTGAACTGGCGCGCAATCTTGACCTCAAGGTCGGGGACATGATCACCGTCAACGTGCTTGGGCGCAATCTGACGGCGAAAATTGCCAACCTGCGCGAGGTAAAGTGGGAGAGCCTGGCGCTCAACTTCGTGATGGTGTTTTCGCCCAATACGCTGGCGGGCGCGCCGCACAATCTGCTGGCGACGATCTCGCTGCCGGATAGCGTTGGGACCACGGAGGAAGTGCGGCTGGCGCGCGCGCTCGGCAAGGCGTTTCCGGCGGTGACGGCGATCCGGGTGAAGGAGGCGATCGAAGCCTTCAATACTGTTTTTGAGAAGGTGATGGCGGCCGTGCGGGTGGCGGGCAGCGTGACACTGCTGGCGGGCGCGCTGGTTCTTGCTGGAGCGATGGCGACGGCGCAGCGGCGGCGTATTCTGGAAGCGGTGATCCTGCGGGCGCTCGGGGCGACGCGGGCGCGAATCCTGACGGCGCATGTGGCGGAGTATTTGATGCTGGCGACCGTCGCGGCCTTGGCGGCAACGGTGCTAGGCTCGATCGTGGCGTATCTGGTGATTACCCAGTTGATGGATCTGCCGTTCGCCTTTTCCGGGTCGGCGGTCATCGGGGCGCTTGCGACGGCGGCGATCCTGGTGCTGGTGTTCGGGGCGGTGGGGACCTGGCGGGTGCTCAGTGCGCGGCCGGTGCCTTATCTCAGGACGCAGTGAACATCCAAATTCCTGGACGATAAGTATTTTTCCGGACCCGGATTTGTGCGGATTTGTGCGGTTCGCGGCATCGCCGGTCTTGAATTGGACTGATGATTCTCCAATATCCCACACGCGGCCCGAGAGGGGGCCGCGTTACAGGTTTCAAAGGGTTTGCCAGATGGCACAGCTTGAAGAGAGATACGCGCGGCCGGGTACGGTTGTCCGCCCGGGCGCCGCGGTTGATGCAGGTCTGCGCGCTTACATGCTGCGCATCTATAACTACATGACGGCGGGCGTGGCGCTGACAGGCGTTATCGCCTATTTCACGGCGCAGTTGGCGACCACCAATCCGGCCGTCGCGCAGGCGCTTTACCAGTCGCCGCTGAAGTGGGTGATCATGTTCGCGCCGCTCGCGTTCGTGTTCTACCTGTCGTTCCGGGTTTATAAGATGAGCCCGGCGGCGGCGCAGATCGCGTTCTGGGCGTTCGCGGCCGTGATGGGCGTGTCGCTGTCGGCGATCTTCCTGGTGTTCACGGGCGCTTCGATCGCGCAGGTGTTCTTCGTCACGTCGGCGGCCTTCGCGGCGCTCAGCGTCTATGGCTACACGACGCAGAAGGACCTCACCGGCTGGGGTTCGTTCCTGATCATGGGTGTGGTGGGTATCATCCTCGCCGCGATCTTGAACATCTTCCTGCAGTCGAGCGGTCTGGCATTCGCCATCAGCTCGCTGGGCGTGCTGATCTTCGCGGGTCTCACGGCCTATGATACGCAGCGCCTCAAGGACGAGTACTACAGCGTCCATGGCGATGCGGCCACGATGTCAAAGTCGGCCATCATGGGCGCGCTCAGCCTGTACCTGAACTTCATCAACATGTTTACGTCGCTGCTCCAGTTGATGGGCGACCGCGAGTAACAGGTTGATGATCTGAGACGAGAAAGCCCCGCAGCGATGCGGGGCTTTTTTAATGGCGCCCGGCGACTCCCCCGCGGGGAGCCGGCCGCCGGGCGCGGACGTGGGGTGCGCCGGCCGGAAGGCGCGCGGGCGGATCAGCCGACGACGCGGAGGGATTTGTCGAGGACGGTGAGGACGCGGGCGAGGTCGTGGCCGCGTTTGAGGATGAGGCCAGTTGGTGTGACGACGCTATAGGCGCCCTGCTTACGCGCGAGCTTCAGGTTTTTCTCGATGCGGTAGAGGGGGAATTCGGTGGCGCGGCGGAAGACGCTGAAGATTGCCTTGTCGCGCGTCATGTCGAGGGCGTAGTCGCGCCATTCACCAGCGGCGACCATGCGGCCATAGACGGCCATGATGGCGGAGAGTTCTTGCCGATTGAAGGCTGTGATGGTGCCGGTTTCATGGGCGTTCCCGGCATCGGAACGCTGCCGGGAGCTTGTGGCTCGCGGCGTGAACTGTATGGGCTCGATATCGCTCAAGGGCGCCTCCTAGCCTTCGCTTCCGCGCACGCCGTTCACAGAACCGACATGATCGGCAAGGTCATCCCGGTTGGCAAGAGGGGCGGACGCGGAAACTGCCGCCAAACTTACGGAAATTTCAGGCGGCGGTCCGCAAACCGTCAAATTCGGACCCCAACCGCGCCGCATTGGGCAGGCATTGTTTCGACAGTTGCCTCAGGGGCCGGTCACCTACGACCGCCCAAGCGCCTAGCCCCCAGCTCGCTGGTGGTCGCGGCCGGTCCCATCAGGCAGCTTCTCCCAAGTGTCCCCTCTACCCTGCACGAGGGCCGGCTCCCCCCAGCCGGCCCTCGACGCGTTTGGGTGCGTCTCTATATGGTAGGCGCGCACCCCAACCAGGACACACGCCCTCCATGAGCAAGACCGCATCCCGTTCCAAGCCGAAGACCGCTGCCAATCCGTTTCAGACGGCGTGGCGGACGCCGCATGGGCTGCCGCCGTTCGCGAAGATAACAGCTGAGCATTATTGGCCGGCTTTCAAGGATGCGCTCAGCCAGCACAAGGCGGAGATCGCTGCGATTGGCGCGAATGAGAAGAAGCCGACGTTTCAGAATACGATCGTGGCGATGGAGAAGAGCGGCGACGCGCTGAACAAGGTCGCTGACGTGTTTTTCAATTTATCCAGTTCAGACACCAGCCCGGCGTTGCAGGAGATCGAGCGCAAGCTGGCGCCGGTGCTGGCGCATCACTCGAACACGATCCAGCTCGATCAGAAGCTGTTCCGCAGAATTGAGGATTTGTACGAGCGGCGGGATGCTCTGAAGCTTGATGATGAGCAGATGCGACTGCTGGAGCGGACGTACACAACGTTCGTGCGGGCGGGGGCGAAGTTGTCGGCGAAGTCGCGTAAGCGCGTGGCGGAGATCAATACGCGCTTGGCCGAGTTGGTGACCGCGTTCGGGCAGAACGTGCTGGCGGACGAACAGTCGTGGCGGCTGGCTCTGGATGGGGACGCGGATTTGGCGGGGTTGCCGCAGGGCGTGCGGGACGCAGCGGCGCGGACGGCAGCGGATCTGAAATTGCCGGCGTCGCATGTGATTACGCTGTCGCGGTCGAGTGTTGAGCCGTTTTTGCAGTTTTCCGCGCGGCGGGATTTGCGCGAGGAGGCGTTCAAGGCGTGGATCAAACGCGGGGAGAACGGCGGCAAGACGGATAACCGGAAGATCGTCGCCGAGATCGTGGCCTTGCGCGCGGAATTGGCGAAGCTGATGGGTTATCGCACGTTCGCCGAGTACAGCCTCGACGACACGATGGCGAAGACGCCGGATGCGGTGCGGGGTTTGCTCACGCAGGTTTGGTCGGCGGCGGTCTCGCGGGTGGGTGAGGAGCGCGAGGCGCTGACGGCGTTGGCGCGGAAAGAGGGCGGGAACTACACGCTCGAGGCGTGGGATTGGCGCTACTTGGCCGAGAAGGAGCGCAAGGCGCGCTACGATCTGGATGAGAGCGAGATCCGGCCGTATCTGCAATTGGAGAACATGATTGATGCGGCGTTCGATACGGCGTCGCGGCTGTTTGGTTTGAAGTTCAAGGAACTGAAGGACGCGCCGCGCTATCATCCGGATGTGCGCGTGTGGGAGGTGACGACCAAGGCGGGCGAGCCGGTCGGCGTGTTCCTCGGCGACTATTATGCGCGGCCGTCGAAGCGGTCGGGCGCGTGGATGTCGAGCTTCCGGGCGCAGCACAAGCTGGGCAAAGGCTCTAAGCCGGTAATCGTGAACGTGCTCAATTTCGCGCGCGGGGCGGAGGGCAAGCCGACGCTGCTGTCAATCGACGATGCGCGGACGCTGTTTCACGAGTTCGGGCATGGGCTGCACGGGCTGCTCTCGGACGTGACGTATCCGACGCTGTCGGGAACGAACGTGTCGCGCGATTTCGTGGAGCTGCCTTCGCAGCTTTATGAGCACTGGCTGACGCGGCCGGAGGTGCTGCGGAAGTTTGCCACCCATTACAAGACCGGCCGGCCGATGCCGGAGAGCCTGATGAAGCGCATTCAGGCGTCGCGGACGTTCAATCAGGGGTTTGCGACGGCGGAGTATGTGGCGTCCGCGCTGGTCGATATGGACCTGCACGCACTGGAAGCCGCGGACGGTCTGGACGTGGGCGAGTTCGAGAAGACGACGCTGTCACGGCTCGGCATGCCGCGCGAGGTGGTGATGCGGCATCGTATTCCGCACTTCCAGCACATCATGGGCGGGTATGCGGCGGGGTATTACAGCTACCTGTGGTCGGAGGTGATGGACGCGGATGCGTTCGCGGCCTTCGAGGAGGCGGGCGACATCTACGACCGGAAGACGGCGGCGCGGCTCAAGCAGCACGTGTATTCGGCGGGGAACCGGCGCGATCCGCTGGAGGCGTATGTGGCTTTCCGGGGCCGGCCGCCGAAGGTGGAGAGCTTGCTCCGGAAGCGGGGGTTTGGGGGGTGAGTGGAGAGTCAACCGAGGACCGTAGCGCAATCGCAGCCGCTGATTCCGATCCATTTAAACAGGACTGGCCAACGTCGGCTAAGTTCGGCGTTTCGGCTGCGCATCTGCATGCTCTCGGTGCGATTAGTCTGTCATACAATCGGCTTGAAGCATGCCTCGGGATCCTATTCGCGGACTTGCTGCGCGTGGACAGGGAATTGGGCGACTCTTTCAATCACCGCATGACGACGGATAATCGGCTAGACGCTTTGACGACTCTCGTGAATCAGAAGTTAAAAGGGGATCACGCAGAGTGTACGCTGTACGCACTCAAATGCTTCAAGATTTGCTCGCAAAATAGGAACACGCTTGCGCATATTGTCGAATACTATCTGCCCAAAGCCACAGGCGAGCTACTCATTGGAAGCAAAAAGAATTCACAGAAGACACGCGATATGTTTTTTGCGTTATCTGTAGTGCAACTTCGACAAGTCGCAGATGACATTCTGCGGACGTACGATCTGCTGATGGCGCTTGGTCTGTATCGGTTTCGCGAGTGGCACGAAAAATACTATCCACCGGGTACTCCGATGAATGCGCTGGACGCTGCCATAGAGAAAGCTGGGCCGAATCGGCTCCCCGATAGGCCTCCGCTTCCTCAAGTTCTGAAAGATATACCTATCTAATGATTCGAGGTGCTCCTACGCTGGCAGGTTCCGGAAATGTTCTGGAGGATACCGCTGTTGCGTTAGTATTCGATCTCGTCGAGGTATCTATGCGGCGGACTACGGGCATGGCAACTTTGTTGCCCATGGCGTCGGTCCGAAGAGCAATTCGCATGGCCGCTAGTTAGTAAGCTTAGCTATCGGAATTCTGCTGACTTAACTTGGAGGCTTCTGCGCCATAGGCCTCGTCTTTTGCATTTTTGCCCGACATGTGTTTCCACCCCTTATAGATTAGCCAACTGCCAAGCAGATTCAGCACGACCGGTGGGCCGAAGCTGAGCATAGATTGGAGTGCGGCGTCAGAGAGGCCGTCAAGTGTGCGTAGTTTCTTCGGAATGTGTTGCCGGATTATGCGGAATAGCTCGTCACCATAGAGCCGGTCTGTAAGCCACCAGATGAACGCGAGCACAAAAGAAAATAGGCCCTGTTTAATCTTGTCCATAATGGGGCCCTATCGATTCAAAGCAGCACACATTGCATAGCATGTGACCTTCGTCACTTGCAGGCTAGAAAAAAAGTGCGGGAGGTTCTCGGCACGCCTCTTTGTATGGTGCGGCGACGCTTAACGCATGCCAGCTCTACGCCGCCAAGTTCCGGAGCACGTACTGGAGGATGCCGCCGTTGCGGTAGTATTCGATCTCGTCGAGGGTATCGATGCGGCAGACGATTGGGATGGCGACTTTGTTGCCCTTGCCGTCGGTGATTTCGGCGATCATGCGCTGACGCGGTTTGACGCCGGCGAGGCCGCGGATGGTGACGGTTTCGTCCCCTTTGAGGCCGAGCGTCGCCCAGGACGTTCCCTCCTCGAACACGAATGGCACGATGCCCATGCCGACGAGGTTGGAGCGGTGAATGCGCTCATAACTCTGCGCGATGACGGCTTTGACGCCGAGCAGGTTGGTGCCTTTGGCGGCCCAGTCGCGCGATGACCCGTTGCCGTATTCGACGCCGGCGAAGACGACGAGCGGCACGCCTTCGTCCTTGTAGCGCATGGCGGCGTCATAGATCGCCATTTGCTCGCCCGAGGGATGATGGATCGTGAGGCCGCCTTCCTTCACGTTGCCGGCCGCGTCTTTCACCATATGGTTCTTGATGCGGATGTTGGCGAAGGTGCCGCGCATCATCACTTCGTGGTTGCCGCGGCGCGTGCCGTATTGGTTGAAGTCGGCCTGTGCGACGCCGTGGTCGAGCAGGTATTTGCCGGCGGGGCTGGCGGCCTTGATGGAGCCGGCGGGCGAGATGTGGTCGGTGGTGATCTTGTCGCCGAAGAGGCCGAGAACGCGCGCGCCGACGAGATCGCCGTTGCCGGTGGCGTCCTGCTTGATGCCAGTGAAGTAGGGCGGGTTCTGGACGTAGGTGGAGCTGTCGTCCCAGGCGAAGGTGAGGCCCTTGCTGGTCGCGATGCCCTGCCAGTTGGTGTCGCCCTCGAAGACGGCGGCGTAGCGGCTTTCGAACATTTCGCGCGTGATGTTTTCGGCGATGAACTCCTGGATCTCTTTGTTCGTGGGCCAGATGTCCTTCAGGAACACGGGGCCGTCCTTGCCCATACCGATGGGTTCGGTGGAGAGGTCCTTCTGCATGGTGCCGGCGAGCGCATAAGCGACGACGAGGGGCGGGGAGGCGAGGTAGTTCGCCTGCACGTCGGGCGAGACGCGGCCTTCGAAGTTGCGGTTGCCGGAAAGGACGGCGGCGGCGACGATGCCGTTTTCGTTGATGGTTTTGGAGATGGGTGCGCGCAGCGGGCCGGAGTTTCCGATGCAGGTGGTGCAGCCGAAGCCGACGATATTAAAGCCGATGGCGTCGAGCGATTTTTGCAGGCCCGATTTTTCGAGGTAAGCGGCGACGACCTGCGATCCGGGCGCCAGCGAGGTTTTCACCCACGGCGCGGGCTTCAGGCCTTTGGCGACGGCGTTGCGCGCGAGAAGCCCTGCGCCGATGAGGACGCTGGGGTTCGAAGTGTTCGTGCAGGACGTGATGGCGGCGATGACCACGTCGCCGTGGCCGAGGTCGAAGGATTCGCCGGCAACGGGGAAACGATTGGCCGCTTCGCCGGGCTTTTTGTATTCGGTGTCGAGGGCTGCGAGGAAGCCGGACTTGGCGGCGCTGAGGGCAACGCGGCCTTCGGGGCGCTTGGGTCCGGCGAGCGAGGGTTCGACATCGCCGAGGTCGAGGGCGAGTGTGGCGGTGAAGACGGGATCGGCGGAGCCGGCTTCGCGGTAGAGGCCCTGCGCCTTGGTGAAGGCTTCGACGAGGGCGATGCGCTCTTTCGAGCGGCCGGAGAGTTCGAGATACCGCAGTGTTTCTTTGTCGACCGGGAAGAAGCCGCAGGTGGCGCCGTATTCGGGGGCCATGTTGGCGATGGTCGCGCGGTCGGCGAGAGTCATGCTGTCGAGGCCGGGGCCGTAGAATTCGACGAATTTACCGACGACGCCCATCTTGCGCAGCATCTGCGTGACGGTGAGCACGAGGTCGGTGGCGGTGACGCCTTCCTTGAGGCGGCCGGTCAATTTGAAACCGACCACTTCGGGGAGAAGCATGGACTGCGGCTGGCCGAGCATCGCGGCTTCAGCTTCGATGCCGCCGACGCCCCAGCCGAGAACGGCGAGGCCGTTGACCATGGTCGTGTGGCTGTCGGTGCCGACGAGGGTGTCGGGATAGGCGACGATGGTGCCGTCGGCGGAGGGTGCGGTCCAGACGACCTGGGAGAGATATTCGAGGTTCACCTGGTGGCAGATGCCGGTGCCGGGCGGGACGACGCGGAAGTTCTGGAAGGCGCCCTGGCCCCACTTGAGGAAGGTGTAGCGTTCGCCGTTGCGCTCGTATTCCAGCGCGACGTTGTCGGCGAGCGCTTTGGGCGTGCCGAATTCGTCGACGATGACGGAGTGGTCGATGACGAGATCGACGGGGACGAGCGGGTTGATCTTCTTGGGGTCGCCGCCAAGTTGGAGCATGCCGTCGCGCATGGCGGCAAGATCGACCACGGCGGGGACGCCGGTGAAGTCCTGCATGAGGACGCGGGCAGGGCGGAAGCCGATTTCCTTGCCGGCCTTGCCTTTGTCGTCGATCCACTTCACGGCGTCGATGATGTCTTGCTTGGAGACCGTGCGGCCATCTTCGGAGCGGAGCAGGTTCTCAATCAGCACCTTCATGGAGAAGGGGAGTTTGGAGAGGCCGGGGAGGCCATTTTTCTCCGCGTCGGGGAGAGAATAGTAGCTGTACGTCTGGCCGCCGGCTGTCAGCGTCTTGCGGCACTTGAAGCTATCGAGGGAAAGGGGGGCGGTGACGACGCTCAATGTAAGTCTCCTCGGAAGCTTGACGGTGAATTCTCAGCCCGTGATGTGACAGCCGTGTTTTCGCAGCGCAGCGCGGCTGCGACCGTAGGAACGACGACGCTTTTTTTGCGCTGGCGAAATCATGGGCAAGCCTTTTATATAGGCGTAAACCGGAGAGAACCAGCCACCCTGCGCGTGCGATTTTGCGGCAATCCGCCTCTCTTTAGTGCACCTTAGTTGTGCATGGCGACTCCCCCGCTGGGAGCCGGCCGCCATGCACGTTGAATGGATTTCCTAGTGCGCCTGTCGGTTAAACATCTCGTCGTTGATCGCGGCGCGCGGCGCATCGTGGATGATCTGTCGTTCGCGGTGGAGGCGGGCGAGGCGCTCGTGCTCGTCGGGCCCAATGGGGCGGGCAAGACGACTGTCATCCGCACCGTGGCGGGATTGATCGGCGTGGCGGGCGGCAGCATCGCGTTGGAAGGCGGGGATGCGGAGAAGGAGCTTCCCGCGCAGGCGCATTATATCGGACATCTCAACGCGCTGAAGCCGTCGCTGACGGTGGAGGAAAATTTGCGCTTTTGGGCGGCGTATCTGGGTGGTGGGGCCGTCGATGGGGCGGCGATCGATGCGGCGCTGGTGGCGTTTGATTTGGAACCGCTGGCGATGATCCCGGCGGGGTATCTGTCGGCGGGGCAAAAGCGGCGGGCGTGTCTCGCCCGGTTGATTGCGACGCCGCGGCCGTTGTGGCTGCTCGATGAGCCGACGGTGTCGCTTGATGCGGCGTCGGTGGCGTTGCTGGCCCGGCAGGTGGGGCAGCATGTGGCGGGCGGCGGGCTGGTGCTGGCTGCGACGCATATTCCGCTGGGTTTGGCGTCGGAGCGGCGGTTGGAGATCGGCGTGCGGAGTGCCGCCGCATGAGTGCGTTTTGGACGCTTTTGAAGCGCGATCTTCTGTTGCAGGTGCGGGAAGGCGGGGCGGTCGGGACGGCGCTGGGGTTCTATCTCATCGTCGTGGCGATGATGCCGCTGGGGCTTGGGCCGGATTTGAATTTGCTGTCGCGGATCGCGCCGGGAGTGTTGTGGATCGCGCTGTTGCTTGCGGCGCTGCTCTCGCTACCGCGGATATTTGAAGCGGATGACGAGGACGGGTCGCTGGAGGTGATCGCGACGGGGGATCTGCCGCTGGAACTGGCGACGGCGGCGAAAGCGCTGGCGCACTGGATCTCGACGGGGATTCCGCTGGCTTTGTTGGCACCGGTTCTGGGGCTGCTTTTGAACCTGGATATCGAGGCCTATCCGGTTCTGGTGGCGACCATGCTGGTTGGGACGCCGGCGATCAGCTTTCTGGGCTTGGTCGGGGCGGCGCTGACGCTGCGGGCGCGGCGGGGTGGGCTTTTGCTCGCCCTCCTCGTTTTGCCACTGTACATCCCGACGCTGATTTTCGGGATCGCGGCGATTTCGGCGGCGACGGGTGGTCCGTCGGGGTTTCAGGCCTCGTTTCTGATATTGGGGGCCATATCGTTGTTTTCGCTGGTGATCGGCCCGGTCGCGGCGGCGGCGGCGATCCGCTTCCAGACACAATGAGCGGTTAGCCCTTAACTCGTTCCGTGCGTTGCGCGCGGGGCTTTAAACCCTTAAGTCAGCGCCATGACCCAGACCAACACCGCGCCTCAGCAGTCCTTGACGCAGAAGCTCGCGAACCCGACGCGGTTTATGCAGCTGTCGGGCACTTTGATGCCGTGGTTGGCGGGGGCTGCTGTCGCGTTGATTTTGTATGCGCTGTATCTGGCGTTCTTCGTGGCGCCGGATGATTACCAGCAGGGCCAGACCGTCAAGATCATGTACATCCACGTGCCGGCAGCGTGGCTCGGCATGATGGGGTATGCGCTGATTGCGATTTCGAGCTTCGGGTATCTGGTGTTTCGGCATCCGCTGGCGGATGTGTCGGCGAAGGCGGCGGCTCCTTTGGGGGCGGCGTTTACGTTCCTGGCGCTGGCGACCGGGTCGCTGTGGGGAAAGCCGATGTGGGGCACCTATTGGGTGTGGGACGCGCGGCTGACCTCGATGCTGATCCTGTTGTTTTTGTATTTCGGGTTGATGGCGTTGCGGTCGGCGATCGATGATGAGGCGCTGGCGGGCAAGCTGTGCGCGGTGCTGGGGCTGGTTGGCGTGACGATCCTGCCGATCATCAAGTTTTCGGTCGATTGGTGGAACACGCTGCATCAGCCGGCGAGTGTCATTCGTCTGGATGGGCCGACGATCCATTCCGATCTGTTGTGGCCGCTCTTGATCAGCGCGATCGGGTTTTCGCTGTTGTTCTTTGCGCTGCATATGCAGGGCATGCGCAATGAGATCCTGCGGCGGCGGTTGCGCGCGCTGACGATGGCGGAGGTGGACCGGGCGCGGGGCGTTTCGGCACCGGCGGCGGCGGAGTGAGTGCGATGATCGATCTTGGGCCGCACGCGGCGTTTATCTGGGCCTCCTATGCGATCTACGCGGTGGTGCTGGGTGGTGTGATCGGCTGGCTCGTGTGGGATGGGGCGCGGATCAAGGCGCGGCTTGCCGATCTGGAAGCGCGGGGCGTCTCGCGCCGGTCGCGGGCGGCCAAGGAGACTTGAAGACATGACGGAGCAGATCGATGGGGTGGCCGAGGGGCGCAGCGGACGGGCTTGGGTGTTCGTGCCGCTGGCGATCTTTCTGGCGGTGGCGATCATGTTCCAGTTCGCGCTGAAGTCGGGCGATCCGTCGAAGCTGCCGTCGGCGCTGATCGGCAAGCCGGTGCCGGCGACGGACTTCGCGGCGCTGGAGGGGCTGAGCGGCGCGGCCGGACCGGTGCCCGGTTTCACGGCGGCGGACCTGGCGAAGGGTGAGGTGACAGTCGTCAATTTCTGGGCGTCATGGTGCGGGCCGTGCGTGGACGAACATCCGCTGCTGGTGGAATTGGCGAAGGAGCCAGGGCTCAAGTTGGTGGGCGTGAACTACAAAGACGAGCCCGAAAATGGACGGCGATTTTTGGGGCGTTACGGCAATCCGTTTGCGGCGCTGGGCGTTGATCCCAAAGGCCGGGGCGCGATCGAGTGGGGGGTCTATGGGATGCCGGAGACGTTCGTCGTCGATGGCAAAGGCCGGATTGCCTACAAGCACGTCGGGCCGCTGACGCCACAGAGCATCGCGCAAAAGGTGCTACCGGCCGTGCGTGCCGCGCAGGGTGCAGCAACGCCGGCGGGCTAGTGCGTTTCATCCAACTTAAAGCGGAAAGAACTCGCCACGGGAGTGGTTGAGGATCGAGAGCGTGCCGGTTTTGATGTCGAAGTGGCCGCCGTGGAGGTTGAGTTTGCCCTTCTCTTCGCGTTCGCGGACGAAGGGGAACGAGCGCAGGTTCTTGATCGAGGTTTTTACCCCTTCTTGCTCCAAGGCCGTGAGCCGCTCCTCGGGCGTCTTGGTTTGATGCGAAGCGAGAACAGAGAGGCGCGCTTCATCGAGCATCGACATCCAGCGTGAGATGAACATCGATTCCGTCTGGATCGCGGCGGACTGGTCGAGAGCGGCTTTGATGCCGCCGCAGTTGGCGTGGCCGAGGATGACGATGTGTTTGACGCGCAGGTTCAAGACCGCGAATTCGATGGCCGCGCTGACGCCGTGAAACTTTCCGCCCAGTTCGAAGGGCGGGATGAGGTTGGCGACATTGCGGGCGACGAAGAGTTCGCCGGGCATGGCGTTGAAGATCGTTTCGGGGTCGACGCGGCTATCGCAGCAGGAAACGATCATGACCTCTGGATTCTGGCCGAACGTCGCCAGTTCCTCGTAGCTGTCGGCGTTGGGCACATAAATGCGGTGCTTGAAGCGGCGATAGCGATCGGTGAGCGTTTCGGGGAAGGAGGACATCGGCGGCTTTCTCTTTTGACGATTATCGCGCTGATGGCGTCGACTAGGGGCGTTTTCTATTGATGCCTGCAAATGTCAAGCATGGCGGGCCGCGGATGGGTCTAGGCGGTTAAGAGCGCCAGAGGCGACGGCGGGGAAGCATAGAGCGGCGCGAGATTTAGGTCACTGCTGTCCGTGCTGGCATCGAAGCACTGTTCGAGCCAGGCGCTGGCGTGTGCCAAAGCTTCAGGTGGGGTCTTGCGGGATGCGAGATGACCCGCGAGCAGTGCGGTGAGCAGGTCGCCGGTGCCTGAGGGAGCTTTGGCGCGCTGGGGGCTGGAGGTGGCGTGCGCGGACGTGGGGCCGACGAGGAGTGTTGCGAGGTGATGGTCCGCTGCTGGGATCGACGTGGCGAGGATCAACGACGGGCGCAGGGTGCGGGCGGCGCTGATTGCGGTTTCAATTGAGGATGCGGGCTGGGTTGTCAGCCACGCCAGTTCAAAGGCGTTCGGTGTGGCGATATCGGCCAAGGGGAGAAGCTCATCCCGAAGGGCATTTGCGGTCTCAAGCGGCAGGTACAGTCCTTTGGGGTCGTCGCCGAGCACGGGATCACAGATGTATGTCATCGCGGGAGATAACTTGCGGACGCGTTGGACGAGGCCGGTTGCGACCGCGACGTGGGCCTCGGTTGGCAGATAGCCTGTGATGACCATGTCGACTGAGGATAGCCAGCCGTTCGCGTCGAGGGCGGTGGCCATTTCATCCAGTGTGGCGGGATCGACGTGTGTGCCGGCGACATGCGGGTAAGCCGCATGGCTGGACAAGACGACGGTGGGCAGGGCGACAACATCGTGGCCGAGACGTTCGAGAGCTGGGACCATCGCCCGGAGGCCGACATGTCCGTAGGCCACCATGGATGAGAGTGCGACGATTCGTGCCACGCGCTTGGTTCCTCCGACGATGCGCACGGTATTCGTCCAATAGCCGTTTGTGAACAGGCGGCGCTTCGCGTATTGTTGCAGTGCACAATCAACGTTCGGGCCCGCGCTTTTATGAAAACCAACATTCGACCCCGCCGCAGCGTGCTCTACATGCCCGGTGCCAACGACCGCGCGTTGGAAAAGGCCAAGGCGTTGCCGGCGGACGCGGTGATCCTCGATCTGGAGGACTCGGTCGCCCCGGAAGCCAAGGTGCAGGCGCGGGAGCGGGTTTGCGCCGTTGTCCGTGAGGGCGGGTATGGGCGGCGGGAACTGGTTATCCGCACCAACGCGCTGGAGACGATCTGGGGGGCGACGGACCTTTTAGCAGCGGCGGAAGCCGCGCCGGATGCGATCCTCATCCCAAAGGTGGCACATCCCGGCGACATCATCAGCGCGGCGAAGATCCTCAAATCCGTGAACGCGCCGGAGCGGACGCGCATCTGGGCGATGATGGAGACGCCGCAGGCGATCCTCTACGCGCGCGAGATCGCGGCCGTGGCCATGGACCCGGAAAACCGGCTCGAATGCTTCGTGCTGGGGACCAACGATCTTTTGAAGGAATCGCGGGCGCGCGCACTCTATAACCGGTTTGCGATCGTGCCCTGGCTGGCGTTGACCATCGTGGCGGCGCGGGCGTTTGGGATCGATATCATCGATGGCGTTTACAACGACTTCAAGGATGAAGAGGGCTTCCGCAAGGAGTGCGAGCACGGGCGGACGCTGGGCATGGATGGCAAGACGCTGATTCATCCCTCGCAGGTGGGGCCGTGCAACGAAGTGTTCACGCCGACGGACGACGAGGTGGAGTGGTCGCGCAAGATTATCGATGCCTTCTCGCAGCCTGTTAATTCGCAGAAGGGCGTTATCACCGTCGAGGGTAAGATGGTCGAGCGGCTGCACCTGGTGATGGCGCGGCGGACGGCGGCGATCGCACATGCGGTGCGCGAGATCGACGACTGGTTCTGATAGCCGGGGCCGCCGCTGCGACGCTTGCGCGCGGCGGGGACGGGCACCTGAGACGGCATGGGCGGTGGACAGCCTGCGCTGGAGGCTCTAATCGCGTCCAGAAATCCCGTTTTTCCGATCACTTTCAGACGTTCCGACATGAGGGCGCGCGCCATGACGACGACCAAGACCAATGCCGGCAACTTCTTCGAAGATTATAGATTCGGTCAGATCCTGACGCATTCGACGCCGCGCACGGTCACGGAAGGCGATGCGGCGGTTTACATGAGCCTTTATGGGCCGCGGTTCGCAGTGACCTCGTCGGATCAGTTCGCCAAGGCGATTGGATACCCGCGTGCGCCGCTCGACGATCTGCTGACCTTTCATGTGGTGTTCGGCAAGACGGTGCCGGATATCTCGCTCAATGCGATCGCCAACCTCGGCTATGCGAGCGGCCGCTTTTTGAAGCCCGCTTATCCCGGCGATACGCTTTCGACGGTGTCGGAAGTGATCGGGCTGAAGGAGAATTCGAACAAGGAAACGGGCACGGTTTACGTGCGGTCAACGGGGCGGAACCAGAACGGCGAGGTCGTGCTGGAGTACGTGCGCTGGGTGATGGTGCGCAAGCGGGACAAGAATGCTCCCGTTGGTGAGGCCGTGGTGCCGAAGCTGCCCGACCGGATCGATCCATCGGAACTGGGCTCGGCGGTGCCGGCGATCAACACGGCCGCTTACGATCTGGCGCTGGCGGGAAGCCCCTATCGCTGGGGTGACTATGATGTGGGCGAGAAGATCGACCATGTTGATGGCATGACGATCGAGGAAGCCGAACACCAGATGGCGACGCGGCTCTATCAGAACACCGCGAAGGTGCACTTCAATCAGCACACTGAGTCCAAGGGCCGGTTCGGCAAGCGGATCATCTACGGCGGCGTCGTGATTTCTTTGGCGCGCGCGCTGTCGTTCAACGGCTTGAACAACGCGTTCCATCTGGCGGCGATCAACGGCGGGCGGCATGTGGCGCCACTGTTTGCGGGCGATACCGTCTATGCTTGGTCGGAAATTCTGGAGAAGGCTGAAATTCCGGGCCGGAGCGATGTCGGTGCTCTGCGCATTCGTCTGGTGGCAGTGAAGAACCAGGACTGCGCGGCGTTTCCGTTGAAAAAAGATAGCGGCGAATATGCCGAGGGCGTGATCCTCGATTTCGACGCTTGGGTCGTGCTGCCCCGGTAGACGAAGCGTTAATTTTCACGCTCGCTAAGGTTGAGCCGGTGGTAGTGTTACCTCCGGTTAGCTGATTGTTGTCGATTTATCGCTAAACAGACTTTCTAGGATTGGGGGAGCAAGCCAAATGCCGCGTAACGCGGCAAGCGTGACATCCCCTCGCCAATCGGCGTATTTGTCCGACTACGTCTCATCAGGGGGCGGAGGTTTTTAGGGATCCTCGGCGTGACATTAAAAGTCGCCGTCATTGGAGCTGGGCTTGCGGGGCTGTCATGCGCTCGGGACTTGCGCCGGGCGGGCTTCTTCGTGGAGGTCTTTGAGCAGGAGCGCGTGATTGGCGGGCGGCTGGCCACGGCGCGGCTGGGCACGGATAGCTTTGATTATGGCGCGCAGTATCTGACGGGGCGCTCGGCCAAATTCCGCAATTTTCTCGATGAAGTCAGTGACCTTGGTTATGCGGCCCGCTGGACCCCACGGAGCCAGGTGAGCGGTCCCGAGGGTGGCGGCCAGATGAATTCGTGGATCGTGGGGACGCCGGGCATGGCGTCGATCGTGCGGCCGTTGACCGAGAGCCTGCGCATTCAGACATCGCGCCGGGTTCATACTCTGGAGCGCGTCGATAAGAGCTGGAAAATCTGGTTCGAGGATGAAACGTCCGTGGGGCCGTTTGCAGCGGTCGCGGTGTGCGTCCCGGCGCCGGAAGCCCGCTTGTTGCTTGGCCGGGTCGGCGACATGACGCAAATCATGGGACGGGTGCGCATGGCGCCGTGCTGGGCACTTATGATTCAATTCGATGAGCGCGTGCTGCCGGAACAGGATGTGTTTTCGGATATGACCGAAACGATCCGCTGGATCGCGCGCAACAATACTAAGCCGGGCCGTGGCGGCCGTGGCGAGACGATCGTCATTCATGCCTCTCCAACATGGAGCCGGCAGACCGAAGATGTCGATCCGGACGCGGTGGCGGATGAGCTGTGGAGTGAGGCCTCGCACGCGCTGGGACTGCCGCCGGTGCGGCCGAACCGGAAGTCGGCCTACCTGTGGCGGCATGGGCTGGTGGAGCAGTCGCTCGGGGAGACCTTTATCTACTCGCACGAGCATTGTGTCGGGGCGGCCGGCGACTGGTGTCTTGGCCGGCTAGCCGAACATGCCTTCGAAAGCGGGACAGGCCTCGCCAAGTCAATCATCAACTCGCTGGAGTGACGCTGGCTCAGCGTTGCAGGGACGGAATCCGCGACCTTGCCGCTATGCCAGGGGGTTAGACCTTAGGTCTGCGCCCCTCTGGCAAATTGCGGCGGCGGGCGGGGCGGGCTAGAAGGCGGGATATCCAGATACCCGGGAGCCTTCATGTCTGAAGCTACGACGGGGCGCGGGGCCAAAGTCGATCGGCCGCTGTCGCCGCACCTCCAGATTTACCGTCCGCTTATCAACATGGTGATGTCGATCTTGCATCGCATCACGGGCGCCGCTCTGTATTTCGGCACCCTCGTGCTTGCTGTTTGGCTGATCGCTGCCGCATCCGGGCCTGAGGCGTTTCAGACGATCAGCGGGTATTTGAATACGTGGCCGGGTTGGATCGTGCTGGCCGGGTATACGTGGGCGCTGATTCATCATGCGCTGGGTGGCATCCGGCATTTCATCTGGGATTTTGGCGTCGGCTACGAGCACGCGACCATCGATCTTCTGTCGTGGGGGACGGGGGTTGCATCGGTGCTGCTGACTGCGGTTGTGTGGTATTTTGCCATTGGCGCGATGGGGGGTTGAGGGGATGTCGCTGAGAACTCCGCTCAAAAATGCGCGCTACCTTGGCTCGGCCAAGGAAGGCGCCGATCATTTCTGGAAGCAACGTGTCACGGCGGTGTCCAACCTCGTGCTGTCCGTGATCGTGGTTGCGATCCTGGTTTCGCTGGCAGGTGCGGATCACGCAACGGTGGTTGCGGCGCTGAAGCGTCCTGAATTTGCGCTGCCACTGATCCTCTTGGTGCTTTCGGCGGTAATCCATATGCGGCTCGGGATGCAGGTCATCATCGAGGACTATGTGCATGGCGAAGGGGCGAAGATCGCTCTTTTGATGCTCAATACCTTCTTCGCCATCGCGGTCGGCGCGGCTAGCATTCTGGCCGTCCTGAAACTTTATTTCGGAGCTTGAACGCAGCATGGCTGGCAAGGCGAACGGGGCAACGGGTCAGGCGTCCGCGAACGGACAAGCCTATCCGATCGTCGATCATACCTATGACGTTGTGGTCGTGGGTGCGGGTGGGGCGGGCTTGCGCGCGACGCTGGGATGCGCGGAAGCGGGTCTCAAGACGGCGTGCGTGACGAAGGTGTTTCCGACGCGCTCGCACACGGTGGCGGCGCAGGGCGGGATCGCTGCGTCGTTGGCGAACATGGGGCCGGATAACTGGCGCTGGCACATGTACGACACCGTCAAGGGGTCCGACTGGCTGGGCGACCAGGATGCGATTGAGTATCTGTGCCGGAATGCGCCGGAAGCCGTTTATGAACTCGATCATTACGGCGTCCCGTTCAGCCGCACCGAAGACGGGAAGATTTATCAGCGCCCATTCGGCGGTATGACGACCGAATATGGCGAGGGGCCGCCCTCACAGCGGACATGTGCGGCTGCCGATCGCACCGGGCACGCGATGCTGCACACACTTTATGGCCAGTCGCTGCGCCATTCGGCGGAGTTTTTCATCGAGTATTTTGCGCTCGATTTGATCATGGACGACGAGGGCGCATGCCGTGGTGTGATCGCCATGTGCATGGAGGATGGGAGCATCCATCGTTTTCGTTCGAAGCGGACCATTCTGGCGACGGGCGGTTATGGACGCGCTTACTTTTCAGCGACGTCGGCGCATACGTGCACGGGCGACGGCAACGCCATGGTGCTGCGCGCCGGGCTGCCGCTGCAGGACATGGAATTCGTGCAGTTCCATCCGACGGGTATCTACGGCGCCGGCGTGTTGATCACGGAAGGCGCGCGCGGCGAAGGCGGGTATCTGACCAATTCGAAGGGCGAGCGATTCATGGAGCGCTATGCCCCGCATGCCAAGGATCTGGCGTCGCGGGACGTGGTCTCGCGCTCGATGACGATTGAGATCCGCGAAGGCCGTGGCGTGGGCCCAGACGGAGATCACATCTACCTGCATCTCGACCATCTCGATCCGAAGATCCTGGCCGAGCGTCTGCCGGGCATCACGGAGAGTGCGCGGATCTTCTCCGGCGTCGATCTGCGCCGGCAGCCGATTCCGGTTATTCCGACGGTGCATTACAATATGGGCGGCATACCGACAAACTATCACGGCGAGGTGCTGACGTTGAAGGGTGGCAACCCGGATACGGTCGTGCCGGGGTTGATGGCGATTGGGGAGGCTGCGTGCGTCTCGGTGCATGGTGCGAACCGTTTGGGTTCAAACTCGCTCATCGATCTGGTCGTGTTTGGCCGGGCGGCGGCGTTGAAGTGCGCCGATACGGTGGAGCGGCGTGCGACACAGCCGGAATTGCCGCGTGCGGCGACGGACAAGGCACTCGATCGGCTCGACCGGTACCGGAACGCGAATGGCGGAACGCCGACGGCGGCGTTGCGGCTGAGAATGCAAAAGACCATGCAGGCCAACTGTGCGGTGTTCCGTGATGGGCCAATACTGGAAGAGGGCGTGGCGAAGATCGGCGAGATCTGGAAGGGCGTGGAGGACATCCGCGTCACCGACCGGTCGCTGGTGTGGAACTCGGATTTGATCGAAACGCTGGAATTCGACAACCTGATTGCTCAAGCGGCCGTGACGGTCGCGGGGGCGGCGCACCGCAAGGAAAGCCGCGGGGCGCATGCGCGCGAGGACTATCCCAATCGAGACGACGCGCAGTGGATGAAACATACGCTGGCGTTCGCGGATTACGGGACACGGCAGGTCCGGCTCGACAGCCGGCCGGTGCACACGCGCACGCTGACGAACGAAATCAAGTACATCGAGCCTAAGGCTCGCGTGTATTGATCCGGGTTTGGAGCGCCGCCTGGCGCTCCGGTTTGTGGCCAGCCGCGGTGTACCAGTTATGCTCTTGCCGTCCCGGGTGGCGGCGGGAGCCGGGCTGCGCTAAGGGATGGGTTGCGACCGCAGAGGCAACCTGGAGCGCGCGTGGCACTACCGACCCGCAAAGGCAGCGACAAGGGCAACGAGCCCCCGGCAGGCGAGGACCCGCGCGCGGCGGATAGCCGGATCGCACCCGATCCTTTTACGGCCGTTTTGCCGGCTTTGGCCGCGCTCGGGGCCATTGCTTCCATCGCCGCGATCAATTGGACGGCGGAGGAGCGCACGCCGGACCGTTCCAAGGCCCGGCGGAAAGCGGCGACCGCGATCCGCGAACTGGAGACGTGCTGTCTCGGGTTGACGGAGATTTTCCGGCGGTTCCAGCGCAATCCGAAGCTGTTTGCCGGGGAGGGCGCGCAAGGGTCGTCGCCGCTGAAGTTCGGCGTGCACGGGGCGCGGGTTGGGCCGGATGGCAGCCGGCTCTTTCACCAGTTGATGAACGATGTAGCCTCTATGCTCGTGCTGGCGTCGCAGAACGCGTTCGACGTGATGTGCGCGGTTGAGGACGGCGAAGTCGATGCGCCGGAGACCTTGTATTTCGCGTTCGGGGAATGCCAGGAACGGCTAAATAAGCTCATTCAGAACCGGGCGACTTTGAAGGTCGCCGTGGATGGGGGCGCGGAGATCGCCGAGCGGCTGACGCAATTAGTGCGCGAATTGCGAAAGTACCGGCCCGATTAAGGGTTTCGACCAAAGTCCGCGGCTGATGTGGTTTGCAGGATCAATGAGGGCAAAGAACCGCATCCAACGACCGTTCGGCTGCGTTGACAGGGGTGGCCTAGGGCTCCAATCCTTGGCGCTCATTGGATTTTATTGCTCATCGCGAGGATCGACACCGGCCCATGGTGCAGCTGACGCTTCCCAAGAACTCGAAGTTGACGACGGGTAAGACCTGGAACGCGCCGGAAGGCGAGGGCCATTGGCGCGAGTTTCGCGTTTATCGCTGGACGCCCGATGACGGGCAGAACCCGCATGTCGATACGTATTGGATCAATCAGGACCAGTGCGGTCCGATGGTTCTGGACGCGCTCATCAAGATCAAGAACGAGATCGATCCGACGTTGACGTTCCGGCGCTCATGCCGGGAAGGCATCTGCGGGTCGTGCTCGATGAATATCGACGGGACCAATTATTTGGCGTGCCTGAAGGGCATCGACGAGGTGAAGGGGCCGGTTGCGATCTATCCGCTGCCGCACATGAAGGTCGTAAAGGACCTCGTGCCGGATATGACGAACTTCTATGCGCAGCTTCGTTCGATCGAGCCCTGGCTCAAGACGGATACGCCGACGCCGCCGAAAGAATGGAAGCAATCGCGCGAAGATCGCGAGAAGCTCGACGGGCTCTATGAGTGCATTCTGTGCGCCTGCTGCTCGACGTCTTGCCCGAGCTACTGGTGGAATTCGGACCGCTATCTGGGTCCGGCCGTTCTTTTGCAGGCGTATCGCTGGGTGATCGACAGTCGCGACGAGGCGACCGGGGATCGTCTGGACAATCTGGAAGATCCGTTCCGGCTCTACCGTTGCCACACGATCATGAATTGCACCAAGGCCTGCCCCAAGGGGCTGTCGCCGGCCAAGGCGATTGCTGAATTGAAAAAGCTGATGGTGCAGCGGCGGGTTTAATTGCATTCGACCTTTGCAAAGGCGCCGCGCCGCAACCCGTCGAATTGCTGAATCAACTTATATTATGTTGCTGATGCAGGCATGAAGAAGGCCGGTGGCGCGTCTCGCAGCCACCGGCCTTTAAGATTTCGGTCTTTTGGACCGGCTCCACTCCCGATGCCCAATCGGGTGCAGAGCAAAGAAACGTCGGCTTTAGGCCGCGCGCTTCTTCTTTGCAGCCTTCTTGGCCGGCTTCTTCGCTGCCTTGGTGGCCTTCTTGGCCGGAGCGCGCTTCGCCGTTGCCTTCTTCACTGCCTTCTTTGCTGCCTTAGCCATAGTTCTCTCTCCCTCTGAATAAGACCGAATCATTTCGATCACGAAAAAAATATGCGCAAGTTCGATAGTTTTGTTGACATCGAAATTCGATTTCGCGTCGATATTTTTGTCCAATTGCGAAAAGTGTGGCGCAAACGCCGCAATTTTTGAGCGATTCCGGGGATGTAGATTGCGAATTCGCGATCTCGCGTGAAGTGAAGCGTCTCACTCGACTCTTCGTACGTGAGAAATTCGAACGCCGCGATCTCCCTCACTCAAACTTTTCCACTGTCCAAAATCTCCGCTCGAACTCTTGCCGCACACTCGCGTGTGCTTGTTGGCTCTCGAACCTTACGCATCGACAACACCGTCACAGGATCGTGGCGGATGATGTCTGGCTCACTTCCTTCGCCCGACTTCGAAACCGACGAGCGGTTTTGGGGTTGGGCACTTCTGCTGCTGCACGTGTCCCACATCGGGACACCGGTGTGGGGGGCTCTTGTGATGCCCACACTCCGCAGGCGGGTGTGGGGCTCTCTTGTTGCCCACACTCCGCAGGCGGGTGTGGGGCATACCGTCACGAGGTGCTTGCAGCGCATGACGGTGATGGGGCTAGCTCATGCATCACTCACCCAAGGTGCGCAATGCCGGGCCGCGTTTGGCAATACTATCAGCAAAGGGTGGCTTCGGGCCAGATCGAAAACGATTCGGCGCAAGCACTTGTTGTCGAGCGGCTCGATGCGCTTGCGATCGCGCTTGAAGGACATCGTGCCGAACGCGCTTCGCCGCTGTCGATCTTTCGTCCCGCAAAGCGCGCAGCACAGAAAGCTCCGCGCGGTTTGTATATCTGGGGCTCCGTCGGCCGCGGCAAGACCATGATGATGGACCTGTTCCATCTGGCCGTTGGTTTCAGTCCGCGGCGGCGGGTGCACTTCCATCAATTCATGGCCGAGGTTCACGAGCGCATCGCGCGCGGACGCGCGACGACGGACGGCGATCCGATCCCATATGTTGCGGGTGAGATCGCGGGCGAGGCGCAGCTCTTGTGCTTCGACGAGTTCCACGTGACGGATATCGCCGACGCCATGATCCTCGGACGGCTGTTTAAAGCGCTGTTCGAGCGGGGTGTCATCGTGGTGGCTACCTCCAACGTGCCGCCAGACCGGCTGTACTGGAATGGCCTAAATCGCCAGCTTTTCCTGCCGTTCGTGGACATGTTGGGCGAGAAGCTCGATGTGGTGGAGGTCGCCGCCGCGCGGGACTACCGGCTCGACCAGCTGCAGGGCCAGCCGCTGTACTTTCATCCGGCCGATGATGCGGCGCGGCGGGAGATCGATGCGGTCTGGGTGCGGCTGACGGGGTCGGATGAGGCGCGGTCTGCCGCTGTGGAGTGCAATGGCCGGATCATTCCGGTCCCGGCGTCGGCGCCCGGGGTGGCGCGGTTCGCGTTTGCCGATCTGTGCGGTCAGCCGCTGGCGGGACCGGACTACCTTGCGATTGCGCGGGCGTATCCAACCATCATCATCGAGGACGCTCCGCTACTCACTCCCGACCGGCGGAACGAAGCGCGGCGGTTCATTACGCTCATCGATACTCTTTATGACCGCGGGGCGTGTCTCGTGATGTCGGCGGCGGCGGAACCGGACAAGCTCTATCCGGCAGGGGATGGCGCGGACCTGTTTGTTCGAACCGCATCGCGGCTGATGGAGATGCGCAGTGAGGGCTATCTCGGGCAACGCGGAGCCGGGCGAGACGCGGGGGCGAACCAAGACTGACCGGGTCACGGGCAGGTGGAGGCATTTTTCTCCTTGCAGGCTTGAGGGCGGCGGGGTTTCGGCCTACGAACGGACAGGGTGTCTTCGCACTTGCGGAATGGCAGGGCAGAGACCTTCGCATGGCATAGGTGGGTCCGCGGCTCTTCCGCGGGGTTGGTGACGGGAGATTTGTTTCCGATGGCGCGTACGAAGATTGCCCTGATCGGCGGTGGTATGATCGGTGGAACCCTAGCTCATCTCATCGGGCTCAAGGAGCTCGGCGATGTGGTGCTGTTCGACATTGCGGAGGGTCTGCCGCAGGGCAAGTCGCTCGACATTGCGCAGTCGGGGGCGGTCGAAGGCTTCGATTGCAACTTGAAGGGCACCAACGCGTACTCGGACATCGAGGGCGCGAGCGTCTGCATCGTGACGGCGGGCGTGCCGCGCAAGCCCGGCATGAGTCGCGACGATCTGATCGGCATCAATTTGAAGGTGATGGAGCAGGTGGGCGCGGGCATCAAAAAGTATGCGCCCAATGCGTTCGTCATCTGTATTACGAACCCGCTCGACGCGATGGTCTGGGCGCTCCAGAAGTTTTCGGGTTTGCCGCATAACAAGGTTTGCGGAATGGCCGGCGTATTGGATACGGCGCGATTCCGGCATTTCCTCGCTGATGAATTCAAGGTGTCTGTCGAAGACGTTTCGGCATTTGTGCTCGGCGGGCACGGGGACGACATGGTGCCGCTGGTCCGCTATTCGTCGGTGGGTGGGGTTCCGCTGCCCGATCTCGTGAAAATGGGCTGGATCCAGCAGGGCCGGCTGGACGAGATCGTCGACCGCACCCGGAAGGGCGGGGGGGAGATCGTCGCCCTGCTTAAGACGGGTTCGGCCTATTATGCCCCGGCGGCATCCGCCATCGCCATGGCCGAGAGCTTCCTGAAGGACAAGAAGCGCGTTCTGCCAACGGCTGCCTATCTCAATGGAGAATATGGGGTAAAAGGCCTTTACGTCGGCGTGCCGGTGATCATCGGCTCGGGCGGCGTGGAGCGCATTATCGAGATCGATCTCAATGCGACCGAGCGGCAGATGCTGATGCGGTCGGTGGAGAGCGTGAAGGGTCTCGTGGATCTCTGCGTCCAGGTCAACCCGCCACTGGGTGCCTGATTCGGCATGAAGGGGCCGGTCGAACGGCCTCTTGGTCGCAGCCCCAAGAGGGTAGGCCCGGCTGGCCCGTTCGGGGGTGGCCGGATCGTTGCCCTCGCGGTTAAACACCCCCGTCTTACATCCGCACGACAACACGTCCAGGAGCGCCATGAACATCCACGAGCATCAGGCGAAGAAGCTTTATCGCCAATACGGCATTCCCACCGGTAAAGGTGGCGCCGCATTCACCGTCGAGGAAGCCGTTGCTGCCGCCCAGCAGCTGCCCGGCCCGGTCTGGGTCGTCAAAGCGCAGATCCATGCGGGCGGCCGCGGCAAGGGGACCTTCAAAGAGAAGGAAGCCGGCGAAAAGGGCGGCGTCCGTCTCGCCAAGTCGATCGACGAGGTGAAGCAGTTCGCGGGCGAGATGCTCGGGCGGACGCTCGTGACGATCCAGACGGGTGACGCGGGCCGCGTGGTTCGCCGGCTCTACGTCGAGGACGGCACGGCGATCGACAAGGAACTCTATCTCTCCATGCTCGTCGACCGCGCGACCTCGCGGGTTGCGTTTATCGTTTCGACCGAAGGCGGAATGGACATCGAGAAGGTGGCCCACGACACGCCGGAGAAGATCGTGACGCTGTCGATCGATCCGGCTTCGGGCTTCCAGCCCTTCCATGGTCGCAAGATCGCGTTCGCACTCGGCCTCAAGGGCGATGCCGCCAAGCAGATGCAGGCGGCGGCAGCGAACCTCTACCGGATGTTCATCGAGAAGGACATGAGCCTTCTGGAAATCAACCCGCTGGTGGTGACGAAGGATGGCAACCTCATTGCGCTCGACGGCAAGATGGATTTCGACAGCAATGCGCTGTTCCGGCATCCCGAGATCGTGGCCTATCGCGATCTGACGGAAGAAGAGCCGAGCGAAATCGAAGCCTCGAAGCATGATCTGGCGTTCATCAAGCTCGACGGCAACATAGGCTGCCTCGTCAATGGAGCGGGTCTGGCCATGGCCACGATGGACATCATCAAACTATACGGCGCGGAGCCGGCCAACTTCCTCGACGTGGGCGGTGGCGCTTCGAAGGAGAAGGTGCGGGAAGCGTTCAAGCTGATCCTCGCCGATCCGGCCGTGAAGGGCATTCTGGTCAATATTTTCGGTGGGATCATGCGCTGCGATATCATCGCGGAAGGCGTGATCGCGGCCGCGCGGGAGATGGCGATCACCGTTCCGCTCGTCGTCCGGCTGGAAGGCACCAACGTCGAACTCGGTAAGAAGATGCTGGCCGAATCCGGCCTGAAGATCGTCCCTGCCGACGATCTCGCCGATGCCGCCCGCAAAATCACCGACGAAGTGAAGAAGGTCGCCTGATCATGTCAGTCCTCATCGACAAAAATACGATCACCATCTGTCAGGGCATTACCGGCAGCCAAGGGACGTTCCACACGAAGCAGGCGAAGGCTTACGGCACCAAGGTTGCCGGGGGCGTGACGCCGGGCAAGGGTGGGACGAACCATCCCGACGCGGAACTGGCCGACGTGCCGATGTTCAACACGGTGCTGGAAGCGAAAGAGAAGACCGGGGCCACGGCGAGCGCGATCTACGTGCCGCCTCCGTTTGCAGCGGACGCCATCCTGGAAGCCATCGACGCGGAAATCCCGCTGATCATCTGCATCACGGAAGGCATTCCGGTGATCGACATGATCCGCGTGAAGCGGGCGTTGACGGCTTCGAAGTCGCGCCTCGTCGGGCCGAACTGCCCGGGCGTGCTGACGCCGGGTCAGTGCAAGATCGGCATCATGCCGGGCAACATCTTCTCCAAGGGTTCGGTCGGCGTCGTGTCGCGTTCAGGCACGCTCACCTATGAAGCGGTGAAGCAGACGACGGATGCCAAGCTCGGCCAGACGACGGCGGTGGGCATTGGCGGAGACCCGGTGAAGGGCACCGAGTTCATCGACGTGCTCGACTTGTTCCTCGACGATCCGGAGACGCAGTCGATCATCATGATCGGTGAAATCGGCGGGTCGGCTGAAGAAGAAGCCGCCGAATGGCTGCAAGCGCAGGCCAAGAAGGGCCGTAAGAAGCCGATGGCCGGGTTCATTGCCGGCGGTTCGGCCCCTCCGGGCCGGCGCATGGGTCATGCGGGCGCCATCATTTCGGGCGGCAAAGGCAAGGCAGAAGATAAGATCGAGGCCATGCAGAAGGCCGGGATCGCCATGGCGGATAGCCCGGCGGCACTGGGAACCACGCTTCTGAAGGTTCTTGGAAAGTAATCGAGCCATCAAGGCTGATGATGAGCGGCGCTGCGGGGTTCTCCTCGCGGCGCCGTTCTCTTTTTTTAGGCTTTTTGGGCGGCTGCCTGAATTTAAGGCCCGACCTGCACTTTTGAGGGTCTTAAAACCTCTGACTAAACGGAGTAGGGTCCGCATCGTTGCGGTGCAGCAAAGCGTTTCGGCGGGTCGCCTTGAACCGCTGTTCGCCGCCACACAGGTACCCATGCGTCCCCTTCAATCCAATGGACGATTGGCCCGCCCGGGGCCCCGCTCAGGACACACCGATGACACGCCACGCGCGCAACGAGCAGTTTCTTAAGACGTCATTTCTGCAGGGAACCAACGCTCCGTATATCGAGGAGATGCAGGAGCAGTATCAGCGCAATCCCGGTTCCGTATCGGACGAGTGGCGCCACTTCTTCGAGAGCTTGAAGGAAGACCATCAGCCGGCCCGGCTCGACGATTTTTCCGCCCCGGTGGTGACGGGGAACGGTGGGCCGTCGTGGGGCGTGCCGTTGGCGGACCTGACGCAACATGACGAGATGATCGCGGCGCTGACGGGCGATGAGGGGCCAGCGGCGCCGCAGTTCTCGACGCGGCTGCAGCAGCGGGCTCATGAGGCCGGTGTGGAGCTTTCGCCGGCCGCGTCAATACGGGCAACGCAGGATTCCATCCGCGCGCTCATGCTGATCCGCGCCTATCGCGTGATGGGACACCTGGCGGCGGACCTCGATCCGCTCGGGATCTCGGAGCGCAACGTCCACAAAGAATTGCGCGCGGAAACATACGGCTTCACGGAAGCCGATCTCGACCGGCCGGTGTTCCTGGATCGATATCTGGGACTTGAGTTTGCGACGATCCGGCAGATGCTTGCGATTTTGCGGCGCACGTACTGCCGTAAGATCGGTTTCCAGTTCATGCACATTACCAATCCCGCGCAGAAGCAGTGGCTACAGCAGCGCGTGGAGGGCGAGGAAAAGGGCATCACCTTCACGGTGCCCGGCAAGCGCGCCATTCTGAACAAGCTCATCGAGGCGGAGCTGTTCGAGAAGTTTTGCGACATCAAATATACCGGTACGAAGCGGTTCGGGCTCGACGGTGCCGAGGCGATGGTTCCGGCGCTGGAGCAAATCATCAAGCGCGGTGGTCAGCTCGGTGTGGCCGAGATTGTGTTCGGCATGGCGCATCGCGGGCGGTTGAACGTTTTGGGCAACGTTCTGGGCAAGCCTTTGCGCGCCATTTTCAACGAGTTCAAGGGCGGGTCGTTTAAACCGGACGACGTCGAAGGTTCGGGCGACGTCAAGTATCACTTGGGGGCATCGTCGGACCGGTCGTTCGACGGAAACAATGTGCATCTTTCGCTCACAGCGAACCCGTCGCATCTGGAGATCGTCGATCCGGTGGTGCTCGGCAAGGTGCGCGCGAAGCAGGATCAGCATGGGTGCGATCCGGCAGACAGGACGCCCATTTTGCCGCTGCTGATCCACGGCGATGCGGCGTTCGCAGGCCAGGGCGTAGTGGCGGAGTGCTTCGGGTTGTCGGGGCTGAAGGGTCACCGCACGGGTGGATCGATCCACTTCGTGATCAATAACCAGATCGGGTTTACGACGAGCCCGCGCTATTCGCGGTCATCGCCTTATTGCTCGGACGTGGCGCGGATGATCGAGGCGCCGATCCTGCATGTGAACGGGGATGACCCGGAAGCGGTCGTGCATTGCGCCAAGATCGCGATCGAATACCGGCAGCGGTTCCAGAAGCCGGTCGTGATCGACATGTTCTGTTATCGCCGCTTCGGTCACAACGAAAGCGATGAGCCGATGTTCACGCAGCCGTTGATGTACAAAAAGATCAAGGCGCATCCGACGGTCGTGGAGATCTATGGTCAGCGGCTCGTTGAAGAAGGTGTGATCGCACAAGGCGAAGTGGACGACATGCGGGGGGGTGTGCGGGCGCGGCTCGATGAGGAGTTCGCCGCGGCCGATACGTATAAGCCGAACAAGGCGGATTGGCTGGATGGGCGCTGGTCAGGTTTCCAGCGGGCCGGCGAAGACGACTTGGCGTCGGTGACCGGCGTTGATGGGGAGACGCTTCGGCACGTTGGCCGGCAAATCACCGCCATTCCGAACGAGTTCATCGCGCACAAGACCATCGCAAAGCTGATGGAGCGGCGGCGCGAGATGGTCGAGAGCGGGCAGGGCATCGATTGGTCGATGGCGGAAGCTCTGTCGTTCGGATCGCTGTTGAAGGAGGGTTATCCCGTCCGCTTGTCCGGTCAGGACAGTGAGCGGGGAACATTCTCGCAGCGGCATTGCGTGCTGATCGATCAGGAAACCGAGCGACGGTACACGCCGCTGAAGTTCGTGTCGCCGGATCAGGCGAAGTTCGAAGTCATCAATACGATGCTTTCGGAAGAGGCGGTGCTTGGGTTCGAGTACGGCTATACGCTGGCGGAGCCGAATGCGCTCGTGCTGTGGGAGGCGCAGTTCGGAGATTTCGCGAACGGTGCCCAAGTGCTGTTCGATCAGTTCTTGTCGTCGGCGGAACGCAAGTGGCTGCGCATGTCCGGGCTTGTCTGTTTGCTGCCGCATGGTTTCGAGGGGCAGGGACCGGAGCATTCGTCGGCACGGCTGGAGCGATTCCTGCAATTGTGCGCGGAAGACAACTGGCAGGTTGCGAACTGCACGACGCCGGCCAACTACTTCCATATTCTCAGGCGGCAGTTATTGCGCAAGTTCCGCAAGCCGCTGATCATCATGACGCCGAAGTCGCTGCTGCGGCACAAGCGTGTGGTTTCGCGCCTCGATGAAATGGGGCCGAACACGTCGTTCCAGCGCATTTTGCAGGATGATGCGCAGACCCGGCCCGAGGAGAAGATTACGCTTTTGCCCGATGATCAGATCGAGCGCGTGGTGCTGTGTACGGGCAAGGTCTATTACGATCTGTACGAAGCGCGCGAGCAGCAAGGCATCAACAATGTCTATCTGTTGCGGGTCGAGCAGCTCTATCCGTTCCCGGCGCGGGCGCTGATCAACGAACTGGGGCGCTTTAAGTTCGCGGAGATCGTGTGGTGTCAGGAAGAGCCCAAGAACATGGGCGCGTGGCACTTCATGGATGCCAACATCGAATGGGTGCTGACGCATCTGGGATATATCCACCGGCGGCCGCGCTATGCGGGGCGGGCGGCAGCGGCATCGCCGGCTACGGGTCAGCTCAGCAAGCATCTGGCCGAACAGGCCGCGCTCGTGAATGACGCCCTGAAGGGCAGCAGTAAATAAGTGGTGCGGGACTTCAGGTCCGTGGCCCGAGGTGAGATGAGGACGCGCATGACGATCGAGATCAAGGTTCCGGTGCTGGGTGAGTCGATCACGGAAGCGACGGTGGGACGGTGGTTCAAGAAGCCGGGCGAGGCCGTGAAGGCGGATGAGCCGCTGGTCGAACTGGAAACCGATAAAGTGACGGTGGAAGTGCCGGCACCGGCCGCTGGTGTGATGGGCGATATTCTGGTGGCGCAGGGCACGACGGTGGCGATCGGCGCGCTGCTCGGCGCGCTGACGGAGGGTGGAACCGCTGCTCCGGCACCGGCTGCTGCTGCGCCGAAGCCGGCGAAGGCGGAGCCGGCCAAACCGGCCGCCAAGCCAGCCGCTGCCAAATCAGCTCCGGCTCCGGCTGCGCCGCCGCCCGCACCTGCTGCGCGCAAAGTTCTGGCCGAAGCGAACATCGATGCCGGCGACGTGGCTGGGTCTGGCCGCCGGGGTCAGGTGTTGAAGGAAGATGCCATGGGTGCCGCTGCGGCGAAGGCTGAGGCAGAGGTGTCTGCGCCTGTTGCTGCCGCGCCTGTCCAAGTCGCGCCGCCACGGCGCGAAAGCCCTTCTACGCCGGTGCCGGTGGCAGTCCAGGAGCTGAAGGTGCCGTCAACGGTCGGTGAGCCGGCGCGCGAAGAGCGCGTAAAGATGAGCCGTCTGCGCCAGACGATTGCGCGGCGGCTCAAGGATGCGCAGAACTCCGCGGCGATGCTGACGACGTTCAACGACGTCGACATGAGCGCGGTGATGGCTCTGCGTGCGCAGTACAAGGATTTGTTCGAGAAGCGTCACGGGGTGAAGCTGGGCTTCATGGGCTTCTTCGTGAAGGCGTGCGTGCAGGCGTTGCGCGAGATCCCGGCGGTGAATGCCGAGATCGACGGCGACGACATTATCTATAAGAATTACTACCACGTCGGTGTGGCGGTGGGCACGGAGCGCGGGCTGGTGGTGCCGGTGCTGCGGGATGTGGACCGGTTGTCGCTCGCTGAGACGGAAATCACCATCGCCGAATTCGGCCGCCGGGCGCGGGATGGTAAGCTTTCCATCGAAGATATGCAGGGCGGAACATTCACCATCTCGAACGGTGGCGTTTATGGTTCGATGCTGTCGACACCTATTCTGAACGCGCCGCAGTCGGGCATTTTGGGCATGCACCGGATCGAGGAGCGGCCTGTGGTGAAGAACGGACAGATCGTGGCGCGTCCGATGATGTATCTGGCGCTCAGCTACGATCACCGGATCGTGGACGGCAAGGAAGCGGTAACGTTCCTCGTGCGTGTCAAGGAATGCCTGGAAGATCCGCAGCGGTTCATTCTTGAGCTCTAGTCCATATGTTTGATGCTATCCGACGCGACGCGCCGCTGCCGGCAGGGGCTCCTGGTAGGCTAGCCTGGCTCGACATAGCGAAGGCGATTGCCATTGCGCTCGTCGTTTTCGGGCACGCGAGCCGGTCGGTGGAGCGGACGAACGGGCTGGTTTGGAGCGAGGGGCTTCAGTTCGCCGATCAGCTGATTTATTCGTTTCATATTCCGCTGTTCTTCGTACTGGCGGGATATGCGGCGAGCCTCATGGCGGGGCGCGGATTCGGGGCGCAGGCGCGTGGGTTGTTCTGGGGCGTGGCTGTTCCTTACGTCGTGTGGACCGTCGCATGGGTTGGCTTAAAGGTGGCGTTTCCGGGGTCGGTCAATGAAGCCGCGTCGTGGGGGGATCTCGCGACAGCGCTATGGCGGCCGTTGGAACACATGTGGTTCCTGCAGCATCTGTTGATTGCGCGGTTGTTCTGGATCGGCGCCGAGCGGGCGGGAGCCGGCGGAGTGGCCGGGGGCAGCGCGATTGTCTTGGCGTTGTTTGCCGTCGCGTCGTGGATGGCGACGGTGGACGGTGAGCCGAAATCTATGACGGCGCTGTTGGGCAATATTGCATTCGTTGGCGCCGGGGCGATCTGGGTGCCGGTGCTCTTTAAGCACGCGCGCGAGTCTTGGTTGATCGCGGCGGCGGTCGCAGCGTTTGCGGGGTGGGCAATCCTTGCCGCGCAGCTTGGCGCCGATGACATCGGGCTCTTAAGCTTTATGGCAGCGCTTCTGGCTTCGGTGGTGGTGCTGGCCGCGGTCTGGCAGATGCCGTCGCCGGTGGGCCGGATCGGGCGCACGGTTGCGTTCGTGGGCGAGGCGTCGCTGGCCATTTACGTCATCCATTCCATCGTGATCGCGCTCGTGCGGGCGGTGTTGCGTACGGCCAACGTGCTCGATGAGACCCTGCTGATCACGCTCGGTACTGTGCTAGGGCTGGCTGTTCCGGCAGCGATTTATTGGGTTGCCCTGGCGGCGTCGGCGCGGACCGGCTGGCCGCTGGTGCGGTTTGCTGGCTTGGGAACGGCGACCCGATCCTACTACTTCGCAACTCTGCGACCGGGGCCCGTTGTGGCTGCGGCCGTGCCTGCTCAATCCTGAGATTTCTGGAAGAGACCACTGCCATGTATGACCTGATCGTGATTGGCACCGGACCCGGCGGCTATGTGTGCGCCATTCGCGCGGCGCAACTCGGCATGAAAGTGGCCGTGGTGGAGAAGCGTTCGACGCACGGGGGGACGTGTCTCAACGTCGGGTGCATTCCGTCGAAAGCGCTGCTGCATGCGTCGGAGCTTTACGACGAGGCGTCGAATCATTTCGGGGTGATGGGCATCAACGTCACGCCTGAACTGGATTTGGCGCGCATGCAGGCGTTCAAGGACGAGGGTGTTAAAGGGAATGTCGACGGCGTCGCGTACCTTTTGAAGAAGAACAAGATCGATAGTTTTCACGGTGCGGGGCGGGTTCTCGATGCCGGTAAAGTCGGCATTACGTTCATGAACGGCGAGACGTCGACACTTGAGGCCAAGTCGATCGTGATCGCGACGGGATCGGAGGTGGTTTCGCTTCCCGGCATCGTCATCGACGAAGAGCGCATTGTGTCGTCGACGGGGGCGTTGACGTTCCAAGAGGTGCCGAAACGGCTGGTCGTGATTGGGGCCGGGGTGATCGGGCTTGAGCTGGGATCAGTGTGGCGGCGGCTCGGGTCGGAGGTCATTGTTGTCGAGTATCTCGATCGCATTCTGCCGGGGATGGATTCGGATGTGGCGCGGACGTTCCAGCGCATTCTCGCCAAGCAGGGATTCGAGTTCCGGCTTGGTCAGAAGGTGACGGGTGTGGTGGACGCGGGCGATGCGGGCTTGTCTGTCACGGTTGTGCCGGCGATGGGTGATGGTACGGGTGAAATGCTGCAGGCGGATGCGGTGCTGGTGGCCGTCGGGCGGAAGCCTTACACGGATGGGCTTGGGCTTGATGAGATCGGGATCGAGCGGGATTCCAAGGGCCGGATTGCTGTGAATGAGCACTTCGAGACGAGTGTGGCCGGTGTGTTCGCCATCGGCGATGTGATCGCGGGGCCGATGCTGGCGCACAAGGCCGAAGACGAGGGTGTCGCAGTGGCGGAGATCATCGCGGGGCAGGCGGGACATGTGAATTACGACGTCATTCCGGGGGTTGTTTACACGGCGCCGGAAGTGGCGAGCGTCGGCAAGACCGAGGATGAGCTGAAGGCGGCCGGGATTGCTTACACGGCGGGCAAGTTCCCGTTCACGGCGAATGGGCGCGCGAAGGTGAACCGCACGACGGACGGTTTCGTGAAGGTTTTAGCGGACGCGGTAACGGATCGGGTGCTCGGTGTTCATATCATCGGGCCGCATGCTGGAGAGATGATCGCCGAAGCGGCGGTGCTGATGGAGTTCGGCGGGTCGGCGGAAGATCTGGCGCGGACGTGTCATGCGCATCCGACGCTGACGGAAGCCGTCAAAGAGGCGGCGCTTGCTGCGGGCAAGCGCGCGATTCATATGTGATTGCGCCGAGCGACTCCCCTCCGGGGAGCCGGCAGCTCGGCGCGATTAATTGCGCGGGTGGGCGGCGTCGTAAACGCGGATCAATTGCGCGCGGTCGACCTCGGTATAAACCTGCGTGGTCGAGAGCGACGCGTGGCCGAGCAATTCCTGGATTTGGCGGAGATCGGCACCGGCGGAGAGCAGATGCGTCGCGAACGAGTGACGGAGCGCGTGCGGCGTGGCGGTCGCGGGTAGCTGCAGGGCCTCGCGCAGGCGTGCAATCGCCAGCTGGATGATGCGCGGGGAGAGCGGTCCGCTCTTGGCGCCGCGAAAGAGCGGTTGGTCTGGTTCGAGGGTGAAGGGTACGAGGCCCATGTAGCGGTCGATGGCCGTTTGGGTGACGGGGAGGATGGGGACGAGGCGTTCCTTGTCGCCTTTGCCGGTGATGCGGATGACATCGCGGCCAGATGTGGGTGCGTCGCGCGGGGTTAGAGCCAGGGCCTCGGAGATGCGGAGGCCGGACCCGTACAGAAGCAGCAAGACGGCTGTATCGCGGGCGCCGATCCAGGTTTCGGACGCGTCGCCGATGGCATCGACAACGGCTGAGGCTTTCTCGATTGTCAGCGGTTTGGGGACGGCGTGGGGAAGCTTGGGCATGCCGACGCGGAGGATGGCGCGGTTGTCAGATACGCCAGTGATGTCGAGCCACCGGATGTAAGTGCGCAGCGCGGACATGGTGCGCGAAAGCGAGCGGCTGGTCAGGCCCTCCTTGCGGCGGGCGGCCATGAAGCCGCGAAAGGCTTTGAGATCGAGGCGGTCGAGATCGGCAAGACAAGGGGCATGGCCGAGGTGGCGGCGGAGGAAGGCGAGGAACGATCGCAGGTCGCGGTCATAGGCTTTGATGGTCTCGGGCGAGCGGCCTTCGGTGAACTCAAGGTGCGCGAGCCAACGGGCGATGGAACCTTGAAGGTCGCCGCCGAGTTCGAGTTCTGGTGCGATGTCGGGCGTCGGGCGGGGGGCTGGCAATTGCTCTCCGGTGCGGCAATGTTTGCGGATTGGAAGCCTTAACCGCGCCGGTTAATGAATGGTAAACAGGGCTAACGTACGGCTGCCCGGGCCGGTATGACGTGTCAGTCTCCAACTTCAGGAATGCTCCCCACATGCCGAAGCTTCTCGATCCGATCACCATCGGTGACCTTTCGCTGCGCAATCGCGTGATTCTGGCGCCGCTGACGCGCTGCCGGGCCAGCGAGGGGCGGGTGCCGAATGCGCTCATGGCCGAATACTATGTGCAGCGGGCATCGGCGGGGATGATCCTGTCGGAGGCAACATCGGTCGATCCGATGGGCGTTGGTTATCCCGATACGCCGGGCATCTGGTCGGATGCGCAAGTGGCGGGGTGGAAGCTCGTGACGGATGCCGTGAATCAGGCGGGCGGTACGATGTTGTTGCAGCTCTGGCATGTGGGACGGGTGTCGGACCCGCTCTATCTCGATGGGGCGTTGCCGGTGGCGCCGAGTGCCATCCGGCCGGCTGGGACCGTATCGCTTGTGCGGCCGAAAAAAGAATTCGTGACGCCGCGGGCGCTGGAGCGGGATGAGATCCCCGGCATCATCGCAGCTTATAAGCTCGGCGCGGATAACGCCAAGCGGGCCGGGTTCGACGGCGTGGAGGTGCATGGGGCCAACGGCTATCTGCTCGACCAGTTTTTGCAGGACAAGACGAACACGCGCACCGACGACTACGGCGGCGGAATCGAGAACCGGGCCCGGTTGATGCTCGAGGTGGTGGATGCGTGCATTGACGTTTGGGGGGCGGGTCGCGTGGGCCTGCATCTGGCGCCGCGCGGGGATGCGCATGATATGGGCGATAGCAATCCGCTCGCGACGTTCGGATACGTGGCGGAGCAGATGAAGGCGCGGGGCTTGGCGTTTTTATGCGCGCGGGAGTCTCTCGGCGAGAACCGGATCGGGCCGCAGCTGAAGAAAATCTTCGGCGGCGTCTATATCGCGAATGAGGGGTTCACTGCGGAGACGGCGCAAGACGTGCTGGATAAGGGCGAGGCGGACGCGGTGGCTTTTGGAAAAACCTTCATCGCAAACCCTGATTTACCGCAGCGATTCGCTGTTTCCGCGCCGCTTAATCCGCAGAAGCCGGAGCTCTTTTACGCTCAGGGACCGGCTGGTTATACGGACTATCCGGCCCTTTCTTGAGCCTCGACCGTGTCTTGCATGCAAAAAACCCCCGAAAATCGGGTGTTTTTTGCACATGCGGGAGCGATTGACCGTTGCAAAAAGCCGCGACGCACGTACTTTGACGCCACCGGAGAACCCGACGGCCTCTGAAATGTAGCCGTTGCTTGTGCAAGCGTATCCTCGATTATGAGAGCAGCGGCGCCGCGATGCCCATCGCGATTGACGCGAGTTCTTCAGCGGTCGCGGACGGTTCAGCCGACATCCGTATTCAATTCTCAGGGACGACACACCCATGGCAAAAGCTGCTGTTAAAGCACCCGCTAAAGCACCCGCAAAGACGGTTGCAAAACCCAACACCGTGACGCTGCGCCAGCTCGGGGCAGCATTGGCTGAAACGCATGAGATGCCGAAGAAGCAGGCGCTCGCCGTGCTCGAGGATCTCGTCGCGATGATCACCAAGCACCTCAAGAAGGGCGACCGGATCCGCATCGGCGGTCTGGGCGTTCTGCAGGTGCGCAAGCGTCCGGCTCGCATGGGCCGCAACCCTGCGACGGGCGAAGCCATCAAGATCAAGGCTTCGAAGAAGGTCGCTTTCCGCGCCGCCAAGGAACTGAAGGAAGCCGTCTAAGGTTTTCTTCTTTCGATACGAGAAAGGCCCGCGAAAGCGGGCCTTTTTTGTTTGTGTTTGGCGGTGCGCTGATGCGCGCTGGTTGCGCTGGATCCCCGTCCGGCGCGCGCTGACCGCGCGCTTGGACGAGGATGACGTTCGATGCGGAGCTAGATCGTCTGTCCGGTTTTTTTCCAATCGGCGACGAAGGTGGCGAGGCCGGCATCGGTCAATGGGTGTTTGACGAGAGCCTTCAGCGTCGATGGCGGAATGGTGGCGACGTCGGCGCCGATCATGGCCGCCTCTTTGACATGGTTCACGGTGCGGATCGAGGCGGCGAGGATGTCGGTGTTGAGATCCTGATAGTTGTCGTAGATCGTGCGGATTTCGCGGATCAGGTCCATGCCGTTGAGGCCGATGTCGTCGAGGCGGCCGATGAAGGGCGACACGAACGTCGCGCCAGCCTTCGCGGCGAGAAGGGCCTGGTTGGCGGAAAAGCACAGCGTGACGTTGACCATCGTGCCTTCGGAAGAGATCGCTTTGCAGGCTTTGAGGCCATCGAGTGTGAGCGGGACTTTGATGGTCACATTCTTGGCGATCTTGGCGAGGATCTTGGCTTCGCGCATCATGCCGTCGTAGTCGGTGGCGGCGACTTCGGCCGAGACAGGGCCGGAGACGATGGCGCAGATCTCTGCGATCGTCTCTTTGAAATCGCGGCCGGACTTGGCAATGAGAGACGGATTGGTGGTGACGCCGTCAAGCAGTCCCGTCGCGGCCAAGTCCTTGATCTCGCCCACATCGGCGGTATCGACGAAAAACTTCATTGTGTGCGGCTCCTCGAATGCTGCGGCTTGTGTGCGATAGCGTTTGCCTCGCAGCCGGCTCTATGTCTAAGCCCCCGGGTGGTCCCAAGTGGCGCCGGGGATGCTTCTAAACCCTGAGGACTGGCTTTGGATAGTCTGCTCGATGGCATGGCAAATGGAGGGGCGGCGGCCGAGAGCCGCGTGCCCGTGCTGATGCCCGTCGCGCTTGATCAGACCTATGACTACGTGGTGCCGCCTGGGTTGACGCTGGAGCCGGGGGCTTTTGTGCTGGTGCCTTTCGGGCCGCAGGTGCGCATCGGGGTCGTCTGGGACCGGCGACTGGACGATGGCGGGAATCCGGTCGATCCGAAAAAAATGAAGGCGGTGTCGGACAGGCTGGATGTGCCGACTTTGCCGATCATCTCGATGCGGTTTGCGGAGTGGGTGGCGAAATATACGCTGGCCCCGCTCGGCATGGTGCTGCGCATGATGATGAGCGCGCAGGCCGCGTTCGAGCCGCCGAAACTCCGGACGGGTGTGCGGGCCGTGGAGGGCGCGGCGCTGCCGCCGCGGATGACGCCGGCGCGGGCGCGGGCGATGGAGCTGGCAGCGGACGGTCTCATTCGGTCGAAATCTGCTTTGGCGGATTTGGCGGCGTGCTCAACGGGGGTGATCGACGGGCTGGTGCAATCGGGCAATCTGGTGGAATGCGCGATCCCGCGGAAGATGTGTCCGCAGCCCAATCCAGCGCACCGGGTAACGGAGTTCGGGGAGGATCAGGAGCGCGCGGTGCATGCGCTGCGCTCGGCGGTCGATGCGGAGAATTTTTCCGTGACGCTGCTCGATGGCGTCACCGGATCTGGCAAGACGGAGGTTTACTTTGAGGCAGTGGCGCGAACGCTTGAGCAGGGCCGGCAGGCGCTGATCATGCTGCCGGAAATCGCGCTCACATCGCAATTCATGGAGCGGTTCGAGCGGCGTTTTGGTGCGGCACCCGTCGAGTGGCATTCGGCTCTATCTGGGCCGGAGCGCGGGCGCATCTGGTGTGCGACCGCGACGGGGGAAGCGCGGATCGTGATCGGTGCGCGGTCGGCACTGTTTCTGCCGTTTGCTGATCTGGGGCTCATCGTCGTCGATGAAGAGCACGACGCGGGCTACAAGCAGGACGATCGCGTGCATTACCAGGCGCGCGACATGAGCGTGGTACGCGGGAGCCTGGGCAAATTTCCGGTGGTCTTGGCGTCGGCGACGCCGGCGATCGAAAGCCATGTGAATGCGCGCACGGGGCGATACCGGCACGTGGTGCTGCCGGGGCGATATTCAGGAGCGCAGCTGCCCGAGCTCGCGGCGATCGACTTGCGCGTCGAGCAGCCGGACAAAGGCCGTTGGTTGGCACCGCGGCTGGTGTCGGCCATTGCGGAGACGATGGAGAAAAAGCAGCAATCGCTGTTGTTTTTGAACCGGCGGGGATACGCGCCGCTGACGTTGTGCCGCAAGTGTGGACACCGCTTCGAATGTCCGCAATGCACGGCGTGGCTGGTGGAGCATCGCTTCAAGGGGCGGCTCAACTGTCATCATTGCGGGTTCTCGATGCCGCCGCCGGCGAAGTGTCCGAGGTGTTCTGAGCCGGATGCGCTCGTGGCGTGCGGGCCGGGTGTGGAGCGCGTGGCGGAGGAAGTGCAGGAGCGGTTTCCGGAGGCGCGCGTGGCGCTGCTGTCGTCGGATCTCATTCCGGGGCTGACGGAGATGCGGGATGCGATCCACCGCATCGAGGCGGGCGAAACCGACATCATCATTGGCACGCAGATCGTGGCGAAGGGTCATCACTTTCCGAATTTGACGCTTGTCGGTGTGGTGGATGGCGATCTGGGTTTGTCGATGGGCGCGGATCCGCGCGCGGGCGAGCGGACGTTTCAACTGCTGCATCAGGTGACCGGGCGCGCGGGGCGGGCGTTCGCGGAGGGACGTGGGTTCATCCAAACCCATCTGCCGGATCATCCTGTGATGCAGGCGATGCTGTCAGGCGACCGGGAAGAGTTTCTGGCGCGCGAGATCGAGATGCGGCAACGCGGGATGCTGCCGCCCTATGGCCGGTTGGCGGCGTTGATTATCTCGGCGCGCGAGAAGGAGCTTGCCGAGCGGTATGCGCGCGAGGTGGCCCGGCGGGCGCCGCCGGCAGAGACGATCAGCGTCTTGGGTCCGGCGGAGGCGCCGATCTTTGTCGTGCGCGGGCGGCATCGCTGGCGGCTTTTGGTGAAGGCGCCGCGCGAGGCGGACATTCAAGGATATTTGCGCGACTGGATCGGGGGCGTACCGGAGCCGAAGGGCGATCTCAGGCTGTCGGTCGATATCGACCCTTATAGCTTTTTGTGAGGTTGGCTTAGAGCGCGCCTGTGTAGGCGTGCCACCACGCTGGATTGCCGTGATCGGCAAACATCTGCAGGGCTTTGATCAGCAGCATGGCCGCGACCCACCCGGCGATGACGGTTGCGAGCAAAATGCAACCGACCAGCAGGTTGGGAGCAAGGGCACGTTGGCCTTCCTGACGGAGCCGCTCGGGATTGCGACGTTCGCGGCCGACCATCAGGGCGATGTAAATGCCAAATCCGGGGATGGGGAGGCTGGCTTTCAGGTCGAGCCAGTGGGGCGAGCGCTGCGGGGCTAATGCCGCAGCAAAGGCGGCATGCTCTTCCGGGGTGAGACGGCTGGCCAGTTCAGGGGGCAAGCGGCCGAGGAAGCGACGCAATTCGGGCGGTGGCGGCTTTGGTTCGGCCGGAGATGCGGGAAATGGCAATGCTAATTGAAGCATGACGACCGGCGACCTTGCGACGTGCTGCGCTGCACGCGGAGGTTGCGACATGCCGGTTAAAGCCGTCTTTAGGTCGTTGATGCAATTGCGTTTTGTTGACAGTTCTATTCCCAAAAGGCGTGAAATGCGACGGGGCGGGGACGTATCGGAAAAATGACAGCGGTGTGGATCTGAGCAACCGGGTCGGGTGGGGAGGGGAAGCCGCTGCCAATTTCGGCAGGCGGCCGCCTATCCGTGCGGCATTCGTGCGTCCAAGCGGCGGTTGATGCCATGTGAGGCCCATGATACACGGAGCGCGGATTGCTTGAGGGGGCCCGCGCGGGGACAATATTTCGCGCCCGTCTTTGGCAATAGAAATCCCACTGGAATCAGGGACGTCTTGGCTTGTTTTGTGAGCCGGAGCGGTCCCTCATCAGCGCACGAAAGTGGTCGACGTGGCAACAGACGAACCCCTGATGGCGAGTGTGGCGGGGCGGTATGCTTCAGCTCTGTTCGAACTGGCAAGTGACGAAGGCAAAGTTGCCGAGGTTGAAGGGGATTTGGCGAAGTTCCAGGCGCTGAGCGACGAAAGCGCCGACTTCGTGCGCGTTATCCGCAGCCCCGTCATCTCGTCCGACGAGCAGGAAAAGGCCATCAGCACGGTATTGGCCAAGGCCGGTCTCGGGTCACTGACGATCAATTTCTTCAAGCTTCTAGCGAAGAACCGGCGGCTGTTTGCGGCCTCCGACGTTGTGCGCGATTTTCAATCTCTTGCAGCTCGGGCTCGTGGTGAAGTTCGCGCTGAGGTGACGGCGGCTTCGGCGTTGTCGGACGCCCAAGTTGCGGACCTGAAGGCGGCGCTCAAGGCGTCGGTCGGCAAGGACGTGACGCTGGTACAGAAGGTCGATCCGTCGATCCTCGGCGGGCTCATCGTGAAGCTCGGCAGCCGCATGGTCGACAATTCGCTGAAAACGAAGCTCGAGGGCATGAAGTTCGCCCTCAAGGGCAGCGCATAGAGAATTCTGGGAAGCCCGGCACGCGTCACGCAGGCCGGGCTTTCGTTATGAATAAAAATCGACGCGGGCCGCGCGCATCGTGCAGCGGATCGCGACTGGGACAACCGAGAAGGCAAGAGGTCGAGGTACATGGAAATCCGAGCCGCAGAGATCACGTCGATCCTGAAGGATCAGATCAAGAATTTCGGCAAGGAGGCCCAGGTCTCCGAAATCGGACAGGTGCTGTCGGTGGGCGACGGTATCGCTCGCGTGTACGGCCTCGACAACGTCCAGGCCGGTGAGCTCGTCGAATTCCCCGGCAACATCCGCGGCATGGCGCTGAACCTCGAATCCGACAACGTCGGCGTCGTGATCTTCGGCGACGACCGGACGATTAAGGAAGGCGACACGGTCAAGCGGACCGGTTCGATCGTGGACGTGCCGGTCGGCAAGGGCCTGCTCGGCCGCGTGGTCGACGGTCTGGGCAATCCGATCGACGGCAAGGGTCCGATCAAGTCGGACGTGCGCATGCGCGTCGACGTGAAGGCGCCGGGCATTCTGCCGCGCAAGTCGGTGCATGAGCCGATGGCGACGGGCCTCAAGGCCGTCGACGCGCTAATCCCGATCGGCCGTGGCCAGCGCGAGCTGATCATTGGCGACCGTCAGACGGGCAAGACGGCGATCATTCTCGACACGTTTCTCAACCAGAAGCCGGCGAACGCGGGCACGGATGAGACGGCGAAGCTCTATTGCGTGTACGTCGCCATCGGCCAGAAGCGGTCGACGGTGGCGCAATTCGTGAAGGTTCTGGAAGAGCGCGGCGCGCTGCAGTACTCGATCGTCGTCGCTGCGACGGCTTCGGATCCGGCACCGATGCAGTACCTAGCTCCGTTCACGGGCTGCACGATGGGCGAATACTTCCGCGACAACGGCATGCACGCCGTGATCGCTTATGACGACTTGTCCAAGCAGGCCGTCGCGTATCGTCAGATGTCGCTGCTGCTGCGCCGCCCGCCGGGCCGCGAAGCCTATCCGGGCGACGTGTTCTATCTCCACTCTCGTCTGCTTGAGCGCGCCGCCAAGATGGGCGACGCCGCCGGTAAGGGTTCGCTGACGGCGCTGCCGGTCATCGAAACGCAGGCAAACGACGTGTCGGCCTACATTCCGACGAACGTGATTTCGATCACCGACGGCCAGATCTTTCTTGAAACGGACCTCTTCTATCAGGGCATCCGTCCGGCGGTGAACGTCGGTCTGTCGGTGTCGCGCGTGGGCTCTTCGGCGCAGACGAAGGCGATGAAGCAGGTTGCCGGCAAGATCAAGGGCGAGCTCGCGCAGTATCGCGAAATGGCCGCCTTCGCTCAGTTCGGTTCGGATCTCGACGCGGCCACGCAAAAGATGCTGGCGCGCGGCGCACGTCTGACGGAACTGCTGAAGCAGCCGCAGTTCTCGCCCTTGAAGATGGAAGAGCAGGTTGTGGTGATCTTCGCGGGTACGCGCGGTTATCTCGATACGCTGCCGGTTCCGGCCGTTGGCAAGTTCGAGCAGGCGCTGCTGTCCGGTCTGCGCGACGAGAAGGCGATCCTGTCGTCGATTGCGGCTGAAAAGGCACTGTCGGGCGAGACGGAAAAGAACCTCGTGGCCTACCTCGACAAGTTCGCCAAGAGCTTCGTCGCTTAACGTTCCGCTCGCGCTCAAGGAGACGGCTCCATGCCGAGCTTAAAGGACCTACGCAATCGCATCGCCTCGGTGAAGGCGACGCGCAAGATCACGAAGGCCATGCAGATGGTGGCGGCGGCGAAACTTCGCCGCGCGCAGGAAGCTGCAACGGCCGCGCGTCCTTATGCGGAGCGGATGGACAAGATCCTGGCGAACCTCGGCGGTCGGGCGATCCGGGACACGGCGTCGCCGCTGCTCGTCGGCAACGGCAAGGATCAGGTTCACCTGCTCGTCGTGATGACGGCGGAACGCGGTCTGTGCGGCGGCTTCAACTCCAACATCGCCAAGCTGGCGCGTGCGGATGCGAACCGATTGATGGCCGCTGGTAAGACCGTGAAGATCCTGACGGTGGGCCGGAAGGGCGCGGACAACCTGCGCCGCGATCTTGCGCGCAACATCGTGGAACGCCGCGATCTGGCTGGCGTGCGCCAGCTTGGCTACAAGAACGCGGAAGAAGTTTCCGACCGGTTGCTGGCGATGTTCGAGGCCGGTGAGTTCGATGTCGCGACGCTCTATTTCTCGGAGTTCAAGTCGGTCATCGCGCAGAAGCCGACGGCGCTGCAAATCATCCCCGCCAAGCTGCCGGACGTGTCCGACGCGAAGGACAAGGGTGCGCAGGCGATCTACGAATATGAGCCCGACGAGGAAATGATCCTGTCGTCGCTGTTGAAGCGCAACATCGCGACGCAGATCTTCCGCGGCTTGCTTGAAAACGCAGCTTCCGAACAGGGTGCTCGCATGAGCGCCATGGACAACGCGACGCGCAACGCGGGCGACATGATCAACAAGCTGACGATTAAGTACAACCGTCAGCGGCAGGCGAACATCACGAAGGAACTGATCGAAATCATCTCGGGCGCAGAAGCGCTCTGAGGCGGGGTCAGGACCGGACGGCAACCAAACACGCTGCGCTCTTGGCAAACCCGCCGGGCGAAGCTTACGAACTGAGAACGAGGAACGGGTAATGGCACAGAATATCGGTAAGATCCGTCAGGTCTTGGGCGCAGTCATCGACGTGCAGTTCGACCAGAAGCTGCCGGAGATTCTGAACTCGCTCGAGACGACGAACGGCGGCAATCGCCTCGTGCTCGAAGTGGCGCAGCATCTGGGTGAAAACACCGTGCGCGCGATCGCCATGGACTCGACGGAAGGTCTGGTTCGCGGGCAGGAAGTGATCGACACAGGCGCGCCGATCTCGGTGCCGGTGGGTGAAGAAACGCTGGGCCGCATCATGAACGTGATCGGCGAGCCGGTGGACGAAGCCGGCCCGATCAAGACGAACGCCGTGCGCGCCATCCATCAGCCGGCCCCGACGTTTGCCGATCAGGCGACGGAAGCGCAGATCCTCGTGACGGGCATCAAGGTCGTGGACCTGCTGGCACCTTACGCGAAGGGCGGCAAGATCGGCCTGTTCGGCGGCGCCGGCGTGGGCAAGACCGTTCTCATCATGGAACTGATCAACAACATCGCCAAGGTGCACGGCGGCTACTCGGTGTTCGCTGGCGTCGGCGAGCGCACGCGCGAAGGCAACGACCTCTATCACGAGATGATCGAATCGAACGTCAACATCAACCCGAAGAAGAACAACGGGTCGACGAAGGGTTCGAAGTGCGCACTTGTTTACGGTCAGATGAACGAGCCGCCGGGCGCACGTATGCGCGTGGCGCTTTCGGGTCTGACAGTTGCGGAAGATTTCCGCGACAAGGGCCAAGACGTGCTGTTCTTCGTCGACAACATCTTCCGCTTCACGCAGGCGGGTTCGGAAGTGTCCGCACTTCTCGGCCGTATTCCTTCGGCGGTGGGCTATCAGCCGACGCTGGCGACCGACATGGGCGCCCTGCAGGAGCGCATCACGACCACGCAGAAGGGTTCGATCACCTCGGTGCAGGCGATCTACGTTCCGGCCGACGACTTGACCGACCCGGCGCCGGCCGCCTCGTTCGCGCATTTGGACGCGACGACCGTGTTGTCGCGCTCGATCGCTGAAAAGGGCATCTACCCGGCCGTGGATCCGCTCGACTCCACTTCGCGCATGCTCGATCCGCGCATCGTCGGCGAGGAGCATTATGCGGTCGCTCGCCGCGTGCAGGCGATCTTGCAGAAGTACAAGTCGCTGCAGGACATCATCGCCATTCTGGGCATGGACGAACTGTCCGAGGACGACAAGATGACGGTGGCGCGCGCACGTAAGATCGAACGCTTCATGTCGCAGCCCTTCTCGGTGGCCGAAGTGTTCACCGGCTCGCCCGGCAAGCAGGTTGCACTCGCCGACACCATCAAGGCCTTCAAGGGTCTGTGCGACGGTGATTACGACCACCTGCCGGAACCGGCGTTCTACATGGTCGGTTCGATCGACGAAGCCATCGCCAAGGCCGAGAAGCTGGCGGAAGCCGCCTAACAGGTTGAGCCCGGTTTTCCGAGCCTGGCTTCGAACAAGGACGATGACTGATGTCAGGTAACGGAACGTTCGGCAGCTGCTGCGTCGAACTTAAGGAAGCGATGAGCGGGGAAGACTTCGAGCCGCTCATCACGGTCGGAGAGGGCGACATTCTTTATATGTCGGTCGGTCTGATCGAGATGGAAGACGATGAGCCCGGGATGATCGATCATCCGGTGTTCTTCTGCCCGTTTTGCGGGACGAAGCTGCAGACGGCGGACGACGTGCGGGCGAAGTCGGGCGATCTTGAAGACGAAGACCAGCCGACGAGTTGAGGAATGGCGGTTTTCCAGATTGGCGACAACGTCCGTTTGCGCACACTGGAAGACTGGTTTTTTAAGGACATAGATGCTGACAGCGTCGCGTTCTTGAAATCGTGCGTAGGTAAGACGACCCAAATCCTTGGCTTTGATGAATATGGTCATGCTGAGCTTGAGTTTTTAAGACCGGCTATCGACGGGGACTATCGATCGCATACCGTCTGGATCGAACAGAGTTGGATTGAGAAGGCATAGACGATGGCAGGTACGTTCAAATTCGAACTCGTTTCGCCCGAGCGCGTGCTGCTCTCGGTTGATGCCGAACAGGCGATGGTGCCGGGTGTGGATGGGGACTTTACCGTGTTTCCGGGCCATGCGCCGCTGATCTCGACGCTGCGTCCGGGGCTTCTGGAAGTGCTGACGCCGGCTGGTAAGAAGCAGATCTTTGTGAAGACGGGTTTTGCGGATGTGAATGCCGCCTCGGTGACTGTGCTGGCGGAAACAGCATTCGATCTGGCTGGCATTTCGGCTGCTCAGATTGCCGATGAAATTGCCAAGGCTGAGGCCGATCTGGCGGCAGCCAAGGATGACGATGCGCGCACGCTGGCGCAGACGGCGATCGACCGGTTGCGGTCGCTCGGCTCTAAAGCGGCTTAAGCGCGATTGCATTTGCTCAGATAAGCGAAAGGCCGGGGCAATCCCGGCCTTTGTCGTTTGTAGCGACCTTATTGCGCGCTCAGTCGATGGGGCGAGCGTAGGGCGCGAAGACCTGCACCAGTTCTTCGTAAACGGGGCGCTTGAAGGGAATCACGATCTCGGCGAGTTCGGTGATCGGGCGCCATTTCCAGCGGTCGAATTCGGCCTTACGGCCGTTGCGCGGGCCGATATCGATTTCGCTGTCGTCGCCATAGAAGCGCATGGCGAACCAACGCTGGCGCTGGCCACGGTAGCGGCCCTTGAGAGCGATGCCGATCAATTCGGGAGGCAGATCGTAGGTGGTCCAAGCATTGAGCTCGGCGATGAGCTCCGCATTGCGGATTCCGGTTTCTTCTTCGAGCTCGCGATGGGCTGCGTCGAGGGGATCTTCGCCGGCCATGAGACCGCCCTGGGGCATCTGCCAGATATGACCCTGGTTCAACCATGTGCCGCTGCCCGCCCACTTCGGCAGCCGGCGGCCGGTCCACACGAGGCCGCGGTGATCGAACAGCATGATGCCGACCCCGACCCTGTAAGGGAGGTCGAGCCGCTGCGAATCGCCGATGGGTTGTTCAATCGTCATTGGTGCATCTAGGACCTGAAATACGACTTCAGAGTGACAGACGAATCAAGGCGTTACAATAACGACGGATTGAATTGGCCCGGATGCCCGCCGATTCGTGGCGGTTGTTGCGATCACGCCGCATGCAACCATTTGTAGGTCTAACGGACGGTAGTCGCCAGTGGACCAAGTTCGGCGACCACCGCTTCATAGACCCTGCGCTTGAAAGGCACGATAAGGCGGACAAGTTCCGAAGCGGGCGCCCATTTCCAGGTGATGAATTCGGGCGTGTGGCCGGGTGGGGCTGAGATATCGATCTCGCTGTCGTCGCCGTCGAAGCGGGCGGCGAACCATTTCTGTTTCTGGCCGCGGTACTTGCCGCCCCAGGCGACACCGATGAGGTGGGGCGGGAGGTCGTAGGTCAGCCAATCGGCGGTCTCGCCGATGAGGGTGGCGGAGCGGACGGATGTTTCCTCATAGAGTTCGCGCAGGGCTCCCTCGCGGGGGTCTTCGCCGGCGTCCAGGCCGCCTTGGGGCATCTGCCACCAGTCGCCTTTTCCTTCCGCGTCGCCCGGCATGTCGGCGCGTTGTCCCACCCAAACCAGGCCGGCGCGATTGATCAGCATGATCCCTACGCAGGGGCGATAGGGCATGGCAGATGGGTCGATGGGGTGTGTGTCGGCTGACATGGTGGGGATCTCGTACAATGATCAATACGGCGTGACGGCTTGTCGATCGGGTATGCATTTGACGCAAAAAGGGGCGCCGGTGGGCGCCCCTTTTCTGTCGCTCAATGGCAGCGCCCGATCAGTTCGGTACCGGTTTGGCAGGTTCGCTCGCCGGAGTTTCGGGTGCCGAGGCCGGCTTCTTGGCCACGTTGGCTTCCGTTGCCGTTCCGCGCAGGAAGCGCAGGGCATACTGGAGCTGCGTGTCCTTTTCCGGTTCCTTGGGCACGTAGGCGAGTGATCCCGATTCTTCCTTGGGCTCTTCCTTCGGAGCTTCGGAGCCTTCGGTGGTGCCTTCGGGCTTCTCGCCAGCCGCCGGCTCCTTGACGGTGCCGTCAGGGTTGCGGAGATGGCCGCGCAGGCTGGCTTCGCCACGCGGTTTCTCGTTGGCGACCTTCGCCTTCAGATCATCAGGCAATTCCTGCTCGACGACGATGTCTGGATCGATGCCCTTGGCTTGGATCGACCGGTTCGACGGCGTGTAGTAGCGCGCCGTGGTGAGGCGGATCGCACCGTTGGTCGAGCCCAGCGGGATGATGGTCTGCACCGAACCCTTGCCGAACGAGCGCGTGCCGATGATGGTTGCGCGCTTGTGGTCCTGCAGTGCGCCGGCCACGATTTCGGAGGCCGATGCCGAGCCGCCGTTGATCAGCACGACCACAGGCTTGCCGTCGGAGCTATCGCCGGGACGGGCCTGTGACCGCTGCGTTTCTTCGTTGTTGCGGCCCTTGGTGAGCACGATGGCGCCCTGATCCAGGAAATCGTCGCTGACGGAGATCGCCTGATCGAGGAGACCGCCGGGGTTGTTGCGCAGGTCGATGATGTAGCCGCGCAGCTTCGAGCCGATTTCCTTCTTGAGGTCGTCCATGGATTTCACGAGCATGGCGTGGGTCTGCTCGTTGAAGGTGGAGACCTTAATGTAGGCGATATCGTCTTCGGCGCGGCCCTTGACCGGGTTGATGCGGATGATGTCGCGCGTAACCTTGATGTCGAAGGGCTCTTCGCGGCCTTTGCGAATAACCGTCAGGCTGATCGGCGTGTTCACCGGGCCGCGCATCTTTTCGACGGCCTGCTCGAGCGTGAGGCCGTTGATCTGCTCGTTGTCGAGGTGCGTGATCAAGTCGTTGGCGAGGATGCCGGCCTTGAAGGCGGGCGTGTCGTCGATGGGAGAGACGACCTTAATGACGCCGTTCTCCATCGTGACTTCGATCCCTAAGCCGCCGAACTCGCCGCGGGTCTGGACCTGCATATCTTTGAAGCTTTTCGGGCTCAGATACGACGAGTGCGGATCGAGCGCGCTCAGCATGCCGTTGATCGCATTTTCGATCAGAAGGGTGTCGTCCGGCTTTTCGACGTAATCGGAGCGGACGCGCTCAAAAACGTCGCCGAAGAGGTCGAGCTGCTTATAGAGCTCGGCGTTGGGCGAGGTTGCGGAATTCCCATTGGTGACGTTCATGACCGTGGTGACGCCGGCGATGCCCGCCATCATCAGAAACGTCCAGAACGCGAATTCAGTCTTGCGCATTAGCCTTGTGCCTTCTGAGGGACCGAGACCCACCAAGGGTCGGGATCGATGGGCTGCCCATCCTTACGGAATTCTATGTAGAGTACTGGTGCGCCGGACGCTGCGCCAGCCGGTTCTTTTTTCACCGTCATCATTGTTCCGACGGGTTCGGAGGCGAGGACGAACTCTCCCGGCCGAACGTCGATCTGCGACAAGCCCGCAAGTACAACATTGTATCCGCCGCCCGCGTCGATGATCAAGAGTTTGCCATAGCTGCGGAACTCGCCAGCGTAGAGAACCCAACCGTCGCAGGGAGATGTTACCTGAGCTCCGGACCTTGTTTCCATTACAAGTCCTTTAGATTGGGACCCGTATTGGGTGCGTTCGGCGTAGTTCAGAACGCGCTTGCCGGCAGCAGGAAGGGGGAGTTTGCCTCGGGCCTGATGAAACGCAATCGCTGGTTTGATGCGGCCGGGGTTGGACAGGGCGGCGACTGTTTCGACGGGGGCCAGAACAACGACGTCGGTGGCTTCCGGCTTGGCGACTGTCGTGCCCGGATCAACGCCGCTCGGGGATGTCAGGACGGCGGGCGACGCGGAGGGTTCGGCAGCGGCGGCGCGGACTTCAGCGTCGTAGGCGCCCAAGCCGGTATTGTCCTGGACGGTCTTGCCAAGTTTGGCGATGAGTTCGTTCAGGTCTGAGACGCTTTTGGAGATCTCGCTGGCCGCATCGCGCACCTGGCGGAGTTCATCCTGGCGTTCCAGGATCGAGCGACGCTTGGTTTCCATGAGGCCGGCGAGTTCGGTTTTGAGATCGTTTAGCCTTTTGTTTTCGGACTTTTCTTTGTCGGCCTGCGTGCGGCTCTCATCAACGACGCGCATCAGCTGGCTGAGCTGATCGGCAAGTTCGAGGGCTTGGGTGCGCATGCCGGGGAAGGCCGACGCCAGCAGCATGGCGCTGCGGACCATCTCCAACGCATCTTCGCGTTTGGTGACGATGACGGGGGGCGGATTACGGCCCATGCGCTGGAGGGCCGCCAACAGTGTCGAAATCTGACCGTGGCGCTGGTTGAGGGAACCGCGGATCATCTTTTCCTGGATATCGAGTTCGCCCAAGCGCGCTTCGACGACCGATAGACGGCTTTCACTTTCTTGGATCTGGCTCGCAGTTTCCTGGAGCCGCTGATTGATCTTGCCGCGCTCCTCGGCCAGCTTGGCGACGTCCTGTTCGATGGCGCCGGCTTTGTCGAGTGTCGACTTGAGGTCCTGGCGGCGGGCATCTAGGGCCTTTTTGACCTCGTCGGCGCTGGGGGCGACCTTGGCGGCCGCTGGAGCGGTTGATGGAGCCGGGGCTTGGGCCTGGGCCGAGGAGATAGGAGCGACCACGACGGCTGCAGAGAGCGCCAGCACCCGAAAGGTGGCGTGCCCATTCTGCATCGTCCGGAAGCTCATTCCTTTGACCTCAGACGTCACTCAACAGCCTCTGCCCCGGTTATGGCGGACCCACGTGCTTCCCATGCGTCCTGCGAAAAGGCGACCTTTTGTAGACACCGAGCCTGCAGCAACGAAAGTCGATTTGTCACCACCTTTCCGTGCGAGGCCGGCGCAATGAGCCGAAATCGGCCATTGCGGGCGCTTTGGCATTTGCCCGGCGCCGCGCCGCACCCTATTCTGACGCGACTTTGCTTGCCTCAACGCAACCAAAAAAGGGATGGCTGGCGGCCGGCCCGGTTTTGTGTCACTGGCGAGCGGTGTCACCGTCTCTCGCTTCAAAGGTCCCTTATCCGCATGGAAGGTTTGCTGTTTCACCTGACGACGCTTGCTGTTGTCGCGGTCTTTTTCGTGCTGTGCCTCGGCTTGTGGACGATGTCGCGCGGGACTGCGCCCAATCTGAGCCAGAAGCTGATGCGCTGGCGCGTGGGGCTGCAATTTGCCGCCATCGTCATCATCATGCTCTTCGTATTCATTACGAAGCAGCAGGCGGGCTAACGGGACAGAATCGTGGTCAAGCTCAACAAGATTTATACGAAGACCGGCGACGCCGGCACGACCGGGCTTGGCTCGGGCGAACGCGTGGCAAAGGATGCCGCGCGGATCGCTGCCTATGGAACGGTCGACGAAGCAAACTCCGCCATCGGTATGGCCCGCATCCATCTGGGTGGAGGTCATCAGGGGCTCGATGCGAAACTGGAGCGTATCCAAAACGACATGTTCGATCTGGGTGCCGACTTGTGCGTGCCCGACCGTGGCGAGCCCTTGGGATACGAACCGCTGCGCATGAGCGAGGCGCAGGTGGATCGCATCGAAGCGGAGATCGACGAACTCAATGCAGAGTTGCAGCCGCTGAAATCGTTTGTTCTACCGGGTGGGACGGCTGCCGCGGCGGCGTTGCACGTGGCGCGTACCGTCTGCCGGCGGGCGGAGCGCGAAATGGTGACTTTGTCGGGATTGGCCGGTGAGACGGTCAGTCCGGCGGCCCTCAAATATATCAATCGCCTGTCTGACTTTCTTTTTGTCGCCAGCCGGTATGTGAACGACCGCGGTCGCAGCGACGTGCTCTGGGTGCCGGGTCAGAATCGCTGAAGTGTCCGGCGCGGGAATGGGGGAACGGCGATGTTCGTGCCGCTGCATGACGACAACGCGCTGAAGGCGATACGCTTTCAATATGTGACGATCGGGCTGATCGTGGCCAACGCCGTGGTGTTTGCCTTCGAGATGCTGGGTTTGCCCGAAGCCGCCATCGCGAGCTTTGCAATCGTCCCGGCCGAATTGGTGTCGACAGCGGGCATGATCGTGCCGGCGGATATGCCGTTTCAAAGCGTGGCGGTGCCGGAGCGGCTGACGCTGCTGTCGTATATGTTCTTTCACGGCGACATCTTTCACCTCGCCGGTAACATGCTGTTTTTGTGGGTGTTCGGCGATAATGTGGAAGATGCGATGGGGCACCTGAGGTTCCTCGCGTTTTATCTCCTGTGCGGGATCATCGCGGGATTGGCGCACACCTTCATGCTGCCTGGGTCGCCCAATCCGCTCATTGGCGCCAGTGGTGCGGTTGCCGGGGTTATCGCCGCTTACCTGATGCTGCACCCCCGGGTTCGGGTCTGGGTGCTGGCGTTCCAGTTCATTCCGCTCCGGCTGTCTGCCGCCCTCGTTCTGGGCGTGTGGGTGGTAACCCAGTTCGTAATGGTTCTGCTGCCGGAGATCGGGCCGGTCGCCTGGTGGGCGCACATCGGCGGGCTGGTGGCTGGGGCGGTTTTGATCGTGGTGATGAAGCGCCGCGACGTGCCGCTCTTCGACAAGGGGCTGTCGATCGGCTGAGCGCAGGTCGGATCGGGCGAAAATCTGGGAATAACTGGCGGTTAATCCTGCTACGGGTGGCGCGGCGGGGTGACAATTGACTCGGGTTCCGGGCACACTTAGTGTGCTATTTCGCACATGCGAAGTCGCTTCGTTCGCCCGGTTCCCGGGCTGGACCAGGGCTTTAAGTTGACGGCTGCGATCCTGGTTGGAGCCCCTGGCCACGTGGTCGCACAAAAAGAAAAATCCGCATGCTGTCGGGGAGCACCTCAGGAATGAAAATACTCGTCGCGGTGAAACGCGTCGTCGATTACGCCGTCAAAATCCGCGTCAAGGCGGATGGATCGGGCATCGAACTCGCCAACGTCAAAATGTCGATGAACCCGTTCGATGAAATTGCCGTCGAAGAGGCCGTTCGTCTGAAGGAAAAAGGTACTGCCACCGAGGTCGTTGTCGTGTCCATCGGTTCTGCAAAGGCGCAGGAAACGCTTCGGACAGCGCTCGCGATTGGTGCGGACCGCGCCATTCTGGTCGAGACGGCGGAGGGCGCGATCGTGGAACCGCTGGCGGTTGCTAAAATTCTGAAGAGCGTGATCGCTGCGGAGCAGCCGCAGATGGTGATCATGGGCAAGCAGGCGATCGACGATGATTGCAATCAGACCGGCCAGATGCTGGCGGCGCTGCTGGGCTGGCCGCAGGGCACGTTCGCATCCAAGATCGAGCCGGCTGGCGACAGCGTGAGCGTGACGCGCGAAGTGGACGGTGGTTTGGAAACGCTGAAGCTGCGTCTGCCTGCCATCGTGACGACGGATTTGCGTTTGAACGAGCCGCGCTATCCGACATTGCCCAACATCATGAAGGCGAAAAAGAAGCCTCTAGAGACGAAGAAGCCCGAGGATTTCGGCGTCGATATCGCGCCGCGCCTCCAGGTGCTGAGAACCACCGAGCCTCCGCAGCGCAAAGGTGGCGTGAAGGTCGCCGATGTCGCTGAACTTGTGGCGAAGCTCAAGACCGAGGCGGGGGTTCTCTAATGGCAATTCTGGTTCTGGCCGAGCACACGAATTCGGCGTTGAGTTCTGCGACGGCGAAGGCCGTGACGGCGGCCCGGCAGCTGGGTGGCGATGTCCATGTGCTCGTTGCGGGCAGCGGAGCGTCGGCCGCGGCGGCGGATGCGGCCAAGATCGATGGCGTGGCGAAGGTTCTGCTCGCGGATGCGCCGCAGCTTGCCAATCAATTGGCCGAAGAAGTCTCAGCCGTCGTGGTGCCGTTGATGGCTGGCTATGATGCGTTTGTGGCGCCGGCGACGGCGTCGGGCAAGAACATCGCGCCGCGCGTGGCCGCGCTGCTCGACGTGATGCAGATTTCCGACATCATCAAGGTCGTGGCGCCGGATACGTTCGAGCGGCCGATTTATGCCGGCAACGCTATTCAAACCGTGAAGTCGGCGGAGGCCAAAAAGGTCATCACTGCGCGGACGGCGAGCTTTGCTGCGGCTGGGACTGGTGGTACGGCGGCGGTGGAGAGCATTTCCGCTCCGGCGGCGGTGGGCGTCTCGGCGTTCGAAAAGGCGGAACTGTCGAAGTCGGACCGGCCGGAATTGACGTCGGCGCGGGTCATTATTTCGGGCGGGCGCGGCATCGGCAATGCCGAGAACTTCAAGACCTACATCGAACCGGTCGCCGATAAGCTCGGCGCTGCCATGGGCGCGTCGCGCGCGGCGGTGGATGCTGGATTTGCGCCGAACGATTTGCAGGTCGGGCAGACTGGCAAGGTCGTGGCGCCGGAACTCTACATTGCGGTCGGCATCTCGGGTGCCATCCAGCATCTGGCTGGCATGAAGGACTCGAAGGTCATCGTCGCCATCAACAAGGATGGCGAGGCGCCGATCTTCCAGGTCGCGGATTACGGGCTCGTCGCGGATTTGTTCCAGGCTCTGCCGGAACTGGCGAATGAGCTCGGAAAATCCGGCGGCTAAGCATATTGGAATGGGCCGGGTTCCGGCCAGGGGAAGGACGCCGCCATGGATGCCGCCGTGAAACCATCCGACAAGGCGAAGGCTGCCGTGCAACCCGTCACCGTGATCCAGAAGGTCGGGGTGATCGGGGCCGGACAAATGGGGTCGGGCATCGCGCATGTCGTGGCGCTCGGTGGGTTTGAAGTTCTGATGAACGACATCAGGGCCGATGCCATCGACCGGGCCATCGGCTTGATCGAAAAGAACATGCAGCGTCAGGTCGGCAAAGGCATCATCTCGGCCGACGACATGACGGCGGCAATGAAGCGGATCAAGCCGGCGGCGACCGTTGACCAACTGGCTGACTGCGATCTCGTGATCGAGGCGGCAACGGAAGACGAGGGGATCAAGCGCAAGATTTTCGCCGACCTATGCCCGCGGCTGAAGCCCGGCGCACTCGTGGCGACCAACACGTCGTCGATTTCGATCACGCGGTTGGCTGCGACGACGGACCGGCCCGAATTGTTCATCGGCATGCACTTCATGAACCCGGTGCCATTGATGGAGCTCGTCGAGCTTATTCGCGGGATCGCAACGGAAGACACGGTGTTTGCCACCGCGCGGCGGTTCGTCGACAGCCTCGGCAAAAAGACGACCGTGTCTGAGGATTTTCCGGCCTTTATCGTCAATCGCATTCTGCTGCCGATGATCAACGAGGCGATCTACACGCTCTATGAGGGCGTGGGCACGGTGGAAGGCATCGACAAGGCGATGAAACTGGGCGCGCACCATCCGATGGGGCCGCTGGAACTTGCGGACTTTATCGGACTTGATACCTGCCTGTCGGTGATGCAGGTGCTGTACGAAGGTCTGGCGGATTCGAAGTACCGGCCGTGTCCGTTGCTGGTGAAGTACGTCGAGGCCGGATGGCTTGGCCGCAAGACCAATCGCGGCTTCTACGACTATCGCGGCGAGACGCCGGTGCCGACGCGCTAAGCGTGCGGCTGGCACCCCAAAGGACCTATCATGGCTGCCGTTCCCCGCGTTGCGATCGTCACGGGTGCCAGTAGTGGCATCGGACGCGCGGTTGCGGTTCGGCTGGCCCACAATGGCTACCATGTGGTTCTAGCCGGACGGCGGAAGGCCGAATTGCAAAAGACTGCCGATGGGTGTCCGGACGGTTCGACGCTGGTTGTGGCGACCGATGTGACCGATCCGGTATCCGTGAAGGCGTTGTTCGCCCGGGCGAAGGATGCTTACGGTCGGCTCGACGTGCTGTTCAACAACGCTGGCATGTTTGCACCGCAGGCGGCGCTCGAGGATCTCACCTACGAGCAATGGAAGGCCGTGGTCGACGTTAACTTGAACGGCGCATTTCTGTGCGCGCAAGCGGCTATCCGGATCATGAAGGCGCAAGATCCCCGGGGGGGGCGCATCATCAACAACGGTTCGATTTCGGCGCATGTCCCGCGCCCGAATGCAGCGCCTTACACGGCGACGAAACATGCCCTTTCAGGGCTCACCAAGTCGATCGCGCTGGACGGGCGGGCGCACAATATCGCTTGCTCACAGATTGATATCGGCAATGCGGCGACGGAGTTGTCGGCACCCATGGCGGCCGGGATCCGGCAGGCGGATGGTTCGACCCGGCCGGAGCCGGTCATGGACGTGACGCATGTGGCGGATGCCGTGCTCTACATGGCAAACCTTCCGCTGGACACGAACGTATTGTCCATGACGCTGAAGGCGACGGCCATGCCCTACGAAGGGCGCGGCTGAGACCCGGCGGCTACTGCCACGGATCGCGAAGGCTGCTATAGGAGTTACTGATCATTTGGCATTGGGTGGGCATGCGCGTTACGGCCATGCCTTCCAGGCTCATGTACGACATTGTTCTGTCAAGCAAAAATGGATTTTGGCGCATGGCATACAGACATTCCGCGCTTGGGATGACCGCACTCTTGGGGTTGGCGTTGGCTCTCACGGCCGCGCCGGCCCGGGCCGACATTGTGAACCTCGACGGCGCCTGGAGCGGCGGCGGGTCGGTCAAATTTCCGTCGGGGGCAAAGGAAGCCGCCCGGTGCCGCGCAAATTTCAAGAAGCGCGGGGCGGAGAGCTACCTCGTCAACGCTCGGTGTGCGAGCGCTTCGGGCAAGGTGGAACAGTCGGCGTTGTTGACCTACGTGGGCGGCAACCAGTTCACCGGCAGCTTCTTCAATGAAGAGTTCAAGGTGGACGGAACCATTACGGTCACGGTCAGCGGCAATTCACAAAGCGTGTCGATCTCATCGCCCGCAGGCAGCACGGCGAATTTCAAGCTGACGCGCTAGGTTCCAGTATCCGGTTCGCCATCGGTTTTCGCGTCGATCACTTGGAGGAAGGCTGTGAGGTCGTCCGTCAGGTGATGGACGTGCTCGGGCAATGCGCTCCAGCTGCGCATATCGCGCTGGATGGGATGGTCCATGTAGGTTGAGTGGACGAGGACCGTCGCCATCCCTAGCTTGTGCGGCACTTCGAGGTTTTGGGGCATGTCTTCGAACATCGCGGCCGCGTTTGACGCGACGCCGTGGTGCTTGATCATGCTGTCGAACGCGGCGGCAGAGGGCTTTGGCTCGTAGCCGCATGACGCGATATCCGAGATGCCTTCGAACAGATCGAGGACGCCGAGTTTGCCGGCCACGCGTTCGGCGTGGGCGCGCGAGCCGTTGGTGAAGATGAGCTTGCGGCCGGGCAGGCGCTCAATGGCGGCACGGAGTTTGGGCGCGTCGGGGACCACCGAAACATCGATATCGTGGACGTATTCGAGGAACGGTTCGGGGTTCATTTTATGGACGCGCATCAAGCCGGCCAGCGTGGTGCCGAACTGGCGATAGTAGCTCTTTTGCAGGTGGCGGGCGTAGTCGAAGGGGACACCCAACTGTTTGGCGATGAACTCGCCCATGCGCTGGTCGACCTGGGCGAAAAGGTTGCATTCCGCCGGGTAGAGGGTGTTGTCGAGATCAAAAATCCAGACGCGTTTGCGCGCCAATATTTCCGGCGACGCGGTGTTCTTTAAAGCCAACGATCTCGGCTTGGCGGTGCTCATTCCGCAGCCTTTTTCACCTTGGGCTTGCGGCGGCCAACGAGGGTGCCGGCGCCGTGGTCGGTGAGGAGTTCGAGCAGGACGCAGTGGGGGACCTTGCCGTTGATGATGACGACGGCTTCGACGCCTGCTTCGACGACCTCGATGCAGCCTTCGATCTTGGGGATCATGCCGCCGCTGATGGTGCCATCGCGGATCAGATCTTGGGCTTGATCGACGGTCAGCTCCTCGATGAGCTTGCCGTTCTTGTCGAGCACGCCTTCGACGTCAGTGAGGAGCAGGAGGCGCTTGGCTTTGAGGCGGGCGGCAAGGGCGGAGGCGAAGCTGTCGGCGTTGACATTCAGCGTCTCGCCGTCGCGCGAGAGGGCGACGGGGGCGATGACGGGGATGAGGTCCGACTTGGAGATGACCTCGACGATGTGCGGGTTTACCTGCAAGGGATCGCCGACGAAGCCGAGATCGACTTTGCCGACGACGCCGGTTTTGGGGTCGGGCATCTCGGTGATCTTGCGGGCGATCATCAGGTTGGCATCTTTGCCGCAGATGCCGACGGCTTTGCCGCCCTGACGGTTGATGGCGGTGACGATCTCTTTGTTGATGGCGCCGGCGAGGACCATTTCGACGATTTCGACGGTGGGCTGGTCGGTCACGCGCAGGCCGTGTACGAACTCGGACTTGATATTGTGTTTCTTCAGCATTTCGGCGATCTGCGGACCGCCGCCGTGGACGACGATCGGGTTCACGCCCGACTGCTTCAGATAGACGATGTCTTGGGCGAAAGCGGCGGCGAGGGCTGCATCGCCCATGGCATGGCCGCCGAATTTCACGACAACGGTCTGCTCGTCGTAGCGGAGCATATTCGGCAAGGCTTCGGCGAGAATCCGTGCTTGAACATGGGCACTGAGGGGCGCGGTTTCGCCGTTGGTGCCGTTGGGCGAGGGATCAGTCGGCTTCGTCATCGCGGGGGAAAAACCCTGGCAAAGGTTGCTACATGTCCTGGGGTTGCATCGCCCCATGCGTGGCGGGTGCGGGTTGGCCCGCCAGCGTTATATCCCTTGTGCCGCCTGCCTCAACGGAATTCCCTCACAATCGTCTGCTAGTGACCTGAAAAATAGGCGTGCTTTGCGGGCGTCGATGCGGTTTGGCGGCTTGCTCGCCAGGGGCGGATCGCGTTCTATCGCAACGCGATAGGTGAGGGCGCCGGAGTGCAGTTGCCGTTTGGGCGGTGCAGGTCCGGGAGAGTGGTTCGGGCGGATGATAGTCGATGATCTCGGGCGCATTCCGATGTCGCAGCATCTGGCTGCGACACTGACGCGCGCCGCCAGCTATGCGGACGCCCAGCAGCATCCGGAAGTGACGCTGGAGCACTTGCTGCTTGCTCTCACCGAGGACCAGGACGCGGTGAGCGTGTTGCGGTCATCGAACGTCGACCTTGCGCGGTTGGCCGGTGAGGTCGCCACTTACATCGGTCAAATTCAGGACCGCCGGGAAGCGAACGGTCCGCCCCAGGTTCTTATTTCACCCGATCTGAAAAGAATTCTCGAAGCAGCGGCCGCTGCGGCACGGCAAGGGCGGCGCGCGGAGATCAACGGCGCGATCGTGCTGGCGGCCATCGTTGGGGATGGGAAGAGCACGGCCGCCAATTTGCTGCGCGTGCAGGGGTTGACGTTCGAGCAGGCCATTCGCGCGCTTCAGCGGGCGGCTCCGGCACCCACACCACAGGCGCAGCAGCCCGCATCTGTGCCGGGATCGACGGAAGACATACTGGCGTCGGCGCGCGAACGGGTGCAGACGCGATCAGGTCAGACACAACCGGTGCCACCGCCTGCGCCGGCACCGGCCGCGCCAAGCGCAGCGCCGACGCAACTGTCGCCGTCATCATTCGGAAATGCTGCCCTCATTGATCCTACTAAGCGTCCGGATTTCCGGCCTGTTGAGCCTTCGGCTGGCAATCAAGGGCGGCCCGCTCCGCCGCCGCAGTGGGACGTGCCGCCGGGTGCGCCGGCTCCACAGCGCGAGGCGCCTGCCACTCAGCCGCCGCCGCGTACGGGTCCACCGCCAGCGCCACAACCTCCTCGGGAGCCGTTTCCCGAAGATGTGATGATGAAGATGGAGCGGATTGCGCCGCCGCCGTTGCAGCGGACACAGCCTCCGCCTGGGCCTGCACCGCAAGGTTCGATGGCACCTCCGCCGTCCGCGCCGCGTGGGCCGGCGCCCGGATCGTTTCAGCCGCCGCCGCAGGGCGGCATGCCGCCGATGCCGGCCGGTGGGCCGCCGCCCTCGCTTGGGCAGCCGCCGACGGGCGGGATGATGCGTCAACCGCCGCCGCAGCAGCGTCCGCCGCAGGGCGGGCCACCGGGGTCGATGCCGCCGGGAGCACAGAGGCAGCGGAGGCCGAGCCGGAATGTTTGGGTGGCTGCGGGGCAATTCGTCGAGAACATTCCGCGCAAAATGCGGGTCGGCGTGTCGATGGTGGTTGAGGCGCGGATTGGACGCCGCGACGTCAAGGCCATCGCCGAGGGTATGGACGGCGGGGCGGCGATCGTGCGTCACGAGATTACGGTGACGAAGGCGATGTCGGTGCGCTTGCGATCGCCCGATGGCGGATTTTTCATCGAGTCCGCATCGCCGGAAACGCAATGGATCGAGGGCGCGCCGGGTTTCGACGCGGATTATGCGAGCTGGCGTTGGACGATTACGCCGCGCGATCGCGGCAAACGGCGGCTCCAGTTGCTCGTCTCGGCGCGCACGGTGGGTGACGATGGATTGACGGCGGAGACGGCGCTGCCGGATCAGGTGATCGATGTGAAGGTCACCGTCAACTATGCGAAGACCGCGGCGCGGTGGGCCGGATGGATGACCGCGGCGGTCGCCGGTGGCGTGTTGGCTCGGTTTGGCGAAGGGCTGTTCGAACCGCTGATGGCGATGATGCGCGGTGGCGGCGCCGGGTAGCTTGGCGAGCTTAGCTGTGTTCGCGCGTGACACGAGCGGCTTGGGCACGCAAGTCGTCGATGCCGGTGCCAACTTCTGATGATGTGGCGATGATGAGCGGGTAAGCTGCCGTTTGCTTGGCGATGGCGAGCTGTGTGCGCTGCATCAGGGTCGTGAGATCGGTCGGCTTGATCTTGTCGGATTTGGTCAAGACGATTTGATAGGACACGGCGGCTTCGTCCAAGAGCTTCATGATCTCTTCGTCGACCTTCTTGATGCCGTGGCGCGCGTCGATCAACAGGAAGACGCGGGCCAAGCGCTGCCGGCCGGCGAGATAGTTTTTGACGAGCTTCGTCCAGGCTTCGACTTTGTCCCTGGGTGCTTCGGCGAAGCCGTAGCCCGGCATGTCGACGAGGAAGGGCCTGCCTGCTTCGGGGACGAAGTAATTCAGTTCCTGGGTGCGGCCCGGCGTGTTGGACGTGCGGGCGAGACCGTTCTGGCGGACAAGCGCATTGATCAGGCTCGACTTGCCGACGTTGGAGCGGCCAGCGAAAGCGAATTCGACCGGGCCGGAGTCAGGCAGATGCTCGAGAGCGACCACACCTTTGACGAAGGTCCAGCGCTGTTCGAACAGCGCTTTGCCATCGGCATAGTCTTCGGCCGTGAACGCAAACGGGTCGGCCGCGCCGGTCATCCCTTGGTCTCTTTGCCGATGCCGATAAGCTTCAGCACCGGGCCAAACGTGCGGCGGAAGTTGGCGCCAAGGTGGATTTCAGCGCCCTGTTTCTTGGTGATGTACCACTGCTGCATAATCGAGAGCACGTTGTTCCAGGCCCAGTAGATGACGAGGCCGGCCGGGAAGGTGGCAAGCAGGAACGTGAAGATCAGCGGCATCCAACTGAAGATCTGCTGTTGCACCGGGTCGGGCTGCGGCGGGTTCAACTGCATCTGGACCCACATGGTTGCGCCCATGATGATCGGCCAGACGCCGACGAGCAGGAAGTCGGGCACGCCGAAGGGCAACAGACCGAATAGATTGAAGATCGAGGTGGGATCGGGCGCGGAGAGGTCCTGGATCCAGCCGACAAACGGCGCGTGGCGCATGTCGATCGATGTGTAGAGGACTTTATAGAGGGCGAAGAAGACTGGGATCTGGACAAGGATCGGCAGGCAGCCGGCGGCGGGATTGATCTTTTCTTTCTGGTAGAGCTGCATGAGCTCTTGCTGCATGCGGGACTTGTCGTCCTTGTGGCGTTCGCGCAGGGCTTCCATCTGCGGCTGCAGCTTCTTCATCTTCGCCATGGATTCGTAGGACTTGTTGGCGAGGGGATAGAAGATCAGTTTGACGAAGACAGTCAGTGAGAGAATGGCCAGGCCGAAGTTACCGAGGAGGCCATAGAGCCACGTGAGAGCGTGGTTCATGGGCTTGGTCAGGAAGTAGAACCAACCCCAGTCGATCATGAGATCGAATTTCTCGATGCCGAGCTTGTCCTGGTACTCTTCGATGATGGCTGCCTGCTTGGCGCCCGCATACAAATTGGTTCTGACGGACGCAACGCTGCCGGCGGCGACCACGGTGGGTTCGGTCTCGAATTCGGCGAGGAACATCGGCAGGCTCTTGGCATCCTTGGGGGCTTCGCCCTCAAGTGTTGCCGAATAGGCGACCTTCTGGTCGGGGATGATGGCAGAGGCCCAATACTTGTCGGTGATGCCAACCCAGCCGCCGGTCTTGCCTTCGAAACGAACCGGCGGTTCCGCGGTGGCGGTGGCGAAGGTGATTTCCTGAAGGCCAGCGTCACCGGGGACGCCCAAAAGTCCTTCATGCTGAATCCAGACGGCGGGAATTTTCGGTGCGCCGAAGCGGAACAGGCGCGCGAAGGGGCGCAGCGCGATGTCGCCGGGGCTCTTATTCTCGACCTCTTCGTTGATCGAGAACATGTAGTTTTCATCGACCGAGATGTTGCGGCGGAAGGTGAGCCCTTCGCCATTCGACCATTCGAGCGTGATGGGTGATGACGGTGTCAGGGGCCCCGGCGTCTTGGCGGTCCACAGCGTTTCGCTGTCGGGAACCTTTACGGGCTTGCCGGACGCGATCCAACCCAGACGGGCAAAGTATCCGCCGCCTTCGTAGAGCGGCGAGAAGAGAACTATGTTGGGGCTCTTGGGATCAACCGTCTCGTGATGTTTGAGAAGCGAGAGGTCGTCTATGGCGCCGCCCTTCAGCGCGATTGAGCCTTTCAGCGATGGTGTTTCGATCGCAACGCGGGGTGAGGCGGCGATGCCTAGTTCGCGCGTGGCGGGTTTCACACCGGCGATGCCTGCAGCGGGCGCGGGGGCGGTTGCTGCTGGGCCGGCACCGGCAGCAGCCGGTGCGGCGGTGTTGGTGTTCTTCGACTGCAGCGCGGTTTGACGTGCCTTTTCCGCTTCCATCTGTGGGCCGGCCACGAAGTAGCTCCAGGCCAATAGGACGGCCATCGACAGGACGATGGCAATCAAGATGTTGGACTGGTTGTCTGGCTGCTGGCTCTTCATCGTGGCCTCGGTTCGGCGGTGGGGCGGCCATCAGGCGCGCACGGTCTTCATTGTCGTGTGGCGGCGCCTTTGCGTCTCACAAATGCGCACCGCGGGCAAAGGGGCATGCGGTCACTGCACCGGGTTGCGATCCCTCTTGAATTGCGCGCTGCGGACCCTGGTCACGTCGGTTTTGACCGTGGTTTCGCCGCGGGGGCGTGATGCACGCGATGGAAGGCGCGTTCAAGGTCTTTCTTGAGGGCGTCGAAGGAGACTTCGAGAGCCGACTTGCGGGCGATCAGAACGTAGTCGTGTCCGGGGCGAGCTGCGGTCTCGGCGACTGCGGCGACTGCGGCTTTCAGGCGGCGGCGGATGCGATTGCGCTCGACGGCGCCGCCGATGGCTTTGGTGACGGTGAAGCCGAACCGTGGTTCTTGCGTCCCGATGGGTAAGCCGTCGCGCGGCTTTGTTTCCAACACAAACGGGGGCGTTGGGCACCTCGCCCCGCCCCTAATGCGCAGGAATTCAGATCGCTTCTTGAGGGTGGTGAGTTTCATTGGTCCCACCCCGGCTTGCGGCGGGCGCTTGGGGCGCCCAGGCCGGCAGCTAGGCCGAAAGGCGCTTACGGCCCTTGGCGCGGCGGCGGGCAAGAACCCTGACGCCACCGGGGGTTTCCATGCGCTTGCGGAAGCCATGGCGACGCTTGCGCACAAGCTTGCTCGGTTGATACGTGCGCTTCACGGTACTCTCCGTCTCGTCGTTTCACGCGGCTGGCTGAGGTCGGCAAGCGACCGCGCGCAGGGCGATTTGGTTGCGAATTCAATTTCTTGCCAGAAAACGTCTGGTGGACCGCAACACTGGTGAGCGGTCCGAACCCGTTCCGGCAGGACTGGAAGACGCCACTCTATAGGGGGCGCACCGGTTCAAGTCAATCAGGGGACTTGCCGGCGAAACTGATCACTGTCTTGCCCGTAAACCCTGCCACAGTCCCTCAGCAACCGCGATCCAAGGATACCGAATCATGTTTGTAGATGCATCAAGGCGGGCGGTTGGTTGGCGTGGGGCGGCGAGCGTTTGCGTTGCGATGGTCCTGACGCTGCTTTTGCATGTCGCTCCAGCGCGCAGCGAGGAATTGGCGAAACGTTTTGGACGCGCGGCCGATGGGGCGGGGGTGACTGTCGATCATGCCGCCTTTGCCGGTCTGCTGCGGACGTACGCTACGGCGGGTAAGGATGGCGTGGTGCGGGTGGACTACGGCGCGTTCAAGGAGCGCGGTCAGGCGGCGTTGAAGACCTACATTGCGCAGCTTGAGGCCGTCGATGTGGGCGCGCTCAACAGCCGCGAACAATTCGCATTCTGGGCCAACCTCTATAATGCGAAGACGCTCGACATCGTGCTCGACCGCTATCCGGTGGCGTCGATCAAGGACATTTCGTTGGGTGGCGGCGTCGTTGCGGCGCTGACGGGCGGTCCATGGAAGGCGAAGGTAGTGACGGTCGGGGGCGTGGAGCTCAGCCTCGACGACATCGAGCATGGGATCATGCGGCCGGTCTCCAAGGACCCGCGCGTGCACTACGCCGTCAACTGCGCATCGATCGGGTGTCCCAATTTGCCGTTGGCTCCGTTCACGGGCGCGCTGCTCGAGGAGCAATTGGATGCGGCGGCGCGCGCGTTCGTCAATCATCCGCGCGGCGTTTCGGTTGAAGGCGCGGATGTGATCGTTTCGTCGATTTATCACTGGTACAAGGTGGACTTCGGCGGCAACGACGCGGGACTGCTGGCGCATTTGCGGCGTTTTGCAGACCCACCGCTGCGGGCGAAATTGAAGTCCGCATCGCAGATTGCCGATCACCGCTATGACTGGTCGCTCAACGATCTCAGAGCTGCGCGCTAAACTTGTTTTAGGAGGGTCTTGCCGTGGCGGATGCTGAGACGACGCAAACTTCGAGCGTGATGCGATGGATGCCGCTGCTGGTGCTTATCGCGGCCATGGCGCTCGTGTTCGGCATGGGGTGGCACCGCCTGCTGTCGTTCGAGACGATCGGCCGGAATTACGCGGATTTGCGCACTTTCATCGCGTCCAATCTCGTAGCTGCTCTGGCGATTTATATATCGCTCTACATTGCCGTGGTGGCGCTGTCGCTGCCGGGCGGGTTGGTGATGACGCTGTCGGGCGGGCTGCTGTTTGGCTGGAAGATCGGTGCGCCGGCGACTGTGGTGGCAGCGACCGCAGGAGCCGCGGTTCTGTTTCTGATTGCCAAGTCGTCACTCGGCGAGACGCTGGCGGCCCGCGCGGGGCCCTGGTTGGCGCGGCTGCGGGACGGCTTTCAGGAGAATGCACTCAGTTACATGCTCTTCCTGCGGCTGGTGCCGGTGTTCCCGTTTTTTATCGTCAACCTGGCGCCGGCTCTGCTTGGGGTGCCGTTTTCGACTTATGTTCTCGGCACGTTTTTCGGGATCATCCCCGGGACGGTCGCGTTCTCAGTGGCCGGATCGGGGCTTGGCAGCGTGGTCGAGGCGCAGAATGCTGTGCATGCCGCCTGTTTGGAGCGGCAGTCCAGCGAGCCAAATCTCGATTGCGTCTATACGATCGATACGGGACATCTCATCACCGGCGAGTTGATCGCGGCTTTTGTGCTGATTGGCGTGGTCGCGCTCATCCCAGTTGCCGTCAAGAGTTGGAATGCCCGCAATGGGAATGCCCGCAAAGGGAGCACACGCAATGGAGCCCAGTGAGGCCATGCCGACAGCGGGCGAAACATCCCCGACCACGCGTCTCGACGTCGACATCTGTGTGATCGGCGCGGGATCGGGTGGCCTTTCCGTTGCTGCGGGCGCAGCAGCGTTTGGCCGCCGGGTCGTGTTGATCGAGAAGCACAAGATGGGCGGCGACTGCCTGAATTACGGCTGCGTGCCGTCGAAGGCCCTGATTGCGTCGGCGCGGCGTGCGCACGCCATGCGGACGTCGGCGCCGTTTGGTATCGCGCCTGTGGAGCCCATGGTCGATCCGGTGGCTTTGAACCAGCATGTTCAATCGGTGATTGCCGCGATTGCGCCGAACGATAGCGTGGAGCGGTTTCAGGGGCTCGGCGTGCAGGTCATCCAGGCCGCGGGGCGGTTTGTCGATAAGCGCACGGTGGCGGCCGGGGATTATCTGATCAGCGCGCGCCGGTTTGTCATTGCAACAGGGTCGTCGCCGGTGGTGCCGCCGATTCCCGGTCTCGACGAGGTGGCCTATTTCACCAACGAGACGCTGTTTGAAAATACAGTCCGGCCGGATCATCTGATCGTCATTGGTGGCGGGCCGATCGGCATGGAGATGGCGCAGGCCCACCGGCGGCTCGGTAGCCGCGTGACGGTGATCGAGGGTGCCAAGGCGCTGGGCAAGGATGACCCGGAGCTGACGGCGCCGCTCTTAGATCTCATTCGCGGAGAAGGCGTCGACGTGCGGGAGGGGACGAGTGCGCAGCGCTTGGTGCGAACCGCGACCGGCGTGCGCGTCGAAGTTAAAGGGCCCAACGGAAACGAAGCGATCGATGGGTCGCATCTGCTGCTGGCGGTGGGGCGCAAGCCCAATCTCTCCGACCTCAATCTTGCCGCGGCTGGCGTGCGGTTTGAGAAAAGCGGGATCGTTGTTGATCGTGGGCTGAGGACAAGCAACGGTAAGATTTTCGCCATTGGCGATGTCGCGGGCGGTCCGCAATTTACGCATGTGGCCAACTATCATGCGGGCATCGTTTTGCGGCGGGCCCTGTTCCGGTTGCCGGCGAACGTCGATCCGGGACACATTCCGTGGGTCACGTTCACGGAACCTGAATTGGCGCATGTGGGTCTCAGCGAGGCTGAGGTGACGGCGAAGAAGATCAAGGTGCGTGTTCTGCGGTGGCCGTTTCACGAGAACGACCGGGCGCTGGCGGAGCGGGAAACGCACGGGCACGTCAAGGTCGTGACAGATGGCAAAGGGCGCATTTTAGGAGCGACCATTCTCGGCGCACATGCCGGCGAACTTATTCAAATGTGGTCGCTGGCGATATCGCAGGGAATGAAAATCCGGGCGATGACGGGCTGGATTTCGCCCTATCCGACCTTCAGCGAGGTAAACAAGCGGGCGGCTTACCGGTTCTATGTCGATAGCGCCGGCAGCCCGATGTTGCGGCGCATTATCGGATGGCTGGCCAAATTGGGTTGAGACGCGCCACAGCTCGGGCGAGAGAGCCTTGGCGCGTGGGCCATTCCCGCCTATCTTAACGATGAGAAAACCGCTTAGGGCTATCCGGGGCGAGCGGCTGACAAGTTGCTCCCGAAATGTCACATTCCCGACCGCTGCGGGAAGAGGGCCCTGACGCCGTGTTGCAGGATTTGGAACGCCAGAAAGCTGCCGACGGGAAGGCTCACGCCTTGCCGCAGGATACGCTTGTGCAGCGCGCCGCCAAAACTGTTTCAGGTGCGTGGCGCTCTATCCGCGGGCGGATCAGATTTGGTTTGCCGGCCCGGTTGCTGGTCATCACGGGTGTGTTCGTGATGATCGCGCAGATCCTAATTTTCCTGCCGGCGCTGGCCAGTTTCCGCGTCAACTGGCTGAACGATCGAATCAACACAGCTCTCGTGTCGGCGCTAGCGGCGGACGCGGTGCCCGGGCGCGAGGTGCCGCCGGCTTTGCGGAACGAGCTTTTGCGGACCGCGCTCGTGCGCGCGATCGCTGTGCGGCGCGGGGGCGCGCGGCGTGTGATCCTGCCGCCGGTGCAGGAGATCAGCATCGACGTTACCTACGATATGCGGCTGCCAACGCGAACGGGTTTTTCGGATCAGCTCGCCCTGCGGTTGGTCAACATCAGCGATGCGCTTGACGTCATGCAATCGGACGGCGAGCGGACGATGCGTGTGATTGGGCTGGTGGGGCCGCGCTTCGACGACGTGATTGAAGTGGTGATGCCGGAGGAGCCGCTGCAGCGGGCGATGTGGCGCTACGGTACGGAGATTTTCTGGCTGTCGCTGTTCGTGGCGCTGGCGACGGCGGCTCTCGTTTACTTCGTGATCAGTCAGCTGCTCGTGAAGCCGATCCGCCGGTTGTCGCGCAACATTGTCGACTACAGTGCCAATCCGGAAGATCCCTCGCGCGTTGTGGTCCCGTCGGGGCGGTCCGACGAGATCGGGCGCGCGGAGGAAGAGCTGGCGCAGATGCAGAGGCAGCTGTCGCAGCTCTTGAAGCAGAAAACGCGGCTGGCGCAACTGGGTCTCGCGGTTTCCAAGATCAATCATGATTTGCGCAACATGCTGGCCAACGCGCAGTTGATTTCGGATCGACTGGCGGACAGTTCCGATCCCACCGTGCAGCGGGTGGCGCCCAAGCTCATCGCATCGCTCGACCGGGCGATCAACTTCTGCAACGAGACGCTGCGTTTTGGCCGGACGGAAGAATCGATCCAACGGCGCCAAGTTTTCGCGCTACGGCCGCTGATTGAGGATGTGGCCGAGACGCTGGCCTTGGGCCACGATGGCGCGGTGACGCTGGCGCTCGATGTGGACCCGGCGTTGCAGATCGACGCCGACCGGGAACATCTGTTCCGCATTTTTTCCAACCTTGGGCGTAACGCCGTGCAGGCGATCGAGAGCCGGGACCAAGGATCGGACGGTGGGCGGGTCGAGATCCGGGGGTGGCGCGCGGGCGACACAGTGATCGTCGTGGTGAGCGACAATGGACCTGGCATTCCGGCGCGGGCGCGGGAGAAGCTCTTCCAGCCGTTCCAGGGTTCGACGCGGCGTGGCGGAACGGGGTTGGGGCTGCCGATATCGGCGGAGTTGGCCCAGGCGCACGGCGGCAGTCTGAAGTTGATCGATACCCTTTCGGGGGCCGCCTTCGAACTGCGGATACCGGATCGGCCGCCTCTGGCGTCATGAGGCCCTCTTGCGCCGCCGGGTTATCCAGCTCGCCCCTTTGGTCGAGATGGGCCTAAAGCCTCCTCCGTGCCGGGTTTATGGGCGGCGTGTTGGGCGCGACCATCGGGCTTTGCGATGGCCCACCGGCACCCCTTGCGCCGGGAAGGCTCTGCCAGTAGAAGGGGCGCTCTTGCCGCTCAGGTCCGCGCCGGGTCACCGCCTGCCGCCGTCCCAAGCAACGTTCCGCAAGACGTGCGCCCGTAGCTCAGCTGGATAGAGCACCAGACTACGAATCTGGGGGTCAGAGGTTCGAATCCTTTCGGGCGCGCCAGTGTTTTCAATGATTTAAGCCTGGCCCGCCTTCGCTGAACCAGAGCTTTTGGCCCATAATTGGCCCACGGGGAATGCGGGTGGCCCCGGTCGACGGAGTTTGCGTCGGGATTGGGTGGACCTTATTTCAGGGGTGCGCTCGCAAACTCGCCGCCAGAACTGCGGTCGGGACACGGCTCCCGTTCCTGCCGCCTTACTCGCCCGCCCTCAACCCGATCGAGCAGCTGTTCGCCAAGCTCAAGGCCGCCCTGCGCAAAGCCCAGGAACGCACCCGCGCATTCGTCGCCCGCATCGGCGCGCTGATCCCAACCGTCGCGCCAGCCGAGTGCGCAAACGGCTTGAGAAACCCGGGTACGCTTCCATGTAAGTTGATCACGCTTTAGAGATCGCTGCGCCGCCCAGGTCGATCACCCGGCAACGCAATCGGATGGCGACCGTCGCAAAATGGCAGCCTATAGCGGAGTCAAGAAATTCCGGAATTGCGTAGCAAGCGCACCAACGATCAAAATGTGCTTGGCCCTCAAGGTCGCGTACCAGGACGGCGAGATCACGGCTTACAGCCTGTTCAGCAAGGTCCGCTGGCCAGAGAAGGACGGTGCCCCGATGAGCCCACTCTACGGGTGCTTGAACGCCTATGAGATTACCACCCGCCGCAATTACAATTGCAAGGCTTGCCAGCATCAATTCTCGGTTACTTCGGGAACGATCTTCGCGTCTCGCAAGCTGCCTTTCACGGACATGCTGGCGGCCATCCCAATTGTTTCGAACGCTGCCAAGGGCGTCTCTGCAATGCAGCTCGCCCGTCACATCGACGTGCAGCACAAGACGGCTTGGGTTCTCGCTCACAAGCTGCGCGAAGCGATGCGGTCGGAGACGGCCGGCTTCAAGCTGTCGGGCATTGTGGAAACGGACGGGGCGTACTTTGGTGGCCACGTTCGCCCGGATCACCGTGAATTGGACAACGGTGCGATGACCAACCGCGCGATTGGGGTGGCGATGGCTCATCCGGTGTCGCGGGTGTGAAAAGGGTATTGGCAGCGAGGCGCATGAGGCCATGGCGGGCGAATACGAGTCGATGGTCCGCTCACCCCCCCCGATATGCGGGCCAAATGGGTGAGTTGGTTCGCTCCGTCCCTTAGAGCTAACCACCAACTTAACTCGAAACTCCACCAGTTCCCACAACTGATGGCGTTTCAATTTTTGACAGCAGGGGCCTGACGCAATTGCGGACGTGGAAGGGGTACTGGCAACGCAAATGTGTGTCTTCCGTGCGCCCCGCGCGCCTGTCACGCCGCGAGTGGGCAGAAGTGATTGCCGACACGATTTATGAGTTTGATGGAACGATCTACTACGCTGATGGCCGCAAGTTTGAGCCGAGCGACACAGAGGTAGATGATACGTTCGATGATCCGGATTTCCGCTGGATCTCGGATTTCCTGAAATTCGCTGGCTTGGAGCCTCGCCAGCGCCTGATCGCTTTGAACTTCCGCAACAAGCATCCTTAGCGGGCGCGGTTGATTGCGGAGTAAGCGTACAAATAGCACCTGGTCCACAAGGGCCGGGTGTTTTTACTTGGATAGTCTTCGAAGCAGCGACGTCATCATACTCATTCTGTACGCCAGTTACGGTGGCAGCCATCCTGTTGAATGGTCGTTTTACCACAGCTGGTCAGACCGGACCGCAGGTCGTTGATTAGTTCATACCGGTGTTACAAAAATCTGGACAATTTTTGGACGGTCTCATTGGGGGGATTTATGTCAGACGCAGTCACACCAGCGGCAAGGCGTGCACCTACTCTTCTAAAGATTGTTGCGTGGATCTGGATGGTCTGCGTGGTTATACTTGGCGGATCGCTGATTGCCCTTTATCTGACCACGCCGCCCGGAATCAATCTAACGACTGCACCGACTGATATGCTCATGTCGCTCGGAGCTATCACAGGGTCGTTGTTGCTCGTCTTTATTTTCGGGAAATTATGGGGCCGGGCGCGCAAGCGTCCATCATCGAAGGCTCGCACAGCATTGCTAGTTCTAATTGCGTTCCTGGCTGTGCCTGCGTTGTCCATCGCTGCGGGTTTGACCTACTTCGGCGTCTCAGTTGCCGTCGATCAGTTCGACCATGACGCTCAGAAACAAGCAATCGCAGCCATTGAAGCTGACAAAGCACTCAGAAACGAAGCCCAAGAACTTCTTAGTAAGATCAGGGGATCGAATTCCAATCGCACACCGAAAGATCAAGTCGACACCCTTGATGCGCTATACGGTGCTTGTGAAAAGCACACTACGAAGTCGATGATCGACGTGCATCTTATGGAACGTAAGCTGGCCGATGCGCTCAAGGGAGATTACCCGAGCACAGACGATTGGGATGCACATCAATTACTCAAGCAATATAGTAAGGCGGTCAAAGAGGACTACGACGCCGGCAATCGGTGCATGCCTCATTCCCTGAGAGTCACTCTCGGCATCAAGCGGATCCAAATTGCGCTTGAAGATGTCACTCGCCTCGCCAGGAATGGAGGCGCGGCCAACACCTTGGACGGCTTCAAGGTGTGTTCTGCTCTAAAAAATGCGGTGATGTTGGGCGAGTTTGAGTTCCAAAACTATCGAAATATACCAGCGGAGACCACGGATGACGCTCGCGAAGCGGCATCACTTGTAAAGACTGGCATACCAGATACGGCACAGGCATCGGCCTTCTGTGGCGCATCCGGCCAGCGTGGATAGTTGATCGCCGATATCAGCGCGCCAAGAGTGCGGGTTGTGAGGGGGCTCATTGTTGTTCTCCTCTTTGTTGAGCGATTGCACTGAACGGCCCTGTCGAGAGCCAGCAGAAGGCCGTTTCGCCTGTATGGCCGTGATCCCGGATTACCCAGGCATAGCGGTGCGCCAGCGTGTAGATGCTGGCCCGCGCCGTTTTCTACTCAGTTCCGAGAAATTCTGCTTAATTAGTGCCCGATCAGGCCACGGAGCTCAGAAATTTCACGAGTTTCGGCAGAGATAGGCGCCATGATCGTCGACGCAGCGATGCGAGCTCGGTCGATCAAACCGTTGCCTGTTGGGCGATGTGGTTTGCATTGATCGATTCCGGAAGTGAAGGTGAGGAGACGAACTGGACGTCGCAGTAGAAGATGTACCCGGCTGACTTCTTTCGTTTGTGATTTCTCAGGCTGAGTTCCTCCCCAAGCTTGCGTTGGGAGAGAGGTTCTATCCTCTGTCTCGTGCACCACTCTCTGTAATCGTCCAACATGTCGGATGCAGCCACGCACGCGCTCGGCGAGGGTTTCAGTCGCTCGTTGATGTAGCGGCCAACTTGCCCACTCTGATCATCCCTCCCTGGGTGAGCCAGCATACTCCCACGCGCCTGCCTGGGATCATGGGCTCGCTTTCTCCCTCCCTCAGCCTTGAGGTCGGACCCTGTCAGGGACGATCGCTGGGGCGAGACGTCCGATTGACCGCGACCATCCGATGGTGCCGGATCAGGGACAGAGGGAGGGAGGGTTAAACGAGAGGATTCAGCTTCGGTCCCTGATGTCGGTGGCTTGACCGCGGTCGTCTGAACCCGGGAGGGAACCGGCACGGGCTCAGTCTGATCATCCCTCAAAGACATGAGTACTGGCCATCCCACCCAACTAATCAGTTGAAGCGCAACGGTGAGTATCAGAGCTATCCCGGCGCGGCCGTCGATGGGTACAAATCTCCCGATCGTCGCGGTAAACGCATCCGTCAACCGGTCTGTCGGTGCTGCTATTCGCATGTCTGACTGTCGGCGACGGAGCTCCCTGGCCTCTGCCGAAAGTCTCTCGAATTCCTCCGCGGCCGCCAGTTCACGGCGAAGTTCTACAACTTTGGCGCATGCTCTCTGGAAGTACGAACGATCGGCAATCTGCCGACATTCAGTGCTGTTGCGCCAGACAGCAGGCGGCACGCTTTCAGCCGCCAGTGCCTCTCGGATGAAACGAGAGGGCCGCGGGATCTGGGGGGACGACAACCTCTGACGCATTGCTTCAATCCGTGCCAGTTCGTCACTCACAGCCCCGCGTCGCTCCACCTCCGCGGCACCTCGATGTTCGACCGTTGCCAAGTACAGGGAAAGGGTCGCATGGGTTGCGAGGCATCCGAATGTTGCGAGAAGAAGCCACGAAACGAGCAAGAGAAGCCGTAGGAAGATATTGCGTCGCGCTCCAAGTGCCTTGATGACGGCGGGCAAGACAACGACTGCGATCTCCAGCACGATACTCACGGCGTAGGCCAGAGGCTGGAGGATGCCGTTGGCGACGGCAAAGCGGGCCATGCCCGCAGCAGCGATGGTCATGCAAATTACTGACGCCGCGACGACGATACAGCCGAAGATGACCCGAAGCAATTGGCTGACTGGCGTAACCGGCCCCCGCTGCATGGTCTCGTCCCTCCTGTTTCGCATCCATCCCAAGTCATCGCCCTGGCGGCAACCAGCGCGCCATGGCCTTCTTGGTGCGTGAGGTGAGAAAAGAGAAGATCAAGCGCCCGCGTTCTTCGGCCGAGAATGCTCCTGAAACACGTTGAACAGCATCGGCCCACAGATTCCTGGTTTAGCTAATCTTCAGACCGTCGGCAGGGAGTCCCCCATCTGTAGCAGGCGACGGATCTGTCTCACGCTCATCGGTCCTGGTGCAACGATGGAGGCCACGTCGATACCAGGTTGCTCGAGACATGCCGAGTGTGAGCCATGGTTTTGGTGGGTCTGCCGTCCCGCTCCTGGGCCGACACCCTTGGGAGAGACGAAGGCGCTGTTGTCGCTCCTTGTCCCGCTCTCGCTTTCGCTGCCTTCGGGCCTCGCGTACGGCAGCGTTCTGAGGCATCAGATGAGTTAGTCCGGCTGCGCAGGCCTCCTCGTAAGACAAGCCCAGTTCTTCGCAGATGCCCCTGATGGAATATCGATAGCCGATGCCGTCCGATCGGAACTTTTGCACGAGCGACTTGGCAATCTGTTCGACTTCGCGCGGTGGAAGATCGCTATGCCTGCGGTTGAAAGCGAGCAGTGCGTCAGGCAATGCATCGGCTCCGGTCGAGCGAACGAGAAAGGTGGCGTAGATGAACATCACCTTGTTTCTCCAACCTTCCGGGATCTTGCCGCCCCATCGATGATCGACCAGTCGGCGAAGGTCGGAGAGGATGGATGACGTGAAACTCCTTACCGAGTCGACACGCCGCTCAGCCGACCGGCTGCCCTTTTTTGTCTCTGCTCTCGCAGCACAGATCTTTCGACGGGAAGAACGGCGTGGGCCAACTCCTCGAAGCTCGTACGAGTGTCCTGATCGAGGAAAGCGAAGACGGCCAACTGTCCGGACTTGGAGTTCAGCGTGCCGGGCAGGCGCAGCACCCGTGATGCATCCAGGGCGTTACGGTCGGCCCCGAGATCCGACAGGACCTTCGCGAGGTGGTCTTGGACTGCGCGCCAACGCGAATGGGCCCGTGCCGGGAGGTCACCAATTGCCCAGACCAATTGCAGGCCGCGGCCAGTGAATATTGCGGCTTGGGGCCGCGGGATCCGACGGGCCAGGAGCCTTGCCTGTCCGATCTCCCACACGTCCTTCGGGGAGAAGTCCGAGAGGGCAGGTTCCCTATAGTAGTCGAGGTCGAGGAAGTTCGCGCGCAGGCCAAGGAGGTCGGACAGTCTTCTCGTGCGCGCCTTGAATGCATTCGCAGAGACGTACCAATCTCCCGGATCTGCAAAAGTTGGCATGTTTCGGATCAGCTCCGGTAGTCGATAGTTGCGAGATTGAAATCGGCCTGAATCGCCGTTGCGCTTGCAGCACAGCGCTACGAAGCCCGCACGACCTTGGTGCAGGAGGAGCGGCAGCGTCGAGGGCTGAGCGGGCCAACGCATGGCTGCGCCGTCCTCCGCCACGGATCTGGCGTCGGTCATGGTCATCACGCATGTCTGCTAGGACTGGGAAGCGACGAACGAGATCGTCTGCGTCGCTAGCTTGCCGCGAGCCCATTGAACGTGGTTCGTCCGGGCCAAGTCCCGACGACGCGGCAGAATTTCAAGAGCCTTTCGCTTCGCTAAGTGCGCCTGCGAGAAGCCAGGACCTGAGCCTGGATCCAATGGTCGATATCTGTCCGAAGCCAGGCGACCCGGCCGGGCGAGATGCGGATGGGGGCAGGGAAGGTGCCATCGCGTACGCATCGCCAGACCGTGGACCGGCTGAGTTTAATGCGGTCCCGCACCTTCGACCACGAGAGGAAGATGCGTTCCTGGCATTCTAGTCCCGAACTGCTCCGAGAGCCCATGACGTCGCTCCATCAGTCAAATTGTGCCGGGAGGCGGCACGCGATGTCGGGCAGTCTCAGTGTTGTCTGTGGGTTGCGCTAGGAAGTTCCAGGCACCCAGAATCCTCCTTGACGCAAAAGCTACCGCTACTTCTTCGGCAGCTTTCGGAATTTCTCAGCGGCACAATTTAACCTGCTGTCGCTGAAATATTGCTCAATATGGTCTTTGATCCGCTTCTGACTCGCGGACAAATCAACGTTTGATTCGATCAACTTGATCACCTCGCGGTGACGTTGACCAGCCCCACGAGCAAAATCCAATTCTTCTCGAACGAAGGGATCGATAGGCTCTCGTTGCAGCTCTTTCTCCCAATCCTGCACCGTTTTCTTATCTGCCCTTCCATATTTGCTGCAGACGATCTCCGAGGCAGCTGATTTCGTCAGTAGCTTCGCCTCTGACTGAAATTTAACCCAAGCCACCGCGAAAAGACGGATATCTCGGGCCTTTTTGCCAACGCCGTAGCCGCGTTTTCGCGTCCGCCGCGGCTGAAGTAAGGGACGCTGCTCGCCATACCAAAGTGCGTCCAAGTCATTGGATAGATCAATTAGATAGCCAAAGTAGGACGCGCGCGAGATGGGTTTGAGGATCTGCGAGAGTATTCGTGCAATCCGCTCGGGCGAGGGACTTTGTGGGTCTGAGTCAGACTTGGGCTGTCGCGTCGTGTGGCCCAGCTTGTACCAAGTCGCGGCGGTGGTGCTGTCGACGTCGAGTGAGGCCCCCTTCCAAAGAGGGTAGACTTCACGACCAAGAGCGAAGGTGCCGCATGGTCGCTCGATGCCGGAAACGACGCGGCCTATCTCATAATCAATTGCAGGTTGAGCGGCCCTTATAAAGTAGCCTAACGCGGCAAGAGTTCCTGTCACCCACTCATCGACGTGGTCATCGCCGGGTCCATCAAGAATATTGTTAAGGTGCGCATGTAGCTCTCGTCGCGCCATTTGACGCGACTTTGGCTCTTCTGGCTTGGTGCGCCGCTTGGAGACGTCTTTCCTGCTCATGATGCGTTCACCAGATGTTTGGGCGGAGACCGCGGAATCGATGCGTTTGTCGACAACCGCTTCGTCAATTCACTGCCCTCAGGTGAACAACACGAAGTCCGCCGCCGTTATGACGTTCGCACCTGTTCCACTTATGTGGACCAAAGTGATGGTATCCGTTCCATCGACCGTCACCAGCGTGTTGTTACCCAGATCCTCGATAAGAACGCGCGTATCGAAGCTTGCCAGATCGATCCCGAGCAGGGAGAGATCCAGGTAATCCTGTCCTCCCGACGGGTTCGCATCGAACGCGAGGATGGTATCGGCTCCGAACCCGAAATCGAACCCGAACGTATCGCTGCCACCGCCGCCATTCATCGTATCGTTCCCGCCGCCACCGACGATCACATCGTTCCCCACGCCGCCATTCAGCACGTTAACGCCGCCATTTCCGATGAGTGTGTCGGCGCCGCTGCCGCCTGTGACATTGGAAACGTTCGCAATCGATGCAAAGCCCGACGCCGTCCCTGCAGACAGATCGACGAACACGCCTGCGGTCACCGGCGCGGAATAGAACAGCGTATTCGTCCCCGCACCCAGATCCGCCGCCAAAGTCTCCACGTCTGTTAGTGACGGGCCCGACAGCATGGACGCAATCGTGCCGTCGAACGCGACCTTCAGCAGGTCATTGCGAACATAACCTCCAGCATCGCCGTTAATGGCGAGAGTATCGGTCCCATCACCACCGTTGATCGTGTCGGCTCCGTCGCCGACGCTGTAGACAAAGATGTCGTCCCCGTCCCCGCCGAACAGGAGGTCGACACCAAAGCCGCCTTGCAGTGTATCGTTGCCGGCCCCTCCCTCAAGGGCATTGGCGACACTTGTACCGATGATGAAGTCGTCCCCTTCGCCACCAATCGCGTTCTCGATCGTCTGCAGCTGGTCTTCGGGCATAGGGGTGCCCGCCTCGATCCGCTGAACGACCCCGGTCGCGAGATTGATCGTGAGATTGTCGATCTCACCGACATAGGTCACGGTATCGATGCCGCTGCCGCCGATAAGTGTATCGACGCCGAGGCCGCCCGAGAGTGCATCGTGGCCCAAGCCACCGTTCAAAACGTTGGCGCCGTCGTTGCCCCTGAGGATGTCGGCGCCGCTGCCGGTCGTCACGTTGGATATGTTGGCGATCGAATTGAACCCCGACGCCGTCCCGGCTGCGAGGTCCACTGTCAGACTTTCGGCCGACGGCGTGGAGTAGAACAGCGTGTTCGTCCCGGCCCCAAGGTCCGCTGTGACGATCTCGACTAGGGCGAGCGTGCCCTGCTGCACCCCGGTGAGGCCGCCCGCGTAGTAGACGACACGTATGTAGTCGTGGCGGACGAACCCGGCGAAGTCGCCAAGCACGGTCAAAGTGTCGTTATCGTCGCCGCCATCGACGGCATCCGCACCCTCTCCGACATAGTGGATAAAGGTATCGTTGCCAGCGCCGCCATTCAGCGTATCATTGCCGGTGCCGCCGATGATTATGTCATCCCCACCAAGTGCTGAGATCGTATCATTGCCGCCGCGGCCGTCGATCGCATCCTCGAACTCGGTCGGCAGCGGCTGGCCCGCAACCGTCGCCCTTCCCGTGATAGTGTCGGCGGCATTAGTGCCGAAGATCGTGACGCCGACCGTATCGGCGACGGTGAACACGATCTCCTGAGATGCCGTCGCGCCTAATTCATCGGTTGCGGACAGTGTGACCGTCACCGAACCGGCATCCCCGTCCACGGGGCTGCCTGAGAACGTACCGGTCCCAGCATCGAACGAAAGCCAGCCGGGCAGGCCGGAGGCTGAAAGCGTCAGCGTGTCGGTCAGGTCGGGGTCGGTGAACACGCCGGACGGCAACAAGTAGCTGAAGGTCGTCCCCTCGGCCGTGTTCTGGTCTTCGACGTCCAACGCGACCGATGGCGCGTCGTTGACAGAGTTTATGCTGATGACCGTGCTGCCAATAGTTTCAAGAGCACCGCCCATCCCCTGAGCGCCAGCGTTACCGTCTGAAAACACCCAGTCGATCTGGACCGAAGCAGGGGGCGCGTCGGAGGTGTTGGCGTAAGTTAAAGAACTGAGCGCCTTGTTAATCCGAAACTCGGTTGCCTCTTCGTTAAAGCGCAGGGTGAGAACACCAGCCGAATTCTGAACAACCAATCCGATGATGACATCGGAGAAAACTAAAGCCCCACCCTCTATAAGAGGGGCAAGGTTACCAATGGATCCGAAGACGTCTTCGGCAGAAGCACCTGCGCTTCTAGTTAGGGTCAATGTGGCTCCCGAAAAGCTGCCAGCTGACAACAGTTCTGCGTCATATATGGAGACGCTCGAATCGAGGATTATGCTCGCACCGTTTTCTTGGTGAGTCGGTGGACCACCAATGCCATCGAACGTCGAATCCAAAGTTCCATCTGGATTGAAGCGCGCTAGCAGAAAATCGCTGTACCCTGCATCTGTGCGGGACATTCCTGCTACGAATATCCTTCCGTCGGGATGAAGGGTCAGATCAATTAGACGAGGATTGTGTAGTTCGTCGCCTGCTGTGACGATGCCGCTGCTTCCGAACGTTGTATCCAGCCTGCCATCCGTTTCGTATCGAACCAGCGCTAGCTGAGAGTTGCCCTGCCCATCCTGGGTGAAGCCTCCGACTAGAATCTTGCCGTCAGACTGAATTGTAACGCGACGAACATACTCCCCAGAAGGGCTGATATCCGTAATGACAACGCCATTGTTTCCGAAGCTGGCATCGAGGCTGCCGTCCACTTCGTAGCGCACCACGACGATTGTTCCGGCCGACTCCCCGGCTAAAACAATCTTGCCATCCGCTTGAATTGTGGCGTCGTATGCGGCGCTTCCAGACGAACCAATAGTTGTTGTGACCTTACCAGCATCTCCAAAATTGCTGTCGAGAACTCCGTCGGCGCCATAACGAGCGACAGCAAATGCGGTCGTAGATCCATTCCAGGTCCAGCCTGCGACAACAATATTACCATCCGGCTGAATTACTACGCTAGAAGCGCGGGCCCTGTGAAAGCCGAAGTCACTTGTGACTTGGCCATCATCTCCGAAATTTGTGTCGAGAGCCCCGCTACTTTCATAGCGCACAAGCACAAAGTCCCCATTCAAGTTCCCGGTAGCAATGATCTTGCCATCAGCTTGAAATGCAGCGGCCGACAGTTCATCCCAGGTCGACCCGAGGTCTGTCTTTACCGTGCCACCGTCACCGAAACTTGCGTCGAGGCTGCCATCCGCGTTGTACCGCACGAGTGCAAAGTCATAATCCGATCCGACCTCGGTCATACCCGCCACGACAACTTTGCCGTCAGCTTGGCGTAGGACCTTTATCGCAATATCTTCTGAAGAGTCTCCGATGTCGGTGGTGATAGCTCCAAATGTGGGGTCAAGGCTTCCGTTACTCTCGAATCGGACAAGTCCAAAATTACTTGTCGCGTTCGGATTATCCCAACCATCGTTCCAAATATCTCCTGCCACAAGCAGCTTGCCATCTGGCTCAAGCGTGATGCTGCGCGCAACGTCGGCATATCCCGCTATGTCCGCGGTCACAAAGCCGGTTGCTACGCCGGAAAAGGTCAAGCCATCAAGTGTATTGGCTCCGTCGAACGTTAGGTCAAGACTTCCATCAGTGTTGTATCTCGCGAGTGAAAACTTCCCGTCGGATCCGCCCGTAACCAGAATTTTGCCGTTCTCCTGAACGGTGACGCCGTACCCATAATTTTGGCTTAACCCGATTTCAGTAGCGACGACGCCATTTGTACCGAACGTCTCGTCGAGATTGCCGTCGGTATTGAAACGCGCGAGGAAGAATTTCCCATGCACTTCGTTGTGGAGGTATGTAGTGCCAGCCACCAGAATCTTGCCGTCGGACTGGATCGTGATGCTTGAGGCATCGTCTCCTGATGGAAAATAACCACCACTTTGCGTAAGCTGGTATCCAATATTGGCCGTGACCACACCTTGATAACCGAACGTACTGTCCGGTGCGCCCTGCGCGTTGTAACGGATCAGCGTGATGGCTTGGCTGCCGCCATCATAAAAATCGCCAACTAGTAGGATCTTGCCGTCTGATTGAACGGCGATACCAGACGGATAATTATAGCCTTGATTATTAACGGTCCCGACCTGGGCGGTGATTATTCCGTCGGTACCAAAATCATTATCGACGGTACCGTCAGGGTTGTAGCGGACCAACGCGAATGAAGAATTCACACCACCGACATCGGTGGTCATGCCGACAACAAGAATCTTACCGTCTGATTGGGTTGTGACCACGCGGCCCTCATCCCAGGACCCTATATCAGTGGTGACTGTACCGTTGCTGCCAAAGCTAGCGTCCAGACTGCCGTCTGCGTTGTAGCGAACAAGCCCAAAATTGATATTTTCCGGATTCCCAGCTTGGGTGCGGGTGCCTTCAACGACAGTTAGGCCAGCAACGATGATCTTTCCGTCCGGTTGAACGGTGACGCTATTGCCAATGTCGCCGTCGGAACCGAAACGAGTGATGACTTTGCCATCAACACCAAATTGCGTATCGACACTACCGTCAGGGTGAAGGCGAACGAGGGCGAAGTCCGCTCCAGTTTCTTCGGAATACTCAAAACCTGGCACCAAGATTTTGCCATCGGGTTGGACCGCAACAGAGTAAGCTTCATTTTGCGGGAACCAAATATCGATCGGCTCGATGCCGCCGTGACCGAACGTCGTATCGAGGCTTCCATCGGAATTGTAGCCAACAAGTGTGATGCCAGGATGCGAGCCGTCATAGGTATTGCCTACGACCAAAATTCGGCCGCTCGGCAGAACCACAACGCATCGGCCTGAGTCTGGATATCGATCGAGTTGAACAAGCGTGGTGACAGAACCGTCACCGATGATGAATGACGGGGCGCTGTTGACTGTCATCAATATGCTCTTCCATACCTAAATGCATGGGTTTCATGGGTTGGCCATGGCGGCCATAGATGGAAGATCGATTATCTCGTTGCTTAATCCTTCTGTCGATACAAAGGTCAGCACAGCCTTCAGGCGCGCCGCACCGCACCGCTGGCCCGACCCGCCGTCGTGTATCGCAGAGGAGACTGATTTCGCCGGGCTTTTGGCAATGTCTGGGTTTTGAGGGCTTCGATAATTAGGCCCCTCCCGTCATCCGTCATCCACAGGTCTCGATGCGCCGAAACTGACTGCTTCCCAAGCCCGCCTCTGCCTGCCCACGTTCTTATGCAGGGGTTGGATAAGTTCGGCAGCAACGAGCTGAACATATTTCGGGCGCTCGCCAAAATCCCATTGGTCGATCGCCTTATCGCTTAGGCTTCCCTCGATCGATAAAATACTCGATCCCTCTCTCGATGGCGGTGCAAGCGAGGGCCAGGCAAATAAATGCACCAGCAAAGAGGGACAAGACGAAGAATAGCCGACCGAGTGCGAGTAGCCACGAGCCCAATCCTTCAAGAGCACCTCGCGGGTCCAAGAAAAGATAGGCCAGTAGCATCACAGCCATCAAAAGATAGATCGTGCCGAGCAGCAAGTGGACGATCGGGTGAAAGCGCATGTCGCGGCCTAAAACGCAGAGGGACGTGCAAGGTCCCGTAACACTGGACGATCTGGCCTATGAAGGGAAGCTCGTCTGGCTCTACTGCACCGACTGTTATCGGGAAGCGGACGTAGACCCGCGATCCATCCCTTTGCCGGGATCATTCCCGGTGCCGGGAGTGGGAAAGCGCATGAAGTGCTCGGCGTGTGGAGGGAAGAACGTGACGAGCGCGCCGGAGCTTCATCCTGGCGGGGTCACGCGGTATCGGGGGCGATTTCAAAATCCTCGTTGAAAACCTCGTCTCCGCCACAATCAAGACGAGAGCTTCAAGCCAGCTCGAAAGTTGCTCAAGACGGAACTGACGCTGCTGGAGAGCGACCTGAGCGGCGAGCAGCGCGATCCGGAACTCGTCCAGCACGCGAGCACCTAGAACGCCGCAACATTGCGGAAGTCGAGCCGGTCCTGGGAAACCAGGTCGGGCTTTCTCTTTGGATTGCAAGCCAAACGCGCAGAGCGAGCGCTGGGCGGCGTGAACTTTGAAACTGCGGGGGTCCAAGGCCCACCCGAGGCGACGCACGATGCCACCCTTTCCGGACGCGTCCCATCCTTCGAGCACGACAACCGCCCGCTCGCGGGTCCCTAGGTAAGCCTGTTGGATTGCCTGAAGAGATGACTGCAGTGACGCGTGCTGGCGCTCATAGTCGGCAAAATCGATTCTCGGAAATTTCTCAATCGAGCCAAGACGGGGTCTCTTGGAAACGATGAAGTTTTCAGCTTTCACGCTCTGCAACCTCTCACCAAGATCCAATTTGTACCCGATATTGCTTTGCTTCCGTGATCCGGTTCAAGCAATACCAGACAAGCGTCCGAGCCAGGCTTTCTTGACAGCAAACCTTTCGGGCCTAGCCAAGGGGTAGCGTGTCACGGAACCGCGCATATGGTGCGGCGGTATCGCGAGAAAAGGCCTGGCTAAATTGGAACTTGGTGGAACGGGGTGGGAAATTCGATCTGGGTTTGGGGCCACTGATGCACGCGTCAGTAAGATGTCCGATATGGCCAGACTGCAGACGTTCGCGCTGAAACGCGATGGGCCAATTGCTGCCCTTAAGCGTTTCAAAAGCGGCCGACAAGTACAATCACTTCCTGCCACCTTCGCGGTCGAGAACAACTACGGATTTCCGGTAGAGCGCGTCGGCGCGCTCATGTGTTTCGCCGATGGCGACGATGCCGAGCTTTCCAAACTCCGAAAGGGCCCCGATGAGATGGAATGCGACGCCTTCGCCCTTCGCGGCGTTGAAATGGAGACCGTTCAATACAGAAATGTCGATCAGATCGTCAGGCGTTAGGCCGCGATAGTTTTCCGATTCAAGATTGTCGGACGCATAATAGCAACGTGGCCTGCCGGATGGCGCTAGAAAAATCCCCGTCGTGGGATCATAATGACCGTCGGTCAGGAACTGAAGCATTTGAAACGGGTGGGTCGTTCCCCCCTTGCGCAGGTTGATTTCTATCGCGATGTGCCGCCAAGCGTCGTTGTGTTTGACGGAAACGAAGTCGATGCCAAAGCGGCCGAGCACGCCCTTTTGCGCGAGTGCTTGTGCCGCTTTCTGCCCGTCTCTCTGTATATCCAGGCGGTAAGCATCAGAAGCCGGAAACCGTGCACCGAGAAAAATCTGGCCGTTTTTACCGCCCAGCACCTGATCGTGCGTAGAAATGATTTCTAGTCGCCTCAAAGGATCAACTCGGAATTGAACGGATGGGCTTTCTTTCACCGCACCAGGAATCCATTCTTCAACAATACCTCCCATGGCAGTGAGCTTGTCCTCATAAAGCTCGAAGGTCATGTCTTTAGCTTCGAATGCGAGATCTGGAAGTCGTGATTTCACCCATGGCAGCAGTGCCGACCCTTGCGGTGCGCCCGAAAAATCAAGGACTGCGTTTCCCTCACCCGAAAAGCCTTCATTGATTTTGACGACAGCCTTCGCAAGGTCGTGTCGTGCAGCCTTCAGGTGCGAAAGAGCGTACGCTATGTCATCCATGGTACTGAGATCTTCATAACCAGCAGGATAGTCGATGCCGGCTTCGCGGAAGATTTTGCGCGACCCGCTTTTCGAACCCCAATGGAGCAGGGCGGGATCGCATCCATAAATGGGGATGCCGAGGGCAAGGGCGAGCCGGCGTTCCAGTTCGGACACCGTGAAGCATGTCATGTGCGCAAACACGGGATCGCCGATGGCTTCTTTTACCCGTTGGAGCAGGCGCGGCCGATCAAGTATTTTCTGCGTTAGGGGCGCGAACTGGGAGTCATCGCAGGACAATAGGGTCAAGCGGCGGCGTGCATGCTCGCTCGGGACGCCAGGCAGCAGATGGAGATAATAGTCGATAATAGTGGAAGAAATCGGAGTGCTCGAAACATAAATTACCCGCGTTCGCGGCAACCGCAGAAGCATCAGCAGGCACAGCATCCGCTCTTCGTAGTGAGCGACACCGGACACTTTGGCCATGACCTGCGGATCGAGGCTTAGACTTGGGAGGATAAGGACCGTGCGGGGTGCGTTTGGGTCGTCAAATACGGCTTCGTACTGGTGGGCCAGAACCGATTGCAGGGCGTCGAACCGCTCCTGCTCCGTATTGGCGGCACCGGTAGAATCGCGAGGCTGGTTATCCCATTGCAACATGATCAGTTCTCGACCAACCGCGATCCGTCACGCGCGATACGATGCATCAGGTAACCGAGACAGTCGAGCCGAATAGCGTGGCTGTCGCATGTCAGCATGGCGGGAATGGCGCGCTGGGAAAGGCGAATCTCGCCGCGATGATACGTGAAGTACTGTGAGAGACTCGCATGGGGGCCACCTGGTTCAATGATGAGCCGGTGCAGCCGGCGCGAACCCAGGCGTCCAAACAAAGTTCCCGGCTCCAGTTCTGAGAAATTCAGGCGGTCTAAATCAGAGCGGAACTGGAAATCTGCATCGTTCCCATCGAAAGATACTGTTGCCCCCGACGGGACTTTAATAATGGCATGCGTCTGCATCAGATCGAGATCACCGCTTGGAACGGGACGATCTGGCAAGTGGTCAACGGCCAGTGCAGCCTGAACGAAGTCGGCGGCGTGCGCGACACCCTCCGGCCCGCCGGCAAGTCCGCACTCGACCGTGACAGCGGGGCAGATCTCGGACAACGCGGCAGACTGCACTCCAAGCGGGCGTTCGAAGTAGACGACGGTACGACTAAACAGCCGCGCCAATTGGAGATATCGGTCGTCCAACCGGTTGACGCACGCGTAGTGAGGATTGTGGCCCGTATTGTTGTGAACATCGATAGACGCAACCGGCTGCTCGACGCGAACGGCGTCGACCACCTCGCGCATAAGCTGCACTTCCGATCTTACGTCATCGAGGATGCCGGGCCAGCTGCGATTGTAATCGTGCTGCGTGGAGAGCGTGCGGACATTGTGTTTAGCCGCCTCCACATTACCTACGAACAGCAACAGTTCACGGGGCAGATTGGCGTGGTGACGGCGGAGAACGGACTGGATCGCCACCCATCCCGTGCTTTCGTTACCGTGCAGCAAGACACTTACAAACAGCGGTGCCCCGTGCTTTCCAGGGACATGGAACAATGTTGGACCGGGCAAATGTCGCCACAGATCCGTCGACAGCGCATTCAGCAGGACTTCCGGGAAGCCATTAACATGATTTAGACGCAGCGTATCCGTGAGATCGAGGTCCATGCAATTCGGCCTTGTGTTGCGATGGGCAGGATACCGGCGGGCAGAGCCGGTCTCAAATCGGTGAGTTGCCGGAAAAGTAGCATATTTTTCCAATGGCGGCCGCAGAAACTGACCGCCGGGCATCCTACGGCTATT
>NCCZ01000017.1 GCA_002279935.1 Hyphomicrobium sp. 12-62-95 | reverse complement strand
CTCCCTGTCCTCGGGGTGAATGCGTTCGACCACGTCCTCGAAAGTACCTGGACCTTGTGTGGTTTCCGGCAGCGCCAGCTCGCTGCTGAATGGCCGGCTGATGCGATTTTTCTGGATATCCCATTCAAAGGTCACGATGGAGGCCGCCGACATAAAAAGCCTAAACTGCTGCTGACGATTTTTGAGCAGTTGCTCTGATCGACCGAGAGCGACCACATCGGCAATGTTGCGCGCAATTGCTTTGAGCAGGCGCATTGCGTGCTGATCCGGCTGCAGTGGCTCTCGAAAGTGAATCGAGAGGATTCCAATTCTAACTCCCGCACGACTTATCAAAGGCTGCGAATGTACCGCGCGAACCCCAGCCTTGAGCTGCACCTCCAGCGCCGGCGTGCCGACGAAAATCGGACTGTGTTCCACGTCTTCCACAATCACGGGCTCGCCCCGCTCGAGGGCCGTGCCGCAGGCCCCCTGCCCCTCGGCTACAGCATCCCAGTAATCCAGCCACCATTGCGGAAAACCCCGCTGCGCAACAATTCGCAGGTCACCGGTCGCAGTATCGAGAAGTTGGATATTGCCGAAGTCGGCTTGGGTATTGGCGATGGCGTCGTCCAAACCCTCCAGCAAAATGGTTTCATCGGCTTGGCTCATATCGCCACATGACGATGTCAGAGAACTTCGCATCGCTCGAGCCGCCTTCTGCCGAGTTGATCTTTGACGACGGTTTTTGGCTTACAAGCGCGTACTCTTGAGGCCTGAAACCCGGCCGACCACCACAGCATGATCAGCATTTTCGCCCAGCCTGTCTTTGCTACGCTTGTGGCCAATGACACGACCTGGAACGTCGCGCACATGTTGTCGGGAAAGGAAGGGTTAGAATGAGAGTGGGACACTTTCGAGAGCCGTGCCGATGTCAGTGACACGGCTCTCCTATCACGTCACCGGACAACGCACATTAATCATTGTGCGGTGCTTTCGTAGATGCCGGTGGGCGTGTAGGTCAACCGGCCCTCAACCGAAACACCCCCCGCGAGCGCCTTGAGCCCCACCGGCTGGTTGCCGATGTCGCGGCGTCTTCATCGACACAGACCAGCCGGTAGATCAGCGCCGCCGGCCCATCGACAGCCGATGAACCCGATCACACGCATCGAGCCCCGCCATCGCATCATCAAACCGCCGTCGCAGGCGCGCGACGTCCTTAGGCGACGGTTGGGACTCGCTACCGCCGAATTCCCCCTCGTTGATGAGCCGCCCGGCGGCCGACCGTGGACTCGGCGTCGGCAGACCCATGGTCCGGTGATGACGCCTGCCCCGTCAGCCGTCTGGCTGCTGGCCAGATCGAAGCGACGGTCATCGACCAGCTGCGGGCCGTGTTCCGGCAGCCTGAGATCGTGGCTGGCGCATGGAAGGCCACACGCACAACGGACGACCAAGTCACCGAGCCCCAGGCGCGCGCGGCCTTGCAGAAGCTGGACCCGCTGTGCGACGAACTCTTCCCTGCCGAGCAGGCGCGCATCATTGGGATGCTGGCAGAGCGCGTCGATGTTGGGGTGAACGCGCTTGATGCTCGCTTGCGGGTCGATGGACTGACTGCGGTCGCACCGGAGATGATGGCGCAAGACATGGAGCCCGCGGCATGAACGGCATCCTCGTTCCCGGCACCATCACCTCACGGGCCGATCCGCATCGTGAAGCGGGGCGGGGCGGGCGCAAGCAGATGCAGCCGCCTGATGGAGCGCCACAGCCCCAAAGGACCGACAGCAGCTGGGTCAAGGCTCTTGCACGCGCGGTCCGGTGGACGCGGATGCTGGAGCCGGGGACTTCGAGAGACCACCACTGAACTGGCCGAGCGCGAAAGAATGCCGCTGTCCGACATGACGCGGGTTTGCGCCTGACACTGCTCGCGTCGGCTATTGTGGAGACGATCCTGGATGGGAAACTGGGGCCGGAGCTGACGCTGGGTAATTTTATGAAGCCACGTCCCGTCGATTGGCGCCAGCAACGACACCACTGTGCGCGCCGCGCAATCAGATACACGAGGCGAAGGCTTGGCTCGCGATTCCAGTGGGGTCTGCCTAGCGCTCCGCTCTGACTGATTTGGAAACCTTCACAAGATGAAGTCCCCCGCCGTTAAACTGTACTGACCAGTTAGAGCGATCTGGAACTCAGGGGCGGTGTCCCCGTCCGTATCACCATAGATGACAGTCAATCCATTCTCTTGAACATAGCGAATTTCCCCGTCCCGCGCGGTCCCGAAGCTCGTGGCGGCGCCGCGGAAAATGAACGTGTTGTTTCCGCTCAGCGCAGAGGATGCATCAATGGTGCTCAGATCGATGCGATCCTGCCCCTGTTCGAAGTCCATAATGAGATCGCGCGTCGATGCCGAATTGCCCGTTTCATTGATAGCATTAAAATCGAACGTATCGCTACCGTCGCCTCCAATCAAGGCATCCACGCCTCGGCCGCCTGTGATCAGATCGTTGCCCAGACCGCCTTCAATGATGTTGTTGCCCGTGCTTCCGGTCAAACGGTCATTAAAAGCCGACCCTGTCAGGTTCTCGAAGTTCGACAATCGGTCACTGCCTGCGCCGACGGTATTCTGTGACGCTGTTGTTGCCAGTGTCACAGTGACAGCTGCCGTCGCAGTTGCATAGCTTGCCGTATCGCCAGCAGGGCCATGCGTACCGCCATTCAGCGTGTCGTTGCCCGCACCGCCGTCGATAATGTCGTCGCCACCGTTTCCGGATATGGAATCGTTACCACCATAGCCATACATCACATCGTTCTGCGCGGTGCCCGTTAAGGTGTTGGCGTTGTTATCTCCGCTGATGACATTTCCTCCAGCGGTTGTGAAGTTATAGCGGCTCGCATCGTTGATCCCCGCGAACGCATTCCCGGCGACATCGACAAACGCGCCAGCGTCGATCACCACATACACGGAAGTGGAAGCCGGCAGATCGATGGCGGGATTGATCACAACCTGTGTGCCGGAGATCGCAACCTCGGGCGACCGAACGTCTATCGAACGCCACAGGGAGCCGTCTGTCGAACGCAAAATCTGGATGGAGCCCGACCCCGCGACGACAGCCTCATCGAACGTCAGCACAATGTTCGCGGCAGGGTTCACAGCGGTCGCGTCATCGGCTGGACTGAACGACTGAAGTTGGGCCGCAGCGGCGTCGATCGTAATCGCTAGCGCAGCGGAGGAAGCGCTCTGTAAGCCTCCTCGGCTTGCCTTTGCCGTAAAGGCGTAGTTGCCAGAGGCAAGCTCAACGCTTGTGAATGAAAAGCTTCCTCCGCCCCCGGTAGCAAAGCCGACCGATTGGCCGTCCCTGAAGATCTCCACTGTCTCGACGCCTGCGTCCGTGTTGATGGCAAGCGTGGGCGTGGTGTCATTCGTAATGCTGTCGGATGCCGAGCCGGAATTGTCGGAAAAGCTGACAATGACAGGGGCGGCGGGTGGAATGGCCGGGTTCGACCCCGTCAAATCAAACCACGTCATTTGTACACCCATGCCGTCCACAAAGTATTCGACGTTGGTCACCGTATCGGACGCCTGGATGCTATCAGAGAAGGAGAAGGTCACAGTCAAATCGCTGACATCCCAGCTGATCGCGTTCCACGTCGTATCGAAGTACACCCAGTCCGTGCCAGAGCCCCCATCGATCGAGTCGCTGCCTGCGCCGCCGTAAATGTGGTCGTCGCCGCCTCGCCCATCAATCGTATCGTCGCCCTGATTGCCCATGATGCGATTAGCGGCGTCGTTTCCGACAAGGGTATCCGCTGACCACGTTCCAATGACATTTTCAATGACGGTCCCTGCCGCAATGACAAACGATCGGCCAGCGATTGAACTCGATTGCCCTGCATTGAGGTCGATGCGCGCACCGCTGGAAAGCGCGGCGAAACTGAGCGTGTCGATCCCACCGTCCGTATCCGACAGAACCTGCCGCGATGCAGTCTGCGCCAGCGCACCAAACTCATCCGTGTAGTAGTAGGTGTCGGCCAAATCATTAGAACCAAAAGCGCGGAGCGTGATGCTCGATATCGTTCCGGTATCGCCACTCGCTCTGTCCGTAACCCGAACCGTCCACGTGCCCGAAGCCTGTTCTCCAAGGTGGGCTCTGGTCATAAATGTCCAGTTGCCCAGATCCGCGGACCCTCCGGTGCGGTCGAGCAGATAGCTGGTCGTTCCCGAAGGAGAAATCAATTCGATCACCAGGTCGCCCGCCCATGCGTGAGGCGTGGACCAGTTAATCTGCACTTCGATCGTTTCGATTGTGATCGGCGATGCCGAGCTCGGCAGTGTGATGGCTCGCGTTAATCCGGTGGCATTATTATCTGGGACAGCCCCAGCGTTCGAATTGGAGGCCGAAACGGTCAGCTCATTCGAAAATGTCTGCTGCAAGTTCCATGACTGGGCCAGCTTGACAGCGGCAAAGGCATCGATCAGCCCGAAACCGTAGTCATGGCTGAAGTGCATGCCACCGTTGTTCCAGTTGGTGGCTCCGTTGAATTGCCAAGGTCTCAAGGTGGCAGCGGCGCCTGCACCGGCGGGGGTGCCAATCTGACTTGCGGAGATGGCCAAAATCTCCATGACATCGCGATAGCCAAGCAAAGGATTGGCGTCCAACATGAGGCCGACCACACCGCTCGCGATCGGCGTTGCGGCTGACGTTCCGCCGAAGGATGTTGTGTAATCCGTCGAACTGTAGCCGACCGACCCCGAGTAGTCCGTGGTGGTAATTCCGAGCGTTCCGCCATTCGAGGGCGAAGAGACGAGCAAGGAAGCGCCGGGGTTGGAATAGGAGGAAATTTGACCATCGTTGGCGATGGCGGCAATCGCATTGACGAACCTGCTGGATGTGAAGTTGGACGTATTCGAGTTGTCCGACGAACCGCGATCGTTGCCGGCCGCGACCATTTGGATCGTGCCCAGGCCGCCGCGTCCGTTGGCAGCGGCATCCTGCAAGCCAGAAAAGAAAGCCGTCCAGCTCGAACTGAGCTTATTGTCGGCAAAGGCGCCCACCCAGCCCCAGCTGTGGTTGGTGACATCAAAACGATCCTGCTCGTTCATGGCACCAAACAGATAGGAATTCCCACCTGGACCAAAAATGTCCACGCCGGTGATGGAACCATTGAAGGATCCACCGACGACTTCGCCACCGCCGAGCCGTGCTGCGATCAATCCGGCGACCGAAGTCCCGTGGGCATCCCCGGTGTTGTAGACGGTCGGGTCATCGAAGGTGCTGCCGACGTAAACGTGGAGCGATCCATCATAATTGGAGCTCAGATCCACGTGATCGTTGTCAATGCCATCATCATAGACCCCGAATTTTACGCCTTCCCCGGAGTAAAAATCCCAGACCGGCGTAATATTGATGTCGACACCGCGAGTTCCGCCGCTCTGCCCTGTATTTAGGTTGTGCCATTGGCTGCCGAAGCGGCTGTCTGATGGGATGAGCTCCGGCTCACGGGCGAATTCGTCCACTGGCTCTTCAGTTGCCGACAACCGCGCAGTCTTTGTTGTATCGAACCCAAGCCACGACAGGCGTGCCTTGGCGACCAATGAAGACAGATCGTGTTCAAAAGGCACGGTTGTGCCCGGGCTGTGAGGTCGGCTTTCGCTTCCATGGGCCAACGCCGAAATCGGCAGTGGGTTAAAACCGGCGCCATGGGACGGCGTCTCAACAGAGGCGCGGATTGATTTAAACCAGCCATCTAACCTCATCAGCATTTCAGATCCATGTTCTTCGAGTTGTTATCTTGTGGGCTGGCCAATACACGCTGGTCCCCTGCTCTGCTGCTCGAACCCCGCTGGCCCAGAGAGGGAAAGAGAACGCCACATCTTGACATCCCATATCTGAGACTCTTCTGTTGCGTGAATGTTGAGCAGGGTCAAGCCTCGCGAGCAGCCTCGTAATCGCTTTTTGATACGTGCGCTTCATGTGCACGTGACGCGGATTGTGCGGTTGCCGCTTGTCCGCTTCTGGCGCTCAGTTTGTCACTCGCTATGCCGTTGCCAAGACATGTCCGTCAGACGCGGCAGAACAGTTCCACGGGGGTCTTTCTCAATCCACGATCCGCTGGAAAGTGATCAGGTCGGCATCCGATTGTTGCCTTACCTTCATGCCGTTCGAGAATTTCACGAAAACTGCACAGTCAACAGGTCCGGGGAATACCGGCCCGAAGAAGACGTATGCGAGCGTCCTGCCGCCAAGGTAAGTGAACAGCCCGGCGCGGATAACCTTTGAAAACGACGAAAAAATCCGTCTGCAGCCGGATCGGAGAACACACTTCGCGGCGTTAAGTGGCAGAGCGAGAGGACCTGGGATCTAACCGTCTCCGGCTCGTAACCCATTGATTTACTTGAGGGTGTATTGGAAGGTTTGCCCTGTAATTTTATGATGGATCGCGAACTTTTCAGGAAACGTCAACACTGGGGTCAGCAGTCTGCTGGACCACGCAGTGGGGCCGGTCACAGCGCCCAAACGGGGACGGCAGAAGCAGCCTTTTCGGTCACCAAGAGGATGACAGCTCCATGATGCTGTCCTTCCGGTGGGGTCTGCTGTTTTGAATAGCTGACACCACGGTGGCCCTTTGCGGCGCCAGCAGCGTGCGGGCCGATCCAGCCGGTATCACGGGGGTGTGCGCCCCTGGTCCGCTCGGTGTAACCCGCGTGATCGAAGTAAACACGACGGGAGGCACTCGCTTCGGGGCCCCCGGACTGGAGCCGTTTCCGCTGCTGGAGGTCTCAGCTGCTGGAGAACAAGGACGTCGTCCTCACCTTCTATGACGGCCCCATGCGCCGCCGCAAGACCCAGCATGAGATCGACCGGAGCGTTCCGGAGCTGATCATCACGCGCTTTGAGACGGCATGGCATACGGGACGGTTCAGACATGACGCTCACACTTAAAAAGGAACTATCGCGTCACGACGCGCTGGCGTTGGGCTCGACCACATCAAGACCGCCGATGATTTCGCTCGAGCGCTCACAGCCAGGCGAGATAGCAAGTTTCTTCAGTTCAAGAAGCGCGGCGCGTTGGGCTCAACGAGGCCTCCCACACCTCTCAAAGGAAATTTCTCCTCGGTCATCCGATCTGTCACCGCAATCCCAATTGCAAAGACCACAATTTGCAATCTAACGCCGGGCGATAGCGCCCTTGTTTCCACTGGCAGGCGCGAAGAGTTGGAGCGGATCGTCAATGACCGTTTCGTGCGGCATTAACCTCACGGACTGGGGCGGAGGGCCCGGAATCCGGCCAATCATCCGCCCGAGCTTTTCCAACTCTTGAACCAAAGCGACGCGCCGATTGTGAGACGCTTCGATAATGCTGCGCACTTCGTCAAGCAAAGCCGTATCTTGTTTCTCAACGTCGGCCGCGAGCCTGACGATATGCGACATGTCATCCGTTGCAGTCTCGGTCATGCGCCGTCGCATGTTCTCGATCTCTTGTGCAAGACTTGCCATCCAATCTCTCCTTTGTCTTTGGACTAAACAGTGGCGGTTAAGCCGCGACGATACCCTGATGGATCATGAGAGGCAGCGTGAGATGCGTTAATCCACCGCTGAGCGCTTTACGGATCCCAGTGCAGCGCGCGTAGTAGACCACTGCGCGATACCTCGTGGCTTTGACACGTGGCTTTGACACAGGTGACGCGGTTACGAATTGCGCCGTTCGAAGGTAAGAGCCATGGTTTGTAGACGATGGCGTCAGTCAAATCGGCCCCGCTGGGGCGACAGGACCGTGATCTTTTCATCATCGATGACCTCTACGGCTCTCAACTTAGCCAGGATGCGGGATCGTATCGCCTGATTATGCGCCAAGACCTTCTCGAGCTCGTCGAGAAGGGTTTGGTTCCAAAACTGAGATGTCTCGGCAAATTCTCGGATGGCCGCCATCTCCCGTTGGAACCGCTCCTGGTTCGCCCGATTGAATGCCTCAATCGCCTCTGGCAGGTCGACCTGAAGGGGGGAACGGTAGGGTGGGGCCGGCGGGCTCATTTTGGATCTCTATGGTTGGGTGTTTGCACGCAGATTGAAGCAAAACGCTACAAGACATGAGTCAGAATGCGCACGAACGTCGCATCCACGCGAAAACCCAAACCTTTAAAACCGAGACTGTCTTCTCGACCTACGCCACGCGGGGCGTCCGACCGAACGGAGCGACCGCCGCTTGCGGCTGAGGCCTAGACTGCGGCTGGGGTGCTGGCGACTGAGGCGCAGATGGCCGCGCCAGAGGCGCACGGCCGGGATCGTGATGAACAGAACTGGGCGCTCTGTCCTGCGGGGGCTCGGGAGAGGCCGCCACCGCTGGCGTCGCTGTCAAAATCCTTAAAAGCAGCTGCGCCCGCGACTGGGCGTAGCGGGACATTGCCTGATCCAATTCTTGCAGCAAAGCATCGTTCCAGCTGACCAGAGCCGCCGACAACTGCTTCACTTGCTCTAGATCCTGAGCAAAGTTCTGCTGCCCCTGCTGGCGCAAGCTCTGAATGGCCTGCGCGATCTCGTGGTCAAGGTTGGCTTGGGACGTTGGGCGATACGGTGCGTTCATCGGCGTCCTCCGCAAGTCTCATTTTTAGGATCAACGGCTCACGCCCTGGGGCGTCTTCCGGACAACACAATAAACACGCACACGACGAACGAAGCAGACCGATGGCGTTAAGACGGCCAACCGAGGCCTTGCGCATTCATGCGTCTCATGCTTCGCCCTGACGGAACAAGGACCCCAGAATGTTATCCACAGATTGTATCTAATGAAATGTTGACTCTGCCTATGCTGCGAAAGCAGCGCCCTTTCTCGGGCGTGCCGGATGCAGAAATCTTCGCGCCGGGCGGACCCCGCATCAGTCGCAGCTCAAAATCCGTGCCGAGAGCCGCTACTGGACTGCCCTTCAGACAGCGTTCTAGACGAACCGTCCGCGACGACTTGTTTTCATGACGGCGCTGGATGGAATTCGGCTCAAGCTCAGGCGGATTGCGCGCTTCAAGCGCCGCCCCGTGACGAGCCTTGCCAAGAGCAGCATCGCACCCGGTGCGACGGTCGTCACCCCTGTTTCCGTGGCGTCACCGAAGCCGGTTGCGTCCATGTTGCCCTCTCGACTCTCACGGAGCGGCGGGCGGCACGCCATCCTGCGTTTCACTGGGTCAATATCATACTCGGCAACATAACGTGCGCCATCACGGGCACTAACCGCGCGTTACGAAAGAAACACGTGGTGCGCTACTTGGCCGAGTTCGAATGGCGCTTCAACCACCGTGTTGATCTCCAAGCCATGATCCCGGCCCTCGGCCGTGCGGCGGTCAACACACAACCCGTCCCCTACTGGCGACTCAAAGTGACTGCCAATCGTGCGTAATCAAGAGACCTCTTACGCAGCCCAGGTTGCCGTCCCCTACGAAATGGCGGCAGCTCTCACTCTCTCTGCCAGCTATTTCTATACCTGGGGTCGTGAGACCCCGATCGACCCAGTCCACAGGACAATGCAAATTCGCTCTAAAGGCATGTGCTTTCGGCGGTTTGCCGCGCTGCCCGCAGGGCGCCTCATGTTTCAATATGGCAGCGGCATCGAAAGCAATACCGGCTTATTTGAAGAGCGCCGCTTCAACATCCGCTTTGTCCAAGTTTATTAATCCTATTGCTGCCCCACGTAGAAATTCGGAGTGACAAAAAAGTTCTCATCACATACGAGGTCAGTTGTTATCTTTCGACAACAAGAGCGAAGGTGTTTGCGCGGGCTCGGGCAAGTTAAACGCTTGAGGCCCAGCGAAACCAATCCGCACCAGATGTAACCGCTTTCGGGACGATAGGAGTTAGGGCATGGCCGCCATAAATGTTGATAAGCTGAGCCTGCGCGAGATTGAGGCTCTCGAAAATCGGATTGCAGCAGCCAAGGTCAAGGCGGCTGATGCAGCCAAGGCCGACGTGAAAGCCAAGATCGAGTCGCTGTTAGCTCAGTCGGGTTTTACCATCGGTGACATCTATCCTCAGGCCGCGCGGGGAAGTCGAAGGGCCAAAGGTGCGGCTAAGTTCGCCAATCCAGACAATCGGTCTCAGACCTGGACAGGGCGCGGCCGCCGACCCGATTGGCTGCTTGCCCGCTTGAAAAAAGGCGAAAAAATAGAAAAGTTCGCCATTTGAGATCAAGCATCGGGGAAATACCCCGGGCGCTTCATCGGCCCAGCGCGCTGACGTTCACGCGAAATGATGTTTCTCGAGTTAGGGCACCGGCTTGATTGCAAATGAGTGTCCGATCGGCAGCGCGTCGTCCTGGAATGGGCGTCGATAAAAACACCTAGGAAGATTCCAACGCTGTTTTTAGACCGTCAGTAACCGGCGCACGGCAACGTCGGTCTTACAAATGGCGGAGCTCGACAGAAGCGTAGGTGTTTGCGTCACGGCCTGGCTTGGTGGCCCACACCCGAACCAGGAGCCTGGATTTGCAGATGTCGCGCAAAGACTATCACCCGAAAAAAGACTATCACCCGAAAGCAGACTGGCGCACATCGCAGAATGCCGGGAACGGGAGCTGCACGATCAGACAAATCCCAAACTGCCGCTGGCCAATACCACACGCAGTGGTCTCTGACGTCAGCAGGACGAGCTGAACGGAGCCCCGCGTTCGCGAGATGGATCGCCTCGCCCAGCCACGCCGTTCGCCGAACACTTGCTTTGGCTCCTCGACGGGTGTTGACCTCCAAAATGCACTGCGACAACCCTTCGTGTTGCAGCGCCGCGGGGCCCTGATACGACCGCGTCGGACCTAATTGCGGGGGTGTCGAGTTTTCGTTGAACCGCAATGCTGCGGCGCTCCTGAGCGGCGCGGCGGTGGCAGCAGCCTGCATCCTTCAAACACAACCATAGAGTCGGGGAAGAAAAGCGATGAACAATCAGTTTGTTCGGCAGACCGAGGAGATGCTGAACGCGGTCAAGACCGCGCGCATTCCGGAAAACATCAAAGTGCTCGCCGAAGAAAGCGTGGAGAAGAGCCGCGAGGCATTTGACAAGCTGCAGACGGTTTCAAAAGACGGCAGCAAGGTGCTGGAAACTGTCATGACGACCGCCCAGACGGGGGCTCGCTCGATCAGCCAAACGGTACTCCGCAACATTGAAAGAAACGCCGAAGCGGCATTTGATGCGGCCTCTGAAATGGCGCGCGCCAAGACGGTTCCCGAGGCGATTCAGATCCAGGCCAGCTTCGTGCAGCAACAGATGACGGCATCGGTCCAGCAGACCCAGGAGCTGATGGGCCTATCGGCGAAGCTCGCTCAGCAGATGTTCGAGACGATGAACTCCGCCACGCTCAAGACCTTCGAGCAGTTCAAGAAGGTCGGCTAACGCGGACACTGATTTCGGTGGAAAATATAGGGCTCGGCACGAGAGTGCCGGGCTTTTTCATGTGTCAAATGGAACAAGGGCCCGGCGCGCGGTCGACAAGCCGGGCCCTGCGGCTCAGACGACGAGGGAACGTTACATCGCTTGAGCAGTGAGATCGTAGCTTGAACATTCTTAACGCCGGCTTTCGGTCAGCGCCGGGTAAATACGCTGTTGCGAGCGACCGCCGGCCGCACGTCCAGCGCCGGCCGACCTCGGTCAGTTCAGGGTTGCAGATCCAGGCGTAACAATCGCGACGACTGTGCGTCGACCACTGTGTGATAGCAACGCACTGTGGACCGAGGCAGAATCACCGTCGCTAATTTTTTGTTTCTCCTGCCCTACCGAGTAATTCGGTCGTGCGAATAGGGATGGGACTGAAGGCCATCGTCAAGTTCACAGCGCGCAGGTATAAGTCCGATTATCATAGTGAAAATGCGATCGCCTGGAGGGTCTCAGCTGCGCACGTTAGCTTGGCTGCTGATACTCGGTCTATTGATCGCTCCAGCGGCCGCAGCGCCCGAGAGGGCTGCCTTCACCTTCTTAAAAACAGTTCCGAAGTCCGATTTGAACCGGATCCTCAACGAAGAAAGATCCCTCTTCTCGGTGAATACAGCAGCTGGCCCTGGATATTCCGCGCCGGACATCTCGATCGCGCTGAACGATGTCGACATCTATTTGGTCGAGTACGCCTCGCAAGTTCCGGAGCAAGGCAACAGATCTGTTACCGCGACCGGCCTTCTCGCACTCCCCGTTATTCCTAAGGCAAAGCAGTTGCCTCTCATCTCGTATCAGCATGGAACGGTGTTTGGAAAATATGAGGTTCCCTCTTACGCGTTTCAGGAAACCAACCCCTCAGGATTCCCTCACTACGCCGGCGCATACGAAACCCGATACATGGTCAGCCTTTTCGCCGGCAACGGCTACGCTGTTATGGCGGCTGACTACTTCGGACTTGGGGGTGGTGCCGATCGTCCAGAAGCGTACTTCGTCAAAGCAAGTTCTCAGCAGGCGAGCTACGATCTTTATAAGAGCGTGCAGACCCATCTAGCGGCCAACGATATCCAGATCTCGCACACGTTTCTCGGCGGCTGGTCACAGGGTGGCCTTAACACGACCGGGTTACTGCAGAAGCTGGAGGCTGAGAATGTCGTCGTATCGGGTAGCTTCACAGCCTCATCACCGAGCGACCCCTTTGCCGCGCTGAACGGCCTGATCTATCATCCCAGACCTGAATTGGACGCTCCCTGGCTCAACACGATCGTATCGCTGACCGTCTTTTCATTTGAAAATTATTATGGCGAACCGGACCTCGCAAAGAGCGTGGTCCGTCCGGACTTCTATCAAGACATGCAGCGCATCTATAGTCGCAGCTATGCGGGCCCAGAGGAGCTGGGCGCCTTGTTTGGCCGGCTCGGAACACGCCCGCTCCTGGACTATTTCCAGGACCAGTACCGGGATCCAGCTTATTTCGCCAGTTCGCGCTACGGCCGTTTGCTGGCGGCTGCCGAGACCTACCGGCAGCAGTTCAAGTCGCCACTTCAGATGTTTTACGGAACGCATGACGAAGTGATCAAAGAAGCGATTGGGACACTTCCTGCTCAGTACCAGAACGTCCTCACGGTTGATCGGAAGGGCGCCGATCCGCAGGGCATTGAGACGATTAAAGTCCAAGGCGCAGACCATCGGCTGACATTCGTCACCGCTGCTCCTACTGCCAAAGCTTGGATGGATCACCTCCGAGAGAAATAGCTCGCTTACACCCGACTCGCGGCTCGACTGACCCCAAGCCGCCTGACATACGGCAAGGACCCCATCGCATGCCACAGTTCGAACAAGCCTCCGAAATCTTCAGGACCTCATGGGGCCTCTATTCGAAGGTCGTTGAACACGATTACATGACTCACCAGCGACTGAATTCTGCTGTCCGCGCGGTCGTTGTGGCCCATTTTGGCCAGCATCGTCTGCGCCTCATCGAACTGGGGTGTGGAGACGCCGCACAGACTGCTCAAATCTTCCGTGACTTGCCCGTTGACGACTATCAAGGATGCGATCTGTCAGACGTTGCATTGGACTACGCCAGGGGTAATCTTTCTGGCCTTGCCGCTTCGACGGAACTCGTGTGCGTTGACCTCATGAGCTTCCTGCGTGGACGGGAACAACCCGTAGACATCATTTATGCCAGCTTCGCCCTTCATCATCTGAGCTTGCCAGACAAGAAAGACTTTGCGGTACAGGCACTACGTTTGCTGAAACCGCGCGGCCTCGCCATCATTGTCGACGTCTTTCGCGAGGCTCATCAGTCGCGGCCCGGGTATTTGGATGCATATTTGTCCGTTGTCCGAGACCAGTGGCACGCACTCGACGGTCCGGAACTGGCAGCGCTCGAAGCGCATGTTCGTGACAATGATTTCCCCGAAACCGTCGATACCTACCTATCGATCTGCGAAGCGGCCGGCTTACGCCGACACAGCAAGCCACTCGAGCTGGGTCCGCACAAATTGCTCATCTTCGAGCGCGTTTCATAACACACGAGACTGGGTCCCCACGTCTGGGGGTCCCAACATCCGATCAGATGATCGGTCTTGATTGAAAGGTAACGAAGGTGTCTCAGGTCTCGCGCGACGATCGGCGTCGCATCATCTTTGCCAGTGTTGTCGGCACGACGATCGAGTTCTACGACTTCTATATCTATGCCACCGCAGCAGTATCCGTTTTTCCATTGCTGTTTTTCCCACCGGGGGAGGGCACGGCCGCACTCTTGGCCTCCATGGCGACCTTCGGGGTGGCGTTTGTTGCCCGTCCAATTGGATCGGTGGTCTTTGGCCATTTCGGTGATCGCGTCGGACGCAAAGCAACGCTCGTAGGATCCCTGCCCGGCCCCGGAACACGGGTCCATGGTGCCGCTAGCGTCCGAACCTCCTAAGACGTAGAACTACGGAGCTCGGACGAAAGCCTACCTTTACGAGATCGCTGCATGATCGTCCCATCGCCGAGCTCCCACACCGGTGACACTGTGAAAAGGGCTCCGCACGTCGCTGATGTGCGGAGCCCTTTTTAGCAACTCCCATTGGTTTCAAACCCGTAGTTCTGCGGAACGACAAACGAAGGTTTGGTTTACCGCCTCACCGCATGATGAAGTTCTCCGTCGCGTCAACAACCTGCGCGGCGGCACCTCAGAGGCTCCGGTCTGTTCGGCGTCCGGGGCCTTTTTACTTGGATGCCTGCTCGGTGACGGGAAGGCAGCTGTTGCGGTCCAACAAGCAAGGCGCTGAGATGACACGTCACCCACCTACCGGCCCGTCACCGGTCTACATCTCCGCTCCCATTGCGGCCCTTGTCGAAGGCATCTATCGCGCCGACACCACTATTGGTCATGTTCGCTCCAAAGGCGACTTCGGGATCGGAACGTTCAACGATCTTGACGGCGAAATGGTCCTCCTCGATGGAACCGTTTACTGCCTGCGCCCACAAGGTCAGGCGGAGATTATCGAGGATGACGTTCGCACGCCCTTCGCCATCGCCACGCATTTCGCCGGTGACACCGTAGATCGATTGGAGCAGCCGATACCGGCACCCGAGTTCGAGACGGCCTTGATCGATCTCATTCCCTCGTCCAACCTCTTTTATTCCATCCGCATCGACGGCCGCTTCACCCATGTTCGCGCGCGTTCGGTGCCCAAGCAGGGCAACTATCTGCCGCTGGCTGAGATCACCAAAGTGCAGACGGTGTTCGAATTCGAAGATGTTACCGGCACGATTGTCGGCTTCTACACCCCCAGTTTCCTCGACTCCGTTCACGTTCCGGGCTTCCATCTCCATTTCATTACCGCAGATCGCAGCCAAGGCGGCCATGTCCTGTCGGTCGCGCCCCACGCTGTCACAGTTCGCTTGCAACATATTGCTGCTGTTGAGCTGGAACTCCCAATGACGCTGGATTTCCTCACCATGCAGCGCACACGCGACGTGCATGCGGATCTGGCGAAAGTGGAACGCTAGAGCCGATGAGCCGGGCCCCTCCGCCAGGTCCCGAGACGAGGACAAGCCATGTCCGATGACCAAGATCCGGTCTGGATCTCAAGGCGCAAGATGCGCTGGTTTGAGCGCGGCGACATCGATGGATTTTTCGGGCTTGCCCTCGACAACCTCGTCCAAATGATCCTGATCGTCACGCTCTGCCAGGGCGTCCTCGGGTTTTCGCCTGCACTCGTGTACGGCACTATTCTTCCCGGCGTCGCTGTGTCCCTCATTGTGGGCAACATCTTCTATGCGTGGCAGGCAAAACGTCTCGCTCGGCAGACGGGGCGAACGGATGTCTGCGCCCTGCCTTACGGTATCAATACCGTTTCGCTCTTCGCACATGTTTTTCTGATTATGCTGCCGGCCTTGCTGGCCGCCCGCCAGCGTGGGCTCGATGAGCAGGCGGCCATGATCTTTGCCTGGCAGATTGGGCTACTCGCATGCTTGGGGTCCGGGCTCATTGAACTCGGCGGTTCTCTCGTCGCCGAACGCATCCGCCGCGCATCTCCGCGAGCCGCCCTGCTGCCCACCCTCGCCGGGATCGCGCTTGGCTTCATCTCCTTCACTTTTCTTTTTCGCACATTTGCCGCTCCGGTCGTTGGACTGGCGACACTCGGCATTGTCCTGATGACCTATTTTGGACGCGTGGAGTTCCGCGGCCGCATCCCGGGTGGCCTTGTGGCGATCGCCATCGGTACAGCTCTGGGATGGACCACGGGCCTTGTTGATCTCAGCAACGCCCCGGCTAGCGAAACGCTGGGTCTCAATCTTCCCGGTCCGGTGCTCGGCAATCTTCTGGCCAGCCTGACGTTGGATCAGGTCTTGCTTTACGTCTCCATCATTCTGCCCATGGGGCTCTTCAACGTTCTGGGGTCGCTGCAAAATATCGAGTCAGCGGAGGCTGCCGGCGATCGCTACCCGACGGGCCCCTCCCTGGCCGTAAACGGCATCGGTACTCTTGCGGCAGCCCTGTTCGGTTCATGCTTTCCGACCACGATCTACATTGGCCATCCCGGATGGAAAGCCATGGGCGCGCGCGCCGGCTATTCCATTCTCAACGGCGTCTTCTGTACCCTTATCTGCATCACGGGCACGCTCGCCTGGATCACCTGGGCCATCCCGCTCGAGGCCGGCATGGCAATCGTATTGTGGATCGGCATCGTCATGACCGCGCAAGCGTTCGAGGCAACGCCGCGCCAGCATGCGCCGGCGGTCGTCTTGGGCCTCCTTCCCGGGCTCGGAGCGTGGGGTGCGCTGATGGTCAAGGACGGCCTACGAGTCGGTGGCGCTCCGTTTTCGCCAGACGTCGTCGAGAAATTCCGAGCTTCAGGAACCTATGTCGATGGGGTTTTTGCACTCGAACAGGGCTTCATCTTCACAGCGATGATTCTATCGGCGGTGACGGTGCATCTCATCGATCGGAAGTTTGTCACGGCAGGATTATGGTGCTTGCTCGCCGCTGTGCTCAGTCTCATGGGGTTGATGCACAGCTATCGTTTCACGGGAGCAGACACCGTTGGGGCGTTCGGCCAAGCAGCGACGGCTTGGGCCTTGGGGTATGTGACTATGGCCGCCATTTTTCTCTCAGCCCGATGGCTGGTTTTGCCCGCAGCTGAGGACCACACCGTCAAGGCGATGCAAAAGAAGCCATAGATCCGATAAACGCCGGCCGGGACATCGATGCGGGCGTTCGCCGCCAAGCCCCATCCGTCTGGAACGACTCTGCTAAGTCGGAAACTACGGGTCACAGAAAGTATATTGCTATGAGTATCTTACGAAAACCGTACCAAAGCCGCTCAGTCGGAAGGTTTAGAGAGGAACGGGAGATGAGAGCGTATAGCAGACCAAAGCGGCGGATGCTCGGTGCTGAGGTTTTGGCCTGACTACCCGCTCGGGCTTTCAACGCCTTTCAGAACCCGTCGGAGAATGTTTGCCCTGACCTAGGGGGCGCAGGGAGGCAACTGCGATCTGACGTTCTGCGGCTTGTAAGGCACTGAATTGATAAGAGTTGCATTAGAAAGATCATCTTGCAAGTCATCGTTCGGTTTCGAATTTTGGATGTTTCGGAGCCACCAAGCGCACGACGATTCCGCTATGTGTCGACATCTCATCCGACCTCACGCGTTCGCCGAGAATGCCTCGCGCGCGCCAAGTCCTCTTTTAGAGGCTGACAAACGCAAACCACCGCTACGCCATTCGGCCAGTGCACTTACCCGCCTGCACTTCCGACGTGTTGCGGGTCTGTGCCTTGAAGGCGATGGAAAAAGGAGACAATGTTTTGGTGAATTTGAAACTCAGGCTGTTGGAAAGGCCGCGTCCCAGGGATGTTCGGGGATCCGACGTGACGTGATCTCCGGCTTTAACGGCAACGCAATACCGCAGGCCACAGCCGCTGCAGGCCATTACGCCTGCCATGACCTGGCGAACGCCGACATCTATCGCTGACGACACATGTGATCAGAAAACCCCGCTGGATCGGTTAATAAAGCGACCTTCTTGCAGTTGGGCATTCAGGATCTTATAATCTCAACTTTAGGATTAAGACCGTGGACGATGTGTCGTGTACGCCCGCCCAATCCCCACCGCCAATGATAACCAAGTTCGTGCTCTTTTAGCGCGGTACAATTGCCCCGTTCCTTATCACGCGGTCCGGACGCGCTTTTTGGGCAGCATCGCCTCGCCAAGCTTATCAGCCTCTCCGTTTTCAACAGTCCAAGGTCTCTGGGATGGTCGATGGCCGGCTTTGGAAAGTGTCGAGGCCATAAATGAACTCGTCGGCACCTTGATCAATGGACTGTGGAATTCCTTGACACGGCATCAGAACCACTCGGAACCGTTTCGGCTGATCACCCTGCCAATTCTAGCAACGGTTTCCAATCTGCGGACGCATGCTTTGACGCGCCAACAGGAACTCGACGGTTTCATCGAAGGATTGTTCAATGGGGCGGACGACTTAGCGCTTTCGAGTGGCGCTGCGCGCGCCGTCGAACGCTTGGCGGACGCCAGGATGACGCTGGCTGGCATTCAGGCGCTCGCCAGCGATCAAGAGACGCGCGGCGGACAGGATAATCTGTTCATAGCCGCTAGACATGCCCAACAGATGTCGTCCGTGCTGGAACATGAGATCCACACCGCCGTGATCGAGTGTACCCGCGCCCGGCGCATCCGGCTGCACGCGACACGCTTTGCAGGCAAGCCCCACTGAATGAATGAGGGCGGGCCAGGTTCAACTGACTGGTCGAAGCAGAGATGTCGGCGCAAAGGCACGTTAAACGCCGGCGGCAGAGCCTTGTGTTTCGCTTCGCCCCGGCTGGCGATCTAAGCTGGCAGGTCGGATCTCCGCCTATCGTTGCACGGGCAAAAAATGTTCTGGCAATGACAGAAACGGGAATTCATTGACTGCACAAACCGTCCGAGGTCGCAATGGCAAGGCTGATGGTCAGGAATTTGCCCGAATAGGTGCAGCGCGCTTTGCAGGTCCAGCCAGCAGTGCAGGGCCGCAGCACCGAAGCCGACGTGTGCGATATTCAGGAAACGACCGTTTGCCCGCCCGACAGGCTGCGCATGGACATCGCATCGGCAGAGCTGGGGCCCCGCGCCGGATTGTCCGCAGAGGAGCTCGCCGCCATCGAGAGTCCGAAGGACAAGATGCCCGCTGAACCTGTGCCCTTTGAATGATCCTTCTCGACACCATTGTCATCTCTGAGGCGATCAAGGCTGAGGCCAATCCCACCGGCCGAATATGGCTGCACCTGCAGGCTGCGGAACCGCTTCACATTTCCAGCGTCACTCTTGCCGACTTGCGCTTCAGTATTGGTGTTCTTCCGGAAAGCCGCCGCAACAACGCTCTGACGGAAACTTTGGATGGTCTTCTGTCGTTGTTCAAGGATCGTGGGCTTGCATTGGATGCCAGCGCAGACCGGCCCTTTGCAGGGATCACTGCCGCCGCGCGCTGCCGGCAAGGGTTCCCAACCCTGGATAGCGACGCCGCAGCCGCGCATCGCTTCAGCGGCGCGACGCTTGACGCTCAGTCGTTGACACCGCCGGGCTCATGGCCATCACCCCGTGGCAAAACGGTTGACGGGTCAAAGACCTCCAGACGGTGCAGAAAGACGGGTGACACGCATCGGTCGTCTGCGCGACTTCAACGTGGCGTTCTTCGATGCGTCCGCTCTCTGTGTTTATGAGTAGATCGATATCTCCCCCGGAATTTTGGATTCCGTACGAACCTTTAATCAAACCCGAATTTGTAAACATGCCAATTCTTGAGTTCGGCACGATTGCGCCCGACGTGGAAGAATTATTGTTGAAGGCCGTAACAAAAACGAAGTCGCTCGTGATAGACTCGCTGTTGAAAAAGCTTTCGATGATTCCGAAGTTCTGGAACGCGGAATTGTCATCATCTCCAGTTATCGTGCCGGCGTTAGTGAAAACAGTTACAGTGCCACGGTTCTGCACAGCGGCGTTAAATTCCGACTGGATCGTCTGGCCACCAGCATTCGACACTGTACCCGTTTCGTTGCTCTGGATTTGAAGATCGGTGCAGGTTCCAGAATTGATGAATGTGAAGATGCCACCGACGGCACCGATATTACAGTTCTGTGCGAAGCTCGGCGTTGACGTACTGAGAACGAATAGAACGGAGCCGACGAACACGGCGGCAGAGCTGGCCGTGGGCATTAGTTTGATCATTGCGAGATCCTGCAGACTCGGAGTTGTGTACGATCAACAGACGTCTCACTATTAAGACGTGACGACCCCACCCGCCAATCTCATCAGCGTCGGCAGCGCGCGTTAGAGGGTTGATATGGCGAACCCGCCACATCACATAAATATGCGTTTCCACTCTGGATTGGTTGGTTACTCGCCACATTCTGAGCTGTCGGTCGGCTACGCGTCGGCTACAAATGAGGTCAAGCGTTGTCCGTCACCAGCACTGATGAGTGAGACCTAGCGGCTTGAGTACCGGAAGGTTTCGGGCTCATCGGAACCACCTGCGAAGTGGACCGCGAGGCAGACATCTAGCCCGCCAGAGCCACCATCCGGGCGTCTCGTGCGCAATAGCCGTCGGGCCATCCGCAACCAGGTTTTAGCCGAAGAAAAGATCCGCATCGTCCTCGACGGCCTTCATGGCGAAATCTCGATCGCAGAGTTGTGCCGCCGGGACGGCATCTCCGAGCGCCTCTACGACAGGTGGTCGAAGGAATGGTTGCAAGCCGGCAAGCGGCGCCTGGCCGACGACACGGCGCGATCGGGGACCACCAGAGAAGTCAAGGATCTCAAGCGCAAAGATCTGGAGCTGAAAGAAGTTGCCGCCGAGAAGGCCGTCGAACTCCGGCGGCTCAACTCAAGCAAGATCGGGGATGGGAGACGTCGATGCGGAGCATCGCTTGGCGATGACGCATGAGATGTCCGAGCCGGAGCGGTGATCATCACACTCGTGCGGGTCGCGGTCTTGGCACGCATACTTGCGATTGTGGCCCATGACGGTATCGCAGCGCTGATGATGGTGCCTTACCTTGCCTAGGGCACCTTTGCTCTCGCACTCAAGATCTCTGTCATCCAGCTCAATCCACCACATGCGAGTGGTTGACCCCGCAGTGCCGGAGTTCGGCGCAGCCGCACCAGATGGCCCCACGCTCCGGCGTTTTTTCCGGCATCACTGCGCCGAGGGCTGCCGGGCGTACTGTCCAGCAGCCAGATCATGCTCATCACGCTCGTGAATGATGTTGGCTCTGCCGACCAGAAGCTCGTCAATCGGACCGATGCGCGCGGCATCCTTACCCGTATAGGGCATCGAATGCAGCACATAGCGCATGGCGTTGAGCCGGGCGCGCTTCTTGTCGTCGGATTTCACGACAGTCCAAGGCGAGTCAGCCGTATCCGTGTGGAAGAACATGGCCTCTTTGGCACAGGTGTAGTCGTCCCATTTGTCGAGTGAGGCGAGGTCAACCGGCGACAGCTTCCACTGCTTGAGCGGATGCACCCTTCGTTCAGTGAAGCGGCGACGCTGCTCCTCGCGACTGACCGAGAACCAGAACTTAATCAAGTGTATGCCACTGCGCACAAGGTTGCGCTCAAACTCCGGCGTCTGACGCAGGAACTCATCGTACTCCGCAGGCGTACAGAATCCCATGACGTGCTCGACTCCAGCTCGGTTGTACCAGCTCCGATCGAACATCACGATCTCGCCAGCCGTCGGCAGATGCTGCACATAGCGCTGAAAATACCATTGCGCGCGCTCGACGTCGCTGGGCTTTTCCAGTGCCACCACCCGCGCGCCGCGTGGGTTGAGATGCTCCATGAACCGTTTGATGGCGCCGCCCTTACCCGCCGCATCCCGGCCCTCGAAGAGAATGACCAACCTCTGGCGCGTGGTCTTCATCCACGCCTGCATTTTGAGAAGCTCGCTCTGTAAGACGAACTTCTGGACCTCGTAGTCATGGCGCAGCATTTTATACTTGTAGGGGTAGCCCCGCCGCCAATCATCCGCCAGCTCGTCGCTGGTCGTGGCCTGCCCACGCTCGCGCCGGGGCACCCTGCCGTCCTTGACGCCTGACGAAAGCGGGCCGTTCCGGACTGCAAGCGAAGCTTTCAGCAGCATTGCATCGTCGGGCGACACGCCCGCGAGAATGGCCTTAATCGGATCGCTGTCAGCGGCCAGGTCCGGTGAGGCCTTGAGTATGGCATCGACGGCGATGATCTCAGCCTCCTGCTTGGCTTGAGTTGCCTGATCGGTGAAGTATGCCTGCACGCCTTCCGGCGTCAGTGTCGGCGCGATATCGCCATCTCGTGCCAACCCAGGTGACTTCTCACCTGCATTGGTTGACCCGAGCGGCGCAGCCGGTCCGGAAGGCGCTTTGGTGTGTTGCTTTTTCATCGGTCTGCTCATTCGTGGCTGGTAGGACTGCGGCCGCTAGATCGAAACGATTGCCCCCTCTGCGAACTGCCGCTCGTGGTCACGCGTTCGACATGAAGTGTCATCAAAATTCAAAAAAGAACCTTGACGTTGATCAAAATCGAGAAGCCGAGGCAATTTGGTGAGACGAGGCGCGACGGCCTCCATCCGAGGCCAAAAGCGGCCAACGCTTGACACTTCTCAATGTCGGATGACCTCGAGCCGCTGCTCTTGACTGACAATAACGAGAGAGAGGCAGCCCAGATGAATGCCCCTGACAATCGTCGTGAACTCGCCCGTACCGACCTATCGCTTTGCATCAACCAGTTGCAGAACCTGCTCGCGACGCTAAGAGTGCAGGAAAGGTTTCTTGACGACCAACGCAGCCCCTACTTCGATGAGACGATCGTTATCGCTCACTGCCATCTCGATGGCGCGATGGGAGCCCTGAGCGGCATCATCGCCCGACTCGACGATAAGGAAAGGTGCGGTTGATTTGCTGCCTGCGTAACGGCATGAGCAAGTGATGTGTTGTGCTATCGAGTGTCTTCCCCCAAAAGGAGAACACATGTTTCATGTTTGGATCAGATCCGAGGAGCCGAACGCATGGTTGATCAAGCACACCGCGAGAAGCAGCTGACAGAGCGCCTGACAGTATTGGAAGGGCGACTGCACCGCATTGAAACCCATCTTGAGCAACCAGCTGACAAAGATTGGGAAGAAAATGCGACGGCCTCGGAAATGGATGAGGTTCTGGATGAGTTGGGACACGCAGGCAACGCGGAGGTGCAAGCGATTCACGCGGCGCTTGAGCGCCTAAAATCTGGCACTTACGGTACGTGCACGCGGTGCGCGGGACAGATCTCTGAAAAGAGGCTCGACGCTTTACCACACGCGTCGCTGTGCATGGCCTGTGCACGTGAGGTGGCGGAGAAAAGATGACCCGTTCTGCCCGTCCAACACGGGAACCGCAGGACAATGGTGCCCCTCATCGCGATACCAGGGATTAAGTTAGAACCCGGCCCCCTGGACCTCGCCCCATCTTTGGTCCGCTCTTCATGCGAGCTTGCGGGCTTCATGTATCTTGGCAGCGAACGCTTCCGGAAAAGGCTTGGTATTTTCCCGTCGAAGGTTCCTTCAGAACAAGCTTGTCTAGGGTCAGCTCGGAGACCGCCTTCTTCAGGCGCTCGTTCTCGTGTTCGAGTTCCTTCAATCGCTTCGCTTGGTCGAGCGACGGGCCTCCGTACTCACGAAGCCCCGTGTCGTACGTCGGCTCCGAAATGCCCAAACCCCAGCAGATCTTCCCCACTGTCTCGACTTGTCCCAGACGAACCTCCGCCTCGCGCAAAGCCTGGATGATCTCCTCGGGCGACTTGCCCTTCCGTGCCATGTCCTTGTCTGCGTTCGGGAGTTTGGACATAGCAGGATTCGAAACTTAAACGTGCTCCTGGATCAGCGGAGCAGGACAAAGGGTTTCGGGGCAATCGTCACCGTCGCCACACGACGCGGCCCAGCTCTCAAAAATATCGGCCATCTGGCACCAATGGAAACGAGCTGGGGCTGAGACCGGCGGATTAAAGCCACGACCACATGAGATTTACGCGCGTATCTTAAATGGAGCCCGCTTTAGTTCGCCGCTCTGTACGCAATCTCTCACTCAGGCCCCGCTTGAGACGAGATGATGGATCAGCGCTTTGATATTCAGGAGCTCCAGAGAATGCGCCGTTTTGCGGCCTTCCTGATTTTAGAGTTCGGGCCAGACTACGGGTTTGTGCTCGAGCGGGTGGAAGCGATGCTGGTGGCTGCCCAGAAGGCTGATCCGACAGCCAGGGCACTCCAAGTGCTTCAAGAGCTAAAATCCGCCTCTCCAAACGCTGCACAACACAACGCCCTCCCATCCAACACAAACCTCTAAAAAAGCTGGCCGCCAGAGCCGCTAAAAAAGCCGCAACAAAAGGGAAGCGGGCCCAGATCGGGATTGGATAATCAGGCGTGCCCATCCTCCTGGGCAACATCGCCCCTGCGCTAACGCGCAGGGTGCGATAATTCGGTGCGGATGGCCCGAATAGAAGCATGAACGCTTTGCTGCTCGGCTCTCGTGAGCGTTTGATTGGCCAACTCGTTGAAGAGGCGGCAGAGCATGGACTGAAGGTCCTGGTTCGTGCAGGCGGAGGCGAATTCGCGGGTGATCGTGAGCATGGGTGTATCCTTCCGGTTGCGGAGGCTCCGACCTTCGAAGCCTTTCGCCCTAAACTCAGAAGGCTTTGAAGGGTGGCACCGACCACGGGAGTGGATCATCCAAATCTCACAAGACCCCGCAATCGCGCGGCCCAGCGGCCATGAAAGTCCGGCTTGGACTACACACGACCCGGTGGCTTGAACGCGATCTATGGTCTGTCTTCAGCTGGCGGCCCTCGGCGCGGACTTGGATGTGCGGGATCATACGATCCAGTTTGATGATGGATTAGGTGAGATTGCACGCCTCGACGAGTCGTCGGCCGGTCTGCGTGATGAGATAGATGATGGCGCGCGGGCTGATTGCCCGACCCTTTTGCATGAGCGGCATGCGTTTCATCGCGTGATGCTGATCGTCGGATAACGTCACGGTCGGCGCCGTCTAACCCCACTTTGCAAAAGCCCGATGGAAATCGCCCGAAGAGTTTCCTAAAATCAACCCATGAAACGGTTGATCGCGCTTTTGTTCCTCATCATCCTATTGTCGGGTGCTGTCATCGCCGCTCTGGGAATGGCGAGGATCAGGGCCGCGTGGTCGCAGTTGGGCGCAATAGTGCAGCCAGCCGAGCCCAAAGCTCCAATGGTCGATCCGACAAGTCAACCATCTGCAGTGCCGGATGCGACAGTCCATGCGGCGCCGGCCAGCACGTCGGGCGATGCGGCGGACGCACCCTCGTTTGACGTTGCCAACATCTCATCGGACGGGCCCTCGGTCTTTGCTGGACAATCGGCTCCAAAGGCCCGCGTCCGAGTTCTTGTCGACGGGCGCCCCGTGGGGGAGACGATCGCAGACGAAAACGGGGCGTGGGTGCTGGTCGTGGACGACCCCATCGTCGCCGCTAATCCCAAATTATCGATCCAGTCAGATCCGGAAGCGGACATCCCCGGCGGCTCAGCCGCCGTGACAGCACAAACCAATGGGGCGACCTCTGCGCCGCAAAGAGAGACGGCCCGCGAACCAAGCCTCCAAACGTTTGTTCCTCCCCGTGAAGAGGCAGCTTCTGAGCGCATTCCTATGACGAGCGGCACGCTTAGCCCCGACGCCATCTTACCCGCATCGCCTGTGCCCCATGCGGAGGTAGCCGTTGCGCCCGTCCAAAATTTTCCCACTGTACGAGGCGCGGCACCTGATATCGCGCCGTCCAGCCCGCTTCCCATCCCCATCAAGTTCGTGTTCCGGGAGGCCGTCATGACCGAGGAGGGGCTCAAAGCCGCCGACATTCTCCTGGCTTTCGTGCGCACGAAACGGCCATTGACAATCAAGCTGACAGGGCATGCCGACGAACGGGGACCGGACAAGTTCAATTTGGCTCTGTCCGCCCAGCGACTAAAAGCCGTCTCAGATTTTTTGCGAGCCGGCGGATACACGGGCGAGATTGATCTCGTCCCGAAGGGCGAGGGCGAACCCTATAAGGCTCTAGACCGCGCTCGGCTACCTCAAGACCTGCTCTACGATCTGGACCGGCGGGTTGAAGTCCAGCTGGTAGACTAGTCTCATACCACGGGCTCGTGGTCTGATCAGCCAGACATTGCGTTTCCTCATCGGCTGGAAAAATACCCGGCATTTTGTCTCAATTTTAGGATGACACCGCGTGACCTACGTCGTCTACAGCTATCCCCCGGCCGACGGGGCCGGCACCACGTTCCGCGAGGATCGGCGCACCTTCAGAACCTTGAATGCGGCCCGGGACGAGGCCAAGCGCAGGCTGGGGCGCTTACATCGCCGCTACATTTGGACGGGATATGAAGCCCCCAATACAGGACTTGTCGCGCTTGAAGCGTATCACGAACGGGATCAGGACGGCTGTGGCGGGGTCCAGATCTCAATCACGGCGCGGGACTGTCAGACGCCAAGCCAGAAGGCACACCGCACCTGAGGTTTTGCTGGCACATGAAGACTGCATAAGATCAGTGGCTTGAAACCGGTTTTGCGGATGCGGGCTTACGCGACCGTTTCGGAGGCGAAGCCGCCTTTGATTACCTCGTCGGCGAGAAGCTGATGAACCTGATCGACCTGAACTGGAATACGGATGGCTACGCGCGCGAATGACCCAGGTTTGTCGCGGCGGCTCAGACGGTGTTCGACGCAGGCGAATTCGAGGGCTACCTTCCGAAACTCGAAGTTGAGCTGAACGTCGAGGCCAACGATGTCTACGAGCGTCCGGCTGATGAACTGGTATCGTCGTTCCGAACATTAAACAGGCGCCTGGCACACCACGAGAAGATCCGCACCCTTGTTAAAGCGGCGAACACATAAGACGCATGACGACTCCGAGGGTCGATTTCTCCAAAATCAGATTTAGTCCGCTAGCATATTTGCCGTACACGCCCACGGGAACGGGGATCATCACGCCTCCAGGGCCTCGATAATGCGGATGAGCGCTGCAGTGCCGGCGCCAACGCTCATGACGCGCTCGCCGGCGATCGTAATCCCAAAGCTGTCAGTCTTGGTTGGGAAGAGATGGGCGGCGGCTGCTTCCCGAAGATGCCGCGCCACCGAACCAGCTGGCTCGCAAAGAGCGCGTGACGACGCGCCACTTCTGAAACCGCGGTGCCCAGAGCCTCGACCGCCGCGATGATCGCGCGCTTCTGAGCTCCCGGCGACTTTGGCCGCGTGTTGGCGATCATCTCGAACTGGCCTGCCCCCCCTAATCCGAGACCACGTCTAGCTTTCGAATCCGGCTATTTCCAAGTTCTCGAACGGAGACAAGGATATGGCACGAAAGGCAAGTCAACCGAAGAGATCATCCAGGCTTTGCGCGAGTCGGAGGTTCGTCTGGGGCAAGGCGAGACAGTCGCCAAGATCTGCCGGGGCTTCGGAATCTCGGAGCAGACGTACGACACGTGGCGTCGAGCGTACCGCGGCCTGAACCTCGACCAAGCGAAGCGATTGAAGGAACTCGAACGCAAGAACGAGCGCCTGAAGAAGGGAGTCTCCGAGCTGACCTTAGACAAACTTATTCTGAAGGTAGCCTTGACTTGAAAATACTAAGCCCTTCCCGGAAGCGGGCGTGCGTAGATCACGTACGCTCGTAGCTTCCCGTCTGAGAGCGTCGGGCGTGTTCGGTTGTCGGACAGCCCCGCGCAACGCAGCGCCAAAAGCCCAGGCCGTCTTTGCCGTGACGAACGGTCAGGTCCAGAAATTGAGCCAAGGACTTACCCTCTGAATAGAGGAGAGAAGGCCCTCAGGTCAGCGATCATCTGCCCTTTATTACCCTGTCAGTCTCACAATCTCCTCTCCAACGCCTGTTTACATGCGCACTGGATGGGACTGAGGATGAGCCGGGAAGAAGACCGACAGGATCGGCTTTACGGGATCGGGATCGAGAGCTTCGATCACAAGCTCTATGAAATCGTACTGCCCGGGCGGTCGCATCATCACGCCCGCAAAGCCGCTGAAATCCTCATGGGTGCAACCGGCACGCGAGCCTTCGAGCCTTTCGATCTGCTGGCTGCGGAACCAGCCTTTCTTTCAGCTGCGTACCGCTCCGCCCTGCCCCGGATCCTGCCTTGTCTCTTCTCAGCCTACGAGCTGCTCAGTCATGCCCGGCGCGAACTGCGCGCGGAACCCGACCTCTTTGAAGCGCTCGAATATCAAATTGATCACGCGCGCGGCCTCCTCCGGCCCGCCCCCAAGCAGTTGCGGGAATATCTCAAGCACAGGGCCATCACCCGGCTGCCGTCTCAAATAGGACCGGCCCACCCTGTGCTCCGACCGCCGGCCAATAAGTTTGAGCCGGCCTCCAAACTGGCGGGCAAGACCGCCTCGGCCGCTGCCGCCTTCAGCCGCTCCATCGAGAAGGATGCTCAAGAGGTCGCCGCTCTCAAAACCCGCATCCAAACCGAGCACCGACTCGCCCGCACCGCTATCTCGCAGGCCGCGCGCAGCCGCTGCGCGGCGCTGCGCCACCAGATCAACGCGGCCTTTGCCGATCACTATAAAGCACTCAAGATCCCGCCCGGCGGGCTGGCAGCAGAACCTGGCCATGGGATGATTTCGATTGGCACCCTCGCCCGCGAAAGCCTGCGCAAGGCGACGGTCAAGGCCCACCAGCAAGCGCTGCGAACTGCCATTCGGCCCGTCATAGCCGAGAAGCGGGCCGCCCTGGCCCAGGCCGACCAGCTCCGGGATCAATTTCATAAAACTGACCGCGCCCTCACCCTATCCGCAACGACAGATCTCCAGCGCCAATGGCGAGTCTTTGCCGCAGATCATGACCGACAAATCCATGGTCCGGCTGCGACGCCCCTTGCCCCGGAACAAAAAAGGCTTGAGTTTCTGGAGCGCCTAGGCGCACGGGCTGGCCAATTGAGACCGCAATCGCCAGCCCGCGAGCAAAATAATCTCCCCGAGCCAGACTAAGAAAAGTCCCCTCTCATGACGTCAACCGGTGAATGAGAGACATTAATGGAGCATCTTGGAGAGGAAAGTGTGGAGGCGATTGCGCTTTACGGAACCGGTGTACTGGTTCGTGTGCCGCCGCCGATTCGCCATGCCATTCACAAGCTGCTCATCGCGCAAGAGCGCAGAGGCTTAACGTTTGCAAAGAAGCAAAAAGACCTGATTCAAGCTCGCGATCTTCTTGATATTTTCATGGAGACCGATAGCGGCGGACTGGAAGATGCCCTGGAAGAAGCGAGAGACCGTGGCCCAAGCTGGAAGAAGAACATCAACGCGTCATTGAAGGAAATCGATCGAACTCTGCGGCGGACTACGTTACCAATCTCGCTGCCGACTGCACCGAAGGGGAAACCCAAGCCACCAAAGAAGGTCGCGAACAAAGCGGCGAAGAAGGCTCCGGCTACCAAGGGTAGGCAATCCAGTGCCAAAACAAAAGCCAGCTGACGAAGGCAAAACACAACGACAGAACTATATCGATACAGCACGCGACCTTGGCGCTGACGGCGACAACACTGCGTTCCGAGACGCTCTTAAGACGATTGCGCAAGCCCCCGCCTCTGAGCACAAGAAAAAGACCAAGCGTTGAAAGCCTCTGAGGCCGGATTTTCCGGCTCGCTCTGGTTGGAAAACTCATGGGTTTGTTAAGCCGACAATCCGGCTATTGAAACTCCAGCGGGAGATCGAAGAAACGCCCTTTGACACGGACGCCGAGCAGCGCGCCTTTCTCGCAGCCTATCACATGGCCAGCAGCCTTATTGATCACCTGCATATAAAGCACTCAGACCGCCAGATCCTGACATAGGCGCCCTCGCCCAAGCGCCACATCAAAAAAAACAGGCCCGGGGATCGCCCAGGCCTCTTCTTTGATTGCTCAGGACCAGAGATCAGATTTCAAACTGATCGATCTTGGCGCCCTTCTTGAGCTTTTCAGCCAGCCACCGCGGAGTCCGCCCCCGGCCGGTCCAGGTTTCCGAACGGTTTTCCGGGTTGATGTATTTCACAGCCACCTTGCCGCCCTTTTTGCGGCCGGCAGGCCCGAAGAGATCGGATACGCTAAACCCGCGTTTTTCGGCGAGTTCTTCAAGAGCCCGGCGAGTATCCTCGCGATCTTCCTTGCGCTTATCTTCAATCGCAGCGCCCAGCCTCTCATGCATATCGAGCATCTGCTTGAGGGTCATGCCGCTAAAATCATTTTTGGCCATGGGTTTGCGTCCTTTGCGAAGCATTCAATATCTCCCCGGTTAGCACCACTGATCCAGTATGATAAAGATATTTTATGCGTCATAAGTCTTTATTTTTTGCAACCGACGCAAACCGATCACGCCGGCGATTATGTGCCACCCGCCCTAAGCGGTATAACCATTTTCAACTATAAGGTATTTTTCTTGAAATAATTCTATTATAAGGCACACTAATGAAGTGACCCGCATCCCAACTCCCCGGCGCCCCCGCCGAATTGCCGCTAAATCCTCAAAAGAGTCTCGCGCGCCCGGGTCCCTGATACTGCGCATGAGCGGACGGGATGATGCTCCTTTAACAGTCAGCGAGCTCAAAGACACACTCTACGCCACGATCCGGATGCTCGAGCCCTTCTCCTCCTCCCACCGCTTCAAGCGCGCTGCGTTGTATCTCACTGTGGTCGACGAACACGGGAACCCCGCTTCCATCACCTTTGACCCCGAGATCACGCTGCGGCCTTATGATTGTGCGGCCGATACATTCGATACCTCCAAGAGATGAGAGCCCCTTCGGGGCGGTGAAAAGATCAAGGCCCTCAGAGAGAGCCAGGGTCCTTAATCCGCAACCAAAGGAGTGCCCATGCCCTACGATCTCAGTCCGAAACCCAGCGCATCTGGTTTTGATTGGAATACCCCCACCGACTATGACGAACGCCGCAAAAAATCCTTTCACCGCGCCGCGCGTAAACAGCTCAAAGCTCTGGCCGCTTATTGCGGATGGGCACCCTCCAGCTATGACCTGCGCTCCAATATGGCCGGTATCGCCGTCTCCGGTGACAGTACGCTCCATCATGAGCAGGTCTATATATCAGTCTCGCAAGACCGCATTGGGGGGGGGCGTGCGGAATCCTGATCCGCTCGTGCAAAGGCCGCAAAGATTATTCCGGCGGCACCAATCATTTTGCCCGCCTGGATCTCCTGGACGACATTCCGCTTTTGGCAGACCAGATCATCCGCTGTGTGCCCTCACTCTCAAAGGGAGGCCGCGCATGAGCAAATCACTCGACAGCCTCGATCAAACCATCCTTTCAACCCGCATTGATGCCTGGAACAAACGCAGCGGCGCCCGCGTCGGTGATAAAGTGATTATGCCCGATGGCAGCACCCGCCGCCTCGCGCATCACTATGGACATCAGGTTCAAACAACCTCAAGCCATCAACCGACCGACCAGCGATATTATTTCGGCCACGGTTATTGCAGTTTCTCCGGCTCGCTTGGCGATATTTTTGATCTGAGTGCGCTCGAGGACACCGGAGCTGTGGATGAAGCCCAGGTCTGGTTCTTTCACCATGACCAGGCCCAGGCCTTCAATGCCGTCCATGCTCACATTCCCTGCCGGGTTTACCGGCTCAAAGGGAGCACTTGATCATGAACAAGCCCCCTCCTCCCCTCAATACAATCCAGATTGAAGTAGCGAAATCCTATGCCAACGGAGATTTCAGCGACATCGTTGAAAGCGATGATTGGCGTCGATACCTCACCACCTGCGGAGACACGCTTTTCAGTTTTCTCATGATGGAGTTCTCGCCGGGCGAGGATTGTGAAAACGTCGAAACCGCCCTCGCCCGCCTCCAGCGCGCGGCCGATGACATCGAGATCGTCTTTGATCATCTGGCAGCCCTCGCCGAGGTCATGAGCCGTCCGATAACCCAGACAACCACATCGGCGGGAGGACCCCATGAGCTGGAGCGCTGAGACCATCCATGCCCTTACCACGTTGTGGTCCAAGGGAGAGACCGCCGCCACCATCGCCAGACTCATCGGAGGCGTGAGCCGCAACGCGGTGATTGGAAAAGCCAACCGTTTGAAATTGCCCGCTCGTGCATCGAGAAAAAACGATAAGGGCGCTCGCAAACCGGCCCACCGGCGGACATCGCACAGCCACGGGCTCGTATGTTCACGCTCCCGCGAGCCCGCGCACCCCTGCACCCCTGCGCCTCGCTCCAAACGACTGGATACCAAAGTCCTGCCCCCGCTCTCGGAGCCGCCACAAACACCCATCACAACTGCCAGTCTCACCGCAAAGCACTGCCATTGGCCAGAAGGCGATCCGCGCTCTCGTGATTTCCATTACTGCGGACGCGGAGTGCTAACAGGCCGGCTCTATTGCCCGCATCATGACACACGAGCCCACGCGCCCAGAACACAAGCGGCTCCCATAAACAATTCTCAAAAATGGATATAAATAGACGATTGTTTTCCCTTAAAAGGCCAGCCTGTGGATATTTTTGATATCAAAACATTTAAATGTTGAAATAAAAACACTGAGTGATGGATACTTTAACTGCGCTCCCTTGGTCCCGCGTGTTTCGCATCCCACGCACCCAAGGGCTCGCGGGCTCTTATGATCTCGGTCGAAACCCGCGCCGTCTTTGGCGTTCTGATCATAAGCACCCAAGAGCTCGCGCACCCGTTGTCACGCGCATTTGCGCACCCGCATGCTCAGGAGTACTCAATGAAAACCATCGTCGTCATGTCACAAAAAGGGGGGGCCGGCAAAACAACGCTCGCTATCAACCTTGCGGCCGCCGCTATTAAAGGCGGTTTCCATGCTCTTATAGCCGACACGGACCCCCAGCAATCAGCCTATAACTGGTATAAAGACCGCCAAGACGGCCTCGAGCCGGATGTCATTTCATCCTTTCCCGATCGCCTTGCCGAAAACCAGGATCTCGCACGGCAGGCGGGCGTTGATTATTTTATCGTTGATACGCCGCCCAACGCCTCGGAATACGCGATCCGCGTCGCCAAGCTCGCCGATCTCATCATTATCCCAACCAAGCCGTCCTGCTTCGATCTGGTGGCCCTTGAGCGAACCGTCACCGTTCTTGAAACGGTAAGAAAGCCGGCCTTAGCCGTGCTCAACGAATGCCCCACTTATGGCTCTGAAGCCGATGATGCGGAAGACGCCTTGACGCAATATGGGCTCACAACACTGCCCAACCGCATTCACAACCGCGCCTCGATCCGCAGGCATACCACGCCCTTACAGACGATTTTTGAATATGAGCCTGAGGGCAAAGCCGCCGTTGAGTTTTCGGCGCTCTTTAAAGCCATCGCTCTTCGTTTTCTGCGTGAACATCAAGCCCAGCGTAAACTTCAACCCCGAAAGGAGGCCGTGCTCCACCATGTCCAAAACCAATAAAACAAAATCGTCATTGGCCAATGTCATCAAAGAACGGGCCCAGCGCCCAGATTTCCTCCCGAAATCTTTCATTGAAGATAGTACCCGACTGGCAGACGAGACGCTCCCGCGAGCCCGCGAGCTCTTAGCCCCACGCTCCCCAGAACCCACGATCCCGGACCCGCAATCCCCGATCACTAAAGCTTTCGAACCGATTCAACCCCACGACCTCACGCACCCTGGGTCCCGCGAGCTCGCGGGACCCCGATCCTATGCGCATGTTGTCTTGAGCACACAGGGTCCCCAAGAAGAGGTCATGCTGCCAACACGAGGCTACCCATTAAAGAAGCCTTCAGGCACCGAATCTCCATACAGACGGAAGATGTCACGCACGGCCACCTATCTGGCTGCCGCAGCAAAAGATCAACTGCGGGCCATCTGCTTCAATGAGCGCACGTCAGAAGAGGACTTGCTCCGCGAGGCCATCGACATGCTGTTCCAACAGCGAGGCCTTCCCACAATCGCCTTCCAAGGAGCACCATCTCGCCAACAGCGTCCTCATTAGAAGGCCGGGAAGAGGGGGCCTGTCAAAGACGTCCCCCCAACCCGAACAAAGGAGACCACAGCACCGAGCCTCATGAAAAACTCACACAGCCCCATCCAATTCGATCTCTTCGCGCCCATCTTGACCGACTTTCAGCTGCGAGATCAGCGCGAGATCATGGAACGACCGTTCTTTTCCCTGGCCAAAACACCGCGCTATACACCCATTGAATATCTGGGAGCGGATGGGATCAGCTATGTCAAGGTCGAGCCGGGGCGTGCTGGTATGCCCACCATATGGGATGCCGATATCATGATCTGGGCGGCCTCCCAGCTCACGCGCCTGAAAAACCAGAAAGTGAACGACATTCCCCGGACCCTGCGCTTTGTGCCGCACGAGCTCCTGATCTCTATCCACCGCGATACGGGCGGCGTCCAATATGAGCGCCTGCGTAAAGCACTTACTCGCCTCAAGACAGCAACGGTTACGACCAATGTACGGAACCTGAAAACCACCAAAAAACATCAATTCAGCTGGATCGAATCCTGGAAAGACGAGGTCAACAACCAGACAGCCCTCAGTAACGGCATGGAGATCACGGTCTCCGACTGGTTCCATGAGGGGGTCCTTATGGATGGCGCTGTGCTCACCATCAACCCGCTGTATTTCACCTTGAAGGGCGGACGAGAGCGCTGGCTTTATAAAGTCTGCCGAAAACATGCCGGCGGAGCAGGGCCCAAGGGGTTCTCGATGAACTTCTCAACACTCTTCGACAAATCAGGAGCCGAAGGCCAGTTCCGCCGCTTCAAATTTGAGATTCTCAAAATAGTGCAAGAAAATAATCTGCCCGATCTCATCCTTTCCGTTGAGAACCGTGACGGGCCGGATCCTCTTTTGAAATTCAAAATTCGCGAGAAGACCAAGTCCTCACTTATAAAGACCATGCCCTCTCAGTCTATCGATCCGGCGACACTGGGCCTGATTTCATCAAAATACCCCAGCCTCGATCCGACACGCCTGCAACCGGCCTTTGACGCCTGGCTCCAAACACAAAAAACACCCCAAAACTATTCCAGCGCTTTTTTTGATTATCGCCGTGCCTATCATGAAAATATCAATCCATAATTGTTTTTTATTTTCTATTTGAAATGTTAACAACCATAAGTTATTCTTATGAATGTTCCTGGTGGTTCAGCTAAACCGCTATCGCGAACACAATCCTCTAAACCTGCGAGAGATTTCTCTTCTCACAGGCCATCGCTTTTCATGCGCCCAGACGATTCGGTCTATCGGGAACGCACCTCATTTCCATCCGCCCTCATGCGGATAATCCTGGAGATCGCATTCGGTCTATCGGGAACGCCCAGCTGTCGTCTAGCAAACGTTCGACCAGAGCCGCGCAGGACCACGAACACAACAATCTTCCCGGCCAAGCACGCTTGCGCCCGGTTTAACACCCACTGGCCAGATTTGGTTCGGTCGATCGGGAACGCCCAGCCGCTAACCCGCAGGATTCGTTTTCGGTCTATCGGGAACGCATCCCTGCGACTCCCAAAAAACCTCATTCGGTCTATCAGGAACGCCCGGGCCGCAACTCCGCAGATTTCCTTTTCGGTCTATCGGGAACGCACCCCTGCAACTCCCCAAAACCTCATTCGGTCTATCAGGAACGCCCAGCCGCAAGTCCGCAGATTTCCTTTTCGGTCTATGGCACACGCACCCCTGCGACTCGCCAAAAACCCTTTTCGGTCTATCAGGAACGATCTGCCGCAAACCCGCAGATTTCCCTTTCGGTCTATCGGGAACGATCGCTCCGTAAGCCTCGAAACTCCTATACGGCCTATCAGGAACAGCGGCGGTCTATCAGGAACGAAGCTTCGGTCTATCGGGAACGCACCCTTGCCGGAAACCTCCGCTCAGAGCCTCTCTCGCGCTCTTGACAGGGGGTCTAACTTTTTTAACCCATTTAACATCTCTAACTAGCCCTGCGCTTCAATTCATTCGGATCCCCCTTGCCACCACTGTCATGATTTTTTGGGAGGAGGGAAAACACACCAACTTCCTCCGGTCTCGATGGGCGGTAGCGCGCCATGACCCATGATCCTGTGCTCATTGCCTACACAGCCAAACGCGGCAAAAATAACCGTGTCTATTGGAGCCGCATCGGACACGCCGATCCGCATGATATCGGCGCCGGCCTCACGATCACGCTCGACGCGCTGCCAATAAACGGGCGCATCATCCTGCTCGAGCCAGACGCCGATGACCATACGCGGGCCTTGCGGCAGCTGATGAGGGCAAGCCAGCCGATTGAAGAGTGAGACCGCCCTTAATCCCGATCCTGTTCGCGCTCCCGCTCACGGCTCATCGTTGCCAGCTCAAACGCGCGGGCTCGCAATTTCTTCATAAACGGGCTTTCCTCAACAGCCTCATCCCGCGCGCCATCGTCCCGGGACGGAGAAGGGGATGGGGAGGATGCCTTCTCTTGCTGAGCCGCCTTCTGGGCTGTTTGGAGCGTCTGAGCCTTGGGCCCTTCCGCTGATTTGGTGGAAGCGCTTACGACGCGCGCATAGCCGTTAAATTGAGCCCGCATCGCCCGTGCCCTTCCCAATTTGACAATATCGACCGGCGTTTGATCGGCACGCTTTTGAAGCCACATCGCTTCCTCAAGCTTGAGCCGGTCCCAATCACTACGCATGAGATCAGGGAAACCCTGCGCCTGGCCGCGCACTTGCAGCCGGGTCACGTTCTGAAGAAAACGGCGCTCCGCTTCTCCCCGCGGCTCTAGACGCGGCGCAGCCTGCGCGGGACACAGAGGCCCCATTCCAGGCGGATGCAGAGCCGGAGCAGGGGCGGCGCGCTTACGCTTTCCATTCCAGTGGCGAAACTTGGCCATCGCCGTCTCATCCCTGTTCAAATCAGGCCCACAGGCGGTGCACAGCACCGCGGGCACCCGTCCGGTACCGCTCCAGGCTCTCGGTTACACGCCATGACGTGAGCCTGTGCCGCCGCCGTCCTCACGTCATAGACCATGGCGGCCGTCACACAGGCCGCGCAGCCCATGATCCTCATCCCCAAATCCCAGGTCTCACACACGAGATTGGAGACGTTCAACACGTCCTTCAAAGACCCGGGCACACACCCATCGCGATTGCTGTACCGCGTTACCAGATAGAATGGCTTGGTTGTGGCCCGCACATCCTTGCAGACGCCCGGACAAAGGCCCCCGCGTTCGTACCTCGTGGCCAACGCCGACACATTGATTTTGTTTTCCAGATCCTGAGCGGCACAGCCGCTGCAGCTGTGAAGCTGCAGGGCGGCCTCCCACAGACGCTCTAAGCTTTCATGATATGAGGCAATGAGAGCCTCGCTATGATCTTCCATGATGCGGCCTCACACGCTCTGCAATTCGTGAGAGACGCCGGCGCCCAGCTCTTTGAGCGCCTCTTCGTTCACGAGATCCCACACCAGGGCCGCAGCACAGCGCGGGCACTGCGTGAGTGCCATCGCCGCATTAAAACAGCGCACCACGAACACCGTGATTTTCAGTCCGTCGAGGTCGAAGCCCGCAGCACCGGAGTCACCGTACAGAAAGGCATTCGCAACGATTGCATGCAAACGGCGCGCGACCTCCCCATTGGGTCCACCACACCATTCCTGGCAGTACCCCCTCTCCAGCTGCAAGCGGCCACAAAGCTTCTCCGCGATCCACACCCGACCCAGAGCGAAGCGGCTGCGCTGATCCGCGCCAATCACGGCGATCGTCTCCCGCCAGAGATCGTGAACCCGGAGTTTCAGCTGCTCCTGACTCGCCAGCACGTCCTCAAGAAGCTGATCAAAGGTCTTTTCCATGGTGTTCTCCCTGAGGCTTAGAGGCCTTCTGAGAGTGAACTGAGGACAAGGGTCAGCGCTTTAAGGGCCCGCGGGCTCGTGCTCCCTCATTTTTTTAAGCGAACCACACACTCAGAGGAGAGCGGGGCCGGGGCCGGTCAGGACAGCCCCGGGGCGCGAGAGAGATGTCAGCCAGCAGGGACCGTCCAACCCACCACGAGGAGAGGACCCCATGAAAAAAGCCCCCAAGCGCGACATCCACCGCGACGTCACAGACAAGATCATTGCAGCCATTGAGAGCAATCCCGGCGACTTCGTCATGCCCTGGCGGAGGCGGGAGGGCGGGCTCACGATCCCGCGCAACTTCATCACCAAATCCACCTATTCCGGGATCAACATCTTCGGGCTCAGCGCCGCCGCCATTCTCCGCGGCTTCGAGCACAATCTCTGGGGCTCTTACAAGCAGTGGGAAGCCGCCGGCGCGCAAGTGCGCCGCGGGGCCAAAGCCGAGACGGTTGTCTTCTACAAAAACTTTGAGACCGAGCCTGACCCGGATGAGCCAGATGATGATGGCAAGCGGCGCGTGGCCCGCGCCAGCAATGTTTTTAACATCGCTGAGGTCGAGGGCGTCGAGCTGCCAGCGCCCTCAGAGCCTGTGCCGCTCATCGCGTGCCTGGCGGCTGTCGACCGCTACGTGGCCAACACCGCTATTCCCGTCAAGATTGGCGGTGACCGTGCTTTCTATCGTCATTCCATAGATACCGTTCATATGCCGGCCGAATCCCTCTTCACGGGCACAGATACGATGAGCCGCCAGGAGAGCTATTACGCCACGCTTCTGCACGAGATCTGTCATGCCAGCGGTCATAAGAGCCGCCTCAACCGGCCCGTTCCCAAAGCCTTCGCCGATCAGGTCTATATCGAGGAAGAGCTGCTGGTGGAGCTCGCTGCCGCAATTCTTTGCGCCGAGTTGCACGTGACCCAGGACACGCGGCCCGATCACGCCCAGTACATTCATCACTGGCACAAGCTCCTCAAATCAGACTCCAAAGCCATCTTCCGCGCGGCGGCGCGCGCCTCCGAGGCCGTCAACTTTTTGAACGGACTTCAACCTCAAGGTCAGCAGGTAGCGGCGTGATCAGAACGATGTGGCACTGCCGTTTGACAAAGAACCCATTCTGTAGCTACAATGGCACTACACCGATGGAGAAATTATCATGACAACAGATGCCGTCGTACGCGCCCGTATCGACAAAAAGATCAAAGATCAGGCCGCGCAGGTCCTAGAACAAATGGGCCTGACCCTCTCGGATGCCATCCGATTGATGATGATACGCACCGCCGCCGATAAAGCCCTGCCATTCAAAGTGAAGGCCCCCAACGCCGCCACCAAAGGGGCCATGAAGCAAGCGAAAGCCGGCCGAATCAAAACGGCCCCCAACTCTGGACGTTTGATGGCAGACTTGAATGCGGACGATTGAATACACCAAATCATTCAAACAAGATTTTAAACGTGAGAAGCGAGGCCGACATCGAAACATTGAAGAGCTTCTGGAAGATGCTATTGAGAAACTGCTTTCAGGTCAGGCTCTTCCAGCGCGCTACCGCGATCATGGCCTTACTGGGCAATAGGCCGGCTTTCGGGATTGCCACCTAAAACCTGATCTTGTTCTGATCTATCGTAACACGCCTGACGCTTTGCAGCTCGTTCGCTTAGGCTCGCATTCCGAACTTTTCGACTGACAACATCTTCTCGTTACCGGCCAACTTTTTTCAATCGACTCTATCAAACGGGCCATTAAATGAACCGATGGGGTGTTCACGCGATCCCACGAGCCCGAGCACCCTCAACTTGATCCACAACACCACATAGGAGGTCCTCCATGTTTCTGGAACAAGACCAGCCGCTTTTCATTCACACCTTTGGGCGTGCCATCCGCATCACGGCCGTTTTCCAGACCGCCGATGACACCAATCACTATCTGGATAGCAATCCGGAGCAGGGGATCCTCGCCTGCTATGATCCCTTGATATTTGTTGCGCGGAACAACGACCTTGGTTTCAAGATTGGAAATTAAGCAAGTGCACGATATGAACGAAAAACCATCGTATTATTAAAGAATAATTTAACATAATGTATTTATAATAGAGAATGACGACCCGCTCTACGCTGGACGATATTGACAGGTATCTGAACCAGCTCAACAGCTGTCACGATGTTGATTCCGTCATAAACCTCCTTTGCAATCGGATGAATGAAATCGGCTTTGAAAAAGCCGCCTACTGGCTGCGCTGGCCAACAATCCCGGAAAAACCCCATATCATCCTGACAACCTACCCCGAAGCGTATGTAAATCACTACCAATCCAACAATTTTGGCGCACATGATATGGTGGGCCGCTTTGCCACCAACGCCAACCTTCCCTTCTCCTGGCAGACGATTGGGCAGCGCTATCCCATCACCCGCCAGCAAAAAATCATTTTTCATGACAGCCGCAGCGTTGGCATCAAAGAAGGCGCCAGCGTCCCCATCCATGGCCCCAATTTGACGAAAGCCACCTTCTCCGTCGCAGGGGACTTGCCCGCGGTTGAATTCCAGCAGCTTTTCAACTTTCACCGCCATGAAATCCATCTTCTGGCCACCGGCGCTCATGAACGGCTGATGATTCTGGGCCTCGGCAATCTCGATCCTATCAAGCCCCTGACGAGCCGGGAAACCGAAGTCATTCTGTGGATCTCTCGGGGCCTGACCTATGGCCAGCTCGGCGAGCGTCTTGGCATCCAGGACGACACTGTCAAAAAACACATGCAAAGCATTTTCGAAAAGCTCGGCGCCACCAACGGTCCCCATGCCGCAGCCATCGCCATCATCCACGGCCTTATCGTTCCCTAAAACGCGGACGCTCTCCTAACAATCTAATCGCTCTTACACCGAGACACGGTAATCTTTCAAATATTACCATACACGAATGTCCGATTGATTTTTTCGGGTTTATTCCCGTTTTGTGGAATAGTCGGCGGCCTGCGCCCCCATTATGATTTTCAAAAATCACCCTGGGGGATAATTTCAAATGATAAAAATTCTACAAGCAGGCCAAGCGGGGAGCACCCGCCATCTTCTCGACATGCACCGCGTTCGCACCAAGATTTTCCGCGATCGCATGGGCTGGGATGTCGATGTCAACGCCATGGAGCTCGAGGTCGATGATTACGATCTTCCTGAGACCATCTACATTCTCCACCTGGACCAGAATGAACACGTGACGGGGACGTGGCGGTTCCTGACCACGGATCAGCCCTCCATGATCCGCAATATCTGGCCCGACTACACCAAGACCCTGCCGATCCCACACAGTAGCACGATGTGCGAAACCAGCCGCTTTGGTGTTCATTCAGAGACCGAGAACCGCGCCGAGCGGCAAAAACAGGTCAATCTGGCAACAGCCGAGATGATCATAGCCCTTATCGATACCTGCAGACTGTGCGGGATCACCGACATGTACACGCTCTACAATATCAAGATAAAGCGTCTCCTCGAGCGGATCGGCTTCAAACCCGCCGAGGTCAGCGCCATCATCGATCTGGAAGGGGAACCCACGGTCACCGCGCGCTTTGACATGAACAAAGCTCTGCTCGATGGCGTGCGCGCAGCCACAGGGATCACGCTCACCATCCAACCCGAAGATTTACCGCCCCATCTGTTGGAGAAATACCTGCGACATGCAGGCCCGGAGGAGTTCCATGAACGCCGGGTTGCCTGATCGTACGGACATCGGCCCCGTCAGCCGCGACCAGTACCCCGAGCACTATGTGTTCCAGCGCTCAGACCTCGAGTCCCTTGATACGAACCCCCAATCAGCCAGGGTTCTTGCGCAGCTTTGTGACGTGCTCATGCTGTTTGAGAAAGCCTGTGCCCGGAGCCTGAGCCCCAACACCCAGCCAGTCGCTCAATGCACCGTCTTCATCCTCGAAATTTTTCTGAAGATGATTGAGGCCGAGCGTCAGTCTACCCGTAAGCCCAAAGCCAGCGATTTTTGAAAGGAGATACTTTATGGCCACCATCAAACATTTCGGACCCTTCACCCCTGCCGAGAAACTAATCGAGGCCCTGACGGAGGATGGCTGCGTTGTGATCGATACCGTCCTCCCGCCTGAGCGTCATGCCAAGCTCAAACGTGAGCTCAACCAGCATCTGGACGCTATCCCAGACTGCCAGGGCGATTTTTACGGCTATGCCACCAAGCGTCTGGGGCTCCTCTTCAACAAATCCGATGTCTTTCAGGAAATGGCGCTTGTTCCATCCATCCTCGCGGTCATGGATCATTACCTGCTCCCCTCATGCAGCCAGTATCAAATCAACCTGACCCAGGCGATCTCGATTGGTCCCAATGAGCCCCGCCAGATCATGCATCAGGACGATCCGATGTTCCCTTTCCTACATCCCGGTCAGGAAGTCATGCTGAACTGCATGTGGGCGATTGATGATTTTACCGAGACCAACGGCTCAACCGTGCTGGTTCCCGGCAGCCATAAATGGCCGCGCCAGGAATCTTTGAACCTCGCGCTCAATGATCTCCCGCCCGAGCAAATTGCTCTCGGCACGATGAAAGCCGGGTCGGTTCTGATCTATCTGGGATCGCTCTTCCATTGCGGCGGACGCAATGAAACGCAGACACGGCGCTGCGGGGCCGTTATCAGCTATTCCCTGGGTTGGCTCCGCCAGGCCGAGAATGCGTATCTGGGCTATTCGCTGGAGGATCTCGAGGCGATGCCCGATAAACTGCAAGAGCTCGTGGGCTATTTCGTACACAAACCCAATCTGGGCTCCATCAATGGCGTCCACCCGCTCGAATTCGTAAAAAACCCCGCAAAACTCAAGCTCTTCACTGAGTTTCTGCCAGAGGCCGTCAAGCCTTTCGTTAAGGAATTCCGTGACCAGTCCCTCACCAAAAACGCCGCTTAATGATCCGAGCCAGGGGGAATTATCCCCCGGCCTCTGCGGGATGTGAGCGAACCTATACCGGCCAAGGCACGTTTGAATGAGCGATCCTTGCGTCAGTTATCGCTCATTTGTTTAGTATAAGTTGAGCGATACTGTGCTACTCTATCGCTCATGCGTTGGAACTGGCAACAAGATGACTGGCCGAATTTTCGCTTCGATTCCGAGGCAATAGCGCCTTTAGAGGGCCGCTTCTTGAGGCAGGGCGGAGTTGTGATCGGCTCTGTCCAACATTTAGCCGAGGAGGACCGGGCCGTCCTGACCGTTGAAATCATCAGTGCCGAGGCTCTGAAAACGTCAGAGATCGAGGGTGAGATTCTGGATCGGGAAAGTTTGCAATCCTCCATCCGCCGACAGTTTGGTCTTGTGACCGATCACCGCCGCGTTAGTCCAGCCGAACAGGGTATCGCCGAGTTGATGGTCGATCTGTATCGCTCCTATGACGCGCGTCTAAGTGATGCTCAGCTTTTTCGCTGGCATGACCTGCTAACGTGGGGGCGGCGGGATATTAAAGATATCGGCCAATATCGCACGCATCCAGAGCCAATGCAGATCGTCTCTGGGCCCGTACATGCTCCAAAAGTTCATTTTGAAGCTCCCCCATCAAGCCAAGTACCTGATCAAATGGCGGGACCAGGTGGCGTGCGGCCCATGTCCGCATTGGCCAGAGCCGGGATCGCACATCTGTATTTTGAATCTATTCATCCATTTGAAGACGGCAATGGCCGTATAGGCCGGGCGATCTCAGAAAAGGCACTGGCACAAGGTCTTGGGCAGCCGAGTTTGACGGCACTTTCTGTGATGATCGAGCAGCGTAAGAAGGACTATTATAAGGCGCTGGAATTCGCCCATAGAGAGAACGAGGTAACAAAATGGCTGATGTGGTTTGCGGCTACTGTTTTAGAGGCGCAACAGCTTACGCAACGCTGGATCGATTTTTTAATCGCCAAAACAAAGCTATTCGATTCATTGCGAGGCAAGATCAACGCGCGGCAAGAGAAAGCCTTGCTCAGAATGATGCGCGAGGGGCCGGATGGCTTCAAGGGCGGTCTTTCGGCGGGTAAGTACACGTCGATCACCGGCGCTCCCCCAGCCACCGCCCGCCGTGATCTAGCGGAACTTGTAGCACTGGGTGCATTGACCAGAACTGGCGAGCGGCGAGGAACGCGTTACTGGTTGATGATTATATCAGCATGATTCACCCACTTTGAAAAAAGCGAACCACAATCTCGGGTGCGGCTCAAGCAACTGACAGACGGGACCAACTTCACTTTCGATCGCCTGCAGAACAGTCGGCAAGACGTTCGAACAAAATCCATTGTGGTGCACGGCATAATTATCCCCTGATATATTGCGCTCAATTCGCAAAGTTTTGATACTTCAATTCAAATAGGACCATAATAGGATCTATGTTTTCACACAGCACCGTCCCATCTTCGCCCAAACCTTTTCAATCTGTCGTTCCCGAGGCCACACCGCCACATAATATCGAAGCCGAGCAGGGCCTCTTGGGCTCTCTTCTTGTCAGTAATGCCAGCTTTGAGCGCATCGCCTCAACCCTGGCACCTGAGCATTTTTATACGGACGTGCATGGGCGAATCTACCAGGCGATTGCCACATTGATTGACCGTGGGCAAGGGGCCTCACCCGTGACCCTCAAACCCTATTTCGAGAAAGACCCTGATCTTGAGAGCGTTGGTGGTGCGGCCTATCTCGCCGATCTTGCAGCGAATGTGATCAGTGTCATCAACACCGAAGACTATGCCCGCACGATTCGCGAATGCCATCGCCGCCGGGTGCTGTTCAGCGTGGCCGAAGAGATTGCCTATGGCGCGCTCCATTTCGACCCCGCCTTTGACGACACGGCCCCCTTGATCGAAAGTGCGGAAGCCCAGCTCTACGCCATCGCCGAAAACAGCGTCCAGGCTCATGATTTTAAATCCATCGCGGACTTTGCCGATGAAGCGGCCGAACAGGCGGAGAAGGCTTTCAAGAACGGAGGAGGGGTCACCGGCGTAACGACCGGCATCACGGGTCTCGATACAAAGCTTGGCGGCTTGCAACCCACAGATCTCGTGATACTCGCCGCAAGACCTTCCATGGGTAAAACCGCCCTCGCAGCCAATATCGCCTTCAATGCGGCCCGGGCCTATCTGGAAACACAAGGCGACAAAGGCGCCGTCGTGGGCTTCTTCTCCTTGGAAATGTCCGGCGCGCAGCTTGCCGCCCGAATCATGGCCGAACTCTCTCAAATACCCAACGACACCGTCCGGCGCGGGGCTGCCAAAGCCGCCGATGTCAGGGCGTTTGTCGACACCGCCCATGCCATGAAGGATCTGCCCTTCTACATTGATGATTCCGGCGCATTGACGATTTCAGCCCTCCGATCCCGCGCGCTCCGGCTTAAACGCAAAAAGGGACTCGGGCTCATTGTCGTGGATTACCTTCAGCTGATGCGCGGTACCGGTTCACGCCAGGCCAATGACAACCGCGTGGTTGAAGTTTCCGAGATCACGCGGGGCCTCAAGGCTATCGCAAAAGAACTTCAAGTGCCGATCCTGGCGCTCTCGCAGCTCAGCCGCGCTGTGGAGACACGCGAAGAAAAACGGCCCCAGCTGTCGGATCTCCGTGAATCCGGATCCATCGAACAGGATGCCGATGTGGTGATGTTTATCTACCGCGAAGAATATTATCTCGAGAAGAGCGAGCCCGAAGTGGGGACAGACAGGCACTTGGAGTGGCAAGAGCAGCTCAGCAAAGCCCTCAACGTCGCCGAAGTCATCATCGGCAAGCAGCGTCATGGACCTGTCGGTATTGTCAAGCTCCGCTTCGACCCGAAGCTGACCAAGTTCGAAGATCTGAAGTCCTAGCGCTCTTCAAACGGCGCCTTCCCCATCCACCCAGCTCTCAAGGGATGTCCCATGAAACCGGCTGCGTTCTTCCTATTCTTCCTTTTGACTCCTGCAATGGCCGATGGCGGTAGCGGGCTCCCACAAGACTGTGCGAGCCAATGCGCCGCTGAATTCACTTTTCTGGAAGACTTCTCAGTCCTGACCAAGACCTCCGCAATCGAAAAGGTCTTCGGCCCGGCGCGCATCCTTCAGGCCTCGCCTGGCTATCACATCGATTGGTACCAGCGCGAACAAGGAGCCTTTCTGGTGGTCAGGCGCCCCGGCACAAAATACAGGGAGGCCATTGCGGTTTTCCGGGGGACACGCCCAGCGCAGCACATCCGTATCCCCTATCTGGGTCTCGTCCTTGGAGAGAAACGAATCGCCACCCTGGCTGATACGTCGCTCTCCATTCTCAAGCAGTCTTGCCATGGACCGGTTGTAGCAACCGATAAAGAGCGGTTCTGGACGCCGGCCTGTTATTTCGGGCGTCCTGGTACCTATATGGCGTATCATTTTCTGTTTGAGGGACGGGCTTGCCGCGCGACAGGTTCGGGGCACGATGATTTTGCAGACATCGCGTGTATCGATGAGCGCGCCATCAAGCCTGTTGGCGCGCTCGTTACTGACTGGCGCCCCAATGTGGAGCCACCCGGAGCGCCGGCCAGTCTGCTGCTTAAAATACCATCGCCATAGAACGCCAAGCAGCCCCTTGCGGGGCTGCTTTTGTTTCAGTTCACCACGCGCTCAGAACCCTCGTCTTCGAAGCGCAGCGTGCTTGTCGGGAGCGTGTGCCTGACACCATTGAGCCGCCCAGTCCCCTCGCTTAACAGATGCGGAGGCGTCCCGGAAAAGAGAGAGGACTTGACCCAGTCCGGGTTGCGCTGCCACAGCACCCGGTAGAGCGCCCGGCCAAAGTCCCAGTAACGCTGGCAGAGATCCTCATCCTTGCACACAAAGGGATAGCGCTGCTCGAGAAGGGTCAGGAGTTCAAGGAGCCGGTCCGAGCGGTAATAGGCTGAGTGATCCTCCTGGGCCTGCCACGACGCCATCATGCGGTACAGGTCAGACGGACCACGAATATGCCTCTTGGCGCACAGCCTCAGTGTCGGCGCATAGTCCAGCACCTCGGCTGATGAGGGCTGGGCGCGGACATAAGTCATCAACTGATCGTAGGTTGCGAAGAAACGGCCATTAAGAATGTAACGGCGCGTCAGCTCGGTTACAGCCACAAACACGGCATAATACAGCGCGAGCAGCGAGAAAAAGACAAGATCGGCGGCCGTTCCCGTGAACTCCGCGTCCTGCAGGGCAAATCCCCGTACGATCGTCTCGCACAGAACCATAAAAATAGCCGTCGACACAGCGACAACGGCGACCAGGAAACCCACCATGATCAGTCGCGAGGGCGCAAATCCGCGCCGCGGGAATTTGCCGGTCTCCAAAAATGGCTTTTGCGTGCTGAGATCACCCTCAGCCAGGATCTGGTCCTTCAGCCGCTTGTGATAGCGCTCCAACAGCCATGACAGCGGATAAAACAGTGTGATCACCGGCCAGAAGGCGAACCTATCAACGGCTCTCCACCTGTTTGAGAAAAATCCACCAGACATCGAATGTTCTCCAAGGCCGCAGCGGCATCTTCCGCTGATCCGGTCATCGGGGAACTGGGGCCTTCTGAGGCCTACTCAAGTGCCAGGAGTGAAACGAGCAGGAGGCTATTGCCAGAGCCCTTGCGCGCCCTGACGGGCCGCATCTTGGTGACCGAAACGGTCTGCTGGGGCTCGCCAATAGACGTTTGAGCGATCAAGCCATTAGAATGAAAAATATTTTTGACAATATAAATGAATAAGATTTAATATTATGCAGTGCACAAGCCACTCCTGTATGAAGCTTCTTTAAGTAAACAGAAAGACGTCGATCAAAGGCAGAATGGCTGCATGCGATCCAGCAAAGCACAATATGTTGCATGTAGAGTTTTTATTTTGTAAAAAGACATAAGAAGGGATATTATAATGATTGATACGCGTGCCCCCAACTCTCCCAGACACACCGCCGCGACAGCTCGGGCTATCGAGCCACCCGCAGCGGTACAGCCATCTGAAACCGCGCCAATGTCCGCATCGGCCATCGTCCCGGCTCCATCACAAAAAATGCTGCCGGCGAAGCGGGGGTCGCGGCACCGACTGACGCGGATCCGGACAGGGCAGCGATCGGAACGAACAGCGGAGACGACGGCAGAAACGTCTGTCGATTTGGAACGCAAGGCAGGCCATCCAACGATGGCAAGAGCCGCCGGGAATGACGCCAGAAAAGCAAGATTACAACCCATGGAGATACTGATGACGCAAACCACAAAGCGGATCGAAGCGATGATGTTGGACTCGGCCCATTTCGGCCAAGAGAGCCTCGAAGTTTATTTCAAATCAACCAGCCTATGGGTGAAGGGCTGTGGGGATATCATGCGCACGGCAGCGGCCCTGGCGCAGTCTTCCGCTGAAAGGCAAACCGAACACATCAAGGACGCCGTAGCCAGCAGAACCCTGCATGACTGGTCCGAGGCACAGAGAAAAATCGTGCAAACCGTTCTTCAAGACGCCGCGTCCGGGACGATGAAGATATCCAAGACCTGGACGACGGTTGTCAGCGAGGCGACACGTCCAATGACCGCGCACGCAGATAAGGCCGTCCAACAAACTGTGGACGCGCTAGCAGCATAACCTCAGCCAGACTGTGACTGTCAGCCTTGCCGCCCGAACGCAGGGGCCGTGTTGGTTTGGCGGGAAAAGCCGCACTCGGGCGTGACCACGCCGCGCCTTACCTTCACCAGCCCCCTGCCGGGCTTGGCGCATGGGGGGGGAATGGGAGAAATGCCCCATCGGCCCCGCGTCGGTCGTCTACGGGGCTGCGCGGGGTGACCATGGGGTTGAGCCCATAAGACCATCGCTCAGCGCCAAGAGGAGGGATGTCAACGGCCAGATGCTCGATGACGGTGGGGCCGGCTCAACACATGTTGCGGCAGCAGCGTCCACAGCGGTTTCCATGGGGACCGACACCGCTATGGTGTGCGGCCGATCGAAACGGCGCGAAACGGCGCGAAGCCAGATCTGGTGCGCCTCGCGATGCTCGGTGCCGTCGATGAGTTTGAAAACAACGGCTTTGGGGCCATCAAGCAGAACAGCTGCGGCTTCGACCCCCTGCAAATTCCGCCAGGCACACACGCGCAGGCCATGCCGTGTGGCCCAGCGCGCCAAATGTCCAACGAAACATCGCTGGGCCGCCAGATGATGAGGGGATGATCGGCCGTGAAGCGGCTGGCCGCGCGGACCGGCCGCAAGCACCGCATCGCTCAGAATAATCTGGCGCCGGGGCGCGCAAGGGTCGTCTCCAAACGCGGGAAGACAGTGAACAAGGCCCGCCCGTTCGAACCAGCCAAGATGAGAGACGTCATTCCCGGTCCGGTCGGTGGCCGACCCAGATAGGGCCGCGGGGTCAAGCGCGCGGCCTTCCGCCGAACAGATGTCGTCGAACAGACTTGTTCTGGCCAGCGATCCCGATAGCAACCCGGCGTAGCTCGCGTCCCGGCCGGCCGCCGCAGCGATGAGACGCTGCCGCAGTTGAACCGGGTCCATTGATGGCCTCAAACACATCTCCGGATATCCGCCCGTTTGGAGATAGGCAGCCAGCAGCGGCTCCAAGTCCGATGCAGCTGGGCCCAAGGCCCAATCGCCCGGACCGCGATCGGCGAACAGATCCAGACCTGCGACCGACCTTGCACTCAGGCTGACCCCGAACCTGGACGCAGCCTCGCCGAACGTCAGTGGCCCCAAGGCGTAGGATCGATCAGGCAAATCCGTGCGGACAACGGTCGCCGGCCGTTCGCCAGGAGCTCCGATGAACAGCGCGCGCAGATCGCATCCCTGACGGATTTTTGCCGCGCCCCACAGTCGCCAGCGCTCCAAATCAAGTGCATCGTCGACGACGATGGCCAAGCGCCGGCCGTCCCGGTCATCGATCCAACGGCTCACGCGATTCCGCGCTTGATCGTGACAGCCGCTGAAGCCCCGCAAGCCAAGGTAGAGAACGTCCCGGCTTTGGAAACCGTCCCGAAGCAGATGGCCGCCAACCTGGAGGGCGACTGCGGTTTTGCCGACCGATCCAGCACCGGTCAAACTGTGCAGAGATGGTCCCGCATGGACGAATTCTGCAGCGATAACGGCTGTCACCGGCCGAGGCCACTCCGGTGCAAGCGCCGACCATGTCTCCAGGCGTTCCCCGGTGATCCATGACCGCTGATCCTTGTCGCTCAAATCAAAACTGTCGGGCATGGCGGGATCGGCGTTCTGCACTTCTCACATACGGACGATCAGGATGAGCCCGTGCGCCCGCGCGGCCCGCGCCACCGCAGGTCGTTTTCACGCACCACGCGGGTCATTCTCTCTTTTGAGCGTGCCGCCTGCGCCATTGAGGAACGGAAAGCTGCCATGCGATGGCGCTCGGCTTCGCCCTGCAAGAGCGCCGCTTCGAGCAACCAAAGCCTCTCCTTCAATAACTCTAGGATGATTTTAAATGCTTCTCTGTCGTTTGGTTTGGTCATATGTATTTTATATCATTAATATTGATTGATTTAATAAGCCCAGTCGTCTGGATTAAGGAATTAAAAACGCAATAGGATAAATTAGAATGATTACAGGTGATGCTTCAAGATAAATATGGACGCTCGAAACGATAAGCGCGGCATCCCCTGGCCAGATAACGGACCTCCCGTGATGGGGCAGAGGACCGGTGGCGATGCTCGGATGATCATGGGCTTGTTGCCCCGGAGCCGTTTCCAGACCAACGCGCGATGCTCGCACATGGGGCCCGTCGGATGCGACCGGGACGGTATCAATGGCGTGATGCGGGGGCCTTCAAGACCTGTTGATAGAGGTCTGTGACGCGGAAGGTCAGATGGTCGAGGCTGCCTTTGAGACGGATCTGATTGTGCTGCAGCTCTTCGATGCTCTTCAGCGCGTGTCCAAGTGTAGCTTCGATCTCAGCCAATCGCGCCGTGAGCGTCGCGATGTCAATGCCCTCGGCCGGCAGGGGCGGCCGCCTGGACCGGGTTCTGCGCTTTGGGCGGCTGGAGGCCGCGGGGACATCGGGTCCCGGTTGCGGGTTCGTCATCGCTCTGTCTCCTTGCGTTGCGGACGGTTTGCCGAGGACGCCTGAACGGCATCGAGAATAGCCATGATGCAGGCCTGGATGTTGCCGATATCGTGCGCGATCTTTTCGCTGACGGCTTCGATGCTTTTCAGTCGCTTCTCCAAACTGACGGCGTCGGGCTTTGCCCTCTCCGACAGCGAGAGTAAAGCCCGGTTCAGGGCTTCGATCTGATTGAGAATATAATCTATCTTCTCTTTGTCGATTTGCAACATGCATCCAATCTATATCAATTATTCTTTTTATATCACGAAAATAAATCGTCTCGCAACTTCTCCTTGGGTCCGCTCCAGCCGGAACGGTCCGCATGTTGGGTTTCAAGCGTTGCGTATTCAGCGGCGCCAAGCCTTTTTCGAAATAGAATTTGATAAATCAGAGATGTTTTGAGATATTAATGCGTGCAGTATTTAATTTATGGAATGATCGATCCGCGCGACGACCGGGTTTTTTATGTGGGACGGTCGCAGCAGGCGGCGCAGTGGAAGGCGTATCACCTTCAAGACGCGGACACCCCGGCCGGTCTGCGCCTGCACGCGTTGCAGAGCCTGGGGCTGCTGCCACGGTTCGTGCTGCTGGAAGCCGTGCGCGATCTAGAGACCGCAGTTGTGGCGGAGATGTTCTGGTCGGAGATCTTCCGCATGAGGGCCGCCCGGCGGAAGCCGGCCACGGACGGGCGCAGTGACCTCACCCACCCGCGCCGCGCGCCCGATGGGTCCAGCACCATCAAACGGCTTCGCTTGGGTAAGCCCGAGGGGCACTGGTCACGATGGGAACCTGACGATGATGCCGCGTTGCGCAGAATGCGCGCACAGCAGCTGAGCGTGCCCGTCATCGCAGCCCATCTCAACCGCTCGGTCGGAGCCATCAAAGCGCGATTGCGCATTATCAAAGCGTGAGGACGGACGCGATGCAGCGGCGCAGCCAGCGGCGTGATGGAGGAAACCCGGTCCGGCCTGCCGGGGACGGGCAGCCCACAACCATACGGCAGGAGAGACGCCCGGGCCGGCCAAAAGAGGTATCGACGGGCTGGTCCTGGGCGATGAGCGTCATGGAGGAGGCCGGGTGCCGCATCGATGGCGGCTTGACGGGGCGCCTTGCTGAAACATGGGACGTCTCCCAGATCGTTCGCACGGTCCGCCCGGGCCGCGCGGTGGCCAATGCGCAAGCCCATGCGCGCGCCCGGGGGCTCTCCGTGCACGAGATTCTCGCACGCGCTGTCGACGAGCCTAGTCTGCTGCGCAATCCACCCAAGGCGCAGCGGGACCGTTTGGAGAGGCTCTCCGAGGCTCTGGGCGTGCCGCTGTGCCAACTGAAGCGTGCCGCAAAGCGGACCGAACGCTTATCGGCGCTCGAGCCCGACGACGTGCGCCAGCAGGTTGAGGTTTTAGCATCGGGATTGGACTGGCCGCCCGCCGCCATCATCGACATGGTCTTGGTCCGTCCCGACATCCTGGATTTAACGACCGCCGGGTTGCACGGGCGGTTGGCGCGACTGACGGGCGTTCTCGAATTGGACGCGGCGCGGCTTGAGACCGTCATCCGGCGGGATCCGCAGTGGCTGTTTGAGGATCCCGACGCGATCGAGCAGGTCATCGATCACCTGATGGCACTGGGCGCCCGGTCGCAGGTCAAGGTCAGGGCTCTGCTCGCCCGCGACCGGCGGCTGGCGGGCACGGATCCGGCCGTGCTGTCCGGGAGGATTGAGGGGTTGAGGATGGCGCTTGGGCTTGAGACCGCCGATGCCGTCAATCTCATGATCCGCCAACCGGTCCTGGCTTTGGTCAGCCCCGGGCGGTTATCGGAGGGGTTGCACTTTCTGCGCCAATCGTCCGGGTTGCCGGAACGGGAACTCATATCGATCGTGGTCGCTGTCCCGACCCTGTTGGTTTGCGCGCCCCGGACGCTGCGTCGCAAGGCCAAGCTGGTGATGCGGCTGGCCGCGGCGGCCGGTCAAGAGGCCACCTTGGCGGATATTCTACGAACCTGCCCGTCGGTGCTGTCCTTTGCCGTTCCCAGGCTGCTGGTCCGGTACTGGATTGCCCGCCACCGTCTGCGGGCCGGACGCTGGAGCGCGATGGCTTCGGCAACGGATGCCTCGTGTGCGCGGCTGATCGACAGGGTTGCAGCACACACCGACGCTGGTTCCCGCGACTGCCTCAGAAGCGTCAGGAAACGCATGCGTTGAGGACCTGTCAGGCCCAGTTGCCCTAACGGCGATGGGGTTGGAGCTGAGATCCGACGCTACAAACTCACTTGTGTTCCTGAAACTTCACTCGCCTGGCAACTGCCCAGCTGACCCCGATGTGCCCCGAGCGCGATTGTCCGCTGGTCCTGCGGGAGCGGACGGAATGTCGAATCCTGCTTGCGGCCAAAGGCAGAAATGGCTCAATTCCTGACACGGCCCGTACGCGGGCGAAGAGGAGATGAGATCCACGATGCTCGTGTGCGGTAGCCCCGCATGCGAAGGACAAGAGCACCGCACGGCGCCGAAAACATGGGCAAAAATGCTTGAAGGTTAGAACCGGCAGAGGTGCTCAACACCGGTCGTCGAAGCGCTCACAAGCCCAATAGGCACCATGACGGCAGCGATAGGCCAGATTGCTGCAACTATAGCGGTACCTGCGTGCGGATTCGAGAGCGATAGCGGCCCCAACTCCAACGGCAACGCCGCGCGCAATCCGGCGCGCGCGCCACCGCTTGTAAGATCGGTGATGATACCCGCCATAGTGCCTCTTGTAGGAGCGTGCTTCAGCTTCGCCAGCAAACTGAAACTGAGAACCAGCAAGACACCCCGTCGTCACGATGATGGCGACAAGCCCGACACCCAACTTCTTCATCATTGTCTCCGAATAAACCAATTCGACGGCGCCCATAATGACGCTTGATCTCTTGTGCCGAGAAAATTGCGGCCGGGAAATACAGTTGTTGCCCGAAATGGGCAACGCGGGGCCGCTGCCCCAGCCCGCTAGGGCTGTGTGCCTCGAAATAGGGACGACATACGAGTGAGGTAAGCGATGCTTGCTTCAGTAAGCGGTAGAAGATCGACGGAAGCTTTCCTCGTCGCACGTAAGGAGCCGTCCTCGCAGCGTTCTACCCAGCCGCGATCGACGAGGTTTTGAACCTTTCGCCTCACCGTTTCTCGGGGCATTTTGATAAACTGAGATGTTGAATAAGCGTTCAACGCGACCGGTTCCGGGATGACCTTGTCCTCAGAAACGAATTCGTCAAACGTCAGGGAAGATGATACGCGGCCCGATGCGAACGTTCGATCGCCGATAACGGCAAGAACGAGAAAAAGGTCCAGGTCGCCATCGAAGGCGGAGCGTGCGTTGATCAGGAACTCGGTCAGGTTGGAGACGTGGCTCGGCCATATCTTTCCAAAATTGTCGCGAATCTTCTTGTCGGCTTCTGTTTTCATGTGGATCCGTCTTTATAGACATGCATCGGATGCTGAATCCTAGCCAGATGGCTCGGCCAGATCTCTGCTCAAAATGGGCAACGAAAGCGTTGAATGTCCAGCGGAAAAGAAGAACATTCAAAGGGTTCAAAAGGGGACGGTCGGCCGGAGCAGTCCGGCGCTTGGCCAGCGGTCGTGGGGACAACACCTTAAATGATAGGCTCTCTTCTGGTCGCCACCGCTATGGTGACCCTGACCGTCATCATCCACCATGCTGGGCTGGCAGGGATCCTGCACCTGTTGCGCAACCGACCGGAGCGCACAACACGGACGACGTGGTTCAGGCAGGGCACAGCTATCCTTTTTATCGTATTCGGTCTGATCGCGCTGCACACGGTGCAGATCTGGTTCTATGCCGCTTTCTATGTCTTTGCCGGAGTGCTGCCGGACTTGGAAACAGCGCTCTATTTTTCAACCGTTAGTTTCACCACTGTCGGCTATGGCGATGTCGTGCTGTCGCCGGATTGGCGGCTGGTGGGCGCCATCGAGAGCGCGAACGGTCTGTTACTATTCGGGTGGTCGACGGCCTTTCTGGCAGCCACGACCGCCCAACTGCGCACGCTGGAATCTACCTGGCTTCAGGGGGCGGGAGAGGCCCGGACATGATGAATTCGACAGCAACCATCCGCGCACCGCTTAGGGTCAGCAAACGGTTGATCGCGTGTGTCCTGTCCCTTTCAGCTTTGACCGGCTGCGACCAACAAGAAGGGATGGAGAGCGCGGCGCCGGTGCCGGCGGTAAAGACCGTCGAAATGAAGCCCCAGGATGCTGCCCAAGAGCGAAGCCTCTCCGGCATGCTTGTTGTTGCTGAAGAAACCAAGCTGAGCTTCGCTGTCTCAGGTAAGCTCATCGACGTCCCGCTGCGGGAAGGTTCTGAATTCAAGTCAGGACAGGAGATTGCTCGTCTCGATCCTGCGGATTTCGAGCGCGAACTTGCCGGTCAGCAGTCGAGACTTCAGTCGAGCACCATTCAGCTGAAGGACGCAGAGGATACCTTCCGCCGGCAGGCGACGCTAGCCGCGAACGGAACCGTCTCAAAGGCAGCCCTTTCCAGGGCCGAAGCGGCATTCGCCACTGCCCGCGCCGAGCGCCAGGTCGCCGAAGTTGCCGTTGCCACAGCACAAGAGAACCTGCGCCGGACGACGTTGGTCGCGCCGCGAGACGGCATTGTCACGAAGTTGATGGCCAAACGTTTCGAGGAAATTGCGGCTGGCCAGCCCGTCTACGAGGTCGGACGTCAGGACGCGATGGAAGTGGTCGTCTTGGTGCCGGAACAGTTCGTACCCGGGCTTCAATATGGCAACCCGATCACAGCCACCATAACCGGCCTTCAAGACGCCATCGTAAAAGGCCGCATCGTCGAGATCGGCGCGACCGCCGAAGCCGGCAACGCCTTCAAGGTTCGCGCGCGACTCGATGATCCGACGCCTGGGGCCCGCAGCGGCATGTCCGCGACCGTGACGCTGCCGATTTCTTCTGTTAAATACGATCGACCGGTGTTCTCCGTTCCCTTGTCGGCCATTCGCTTCGACACAACAGAGACGGGCCCTGTGGTCGGCCAGCGCGCCACGCTCTTCGTGTTCGACGAGGCAAAACAGTCAGTCGCGCGACGAGACGTGCCGGTCCTCGGCATGGCCGGAAACCGCGTCTTTGTCACCGATGGCCTAGAGCCCGGCGATCGCATCGTGACGGCAGGGGTCGCGTTTTTGCGCGACGGGCAGAAGGCCCGCCTCTGGTCAGCGCCGGAGTAGGCAATGATGGAGGCCCTGACACGGTTTTCGATCGAACGCTGGCGACTGACGTTGACCGCCATCGTCCTGATCCTCTTCGTCGGAACCTATACGTATCTGCGCCAACCCAGCCAGGAAGATCCCGAGATCGTTATCCGGACCGCCGTCGTCACGGTGGCTTTCCCCGGAATGTCGGCCAGCCGCGTCGAGCAACTGCTCATCAAGCCGGTCGAGGAGGCGGTGAAGCAGATCCCGGAATCGGATACCGTTCGCTCTTCCGCTCAGACGGGACTTGCGACCGTCAAAGTGGAGCTGCTTCCGACCGTGGTCAATACGCGGCCGGTTTGGGACAATCTTCGCAACAAGATGTCCGATCTAGCACCGTCCTTGCCCGCAGGTGCCGTCGGCCCCTTGGTCAATGACGACTATGGCCGAGTCGCCGTCACGACACTGGCACTGACAGGCGCCGACTTCACGATGGCCGAGCTGCGGGCCGAGGCGCGCAGGCTCCGGGACCGGCTTTCCACGCTCTCTCTCATCAGCCGCATCGACCTGTTCGGCGTGCAGGACGAGCGAATCTGGCTGTCCTTCGACCGCACCCGGCTGTCACAGCTTGGCTTGTCGAGCACGCAGGTTCTGAACGCGATCGCGGAGCAGAACCAGATCCTTCCCGCTGGTTCTCTAATCACCGAAGACGGCATGCGGTACTCGCTGGAGCCCAGCGGCGATTTCCGCAACGTGGAAGCCATCGGGGATGTACCGGTGCGCACGCCCTCAGGCGCCGTCGTCTACGTCCGAGACATCGTGAAGGTCGAGCGTGGCTATGTCGATCCACCGCGCCAGCCGGTGCTTTTCAACGGCCAACCCGCCGTCATTCTTGCGCTCTCCATGCTTCCGAACGTCCCGATCAAGGACTTCGGTGTCGAGACGACCTCGGCGCTGGAAACACTGCGCCAAGAATTGCCACTGGGCATGGACCTGTCTGTAGTCACCGATCAACCGCCGATCGTTGCGAGCGCGGTCGCCGAAGCGACCAGCAATCTCGGCCAAACGCTTCTCACGGTCTTGGCCGTCGTGATGCTCTTTCTGGGACTGAGAGCAGGTGCAATCGTCGGCACTATCGTACCGCTCAGCATCTTCCTCGCTCTGGTCGGAATGCTGCTGTGGGAGATCCCGTTACATCGCATTTCGATTGCCGCCATTATTATCGCTCTCGGTCTTCTCGTCGATAACGGCGTCGTTATTGCCGAGGACATCAAGAAGCGCATCGACGGTGGAGCCGATCGGATGGCCGCCGCCCTGGCCGCCACACGAACATTGGCGATCCCGCTCCTTACGTCGTCACTCACGACGATCCTGGCCTTTCTACCGCTTCTGTTGGCCCCCGACGCGGCCGGAGAATTCCTGCGGGCGCTGGCGCAGGTGATCATCCTCACACTTCTGGCGAGTTGGCTGTTATCCTGCACGGTGACACCGCTGCTCTGCGTGTGGTTTCTCCCCTCGGATGGCCAACGCACGTCGAAGTCGGATATCACGGAGCGCTTGACCGCCTCCTATGGGCAATGGCTCGGGTGGTTCTTGAAGCACAACTATTCCGTGCTTGCCGCTGCTCTCGTTGTCTTTGCCATCTCCGTCGCAGCTCTTGGCCGTGTCCCGACGGGGCTGCTCCCGCCGTCGGAGCGCGCGCAATTCGTGGTGCGTCTCGAGTTACCAGCCGGCGCGAATGAAGCCGAAACGCTTCGCGTCACGCAGCGTCTCGCACGGTTCGTGGCCGACGAAAGGTCCAACCCCGATGTCGCTTCGAGCGTCTTCTACGTGGGCTCCGGCGGGCCGCGCTTCTTCCTGGCCCTCGCACCCGTCGATCCCGCACCTCACGTTGCGTTCGGTGTCGTAAACACGCGCGACGCAAGCAGCGTCGCCGCCGCCCGCGCACGGCTTGAGGAATTCCTTGCGGCACAGATACCTGAAGGTCGCGGATGGACAGAATTACTGTTCCTCGGCCAAGAACCGCCCGGCACGCTGGAAATCCGCCTGTCAGGTCCCGAGATCGACATGCTTTATCAAACCGGCAAGCGTATAGAAGACCTGCTCGCCTCCATACCGGGCACGAAGGATCTCCGTACAGACTGGGCCAACCCGGTCCTGCAGATCGACGTTCTGATTGATCAGGAGCGGACGCGGCGCGCGGGTCTGTCGCCGGCAGCCACCGCACGAGCTCTCGAGTCAAATTTCGACGGGACACAGGTGACCGACTATCGCGAAGGGGATCGAATCATTCCCGTCGTGCTGCGCGCAAAAGAGGCGGATCGCGCGACACTCGACGATCTCGCCGACGTGACGATCGCCAACGATCAGGGGCAGCCGATCCCTCTGCTCCAAGTCGCAACGCTTGCCGGAGAACTAAAGCCGTACATCATCCATCGCTATGATCTTGATCGCACGATCACTATCTCGGGCATCAATCCCGAGCTTACGGCCAAGCAGCTGCTTGACCAGGTGAAGCCACGATTCGACGAACTAGACCTTCCCGCGGGCTATAGCTGGAAGGCAGGCGGTGAAGTTGAGGCGAGCGAGAAAGCGAATGGTGCATTGTTCCTCTACATGCCCCACTGCCTTGTTGCGATCGTTGTTCTGCTGATCTGGCAGTTCAACTCGTTTCGTCGCACAGCCATCATCATCCTGACCATTCCGCTCATTCTCATCGGCGCGTCTTTCGGACTGAATATCTCGGGCGCCAAGCTCGACTTCAATGCAATGCTTGGCCTGCTGGCCTTGGCCGGCATTATCGTGAATAACGCGATCGTCCTCATCGAGCGGATCGACGAGGAGCGCGCAACCACCGCGAAGCTCGCGTCCGCCGTGGCGATTGCCGCACAGGCGCGATTCCGTCCGATCGTCATGACGACATTGACGACGATCGTCGGTCTCGTCCCGCTTTATCTGATGGGCGGAGAACTCTGGCGCGGCATGACGGTTGTGATGATGTTCGGCCTCGGCATCGGAACAGTTCTCACCCTCGTCATCGTACCGATCCTCTACCTCATTCTCTTTTTACCGTGGCAAGGGGCTCTGCAGCCGGGCGTCCCAGCCGAGCAGCCCACGTGAGACGCCGATATGCCGGAAAAACAATCCAGCATTCTTGATCCGCTCGAACGATCTTCGGAGATTATCTTCGGGCTCATCATGGCGCTGACCTTCACGTCGACGATCAGCCTTCTGGCAACAGAGGCGGACGTACACACCATGCTTGCTGGCGCACTGGGCTGCAATCTTGCCTGGGGCATTGTCGACGCCGCCATGTATCTTCTGGCGCAGATCGTGACACGGGAACGTTGGCGCACCCTTGCCCTCGAGGTGGCCGGCGCCCCGCCGCCCGAAGCGCGTCGGTTAATCGTCGAAAATATCCCGCTTGATGCCGGCAGGATTTTTACAGAGGCCGAGCTCGACCGGCTTGCCGGTGCTGTTCGGGCCAGCTCAATTCCGGGCCGTCGCCTCATGCCGACGCAAGACGAGTGGCTTGGCGCCGCCGGTATCTTCACACTCGTGTTCCTCTCGACCTTTCCAGTCGCCCTGCCGTTTTTCTTCATCGAAAATATCAGCGTCGCTCTCAGAGCCTCCAACGCAATCGCTGTCGCCCTGCTCTTTGCGATCGGTACAGCTCTTGGAAGATACATGAATTGGACGCCCTACTGGGCCTGCGGCGCTGCCGTCGGAGTGTTTGGGGCTATCTTAGTGGCTGTCACGATTGCCCTCGGCGGTTAATTGAAAGCATTTCCACCGGCTTCAAACAATTTCTGCCCGCGGGCCGGAAGGCCCGCACACGGGTCGCAGGCGGCTGCTCAGAGCCTGAGTAAAAGTTCGAGCCACGCACGGCCCATGCCATTGATAACTCCCAGCCAAAAAATCGAGGTCACGACGGCACCAATGAAAAACCACCTTATTCGTCTATCCATCGCGTATGACCATCAATCGTGCGTCGAGTGCGGGTTTACATCGAGCCCCGGTGGCTGTTTGTGCCACGGGTATCCAGCCCGGCCAAGCTCATAACCGCGCTGAAACAGTGCGTTCATGTAGGTTTTGTCGAACGCACTCTTGGCCGGTACTGCGAAATCCGGAGGAATGTAGGCGAGGTTGTAATCTACGCCGTCACGCTTCGCGGTAACGTAGATCTGGTACAAGTCGCCCACACCCTGGGTCTTGATAAGCGTGGAGATGGATCTTGTCGCGATCGGGATGATCTGGTCTTGGGTCTCGGAGAATTCAGGGTCTACTTTCGTATTTCGAATTATGAACAGGCGCCGCCTGATCTTCCATCCGATCGCTCCATCTATGACTTTGGGCGAAAATCCCGGAGGGTAGAGGAACACCTGTCGGGTTACACCTCCATCTACATTCAGTTCTTGATACCTGCGGCCTCCGGCCGTCACGTCTATCTCGACAGGCGGGAATGCTCCGGGGATTGCCGCCGAAGCAAGAATGATTTGCCTGATCAAATTCAAGGACGATGGTGATCCACTGGCAGCAATCGCCCCGATGTCCCAGATTACCGCTCGCTGGGCATCAAGGTTTGTGGTGCCAATCATAAGAGCGCGTCCATTGCGGTGTTCCGCTGCGATTTCTGCAAGCATCTCAGCCGTCATGTACTTAGCGACAAGTCCTTTCAACGGCGTGGTATCCGCGAGACCCGCGGACGCACCGACCAATGCGGAAAGAATTTGGGGAGTCGCAACGTCACCGTCTGTCAGGGTGGTGTAGGCTTCCCTCAGCTTCGCGTCGTACTTCGGGCCCAGAAATGCCAACGGCGCCATCATTGCTCCGGTGCTCACGCCAGTCACGAAGTCAAATCGCGGACGGTCGCCGCGCTCGGTCCAGCCAACCAATAAACCAGCGCCGAATGCGCCGTCACTGCCACCACCCGACAACGTCAAGAAATGACTGTCTCGCGACACGTTCGCAGCCTTATCGCCGTAGAGTTCGCGAATGGCAGCGATACGGCGCTCGGTCAGAACCGCATAATCCTTCTGTTTGCTGTCGCCCCAGAAGCGAATATTCTCAAGATCGGAAACGGCGGCGGATTCGACAAGACCGACTGGCACCGCAACACGAGGGCCCAAATCGGTCGCGCATCCGCCGTTTAGCACGACCAGTGGGATAAGTATTGGCCACAATAGACCGCTGACGACATCGAGAGATCTGGTACGCTGTCGCCTCCCAGCGCCGACGAATGTCGCGAGCCAGTCATACAATGTCCGCTTAACCCTCAATCATAGTAGTAATCTTCAGTGCAGTAATACCAGTAGCCGCTGTTGCGGGTTGATCCGGACCAGTTCCAGCAAAGGTCTGGAGCAGGGGGCCGTGGCGCGACATTGACAGCGGCCACAGTGATGACCGTTCCAAGAACAACCCCAGCGACGACCCGGCCATAGTAGCGCCGTCTCGCCTCGCGGCGGATTTCCCGCCTGATTTCGCGGCGGGCTTCGTGCCGCTCTCTAGCGACCTCGCGAGCCCCCCTTCGAAAGTGCCGTTCTGCTTCGGCTCGCGAGTTTGACTGCAAGATATTCCGCCGCATCTCCTGCCGCTCGCGCGCGACTTCACGCATCCCCTCGCGAACTTCCCCGCGGACCGATCTGGATCGCGCCTCGGCTTCAGCAACGAAGGGAACGGCCGTCGTCCAAGTCGTCAACAGAAGGGCAAAAGCAGCAAAGACTATTCTCATTGGATCATTGTGCCTTCTGCGCTTTGGCCATTTCGCTATTGAATGCCTCAATGAACTTTGCGCAGTCTTCGTTCTTGATTTTGTCCATCGTTCCGGCGCCGAAAGATGAAGCAAAAAAGAAGGCCTGATCTGTCCCGAAGAGCCGCGTCAGACCAGTGTAAGCCTGCAGGGCTTGACGCTCCACAGCAGTGCGGTCCTTCTCAGCTGAGCAATGCCAAGCTGCTCCACCGGCATAACCAAATTGCCTGACTGCGTCGTCAAAGGCTTGGTCGTCATCGGCTTCACCATCGGCAGCAAAGCCGGAGTTCAAGCTCAACAAGAAAAGAGCAAGAAGTAGAAAGAGCCGTTTCATCGATTACACCTCGCATGTTCCACTACAGCGCTAGCTTTTCGCCTATAATCGATCAACAGGCTTGTTGCCCAAATTGGGCATTATGCCCATTGCCGCACCGTCCCATGACCGTCATGTATCTTTGCTAGACAGACCCCCCGCTGAGCGAACCTCCAGAGCCATCGGAAAGTTCTAATCGCAACGGACGAACATGCCGGACGTCATCCAGATTGACCTCGCACTTCAAGGTGGTGGGGCCCACGGTGCCTTCACGTGGGGTGTTCTTGACCGTTTGCTGGACGAACGCAGGTTGCAATACTTGGCCATCAGCGGCGCAAGCGCGGGTGCTATGAATGCGGTTGTGTTCGCTCACGGCCTGTTGACGGATGGTCGCGCCGGTGCCCAGAAGGCCATGCGCTCGTTCTGGAAGGAGGTCAGTCAAGCAGCCCACCGTCATCCGGGCATTCCCGATGGGTTAATCGATTTCTTCATGCCCGGACTGTCCTTTTTCCAAACGTTCGCGCCATGGGGAAGCCACACGATGTTGTCCGCCATGGCGGAAGCCATGGTCCGCAGCTTCTCGCCCTACCAATGGAACCCGCTCAACCTGAACCCACTGAACGATCTTCTGGAACGTTCCGTCGACTTCGAACGGCTGAGAACAACCGACCGCTTTCGCCTTTTCGTCTCGGCGACCAGCGTCCGAACCGGCGCGCTGCGGATCTTCCGAAATCCCGAACTCAGCGCACAAACGATTATGGCATCGGCGTGTCTACCGCAGCTTTTTCAGGCAGTCGACATAGATGGCGAGGCATATTGGGATGGCGGCTATCTCGGCAATCCGTCGCTCGGACCACTCATTACAGAAAGCGCTCCATCTGATCTCCTGATCATCCAGCTCAACCCCTCGTTTCGCGCAGATCCACCGCGCGACGTCGCAGGGATCGCCAGTCGGCTTAACGAGATCACCTTCAATTCAAGTCTGCTCAAGGAGGTTCGTGGATTGGCGCTTCTCAAGCAGGCGCTCGATGAAGAACCGCCGGAACACAAGTTCAGAACGCCCTTTTTTGATCAGGTGCGCCACCTCCGGCTCCATTTGCTTGCCGCAGAGGCCGACGTCTTCCAGCTTGGCACCGGCTCAAAGCTTGACCCCAGATGGGATTACCTTGAGCAGCTGCACCGCAAAGGAATGAGTGCTGCGGATACATGGCTTGAGAAGAACTGGAGCGCCCTTGGCAACCGATCGACGCTTGAATGGGCCAGCCTCGAACAACCTCACTGAACAGGATGCATCTCTGAGATGATGGGCATAATTGGGATCCTCATTGCTCTTGGTCTTCTCATCTATCTGTCTTATCGCGGCATGAGCGTGCTGCTCTTGGCGCCTGCAATGGCCGTTGTCGCGGTCGTCTTGAGCGGCGCCCCGCTTCTGGCGTCCTACACCCAGGTTTTCATGCCGGCGATGGGCGGTTTCGTCGTGCAATATTTCCCGCTGTTTCTGCTCGGCGCCCTCTTCGGCAAGCTCATGAACGACACAGGCTCGGCACGCGCCTTGGCAGAAACCATTGCCGAAAGGCTCGGCGTTACCAACACGATCCCTGCCATCGTGCTTGCGTGCGCCATGCTCACCTACGGCGGTGTGTCGCTGTTCGTGGTGGCGTTTGCCGTCTATCCCATCGCCGCTGCTATGTTCGAGCGTGCGAAGCTTCCTAGTCCGCTCATTCCAGCGACGATCGCTCTCGGCGCGTTCACTTTCACGATGACGGCGCTGCCCGGCACTCCGGCGATCCAGAACGCAATTCCCATGCCGTACTTCGGCACCACAGCATTCGCTGCACCCGGCATCGGGATCATCGCTGGCGCGATCATGCTGGGCGGAGGGTTAGCGTGGTTACTTCGCCGCGCTGCGTCTTGGAGCGGCGCGCAAGGCGGCAGTGGCGGGGTACCAAGGTCTCCGAAAGAGATCCGGGAGCTGGCGCAGGGAGAGGGCTTCGATTTGACCAGCCTTTCGAACAACGAACAGGAGAATCTGCCGACCTTTGGACTTGCGATCCTGCCGATCGTTCTTGTGATCGGCCTCAACTACCTCTTCTCGGCGTATCTTCTGCCGGCCCTCGATACGGGTTATCTCGCCGATGCGAAGTTCGGAGCAATAACTTTCGGTTCCGTGCTTGGCGTCTGGTCGATCATTCTTGCGCTTCTTCTCTCGATTGCGGCGATGGCCGTCCTCAACCGTGAACGCCTGAAAAGCGTGAAAGAAACGTTCGACGATGGCGCCAATGCAGCAACGAGCCCGGCCTTCAACACCGCTTCTCTCGTCGGCTTCGGCGCGGTGATCGCCTCTCTTCCCGCCTTTGATCTCATCCGCGATGCCGTGCTGGGCCTCTCCCCGGCAAATCCGCTGATCTCGCTCGCTGTCGCGGTGAACATCCTGGCGGGAATCACCGGTTCGGCATCGGGCGGCATGAGCATTGCGCTTGAAACCCTTGGCCCAACCTATCTTGAAATGGGACGGGAGGCCGGTATTGCCCCAGATCTTCTGCATCGCATAACGGCCATTGCAACGGGTGGGCTCGATGCATTGCCGCACAACGGCGCGGTCATCACCTTGCTTGCCGTGTGCAAGCTCACACACCGCGAGGCATACTGGGATATATTTATCGTCGCCTGTGCCATACCAATCGTGGCGCTGATCACTGTCGTCACGCTGGGCAGCCTAGTGGGATCCTTCTAGCAGCAGAGAGCTGCCTATGGCGACCCAAAGCGTCGGCGAATAGTCGGAGAGTGGCACGCAATGCACCGTTGGAGCGCAGATGAGTGAGAGTTATGTGCCCTGGGATACGCTGTTCAGTCTTCTGTTCATGTCCATGGGTCCAATCCACGCGGTGGCTGTCTTCGCTAGATTAGGCGAGAGCGACGATGACCCGGCGGTGCGGGCTCTTGCAGATCGCTCGTTGAAGCTCCTGGCCATCGCATTTACATTGGCAGTCTTTCTTGGAAACGAGCTGATCGGAACTTGGGGGATCAAGCTTCCAGCCCTCGTAGGCGCTGCCGGGGTTATCTTGATCGTCCTGTCGCTTCATTCGATTTTGCGGGCAGGGCCTGCCAATCGGCCAGGGACAGACATTTCCGAAATGCCGGCGGCACAGGTCGTCTTTCCGGGGTTGTTCCCACCGATCGCGATCGCGCTGCCGATCATCTTCACGGCCGCCACTCCGGATCTTGTCAGCAAGATGATCATCCTGGGCCTCGGCGCGATTATTCTGGCGCTCAACTGGCTGGCTCTGCGGTACGCCAAGGCCACCGTCGCCAGAATCGGCCACACGCCCTTCGATCTGATAGGTGCGATCTTCGCCGTTCTTCAGATCGCCCTCGGCATTCAATTCGTCATTGATGCATGGCGAATGCTGTGAAGCCCCGACTCTGCATTTTTTGGTCATCATTGGCTTACGCTAAAGCCGAAGGGGGGAAGCATTAAATCGCGTTAGCGTCCGTCCGCTTAAGATAATGACCGATGGTTCTTCGCGGCGCCGCATGTCCTCCGACGCCTCCGTTAGCTGCCATGCTTGGACGACCAGCGAACATCGTGGACAGCGGGCGACAGCGGCCATGCGACTTGTTATCAGTCGTCAACCTCAATACCGTGACGGACGAACAGCGCCCCTGGTTCGAGATTCAACACAGTTCGGGACATCGCCACGCTGGGATCTCACCCTGATTTTCGATGCGCAACGACGGTGACTTCCGCACCCCTTGGTGTCCACGCCCGACACGAGACCATCCTTGAGCGGTTGGGATCACAGGCTCCAGCAAGGAAAATGGGTTGGCCGAGGCAGAAACAGAGAGAGAATCGCCAAGGCCAACCCAGGAAGACCGCCTGCGAGCGCTACTTTGTTGGGGAGCAGACAATCTATTGTTATAATATCATATGATATATTAGAATGCAAATCATCTTGTAAGCTTATATTATTAGAGTCATAATGATTTAATTTTTATTTTCTGGAGATTAAAAATAATGAGCGACCTGATCTACGAAGCCCTCAATACACAAATCATGACCGTCTGGAAGTCTGTCTCGGACATCATTCAGGTTCTGGAGACCAAAGTTCTGGCCGACGGCGATCCCTCCGACGAAGCGCAAAAAGCGCTGGTGAACTTGCGAGAGCTGCACGATCTCATGCGCAATTACGAGCAACTCATAAAACTGCGGCTCGAGTTTATATCGATCAGCAAGGAGGTCGAGGAGGGCCAGCCGGCCAAGGCGCCCAAGCCATTGCTGGATCAGTCCATCATGGCGCTTGCCGAGGTGTGCCTTGCAGCCGCCAAAGGAGAGAAGGTGTCAAAACAAGATGCGGCGCGCCTCGCCTCCGCTCTGCGGCACGAAGCGCTGTCAGCCGGCCGATGGGACTTGCTCGTCTATATCGATGCCTACCTGGTCGCTTTGCAGCCCATCGTCGTCTTCGATCACGATTGTGTGCAACTCACCGCGTTTGCGCACCAGGTCTTGACCGTTGAGTTGAGATCGCCTCACGAAGACCGGGATGAAAGAGGCCACGCGGTGATCCGGGAATTCGCGCGCATGGCGTCGATCATCGGCGCGCGGCAGGTCAAGTATGAAACACTACAGTAAAGGCGGCTCCACGCTCTACCAGTCCATCGCAGTCAGGTTTTCGCAGTCAGCGCCCAGGCACAGGTACTCGACAAGGCCATTCGTGTTCATCTCGGTCGCCACGACAAAACGGTCAATGCTCGAGACCGCCAAGGTGACCGAAACAAGCATCCACAGAAGGAGGACGCTTGTAAAGGCCGCCGCTTTCAGAGTCTGATCGCGATGGCACCGGACTAGAGTTTCAGACCGTCGCCGGAAATAGAAGACATTCATTATCAACACCTCTTCTTTTATTCTAAAGAGGCGCATTTAAATAATCGTTAATTAATTTCAATAGACATTCTCGAATGTTCCAAACGTAATAAGATATATATCCATCAGCGGTCTGCTCTGGCCAGGATCTATCGGATGCGCAACAGCTCTTCCGTCATTTCATCGGCCGTTTTGATGACCTTCGTCGCGGCGGAGTAGGAGCGTTGGGTCACGATCATGCGCGCGAATTCGTCGGCGAGCTCCACATTGGAAAGCTCAAGCGTGGCGGATTCGAAATATCCCGCGCCGCCCTGGCCCGCGAGACGCAGATTGGGCTCTCCGGCCTCCACGACGCCAGCATAAGCAGAGCCCGATTCCTCGACAAGCCGGTTGGCGTTATTGAAGACGACGACGGGAAGGCGGTATATTTTTGCAGCCAAGCCGTTTGAGAACTGAGCCGTGACATACCCGTCCCGATCGATGGATATGCCAGTGCGCAGACCCAGTTCCGCGCCGTTCTGATCGAGAGACACGACGTTGTATAAGCCGGTGAAGTGGGTGATCTGGCCGACGGAAAGATGAATGTTCTGGGGAGCGGATCCGTTGTTCCAGTCGGCGTTGGTGATGTTGATGTCGATGAGGCCATTCTCATCCGGGATCGCATTGATCAGACCATTCTGATTGAAGTTGATGAGCCCGGTCCTCAGATTTTCTCCGGTAGGCGATAGGACGGTCACCTCCCACCAGCCGAGATTGTTGGCGTCGTCCGATGGGTTGAATTCGGGATAGTCGGACTGATCGGGATAGGCCGTCGCCATATCGGTCGGGGCAAATGTTTCCGATGCTGTCGCGGACGGATTCGGCAAACCTAAGCTGGCTGGACCGAACAGCGGCGTCCCGGTCACTTCGGTGAGCGTCATCGAATCTCCGAGGTCTTGCGCTTGAATCACCAGCCGGCCTTTGAGGATCATAGCGTTGACAACGTCACCGCCGCCGTAGGCGTTGATGGTCGCGATGAGCGCGGTCAGTGTCGACACATTCCCCGGGGCCGATCCGATGGTTATGGTTTCCGCCGGTGCGGCGCCCACCTGCAGGGTAAACGAATCGCCGTCCGAGAGCCCCGTGAAGGCGGGATCCGTCAAGAGGTTCATGTTTGGCTCAATGTCGGGCGTCGTTGATTGGGCAAACGCTGTCGGGCCAATGGTCTTCCGGAACTCCAGGCGCATGTCCTGCGGCGCTCCCAGAGAATCATAGACACGCAAGCCGCGTGTGAAATCCGGAGACGTATTGAAGATGGGCAACGGATTATAGGTGAACTCCTCGCTGGCATTAAGGTTTGCTTCGATGGTCGCACTCGTGGTCTGGCGCGCAAGCCTGTCGAGCAGGGACGCATTGACAGCTTCCGTGGATCCCACGTCGCCAGACGCGACGGGAAGCTCGCCGTTCTGATCGAGCGGCCAGCCGTAGAGATAGTATCCGGCTTCATTCTGCAGATATCCGAACCGGTCTTCGCTGAACGATCCGTTGCGCGTGTAGAGGAATTCGCCGCCCAGGCCTTGTTCGTTCGGCGATCGCTGGACGATGACGAACCCATTGCCCGACAGCGCCACATGCGTGGGTATGGCCGTCTGCTGGAGACCGCCGTTCTGTGTCACGCGCTGGATGCGGGTCACGCCCACCGTTCCCGGTGAATAGCGGCTGGGATCGTTCTGCGTGGTGACGAGTGATCGAAAACTCGCTTCGCTGCGCTTGAAGCCGGTCGTGTTGGCATTCGCGATATTGTTGGAGATCATGGCAATTTGCTGGGCCTGAGCCGCAAGCGCTGAAACCCCCGAAAAGAGTGAACCGATAAGCGACATGGTGCTTTCCTTTGTGTTGTTGCGTCGATGGGGACGTCGCAAGCGGTGTGCCATCCCTTGACGTCCAGTATCGCTAAGGTTTGGCGGCACGATCGGGACGGTTGGCGGCGAGAACCGGCAAGAATTGCCGGGTCAGCGGCTAAAGTTGCCGGCTGTTTGCCGATCGGGGCGGCAGTAAAGGGCGGTGAACCGGGACAGCCGCAGGGCCGCAATCAACGATGCGTGCGCCGGGGGAAAATGGTCGTGAAGCAGCGCGCGGAAGGTGATGCGGAGCGGGGTCAAATCGGGCAGCGGCTGGCGCGGCTCCATCCCGGCAATGGTCAAAGCGCAGGTGACGAGTTCCTGCGGCGGGTGATCAAATCGGGACCGGCAGATCCGATAGGCGTTCGTCAGAGCCTGGGCTTGCGAACACGCCTCTTCAGCCGAGATCTCATGCACGTGTGTGGGCTTGAGGGTCGCCGGCGCTGTGGGCGTGATCAGCATCTGCGATATCCCCAGCAGCAGCGCGGCCGCCAGGCTAAGACCAAGCACGCGGACAAGCCGGGGGGAGCGGGGATCATGGTGCCGCATGGTGTCCCGTGTCGTGGGCCGCCTCGTGGTCCCTCTCCGCTCCCTTCTTCTGGTGCTGACCGGGCCCGATCTGATCGACAGGCCGGCAGTTCCCCTGATCATCGTAGGTCCACAGAATGACGATCCCGGACCGGGTGTTGTGGACCACCGGCGGGTCGCACCACCCCTGCCGCTTGGCATATCGATAGACCAACTCCTCGCTTGTCTCCTCGATGCCCGAAATCAGGGAGATCGGCTGATCGGCAAGGGCCTCGTTGGACGTGAACGTCAATAGAATTAGGCAGGCGGCAAATGTTTTCATGATAATAGTCCAATCCATAATACTTTCCTGAATCGGTGACTTCGGTCCGATGCTGAGGCTTTGGCATCTACGGCGAGGTCCCGGGCACCAGCAACGAAAATCGCGCAAGCTTCGCACGTCGCA
>NCCZ01000053.1 GCA_002279935.1 Hyphomicrobium sp. 12-62-95 | reverse complement strand
CTGCCCGCACTGCAACGGTGAGCACACCGACGCGGACAAACCGTGGCTGAACGACCGCGGCACCATGGTGGCGCCCGGTGAGACGGTGGCGCTCGTCGAGGATCGGCCCGTCGTCTCTGGCGCGCCGGAGGAAAGTTCGACGCTCTCCATGTGGACGAGCGGGCTCTGCTCGCCGTTCGTATCGTTCGGCCAACGCGCGGAAACCTATCTGACCGCCCTGCAATCGGGCGACAGCGACCGCGTCCAGACGGCAATGAACGCGGCGTTCGGCGAATGCTATTCGATGACCGCGTCCGGCGATGTGCCGGAGTGGCAAGAAATCATGGAGCGACAGCTCCCCTACCGGCCGGGCGAAGTCCCGTCGGAAGGTCTACGGCTCGTTATGGCCGTTGATGTGCAGAAGTTCTCGCTCTACTTCGTCATTCGCGCCTTTGGCTCGCGCGGCACCTCCTGGCTCATCGAATGCGGTCAGCTCTATGGCCCAACGGACGGGGATGATGTGTGGGCGGCGCTCGCCGACCTGATGTTGACCCCAGTGGGCGGGTTGCAGATCGAAAAGGTGTTCATCGATTCCGGGTTCCGGCCGGACAAGCCGGAGCAGGGCAACGAACACAAGGTCTACGAGTTCTGCCGGCGCTATTCGTGGCTCTGTGCCCCGACCAAGGGGCGCGACGTGCAGACACCGCCGTACCGGGTGTCGAAGATTGAGGTGAAGCCCGACGGCAAGAAGGCGCTCTATTCGATCGACCTCGTGTCGCTCTCGACGGACTTCTTCAAGTCGCTGGTGATTTCTCGCCTGCGCACGCCGGTTGGCATGCCGGGGGCGTTTTATGTCTACGACGGCATTACGGAAGATTACTGCAAGCAGCTGACCTCGGAAGCCCGCGTCGTCATCGAGGGGCGGCCAAGCTGGATCCGGCGTTCGCGCAACAACCACTTTCTCGACTGTGAGGCTCTGTGCGCAGCCATTGGCTACGCGCTGAACGTCCAACGTATTCCGGAAGGCGTGAGCCGTCCGGCTGGGACCGAGTCCCCTGCGGAGCGAACTCCGCGGGACGGAGCGCTGTCGCCGTCGCCTGCGGCTGTCCCTCCCGTGGGTGACGGCGGCACGCTTCGTCAACGCTACGCCTCGATGGGGCACCGTCTGAACAGGTAGGCCGATGGCTCTGATTGCCAGACTTCGCGAGAAAATCGCGGAGGCGTTTCCGGCTGCGCCATTACCGGTGCCGCGGCCTGGTTCCCAGTACATGCGTGGCGGGCGCGGCGTGACGTTTGCTGGTTGGCGTCCGGCGCTGCGCGATACGCAGGACGATATCAGTGACGCGTGGGAGACCGCGGCGGCCCGTGTCGTCGATGTGCTGCATAACAACGGCTGGCTGTCCGGGGCGATTGACCAGGCGGTGGCCAACACCGTCGGGGACGGTCTGCGCCTCAAGTGCATGCCGGAGAACACGGTGTTCGGCATGGCGGAGCCCGAGGCCCGCGCCTGGGCACGTCTTGTTGAGCAGCGCTTTGAGCTCTGGGCCCATAACGCCCAGGAATGCGACATCGAAGGCCGCAGGACATTTGGCCAAATGCAGGGAGCCGCGTTCCGAACGTGGCTGGCAACCGGTGAAATCCTCGCCGAACTGCCCTGGCGCAAGCGACCGTGGAACCGGGCAGGCACGAAAGTCCGGCTGTTGCCCCCGCACCGGCTATCACGGCGCACGGAGACACTCTCGCGGTTGAGCGCCGGCGTCTACCACGATGCCGACGGTATGCCGATTGCCTACATCGCGCTGCGCAAGGATCCGCTGCTGGGCGAACAGGAAGTCATTGTTCGCGCGCGTGACGCCGTGGGACGGCCGCGCGTTATTCATGTGTTCGAGGGCCTGCCCGGACAGGTGCGCGGCATCAGCCCGCTGACACCGGCGCTGCAGGTGGCCCGCCAGTTCGATCAACTCGCCGATGCGACGCTGATGGCGTCGATCGTGCAGACATTGTTTGCGGCGACGATCACGAGCGACGAGCCGACCGAGCAGGTTCTGGCGGGGCTGTTGACGCCGCAGGAGCAGGCGAGGATGGCGGCGCAAGGTCTGTCGCCGATGGAGGCCTACCTGGAGATGCTGGGTGGGTTCTACGACCATACGACGCTGAACGTCGGCATCAACGGCCGCATTGCCCATCTGTTTCCCGGCCAGAAGCTCGAGTTCCACAGCACACACCATCCGGGCGCCGACTACAAAGACTTCTCGATGCATCTGTTGCGCGAGATGGCACGGTGTCTTGGGCTCACCTACGAAAGTGCGACCGGGGACTATGACGGCGCGACGTATTCCAGTGTCCGCATGGCGACGGGCGAGATTTTCGCCATCACCAAGGCGCGGCGCGAGAACATCATGGCCCCCTTCTGCCAGCCGATCTACGAGGCGTGGCTGGAGGAAGAGATCGAACGCGGCGACATTGCTTTCCCCGGCGGTGTCCAA
>NCCZ01000052.1 GCA_002279935.1 Hyphomicrobium sp. 12-62-95 | reverse complement strand
TTGGACACCGCCGGGGAAAGCAATGTCGCCGCGTTCGATCTCTTCCTCCAGCCACGCCTCGTAGATCGGCTGGCAGAAGGGGGCCATGATGTTCTCGCGTCGCGCCTTGGTAATGGCGAAGATCTCGCCCGTCGCCATGCGGACGCTCGAATACGTGGCGCCATCGTAGTCACCGGTTGCGCTTTCGTACGTTAGCCCCAGACACCGTGCCATCTCGCGCAACAGATGCATCGAGAAGTCCTTGTAGTCGGCGCCTGGGTGGTGTGTGCTGTGGAACTCGAGCTTCTGGCCCGGGAAGAGATGGGCGATGCGGCCGTTGATGCCGACGTTCAGCGTCGTATGGTCGTAGAACCCACCGAGCATCTCCAGGTAGGCTTCCATCGGCGACAGACCTTGCGCCGCCATTCTCGCCTGCTCCTGCGGCGTCAACAGACCGGCCAGAACCTGCTCTGTCGGTTCATCGCTCGTGATCGTGGCCGCAAATAATGTCTGTACGATCGACGCCATCAGCGTCGCATCGGCGAGTTGATCGAACTGGCGGGCGACCTGCAAGGCCGGGGTCAGCGGGCTGATCCCACGCACCTGTCCGGGCAGCCCCTCAAACACATGAATGACCCGGGGCCGCCCCGCGCCGTCACGGGCGCGGACAACGACTTCCTGTTCGCCGAGCAGCGGATCCTTGCGCAGCGCGATGTAGGCGATCGGCATGCCATCGGCGTCGTGGTAGACGCCAGCGCTCAATCGCGACAATGTTTCGGTGCGCCGAGAAAGCCGGTGTGGCGGCAGTAATCGAACCTTCGTGCCCGCCCTATTCCAGGGTCGCTTGCGCCAGGGCAGTTCGGCGAGGATTTCACCGGTTGCCAGCCATGTGCGGAACGCGGCTCCCTGCATTTGTCCAAACGTGCGCCGGCCTTCAATGTCGCATTCCTGGGCGTTACGGGCCCAGAGCTCAAACCGCTGCTCGACGAGCCGCGCCCAGGCGCGGGCCTCGGGCTCCGCCATGCCAAACACCGTGTTCTCCGGCATGCACTTCAATCGCAGACCATCTCCGACGGTGTTCGCCACCGCCTGGTCGATCGCGCCCGAGAGCCAACCGTTGTTGTGGAGCACGTCCACAACGCGCGCCGCCGCGGTTTCCCACGCGTCGCTGATCTCGTCCTGCGTATCGCGCAGCGCCGGACGCCAGCCCGAAAATGTGACCCCACGTCCGCCCCGCATATACTGGGCCCCTGGACGCGACACCGGTAAAGGCGCGGCCGGAAACGCCTCCGCGATTTTCTCGCGAAGTTTGGCAATCAGAGCCATCGGCCTACCTGTTCAGACGGTGCCCCATCGAGGCGAAGCGTTGACGCAGCGTGCCGCCGCCGCCCACGGGAGGGACAGCCGCAGGTGACGGCGACAACGCTCCGTCCCGCGGAGTTCGTTCCGCAGGGGACTCGGTCTCAGCCGGACGGCTGACGCCCTCCGGAATACGTTGGACGTTCAGCGCATAGCCAATGGCCGCGCACAGCGCCTCACAGTCGAGAAAGTGATTGTTGCGCGAACGCCGGATCCAGCTCGGCCGTCCCTCGATGACGACGCGGGCTTCCGAGGTCAGCTGCTTGCAGTAGTCTTCCGTAATGCCGTCGTAGACATAAAACGCGCCCGGCATGCCCACTGGCGTGCGCAGGCGAGAAATCACCAGCGACTTGAAGAAGTCCGTTGACAGCGAGACCAGGTCGATCGAATAGAGCGCCTTCTTGCCGTCAGGCTTCACCTCGATCTTGGAGACCCGATAGGGCGGCGTCTGCACGTCGCGCCCCTTGGTCGGGGCACAGAGCCAGGAATAGCGCCGGCAGAACTCGTAGACCTTGTGTTCGTTGCCTTGTTCGGGTTTGTCCGGCCGAAAGCCGGAGTCGATAAAGACCTTTTCGATCTGCAACCCAGCGACCGGCGTCAGCATCAGGTCCGCGAGGGCGGCCCACACGTCATCACCCTCGGTCGGGCCATAAAGCTGGCCGCACTCGACGAGCCACGAGGTGCCGCGCGCGCCAAAAGCCCGGATCACGTAGTAGAGCGAGAACTTCTGCACATCGACGCCCATCACGAGCCGCAGGCCTTCAGAGGGCACTTCGCCGGGCCGGTAGGGAAGCTGTCGCTCCATAATTTCTTGCCACTCCGGCACATCGCCGGACGCGGTCATGGCATAGCATTCGCCAAACGCGGCGTTCATCGCCGTCTGGACACGGTCGCTATCGCCCGACTGCAGCGCCGTCAGATACGTTTCCGCCCGCTGACCAAACGACACGAACGGCGAGCACAGCCCGCTCGTCCACATCGAGAGCGTGGAACTTTCCGTAGGCGCCCCTGTCACAACGGGACGGTCGTCGACGAGCGCCACCGTCTCACCGGGCGCCACCATGGTGCCGCGGTCGTTCAGCCACGGTTTGTCCGCGTCGGTGTGCTCACCGTTGCAGTGCGGGCAG
>NCCZ01000016.1 GCA_002279935.1 Hyphomicrobium sp. 12-62-95 | reverse complement strand
GCGATACAAGCGACTGAAATACCTTAGCCTTCATGACGATCGCTCCTGTGCCGAATCACAGGATCAAGATGCCCCCACTTCAAGGCGGAACAGAGCCATTCGGACTTAGGGCCCGCGCACAACACGAGTATTGCATCGAGTGCGATCGGACAGATCGAGAAATGATGCGTTGCGAAACTACCTAGTCAAAGGGTATCTAAGCCGTATGTCCGTTTACCCTTCGAGACCTGTTTCGTTCCGTTCATCGTTGAGGGCCATGGGCAAGCATTGATCTCATCCTTCCTATTTCAAGCGAGTTTTCTGCTGAAGCAGGTGTGCAGCATGACGCGAGTAGGAAATTGCGCTCTTCAATGTGGAACGCACCGCAAACCTTGCTTCAGTATCCCTGACTGAGGTCTCGCTCACCGCCTTGAGCGACGTTCCCTAAAAACCGGACCGTACAGGATAGCTCGTCAATATAGGGGCCCCTGTTGACGCCGAACCTAGCGGCGAGCGAGGACATCAATGTTTCGCAGCGCCGAAAGTCGTGCGTACCCCAAACGGGTTACTCACTGCCCTGTTTTGATTATAAATCTCGTCTCAGCATATTGGCGGTCATTCCGTTTCCGGGGATTGATTGCCGCGCGATCCAAACGGGAGTCGAAAGGATCTTTGCAATCAACTCGGACTGCTTGTGAACTCCCGTATTCAGAAATATGCCCTTGAGGTGCACGCGAGCCGTCTCATGCGATATTCCCAGCTGGTCCGCAGCTTGTTGCAACGTGACACCAGAAACCAATAACTCGCAAACTCTAGCTTGCGCCGCGGTCAGGGCGAACAGCCGCCGCAGGAGATCTGCCGGTGCCTCGAGATGGCGCTCGGGTATACTCAAAAAAATGGCAGCACAGGGCTCGCCGGCCGTGTGGAACGATGCATTGAAAGCGTTGCTTCCCAATGGGGTTACGATAGCCGACAGCGCGGGTTTGTCTGAAGGTCGACTGATCGATATCGACGATGTGGGGTAATCTCTCAATTCGATGGACGACATCGCAGCGCTTCGCACGGCCTCGTGCAATTGCCGTTCCTCGGCCTTGCTGTGCAAGCGCAGTCTGTCGTGACCGAAGAGCAAGCCGTCGTTGAGTTCCGCAACTGCCCGGGCGGTCGCATTGGCCTGGATAACGCGTGCATCCCGCGTCACGAGCAAAATTCCAAGCGGGATCTTGTCTAAAGTATCTAAAGCGCGAGTGTTGTCGATCGTGGCTCGGGTCAGACGCTCACTAATCCCGATGGCCTGCCTGATGAACGGGATTAGGTCGCTCAACATATCAACGTCGGCCTGCGTGAAACTCTGTCCACTTTTGCGGCGGAACAGGCCCAGCATGATCGAGGAGCCATCTTCCTCGACCAGACTAAGGAGAAGGGCATACTCCGCGTCGAGCGGATCGAGAATTTGTTTGTAGGCCTCCGACTGACGCAGATCGCGCTCATTGATGAACATCCTGCATGAGAATGGCCGGCCGGGGTATCGATGCATGATATCCATCCGTGGGTCGGCAGGCCATAGTCTCGTGAAGTGCTCTTCAAATCGGGCCATCGCCCGATTCAGACCGCCAGACGGTCCGTAACAACCCTGGATTGCCTCGTCGAACCCATATAGCGCCGAGAAAGACAACGACTGGTCTGCGATCTGTCCTCTCCCGATCTGCGCCCCCCGAGCGTCAAAACACGCAGCAAGCTCGGCCAGAAAGCCGTTCCACTTGCCCGCATCAGTGGCAGCCTCGAAAAGTCTGTAAATGATGGGCAGAAGCCGTTTATGCGCCACGCGCGCCCCCCCAATTAAGGAACCACTGATCCAACCCGTATAGCTAGCCCTTATGCCAGCTTGAACAATCATGCGCCTCAGTCCGAAGTGTATACTTGCCTCGCAGTTCGAGCATATTCGCGGATCGCTCTCGTATCGACGTTTTTCATTCCAGCAATATGCCTGGAAACGGCAGGGGGCCGGGCCCGCCCCGGTAAATTTGTGATTCAAGGAACGCCTCGCCCTCGGTGCAGACGGCTCGGTCAGACTGACTGATGAACGCTCAGGTTCAGGTGGAGGCTTGAGCGACGTTCAGATGACGGTCGCGCTGCCTCCAATACCGGCCGTCGGTGCCATGACCGGAGACCGGCGACGCGATGGGTTCAAGACCGCCCGTCATACCGTGCCGCCGCTAAACGTCGAGAAGGGCCAATCGCGGTCCAAGGTATCTACTCCAATGGTGCGCCGCATAGAATTGGTCCATCACAGAAGCGGACTTGTACCGCCGAACAGCTGTCGGCACGATCAGGCTTGCCGCCTAGTCCACTTGTCGGGAAGGTGTGGCAATCTTCGTTGACGGCGTTCGGGGATCCAGTGCAAGACACAGTCGAAGACACCGCATCACGCGCACCTGTAAGCAACCGGTGCGCTCCCGCGCGCACATCCCGCTGGATCCCCGGCGTACGCGCGCCAACGCGCGCTCCGCCGAGGATGACGTTCGCAAATAATCTTCCGCCGCACTGAATCCCCCTCTCCCCGTAGGCGCGCGACGAGCGCGCCGCACGGGGGACAACCCACACCGGCCTGCCGAGTGTGGGCCAACCGAAATGTCGGGGTGAGGGGCAGCCGCTTGTGAGAATCCAGCCACGTCCGCCTATCGCCACGCGATACGACCGATTGGGGTATGCAAACACCATGCGGATGCTGCCCCCCACCCTAACCCTCTCCCCGTGAGGACGGGGAGAGGGGATCAAGCGGCCACACGATCCCCCTCCTTCCGAGCCCCCCCAAAAAATCCTCACCCCCGCCCCAAGGAAATCCCAATCCCGTCCGTCTATCGCATGAAGGCACACACCCGTGCCGCGAGATCCTGACGCGTGAGCGAGCCCGCCGAAGCGCACAACCGGACCGACGAAGACCTCGCGCAGCGTGCCGGCGCGGGCGACCGCCGCGCATTCGCGACGCTCCTCGACCGGCACTATGACCGCATCTACCGCCTCGCGTGGCGCTGGTGCGGCGCCCGCGACCGCGCCGAAGACATCGCACAGGAGGTCTGCGTGAAACTCGCCCAGTCGATCGCCACCTTCCGCGGCGACGCAACATTCAGAACCTGGCTCTACCGCCTCGCCTACACGACCGCCATCGATCACATCCGCGCCAACCAAAGGCTTGTGACACTCCAACCGTCAGACATGCTGTCCCTCGTCGATGGTGCGGGGTGCGTCATGCAAGACGACACCATCGAAGGCCAGGAGCTGTGGCGTGCCGTCCGCGCGCTCCCGCCCCAGCAGCGCGATGCGGTCTTGCTTGTTTACGCCGAAGACCTCTCGCACGCCGAAGCCGCAACAATTCTCGGATGCACGGAGAAAACCGTCTCCTGGCATCTCCACGAAGCCCGCAAACGTCTCAAAACCTTTCTCGAACAGGTGGCTTAAAAAAACACAATGACGAACAAGGACCTCGACAGCTTGAACACTCTGCCCGTGCCGCCCCCGCGCGACACGGCCAAGTCGGCTGCCCTGTCCGCTGCGCTTGCCGCGTTCGAAAATGTTCAGAGCGCACCCCAAGCTTCCGTCGGCAACGTCCGTCCGATCTCCCAGTCCCAGCCCGGGACACGGAGATCGATCATGACACTAGCCCGCCAGCATTACGCGCTCGCCGCATCCCTCGCCGCCCTCGTCGTTGCGGCCCCCGTCGCCTTCCAGATCAGCCAGAGCGAACGCAACGCGCCGCTCGAAATCGTGCGCGCACCCGAGCCCGCAGATCACGGTCTCGCCAAAAAAGAAGTTCCCAAGCTGCAATCCGAGGCGGACGAAAAGCGCAAGATCGCCTCCGAAATGATCGCCACCGATTCTGAGCGCCAAAGCGCGGCCGAAGTGGTCATCGCCGGCCAACCCGCATCCGCGCCATCGATCGAGCCGCTGCCAACCGCACCGTCACCGCCGATCGGCCCGTCTCGCGATCAGGTCGTCGATCTCGTCGGCCGCTCACAGATCGGCGTCACCGACCGTCCCGGGAAACTGGAACAGCGTCCATCCGATGGGTTGGGCGCCGTACAGCAACGGCCCATCGGCGTGCTGCCCTACGACCAGGAATCCAATCGTATCGCACAGTCCAGCGAAGGCGGTTCCGAAGACGCGCGGGCCCTCGCACCTCGGGCTGCAACCAATCTGGCAGCACCGGGCGAGTCCCGCCCCAACCTCCATCTCGAAGGCGGCGAAGACCGCGACCGCTTCACCGCGGCCGATCAGAACCCGATCAAGCAAACCGCCGCCGATCCGGTCTCGACCTTCTCCGTCGATGTCGACACGGCCTCCTATGCCTTCGTCCGCCGCGCTCTCAACGCTGGCCGCCTGCCGCCGCAAGCCGCCGTGCGCACCGAAGAGATGATCAACTATTTCCGCTACGATTATCCCGCCCCCGAAAGCGCAACCGAACCCTTCAAGCCCACGGTCACCGTCGTCCCCTCGCCATGGAACGCGACAAACAAACTCGTCCACATCGGCATCAAAGGCTATGACCTGAAATCAACGGAGCGCCCGCGCGCCAACCTCGTCTTCCTCATCGACACGTCCGGATCGATGGCGCCGCAAGACCGCCTGCCGCTGGTCAAGAATGGCCTGCGCATGCTCGTCGATGAATTGAAGCCCGACGATACCGTCGCGCTTGTCACCTATGCATCCGGCTCCGGCATCGCACTTGAACCGACGAAGATTTCCGAAAAGTCAAAAATCTTGGCAGCTCTGGAACGCCTGGGTGCAGGCGGCTCCACCGCTGGCGCATCTGGCATCGAAGATGCCTATCGTTTGGCGGAAGCAAACTTCGATAAATCGGCCGTCAACCGCATCATTCTGGCAACCGATGGCGACTTCAATGTGGGCATCACCGAAGACGGCGACCTGAAGAGCCTCATCGAACGCAAGCGCGCCGCCGGCATCTTCTTGTCCATCCTCGGCGTCGGCGCGGGCAACTACAACGACCGCCTGATGCAGACCCTCGCCCAGAGCGGCAACGGCGTCGCCGCCTACGCCGACACGCTGAACGAAGCCCGCAAGATCCTCGTCGAGGAAGCCTCCTCCACGCTCTTCCCCATCGCCAAGGATGTGAAAATCCAAGTCGAGTGGAACCCCGCGCGTGTGAGCGAATACCGCCTCCTCGGTTATGAAACCCGCGCCCTCAAGCGCGAGGATTTCAACAACGACAAAGTCGATGCCGGCGACATCGGCTCCGGCCACACCGTCACGGCGATCTACGAAATCACGCCCGTTGGAGCTGAGAAAAAAGGCGTCGATGATCTGCGCTATGCCGCGCCCGCCAAACCCGCCGCCCCCGTCGTCGCGGCCTCCGCCTCGAACGAACTCGGCTTTTTGAAGATCCGCGCGAAGCTTCCCAACGCGGAAATCTCCACGCCCCTGAGCCTCGCCATCACCGATGCCCTCTCTAAGCCCGCACTCTCTGACGCCGCGCCCGATGTCCGCTTCGCCACTGCCGTCGCGGGCTTCGCGGAACTGCTGCGCGGTTCTCCCCACCTGTCGGGCTTCACGTATGATGACGTCCTGGCCCTTGCTGGCCCCGCCCGCGGCGACGACCCCTTCGGCGAGCGCTCCGAGTTCCTAAACTTGGTCCGCCTCGCCAAGTCCGTCCCGCGCTGACCAGACGGCGAAACGCACAACGAAAGGGGCGGCACCCAGCCGCCCCGCCCACCAACCAGCCCGCACTACGTCGCGGCCCTCGCACCCCAGCCAACTATCCGCACCCGCACGACGCCGAGTTCGCAGTCGCCCCGGCGCAGGGGACCAGCCCACATCTGGAGACCCGCTTGCCCGACCACCCCGATCTCCCTGACCGCCATCACCTTCCGTAACCGCCCCCCTTTTCCCTGACCGCACTCCCCTTTTCCCTGACCGCACCCCCTTTTCCCTGACCGCACCCCCTCCCTGACCGCACCCCGCAGAGGACCTGCCCCACTTGCCATCAAAGCCTTCAAACCCTCAAAAGTTGTAGCTACTTTTCAATTCCGTTAACAAAACGAACGAACGTTCATCTTGACGCCGACACGATCCTAGAAGATGATCCAAAAATAATGAGCATTCGTTTTGTGGGCCATCCCGCCTCTGAATGTCGAATGACTGAGTACCTATGCCGAGACTGAAACCCGATACCCAGCGCGCCCGCCGCGACAACATTCTCGAAGCCGCCGAGCTTTGCTTCGCGCGTGCTGGCTTTCACGCCACGAGCATGCAGGACATCTGCCGCGAAGCCGGCGTTTCTCCGGGCGCCCTTTACGTCTACTTCAGCTCCAAGGAAGACCTGATCGCCGGCCTCGCCGAACGCAACCGGCAGGAGTTCCAGGCACGCTTTGCGCAACTCGCCGAAGCGACGGATTTTTTCGCCGCCCTTGAAGGCATCGGTAACGCTTACTTCGTCGAAGATGAAGCGCATCGCCGCCAAATCTGCCTTGAGATCGGCCTGGAATCGACGCGCAACGCCACCGTGGGCGAGATCCACCGCTCGGTCGATGAATTCGTCGCGTCCAACTTCGAAAACCTCTTTCAGCGCATGATCGACGACGGCCGCATCCGCCCCGCCCACAGCGCCGCAGCCCTCGCCCGCGTCTTCATGGTCATCGGCGACGGCCTGTTCTGGCGCTCCGCCGTCGACCGCAAATTCGATGTGGCAAAAACCATCCCGGACGTCGTGGAGGTCATTCGCCAACTCTTGAACCCCGTTGCAGACAACATGAGCCGCCAACCCGGCAAGCCGCTTGGGGAGGCCGCAGAATGAACCGCACCACGCTGATCAAATATGGACTAGGCACAGCAGCCGCAGCCATCATCTGGGTCACGGGCGCCTATCAGCCCGTCGTAGACTTTTTGGCCCACCGGCACACCAAGACCGAAAAGGCAGCCACCGTCGCGCCGCCCTCCGTCACGGTCGCCCGCGCCGCTCCAGCCGACTTCGTCGAAACCGTCCTCGTCACCGGCTCCCTCGTGCCGCGCGAAGACGTTCTCGTCGCGCCCGAAGTCGAAGGTCTGCGCATCCTCGAGCTGCGCGCCGACCAAGGCGACGAAGTCAAAAAGGGCGATGTCCTCGCCGTTCTCGAAACCGTGACCCTCGACACCCAACTCGCGCAAAACGCCGCCAATATCGCGCGCAGCACCGCCGCCATCGCCCAGGCCCAGAGCCAGATCGTCGAAGTGCAAGCCCGCCTCACCGACGCGAAGGCGCAACTCGAACGCGCCAAGCCGCTGAGCAAGCAAGGCTACCTCTCCGAATCCACCCTCGACACCCGCGCCGCTGCGAAGGGCTCGCTCGAAGCACTCCTCATTTCCGCCAGGGGCGGCTTACAGGCCGCCGAAGCAGAAAAAGTCCAACTCGAAGCCGCCCGCCGCGAACTCGAATGGCGCCGCACGCGCTCTGAAGTCCGCGCGCCCGTCGACGGCCTCATCAGCCGCCGCGCCGCCCATGTCGGCGCCATCGCAACCGCCCTCGGCCTGGCCGCCGGCGAACCGATGTTCCGCATCATCCAGAACGGTGAAATCGAACTCGATGCCGAAGTCGGCGAAGCCCAGGTGCGCAAGCTCAAAGCCGGCCAAACCGCAACCATCACCGTCGCCGACGGCACGAGCACCACCGGCACCGTCCGCCTCGTATCGCCCGAAATCGACAACACGACACGCCTCGGCAAAGTCCGTATCTTCATCGGCGCCGATAAAAAGATCCGCGTCGGCACCTTCGCCAGCGCGCAAATCGAAACCGCCCGCCAGCGCGGCCTCGCCGTCCCCGTCTCCGCAGTGAGCACCGCCGGCGGCATCTCGACCGCCCTCGTCCTCGACGGCGATACCGTCCGCGAACGCCAGATCAAAACCGGCCTCACCTCCGGCGGCCTCGTCGAAGTCGTCTCCGGCCTCGCCGAAGGCGATCGCCTGATCGCGCGCGCCGGCACCTTCCTCAAAGACGGCGATGTTGTGCGCCCGATCGACACGGACACACGCGCCGTGAGTGACGCCCGATGAGTGACGTCTCCCGCATCAACTTCTCCGCGTTTTCGATCCGCAAGCCGCTTCCAGCGATCTTGCTGTTCGTGGTGCTCGTCTTTCTCGGCATCATGAGCTTCAAGTCACTCCCTGTGACGCGCTTCCCCAACATCGATATTCCGCTCGTCTCCGTCACCATCACCCAGTCCGGCGCGACCCCCGCCGAACTCGAAACCCAGGTCGCCAAGCTCGTCGAAGACGCCGTCGCCAATATCACCGGCGTCAAGCATTTAATCTCCAGCCTGAGCGACGGCGCGTCCACGACCGTCATCGAATTCCGTCTCGAGATCGACACCGACCGCGCCTTGAATGACGTCAAGGACGCCATCGAACGCGTGCGCCCCGAACTGCCGCGCACCATCGACGAACCCACCATTCAGCGCATCGATGTCGAAGGCCAAGCCATCCTTGCCTTCGCCGCCGTCTCGCCCGGCATGACGCTCGAACAACTCTCCTGGCACGTTGACGACGTCATCAAACGCGAACTCCTCGTCGTCAAAGGCGTCGGCCGCGTCGAGCGCTACGGCGGCGTGAAGCGCGAGATCCGCGTCCTCCTCGACCCCGAACGCCTCCTCGCCTACGGCATCACGGCCGCCGACATCAACCGCCAGATCCGCGCCACCAACGTCGACATCGGCTCCGGCCGCGGCGAAGTCGGCCAGCAGGAGCAGGCCATCCGCATTCTCGCCGGCGCCAAATCCGTCGCCGAACTCGCACAAACGAAAATCGCCATCCCCGGCGGGCGCTATGTCCGCCTGTCCGATCTCGGCCGCATCCTCGATGATGCCGAGGAATCGCGCTCCTTCGCCCGTCTCGACGGCCAGCCCGTCGTGTCGTTCTCCATTTTCCGCTCCAAGGGCGAAAGCGAATTATCCGTCGCCGAAGCCGTCGAAAAGCGCCTGGAAGAACTGAAGGCCCGCTACCCAGACGTCACCCTCAGCAAGATCGACGACGCGGTCGCTTACACCCGCGGCAACTACGAAGCCGCCATGACGACCCTTATCGAGGGCGCCATTCTGGCCGTCATCACCGTCTTCATCTTTCTCCGCAATTGGCGCGCCACCCTCATCACGGCCATCGCACTGCCTCTGTCCGCCATCCCGACGTTCTGGGCCATGAGCCTCATGGGCTTCTCCCTGAACCTCGTCTCGCTGCTCGCAATCACGCTTGTCACTGGCATCCTCGTCGACGATGCCATCGTCGAAATCGAGAACATCGTGCGCCATATGCGCTTGGGCAAATCGCCCTACCGCGCCGCCATGGAAGCCGCCGACGAAATCGGCCTCGCCGTCATCGCCATCACGCTCACCATCGTCGCGATCTTCGCGCCCGTCTCCTTCATGGGCGGCGTACCTGGTCAATATTTCCGCCAGTTCGGTCTCACGGTCGCCGTCGCGGTCCTCTTCTCATTGCTTGTGGCGCGATTAATCACGCCCATGATGGCGGCCTATCTCATGCGGCCCGTCGCGCCCCACGACACCGAAAACAGCCGCACCATGCGGGCCTATGTGCGCTTCCTCGCCATGACACTGCGCTGGCGCTATCTCACGCTTATCATCGGCCTTGGCGTCTTCGCCGGCTCCATTTACGCAACCGCCATTCTGCCGACGGGCTTCATCCCCGACGAAGACACCTCGCGCGTTGTCATATCCGCTGAATTGCCGCCCGGCGCACGCCTTGAAGATACCCGCGCCATGACCGACGAAGTCACGCGCCGCTTGAAGCAGATCCCAGAAGTCGCAAGCGTCTTCGCACTCGGCGGCACCTCGCCGACCGGCACTCTCGAAATCCGCCGCGCATCGATCAATGTCCGCCTCGTCCCCAAAACCGAACGCGACAAGCCGCAAAAGGAACTGAAAGCGATCCTCTCCGCGGTCATCGCCGATGTTCCCGACGTCCGCGCCTGGTTCGTCAACGAGCGCGGCGAGCGCGAGCTGTCGTTCTCCCTGCTGGCACGCGATGGCGACGCCCTGGAAGAAGGTGTCGCAAAGGTCGAAACGGCCATTCGCCAATTGCCGGGCTTCTTCAACGTCGCGTCGAAATCAGCTATCGAACGGCCGGAAATTCGCATCGTCCCCGATCTCGACAAGGCCTCCGCGCTCGGCATCACACCCGACCAGATCGCCGAAACCGTGCGCGTCGCCACCATCGGCGATGTGGATGCCAACCTCGCAAAATTCACATCCGGCGACCGCCTGATCCCAATCCGGGTTCAGGTCGAGGAAAGTGCGCGCGAAAATCTGCAGCGCATCGCCAACCTCCGCCTCACCAATGCGGCCGGCAAATCGATTCCGCTTTCAGCGGTGGCCGACATTTCCTTCGGCCGTGGCCCCAGCGCCATCGACCGCTACGACCGCGAACGCCGCGCCGAAATCGGCGCCGACCTCGTCAAAGGCTTCGCCCTCGGCAGCGCCCGCGAAGCGTTTGTCGCCGCGGTTGAGAAAATCAAATTGCCCGACGGCGTCCGCCTGCAAGCAACCGGCGACGCCGAAATTCAGGACGAAGTGGCCTCAAGCTTCATCACCGCCATGGGCACCGGCCTGATGATCGTTCTGGGCCTGCTGATTTTGTTGTTCGGCAGCGTCTTCCAGCCAATCACCATCCTGTTGTCGCTGCCCCTGTCATTCGGCGGCGTCGTCATCGCGTTGCTGGCGACCAACAACCCCATCAGCATGCCGGTCTATATCGGCCTGCTCATGCTGATGGGCATCGTCACCAAAAACGCCATCATGCTCGTCGATTTCGCCGTCGAGGAAATCGCCCGCGGCACCGAACGCATTCCAGCCCTCCTCGAAGCCGGCCGCAAACGCGCCCGACCCATCGTGATGACCACCATCGCCATGGCCGCCGGCATGCTGCCCAGCGCCTATGCGCTCGGCGATGGCGGCGAATTCCGCGCGCCCATGGCCATCGCGGTCATCGGCGGCCTCATCGTCTCCACCATCCTGTCGCTGGTCTTCGTCCCGTCGTTCTTCACCGTGATGGACGATCTCTCGCGCGGCATCACATGGCTCTTGTCGTTCATCTTCAAGCCGAACGCATCGGATGAAGATGACGAGGACACCAGGGAAACGCCGCGCCTGCCGCCCCGCACCGTCGGGACGGCGTCCCAGCAGCCGCCGTCATCGGGCGGACGCATCGCTGCGGAATAACCGTTTATTCCTGCACCGCATTGCTGCGGCGGCACACCATAACTATATCCGCGTAAGAATTTTTGCGTTCCATCGAAAGGGATCATCCATGTTCGACGCCAAAGCCCTCCTTGAGCAGCTCGCCGGCAATCCGCAGCGCTCCGCCGCCGCACCCTCCGCTCCCGGCGAAGGTGGCGGGCTGGCCGATCTTATCCGCAACGTCACCGGCGGCGCAGGTGGCGGCAACGTCGATCAAATCATGGCGCAAGTCCGCGAGCAGGCGGCAAAGTTTGGCGGCCCCTCCGGCGCCGAACTGGTCGACACCCTGACGAAGGCATTTGGACAGGCGACGGAGGGCGTCAAGGAAGGCGCCACCCGCATCGGCGATGCCACCGGCGCACGCGATGCCGTCACCAATGCCACTGGCGGCCGCTCAACCGATGAAATGATCGCGCAGGTCAAAGACCTGATCGCCAACAATCAGCTGGGAGCTGGCGCGGTTCTCGGCGGCCTGGGCGCCATCCTGCTCGGCACCAAAACCGGCCGCGGCGTCGCCACCGGGGCCGCCAAGATCGGCGCCTTGGCGCTCATCGGCGGCCTCGCTTACAAGGCCTATCAGAACCATCAGGCTGGCCGGCCGCTCATCACGGGTCCGCAAAACGCCGCCACCGAGGCAGCACCCGTTGGCTCCGGCTTCGAACCGGACGCCATCTCCAACGATGCCGCCATGCACATCATCAAGGCCATGATCGCAGCCGCCGCTGCCGACGGCCGCATCGATGATACCGAATACGCCCGCATCGTGGGTGCTGCAGGAGGTGCCGCCGCGAGCCCGGAAGCGAAGGCGTTTCTGGAACGTGAACTTCGCAGCCCGGCAACGGCCGCCCAATTGGCCCGCGAGGTCTCCTCCGCCGAAGAGGCACTTCAGGTTTACACCGCCGCCCGCGTCGCCATCGACGCAGACAACGCGTCAGAAAAGGGCTTCCTCGCCGAATTGGCCTCAGCCCTCGGCATTGATGCGGACCTTGCTGGACAAGTCGACGCCACGGCCCGCAGCACCGCCGCCTGATCCGCGCGGCGACAGGCATCAGACAAACAAAAAAGCGCGGGAGGCGATCCCGCGCTTTTCTCATTTCAAAGAGACGCCCAATCTTACGATGGTTCGTCCGACTTAAAGAAGACATCGACACGCATACCGGTCAGTAGCGGCGGCTGCCCGTCGAGCGCCACCATCACTTCCAGAACTTCCACGTCGTTGGGACGCCGCGGTCCGCGCGACGTGATCCGCTGTGCGCCCAGCGCCGGCGCGATCGACGTCACCACTCCGGTAAATTCCTGACTGCCGAAAGCATCCGCCTTCACGACGGCCTTCTGCCCGACGCGGATCTTCGTCACGTCGCGCTCTTCAACTTCCGTGCGCACGCGCAGCGATCCCAGGTCGCCAAAGAGAGCCAGCGGCGCCTCCGGCGACGTCACGGCGACTTCGCCGAGCTTCGCCCAGACGTTCAACACTGTCCCGTCGGCGGGAGCGCGCACGCGCGTCCGGTCGATGGCATTCAAAACCTGCGTCACATCAGAGCGCGCCAGCGTCAGCGACGATTCCAACCGCGTCGGCAAAGGCATGTCGTCCCGAGCGGTCACCTTCTGCAAAGCAGCCTGTTCCGTAGCGAACGCGGCCTGTGCGTCGGTCAATGCCGTGCGGGCCTTGGCGACATCATCCGCCGATGCCGAGCCTGCCTTTGCCTTGCGCGCCACATCGTCCAGCGCCATCTGCGCGGCAAAAGCCTTCCGCTCCGCCTTGAACGCGGCATCCTCCGCATTACGGCGGTCGAGCGCCGGCCCCTTGGCCAGTTCTTCATCGCGTTCGAGAACACGGACGGCTTCTTCGGCCAGTACAGCAGTCAGCTTGGCCTGCGCGTCGCTATCGCTGAGCAGCACGAGAAGGTCGCCAGCCTGAGCTTTGTCGCCGGTTTTGGCGGCGACCTCCATGATTTCTCCGGCGGCCTGCGCCACGATGCGCACTTCGCCGTCCTTGGGCTCCACGCGGCCGGTGGCTGATGCGGCCCAGGTCCCCTTGGCCGATGTGCCGGTCTCAGCCGCCATCTGCATCGGCGGCTTATCCTGGCTGTGCGACGACAGCGTCCCGTTGATGAGCACACTCAGAGCAATCGCAATGATGCCCGCCGCCGATAGGGTCTGCACGGTCGGATCGACTTTAAGCATTTGCCTTACGCCTCTTCTTCGTCAAATCGGTGATCTCGGGTGAGTTGACACCCTCCGGCCGGCGCTCTTCGCCGACAATCTTGCCGTCTTCGATGCGCACCACGCGGTCCGCATAGCCGAGTGTCCGCGGGTCATGCGTCACCGCCAGCACGCTGCGATTCTGTTCCTTCGCGATGCGCGCCAGAAGCGCCATCACCGCATGTCCGTTTTCGCTGTCGAGAGCGGCCGTCGGTTCGTCCGCTAGCACGATCGAGGGAGATGCCGCGATCGCGCGGGCCACCGCCACGCGTTGCTGCTCACCGCCCGACAGATTGCTCGGAAAGTTTTGCAGCCGGTGCCCCAGACCCACTTCGCGCAAGACCTCTTCGGCCCGCGCCGCAGCCGGATAGCCCTTCTGCCCCAGAACATCGAGTGCGATGCGCACGTTCTCGACCGCATTCAGCGTCGGGAACAGATTGTAGCTCTGGAAAATGAAGCCGATGTGCTGGCGTCTCAGTTCGGCCAGCTGCTCCGGTCCAAGCCCCGTCGTCGAATGTCCAGCCAGACGCACCTCGCCAGACGTTGGCGACAAGATACAGCCGAGTATCGACAAAAGCGTCGTCTTGCCCGAGCCCGAAGGCCCCATGAGCAAGGTGAGTTCGCCGGGCACCAGCTTCAAGCTGACACCTTTCAAGGCCATCACCTTGCCGGCGCCCTTGCCCAGCTCCTTGACGATGTCTCGGGCTTCGAGAACGGGAGTTTCGTTCGTCATCTGCTGAACACCGTCGCTGGATCGATCTTGGTTACTTTCATGATCGCCGACACCGCCGAGATCGCGCACATAAACAGCGTCAACGCAAACAGCGAGAACGCCAATCCCGGCGTCATCACGAGCGGCAACGGCGAATTCCGGCTCAGATATAAGATCAACAGCGCGATGATCATGCCCAAACTGTACCCGATGACCGCACTGAGACCCGCCTGCGCCAGGATCACTTTGTGGATATAGGAACCCGACGAGCCCAATGCACGCAGCGTCGCGAATTCATTGATGTGATCTTTGGTGCTCGAGTAAAGCGTCTGCGCCACGATCACGGTGCCAACGAGAATGCCCAGCAACGCCCCCCCGATCAGCGCGATACCCGCCCCCGTCTTGAACAGCCACTGCGCCAGGCTCCGGTCGCGGAACTCCGCCTTGGTCAGAACGTCGGTGCCCTCCAGCCGTGCCTGCAACGCCGTCCGCACCGTCTCCAGGTTGGCACCCGGCTCCAACTGCACCAGGAAGAACGTGCTCTTGTCGCCCTTCTCCCCGTCCATGTTCAAAAGGTTCCGCGCCCGCTGCAGCGGCGTGAACACATACGGCGACTGCGTGAACGAGCGAATGCCCTCCGTCAGCGCCCTGACGCGCACGCGCCCCAGCGCGATCTGCGCCGTATCACCAACCCCCTGAATCCCAAGATCGCCCAGATACGACCGGTCGACCGCGATCGCATCCGGCGCGCGGATATCGTCCCACGTCCCCTCGATGAGGTTCCACGGCTCCAGCCCGCCGTCCTCCGCATCGATGCCCACGACCGCCACGCGCGTCGACCCGCCGCCCGGCTTGCGCCACTCCGCGAACGCCGACACCATCGGGATCACCGCCTTCACGCCCGGCGTCGCCAATGCCTGATGCCGCTGCCCCGACGTCAGCAGAATGCCGCCCTCTTCGAAGCTCTTCGCCCCAAAGGTCGTGATCCACAGATCGCTGTTCGTCTTCTCGATCATGTTCGTGATCATGCGGCTCGAACCCAGATACAGCCCCAGCTGCACCGCCACGAGCACGATCGAAAACAGAATGCCGACCAGCGTCACCGCCAATCGGATACGGTCGTGAAACAGATTGCGAAACGCCAGAGTGAGGATCATCGCCGATGCGGTTCCAGGTTCAAAGTCCGCCGGTGAGCGGAATGCGGACGCACCATCGCGGGTGGCCAGGATTGCAGGTACGGTCTGCGCAAATACAGCCGGATACGAACAGCGCCCGCTAACGGCCGCTTTCAAGCATCTCGCACACGGACTTAAGGCTCGTTTTGTACTACCAATGCCGTGCGAGGTTAAGTGCAAAGCGGTTTGGCCAAAAAGTGTTCAGCCCTTGCGACCGATCAGCCCGCGCGCACGATCAAAACTGTAAATATCCCGGTTAAGTTCCTGATTTTGCCGCTTTCCCACGCCACCATCTCGCGTTAATTCTTATGCGTCAGTTCAACGATTCAGGATGAATGCCTTGTTACGCGGCACCACGACGCAATCGCTGACAGCGATCCTGGCACGCCTCGCCCTCATGGGGCTAGCGCTCGGCCTGACCTTTGCCACCCCACTGTCCGCTCAGGCGCAGCCCGCCGAAGCCGGACTTTGGTACGACGACACCGGCCGCGGCGCGGTCGAACTCGTCCCCTGCGGACAAAAACTCTGCGGAAAGATCGCGTGGCTGAAAGAGCTGGTCAACGCCGAAGGCAAACCGCTCATCGACCGCTACAATCCCAATCCCGCGCGCCGCACAACTCCCATCTGCGGCCTCCAAGTCGTCGGTGACGCGCAAAAGCTCAGCGACGGCACCTGGGACCAGGGCTGGATCTACGATCCAAAAACCGGATCGTCCTATAACGTCGCCCTCAGCCTCCAAGGCCCCGACCAGCTGAAAGTCACCGGCTACAAAGGCATCAAGCTCCTGTCCAAGAGCTTCACGTGGACCAGAGCGCCCGCCGATCTTCCCCGCTGCGATGCTGCAACCGCCGGCTCCGCCAAGGCCGCAACCAAAGGGGAGGCCCTCCCGTGGGCCGCCCAGTAGCCAGCAGCTCAACCTGCCCAAAATAAAAACGCCGCAGCGGCGACCGCTGCGGCGTTGTTCGTTTGCGCATTAGCCCGATGGAGCGAACTTACTCGCCCACGCCCTTGCCCTTGATGAGTTCGCGTACGGCTGCCTTTTCCTGCAGCTTCTGCGTCAGGCGCACCGCAAAATCCACCGCGCGATCAACCACCACCGAGCGCTGCCGGTCGAGCGTCACCATGTGATAGCAGTCGTCGAGCACGGTGCATTCCACCATACCGCCGAGGTTCTTCTGCAGCGTCAGCGCATTCCAAAGGCCGCTCTGATCGTCTTCGCGCGGATGGAAGATCGCCACGTCCTGCTTGATCCGCGACAGACCACGGCGCACGTCCTTGGCCAGCTGCTTGAATTCGAACACGAGCCCGCCGCCACGGCCGAAGAGATCTTCGATCGGGCGCTCGTCGCTCTTGAAGCTTTCGATCACGAAGTTGCGGATGCGCTCATCCTTGATGCCGTAGGGCGCCCGCTGCCGGAAGTGCAGCAGCCGTGCGAACCACTTCGTATGCACCAGCTTGAAGAAATAGAAGGTCTTGGGGATCGCCCAGCCGTTCGGCCAGATCGTCGGCGCAAACAGCATCACACCGTGCACATCATCGGGACGCTCGCGCGCCAGACGCAGTGCAACCATCGCACCAGCCGACAAACCGCCAACGATGATCGTCTCGCAACGCGCCTTCAATTCATCATGCGCCGTTTCGATCGCCCGGTACCAATCCTTCCACGTCGACAGGCCCGACACGTCCGTGCCGCCGCCAAGACCGGGAAGAAGGGGGCAGTAAACTGTGTAGCCCTGCCGCGCGAGACCCTGCGCCACGAACCGCAGTTCAATGGGGTTCCCACCCAGCGAATGCACCAGCAAAACGCCCACCGGACCGCCGGGAATGACCAAGCTGCCCCGGAAACCGGTAAACTTATCTTTTACTTTCATTTGGTTAGCCACGACTGCTCGCACTCCGCACAAAGCGAATTAAACCGATCGCGGCGTCAAAGCCAAGCACATCCTGTAAAAGTGCCGCTGCCCGACGCTCACCGGTGGCATTCCCGAAGGGACCGCCGATCGGTTCGTTTCTCTTTCCTCCGCACCGGCGGGCGCCGTTACGGACCTTTGTTTGCTGCGCCGCAGCAATTCGAGAACATGGTTGTCGCTTGGCTTGAAGCGTCTGACGATAGGTCAGTGTGCCGCAACAGCCATCCGACAGGGTTTTCCGCCCGGTTTGACCGCAAAAAGCAGGCCAGATCAGACCCTTGCTCAAAGCTTTGTCTTTAGGCCATCTGCCCGGCGCGGGGCGCATATCGCGGCGGAGTGGGGCCAAATCGTGACCTGTCGTGCGCTGCACACAGCGTCTGCGGCCCGCGCGACCCGGTGGATGGGGTGCACCGGCCACCGGTCGGGCAGCCCGTCTCTCAGTCCCCCGCATGCGCTTCCAGCCCCTACATCCCAAAATTTGCAGCCAATGATATCGCGGCCCGGGCCACCCGGGCCCATCGCATTGCAGCAAAGGTTAATCACCTGTCGCCCGGCACCTTCGCACCATTCCTCAGAAAGCTGAACATTTGACTACCAGATGATCGGCGCGGTACGCGCGCCGCTCCGGCCGAATCGAGACGTACGTCCCGCGCGGCCAAGTGTTTCGCAGATCGCAATCAACTTGGCCTATCAGCCGCCGCAACAGACGTTATACTCGCGCGTTAAGGATGAGCCCGCGACGGGCGTGCTTCAGGAGTGCAGTGGCGTTGATCACACGACGCAAAGCGGTCGCCGTCACGGCGGTCTTCTCGCTGGTCGCTGGCAGCATAGCCCCGGCCTTCGCCGCCCCGCCCAACCCAGCCGGTGACTACGCCGCCTGTCAGACGACCAACGAAGGCGACTTCCGCAAGGCCGTCCTCGATATCACCACCGCAACCCTCACGCGCGGCACGTCCGAGATCGACTACGCAGCCGCCGTCGCCGACGAATGGCGGCGTCTCGGCGTCGGCACCGTTTTGGATCGCGAAGTCGACAAAGCCTTCGAAACCGTCAAAGACGAACAGAGCTGGGGTAGCCTGTTGCAGTCTCTCGGCAGCGAGAACAAGGCCAAGGAACTCACGATCGCGCTAACCGAACGCGTCTATCGCTCAGACGGGATGAAGACTGCGATCGAAGACCTCGCCACCGGCGTCGGCCGCAGCATCGCCGGCCGCATCGAACTGGCCACGTCCGATGCCGCCGGCCCGGCCATTGAATGCATGAAAGCATTTCTCGGCCCCCGCTACGGCTCCACGGTAGCCGGCGTCGTCACCGGCACGGCAGGCAAGGAATTCGAAGTCGGCTCCGAAACCGCACGCGGCGATGTCACGGCCGGCGGCGTTCTCAACCAGACCGCAGGCGGCATCACGGGTGCCGCCATCCTCGTCATGCGCCGCCAGCTTGGCAACATGGCCGGCCGCCTCGGCACCCGCCTCGTCGGTAGCGTGCTGTCCCGGCTTGTCACCGTGGTGGCCGGCGGCGTCGGTCTCGTCCTTATCGCGAAGGACGTTTGGGATCTGCGCTTCGGCGTGCTGCCGATCATCGCCACCGAACTCAAATCCGACGAAAGCAAGAAGAGTGTGCAGACGGAACTTGCCGCGGCCATCTCCAGCCAGATCGGTGAGCATGTCGTCGAGATTGCACGTCACGCCTCCGACAAGATCGTCGACATCTGGAAAGAGTACCGCGCCGCCCACGCCATCGTCCTCGATCTGGCCGAAAGACAACCAGACTTCCGCGCCTTCCTCGATCGCGTCCGGCCCGAAGCCTTGCCCCGCGTGGATGAGGTCACCGGCCTCCTGATGCCCGTCGAAGGCGAATCGGGAGTGCTCCGCCGCCTCAGCGACGGCACGCTCGACCTCGCGGTGAACAAGCTCCCAGAACCGGCTATGGAGATCGCTCGCCAGACCCGCTCACTCGAACAAGGGTTGGCCTGGAGCGCGGTCGCCGGCACCCGCATCGACAAAGTCCTCGAATTTGAACTCTTCCAGCGCACGAAACCGGCCGACTTCACGACCCAATCCCTCGAGCGCCTCGTCGCACTCAACGACCCGGTCGCCGTCAAGCGGCTCGCGGTGCTGTCGCCGGCCACGCGCGACCTCCTGTTCGATCTCGACCAGACCGTGCTGACCACAGCCGCCCGCAGCCTAAATGAAGGCGAACTTTTCGTCTTCGCCGGCTACCTGACCGGCTTGGGCCCTGACACCCGCCAACGCCTGCTTGACCGCGTTGCCGCCGAACCCGCATCCCTCAAAGCCCTCACCAGCCCGCGCGCCCGCGACGCCGTACTCGCCAGCCGCGATCAAGGCGCGGCCCTCGAAATTTTGCTCCGCGCAACCGACGGGGACACTCCTGAGGCCCTGCAGAACGATGTTCGACTTGCATGGGAGCGCCAAATCCACCCCGAGATTCTCTGGCACCGGCACCCCATCTTGATCGTCCTCACCGGACTGGCCGCCCTCATTCTACTTTTGATTGTTCGCCGCCTCTTCCGCGGGCCACGGCCCGACCGCTCCGGACCAGGTGCCGGATCAGAAGTCGGGAAAAATGGCCCCCCTCCGGCACCTAAACCCCTCGGAACGTGAGCCCCGGGCACCCCGCGCGGTCCAAACGCCCGCGCAGCGTCATCTGCCAGCTGTGAATTTCCTCCACAGTGTTGTTCCGCCGCCCGTGTCAGCCCCGCGGCAGTGCTGCTATAAGCGCCGCAGCATTTTGATTGGCCGTGGGGGCGACAATGGCAAAGGCGCTAAGGGTCCGGCCACAAGGGGAGACGAAAATGGGACTGAAGGCACCAGGCATTCTGACATTCATGATCTCCGTGATCCTGACGGTGGCAGTCCTGTTCACAATCTTCTTCAAGGCAGAGGTCCCCGGTCTCTCCGGCGACAACGGATTCTGGGCGCTGCTCTTGGCGCAATTCGTCCTCATCCTCGGCTGCACGATGCGCGGCCTCTAGCCCGGCAGATGACAGGCAGACGACACAGCGTCCGTTCGCAAAGATAATGCTGCGGTGCAGCATGATTCTTTGCACCCTTTCAAAGACATGTGTGCGCTACTGTCGCGCGACAGACAGCAATCTGGTTGGCCGAAAAAGTTCGCGCCACTAATGCTGCCATGAAGCCAAGCATCGTCACACCTCGCCCCGCCAATCGCGTCCGTAAATTTACGCGCGAGATCCTGCTTGCCAGTGCGATCACGCTGGCTGCAATCGCGATGTTTCTAGCTTCGCACGGTGAGACGGAAATCGCAGCCGTACCCACGGCCGTACCGCCGCCTGCGCAATCGAATTAGGTCGGCCGAACGAGCCGACGCGACCGGCCCTTATCCCAAGGGCGCCGCTTTCAACAACCCGCGTACCGAATTGCCCAGATAAACGGCCTTACCGCCGCCCAGATCGTCGAGCGACAAAATCCCCTCGACCGCACGGCCGCTCGCCAATAGCTCCGCCCGCAGCACACCCGGCAGCAATCCCGCTGGCAGCGGCGGGGTGACGAGTACTCCATCGCCGCGGTCGACGAAGATGTTCGTCCGGCTACCCTCGGCCAGTTCGCCGCGTTCGTTGAGATAGATGACTTCGTCCGCGCCCACGGTGTCGGAGTAGTGCTTCCACTCCTGATCGTAGAGTTCGCGCCGCGTCGTCTTGTGAAACAGAAACGCATCGGAACTGTCGAGCCGCGTCGGCGACACGACATAGCGCATCACCGCATCCGGCCCCGGTGCCGGCATTGGCGCCGACGTCACCGTCACCCGGCCATCCTCGGCCAGCAGCAGACGCACGCGCAGTCGCGGCTGCTCGCGCCCCGCCGAGGCCGCCTCCCGCTCCAGCGCCGTTCGCGCCGCCGCCTCATCGAACTTGAATGAGAAATACCGCGCCGACGCGGCCAGCCGCTCAAAATGCCGTTCGATGAGCCAAAAGCCTTTGTCGCGCTCCCACAGCAGCGTCTCGATGAGCTCGAACGTCTTTGGCGGGTCGGTCAGGAACTTCATCTTCAAAAGGCACTCGTCGTACTCTTTCGCGCCCACGCTGTCGTAAACGACGCCGGATCCGATTCCCATTTCGCCCGATCCGTCGCGGAAGATGATCGGCGAGCGGATGGCCACGTTGAACAGCGCTTGCCCGTCCGGCGCGATCGACCCGATCGCTCCGCAATAGACGCCGCGCGGTTCGGTCTCGTATTCGGCGATCAGCTCCTGCGCGCGGATCTTCGGCGCCCCGATCACCGAGCCCGGCGGAAAGATCGCGCGCCACAGGTCGTGCAGCGTCACACCCTCAAGCAGTGTTGCGCGCACACCCGACGTCATCTGATGTAAGGTCCGGTAGGTTTCGACCGTGAACAGGTCCGTCACGTGCACGCTGCCGATCTCGGACATGCGCCCGATGTCGTTGCGCATCAGATCGACGATCATCAGGTTTTCGGCCCGCTGCTTCACATCCGTCGCCAGCACATGCCGCGCCTGTGCATCAGCCTCCGGCGTCCCTCCGCGCGGCGACGTACCCTTCATCGGCCGCGTTTCGATCGTCCGCCCCTTCATTTCGACGAACAATTCAGGGCTTGCCGTCAGCACCGTCACTTCGCCGGTGTCCACGATCCCGCCGTACGCCACACGCTGACGCTGCCTAAGATCGCGATAAAACGTCAGCGGCGAGCCCGAGAGCCGGAACCGTGCCTTGAAGGTTAAATTGAGCTGATAGATATCCCCGGCCCGGATCTTCTCCTGCACCCTCTCAAAGCGCGCGACGTACTCCTCCTTCGACCACGCCCGCGACACGTTGCTGAACTGGTAGCTCCCGCTCTTCGTGTGCGAGGATAGCCAATGGTCGACCTCGGCTTCCGTCAGCAGCTTCGGCGCCTCATAGATCCCGAACCACAACAACGGCACCTTCCGCTCCGCCGGCAACAACGGCGCCAACTTCGGCTCCAGCACATACCCCAGCTCAAACGAAAAAAAGCCCGCCGCGTGAAGCCCCGCCTTGCGCGCCGCCTCCAGCCGCGCAAACGCCCCCTCCACCTCCTCGGGGACCTCCGCAACGATAATCTCCTTCGGCGATGTATAGAGTTGCGACGGCGGACCCCGCCCCGAGCTGTTGTCTAAGAGGACGAACGCCTCCTCCAAGCGCTGCGGCGCCGGCTGAGGCCGGCCCCTGGCATGTGCGCCCGCTACGTCTTTCGCCATTGTCTGCTTGGTCCCGAGATGCTCCGGCCGCTGAGAAGGCAACCGCCTTTCAGGGGTACGGAAAATCGCGCCGTTGGTTCGGCCGATCACGGCTGTTCTAACCCAGCCGGCCAGCGCCGAAAAGCCGCGTCTGACGGCTCCCGGCGCAGCCTTTTCCCCCGAAAACACGGCAACAGCTCAACTGTCGCGCCCTGTCTTGCAAACCGGCCTTCACAGCGCCGAAAAACGTGCTATACGACCCCCACGAGCCGCCCACCAGGGCGGCTTTTCTATCGGCAGTGGCTATCGGGGCCACGCCGTTTCTCCCAGACGACCCTGATCACAATTACGATCACGTCTCGTCTCGGCTCCGTCGGTATCGCGGGGTGGAGCAGCCCGGTAGCTCGTCAGGCTCATAACCTGAAGGTCGTAGGTTCAAATCCTGCCCCCGCAACCACGAGACTTAAATTTCGATTTGCCTGAGCCTTTGGCCCGCCCTGACAGAGTGCCAGCAGCGCTGCAAACTCTCCATGCAGTTCAAGTTCAACCTGTCCTCGCTCTGGACCAGGGCTTATGATGATCGTTTGGATCATGGATCTCAATATCGATTTGGCATCCGCCCCGACAGCTGGGTCGTCCAGCTCTTTCTCTAGCTGTGAAACCTTGTCACTGTATAGCTGGGCAAGGTTCGGATGGATGGCCGGCATCGGCGGGGAACCTTGACTTGCATCAGTTCCTCTTTCTCGCGCTCAAGAGCCTGGACCCCTTCCTTAGTCGACGGCGTGATGATGCCCTGCTCAATCGCCTCGAGCATGCTCTGGATCTTTCTGTTCACCGTCAGACGATCCTTTGAGGCATATGCGGCACGAGCGTCGGATTGGAGCCGATTCAATGGGATTGATACTCAGCTCCACTTCTTCGGATACGCTTACCAATTGATTTTTGAACGTTCATCTTGACCTCCCTAATCATTGCGATGAGAGAAGTTTGAGGGGGGCTGCCGAAGACGAACCGCACGAAAGCACTTCGAAGAAATCCAGTTGTGTACGGCAGACGCTGTCTAGTCGCGGAGCTCTCCATATGCCTGCTCGAACTATGCCCTTGCGGCCAAAAGACAGAAGCCGGCGAAACAGTGGGCAACATGGCTTCTTTCTGCCCTGTAGACTCCCGTTGGCGTGGCAGCGCCAAACCCGAGTTGATGGACGACATTGCCCCGAACTCGCCGACGCCAAGCGGAGGCCGACACGAAATAGCTCTACATCCCAGCTCAGTGATAGGGCAGTGTTAAACTCGAGCGGCCGACAGCATTGCAGAAATAGCCGTTAGCGCGGAGGCAAACCATATTGTGCCGCCCAACGACGCAACATCCAATTTGCAGACGTCCAAACTGGTTATCGGAAAGTGGACCGCAGAAGCTAGCTCGACGTCCGCAAAGAGTGCCTATGCGGTCGGATCGAGAGGTGCCAGAACAGCCGAGTCTGACCCCAAGCGGTCCTCATGCCGATGCGAAACCCCTGTCTAACTTTCGTGACTGCCTAACGGGTCGACGCCTCACGAGGTGTTTCGTCCCGCGAAGCTATCTCAGTCTCTAGGTCAATGCTGTGGCGACCTAAAAACTCTTCTAAAACAGCGCCCCATATAATCCAATTGCCGCGGTCGTCGACGATTGTGTGACCATCCTTCTCCAGAGCCGGAAAGATATGCGCTTCCACGTTGCCATCTGCACGCTTCCATTCGCTTGCCAGTGCAAGCACGATCTCAGGGCCAAAATAACTGTCATTTTCGGCGTACAGCCAAATACTCGGATGGCGCGCCGTCTTGCCGTATAGGTACGATGCTGCACGCAACCCATCAAAATTGCAGATTTCATTGACGCGGCCGTAAGCATGCCCGCCGCGTCCACCTGCAAAGTTCACAATCGATCCAACTGACTGCAAATTGCGTGAGGCAAGCGCAAGTGAGGCCCATGCGCCTGTTGAAATGCCCACCACAACGACATCCCGGGAGGCTACGAAGTCTTGCCGAGTCATAAAGTCGATCGTGGAAGCGATATCGTCGGCCGCAATTTGACCGGACGTATAGTGGTCGGCCGTCTCGCAAGTGCCTACAGATTCAACGAGATCGCCACCGGTGGCTCCATGTCCGCGCCGTTGCGGAATGATTACGACGAACCCTCGTTCGATAAACCAGCGGGAAAGCCAGTAGTAAACCGGTAGTGAAACGGCCTCTCGGGTCGCTTCATCAGTGCCATGATTGATAACCACAAGTTTTCGTCGCTGGGGAACTGCATCATGTGGGCGGAACACCGTAGCGCGGAGTGGAATGGCTGGATCACCACTTGGAACGAGCCACAGCTGCTCACGCATCCTGTTACCTTCCGGGCCAAACGCACCCAGCATCTTCGAAGACGCTGAAGCGCCCTGAGCAAGGCTAAGGGTCGTGGCGATAATTAGTAAAACTGCTACGTCACGTGTCCTGATGATGTGCGCTCGCGAGCAGCGCGCGTCCCCTCTCTTCGTCATCCCCCACCCCAGCATGCCAACGAACTACAATAAGTCCAAGGATGGATCACTCAAGATCGCTATTCAAATGAATTGTCGGAACGGTGCGGCGCCCGATGCGTTGGCCAACGTGTGCCTGAAACAGAGCACACTCACCACGAAACGTGAGATAAATTAGGAGGAACTCCCCATGAAGTACACCGCTCTTACCGCCATTGCTGCTATCACTTTCGCAACATCTGGTGCATTCGCCCAGACCACAAGCCCGGCAAATCCGTCCCCGGCTGGTGGCGTGAAGCTGAGCCAGAGTGAATGCACGAATGTGTGGCAGCGTGCAAACCCCTCTGGCGCCGCCAGTCTGACCCAGGCTCAAGCCGCTCCGTACGTGAGCGATTTCAAGGCCGCAAATCCGGACGGCGACAACACGATCGATCAAAATGAGTGGATGGCGGCTTGCAACAAGGGCCTCGTCAGAAGTTCATCGGGCAGCGGATCTTCGACCGGCTCGTCGGGATCAAACTAGTATTCAGCGCCGCCAAAACACTGGGGGCAGTCGCATGACTGCCTGTGCAGCCGGGGCCGGTCGCCGTCGAGCGTCCGGTCCCGGTAGAGCTTCTATTAGGCGGCGTGCGGCTTATTGGGTCAATTCCGCGCCGCCTCCTGTGACCCCTTTGTGGCATCTCCTGGTTTGTAGGACTGCGCGCCCGTGCCGGCCAGCTTGCCTCCCTCGACAGTGAGGTATTCGGGCCGGATCGGCTGCTTAGTAAACCAACACTCCAGAATTTCGCGAACGCCTGCCGCGTAGCGGGCCTGCGCGGAGAGTGACGTGCCGGCGATATGCGGCGTCATGCCGTGATGGGGCATGGCGCGCTGGCGCTGCAAGTACAAAACCATGGCCCGCTATTGATGATCATGCCGCTCTATCGACGTGGCGTGGCACGCGGCCTTTGACCAGTCGAACAAGTGGAACAAGTGGCCCGGGCCGGTGTTTTGGCCCGCTGCCTCTTGGCAGCTTATTCGACGATGGAGTGATCAAATGGCACATCAATCCGGAGGCAATCGCCGTCGCAGTCGGTCGGCGCGCGACTATCGCGAGTATGACGATGACATGGGCGGGCAGTGGGGACGTGAGGGGGGTCAGCAGCACGACTACGGACAGCGGGGCCGTCAGCAAGAAATGGAAGACGCATCTGGGGGTGCAAGTGGCTTCGGCCGCGAGGGCGGAAGATCCGAATTCGGCTTCGGCGGCGGTTACGGCCAACAAGGTGGAAGCCAGCAAGGCGAAGGCTTTGGCTATGGGGGCCAGCAAGGCGGATATGGATCGGGCGAAAGTGGATGGAGGGAGCAGAGAAGTCCGTTCGGTGGTGGCGGCTATGGTCAGGGTGGATATGGTCAGCACGGCCGGCCGACCGGAAGCCGCTCCGGTGGATTCGAATCGGGCCGAGGTGGTTGGGGAGGCAGCGGTGGTAGCACCGGCGGATCCGACTATGAGGAGTGGTCGTCCAACCAGCGCGGGTCGGGTTCGCGTGGCGAGCAGCGGGACAGCAATTGGATGACTGAGCAGATGAGCGAGCACAATCAACGCAACTACGATCCTGATTATCGTCATTGGCGTGATGAACAATTGCGGTCGCTCGATGATGAGTATGACGCGTGGCTCAACGAGCGCCGGCAAAAGTTTGCGGACGAATACAATACGTGGCGCAAGAACCGGTCGTCCGGTAGTGGCGCGCGTTCTGGGGACGGCGGGTCTGGTTCGGGCGGGTCGGCCGGTGCGGGAACTTCAGGCTCCAGCACGAGTTCTTCGGGCAGTTCCGGAAGCGGCTCGCGCAAGAGCGCTGGATCAGTCGTCTAACGCATGTGGATCCGGCGGGCCGTCGCACAACGGCCCGCCATTTTTGTTAGGAGCGTACCCATGGCACCTCGCCCTCAATGGAAGGGATATCTGAAGCTGTCCCTCGTATCTTGCGCAGTCAATCTCTACCCTGCGCTCACATCATCCTACCGAACGCGGTTTCACACGCTCAACCGCGCGACGGGGCACCGGGTCAGCCGGCAGTTCATCGATTCAGAAACGGGCGACGTGGTAGAGACGGAAGATCAAGTCAAGGGATACGAGATCGCCAAGGGCGAACACGTCATCGTCGAGAAGGACGAATTGGAAAAGGTGCCGCTCGAATCCACTCATACGATCGATATAGACAGTTTTGCCAAAGTGTCCGACGTGGACATGCGTCTGCGCGACACGCCCTATTATCTGGTGCCCGACGGCCGCGTCGCCCAGGAAGCATTCGCCGTCATTCGAGACAGTATGAAAAGTGGCGAACTCGTCGCGCTCAGCAGAACGGTGCTCGCGCGGCGCGAACGGATCGTCCTGCTGGAGCCGTTCGAGAACGGTATTTTGGCGACGACGTTGCATTTCGAGGACGAGGTGCGCGATGCCAAGGCTGCTTTCGAAGAGATTGAAGATTTGAAGCCTGATGCCGAGCTGATGCAGCTTGCAAGCCACATCATGAAACAGAAGCTGAAGGATTTCGATATCGCGGCCTACAAGGACCGGTACGAAGAGCGGTTGGCTGATTTGCTCACCGGAAAGACTAAGGCGCTGCCCGTTATGCGTCAGGAGGACAGCCGGCCGTCCAACATCATCAATCTGGTCGACGTGTTGCGTAAAAGTCTCGAGCAGGAGGGCGGCAAGCCGAAATCGGTGCGCACGGCGAAAACAACGCGGAAACCAAAATCACGGGCGAGGAGCACCGCAAAAGCAAAGTCGTCGGGGTACACCAAGAAGGAAGCCCGCCGCTGACATAGAAAAAGGGCCGCCTGGAACTCCGGGCGGCCCCACTCTTCCGTGCCGCGGGTTAGGCGGCCTGGCGATTGATATTTTGCACTGCGATTTCCGACAGCAGCCGGTCAGCCCGCTTTTCTTCCTCGAGCGTCTCTTCCAAAAGGTCTTTGGCTTCGGTGAGGCCCAACTGCGCAGCCCACGCGGCCAACGTGCCATAACGGGCTATTTCGTAATGCTCGACGGCTTGGCCGCTCGCCACGATGCCAGCATCGAGAACCGACCTGTCGTCCACCTCATCCATCAGCTCTTCGGCTTCTTCGATAAGTCCATCGACGCCCTCGCAGATCTCGGTGGCGGGCTCTTCGTCGATCATTTCGAAGACGGCTTCAAGCCGCTCAACCTGCGTCTGGGTCTCGGCGAGATGCGCCTTAAGAACGTTGCGCAGCTCGTTGGCTTCCGCCTTTTCAATCATCTTAGGCAACGCTTCGACGATCTGCTGCTCGGCGTAGTAGACATCCTGCAGCGTGTGAACGAACAAGTCCTTGAGCGTTTTCATGACGCACTCATCCTTATGTTGTTCTGGGATCCCGGCCATTTCGTACCGTAGGGCGAGAACTTTGCGATCCCCCGAATGTTCCTTCGTGGCGGAACCGAACTTTCGAAATTTTGTTCAGTGAACTCATGGTGCGCGATGCTGCGGCGGTGCGCCGGGCAATACACCGCGGTGCTGGTTATCTGAGATGATTGGGAAACTTGTGATGGCCAAGCAAAAACTAATTTCCTACCGGCAGAAGCGAGATTTCGAGAAATCCCAGGAGCCCAGCGGGAAAGTCCGGATCGCCGCGGCGGCGCATCCCCGCTTCGTCATTCAAAAGCACGCCGCCCGCCGGCTTCACTATGATCTGCGCCTCGAAGTTGGCGGCGTCTTCAAGTCGTGGGCGGTGACCAGGGGACCGTCGCTTGATCCCTCGGATAGGCGGCTGGCCGTCGAGGTGGAAGACCATCCGCTCGACTACGGCGATTTCGAGGGTACGATTCCCAAAGGCCAATACGGCGGGGGCACCGTCATGATCTGGGATCGCGGATTCTGGTCACCTGCGCCGGATGTCGAGCCCGCCGAGGCCATTGAAAGCGGCGAGCTGAAGTTCACGCTTGCCGGCGAAAAGCTGGAGGGGTCATTCGCGCTCGTTCGCCTGCGCCGGGATCGCGAAAAGGGCAACCGCACCAATTGGCTTTTGATCAAACATCACGATGGTTTCGATCGCGCCGGTGCGCCACCGGTCACGGATGACGATCGTTCGGCGGCTTCCGGCCGCACGATGGAGCAGATCACGGCCGGCAAGGGCAAGGCGGCTACGCCGTTCATCACACGTGCCGAAGTTCCGTTGACGGCCGGGGCGGTCTGGCGGTCACGGGCAAAGTCCGGCACCGCAGAGGCGGCTATTCCAGCGCTGAAGAAGGCTACGGCTCCGAAAAGGCGAACCGCGGGTTCCCGAAAGGACAAACCGGCGTCCATACCTCAGTTTATTGAACCTCAGCTTTGCAAGACCGTGTCTCGGCCTCCCACCGGCGACGACTGGCTCCACGAAATCAAATTCGATGGCTACCGGGTTCAACTTCGGATCGTTGACGGTGAGGCGACATTGCGCACGCGCACCGGACTTGATTGGACGGCTAAGTTCGCTTCGATTGCTCAATCCGCCAGCACGCTCCCCGACGCTCTCATCGATGGTGAAGTCGTTGCGGTCGATGAGAATGGATCGCCGGATTTTGCCGCTCTGCAAGCCGCGCTCTCCACCGGTCGCGCGAACGCACTCATCTATTGTGCGTTCGACGTTCTATTCGCGGGCGGGAATGATCTGCGATCGATGCCTCTCACGGTGCGCAAAGAGCATCTTCACGCGTTGATTTTGCAGGGTGGTAAGCTGCCAAATAATGTTCGCTTCGTCGAACATGTCAGTGAACCGGGGGATGCGGTTTATCAGTCGGCCTGCCGGATGGCTCTTGAAGGCATTGTCTCCAAACGCGCGCAGGCGCCTTATACCTCAGGACGGACCGGAGCCTGGGCTAAGGCCAAGTGCCGGAACGGTCAGGAAGTTGTGATTGGTGGCTGGAGCGGAAAAAATAATGTTATTCGCGCGTTGCTGGTTGGTGTGTACGAGAACGGCGCACTTCGCTACGCGGGCCGCGTCGGCACCGGCTTCAACGCTCAAAACGCGGCTGCGCTTCTCAAAAAGCTGAATGCGTTGACCACCGACAAAAGTCCATTTTCTGGTAGTGAAGCGCCAAAGCGCGCTCCGGATGTGACGTGGGTGAAGCCCAAGCTTGTCGCTGAAATTCATTTTGCGGGCTGGACCGCGAACGGCATGGTGCGTCAGGCGTCGTTCAAAGGTCTCCGCGCCGACAAGCCAGCAACGCACGTGCGTGTGGACGTCCCTTCGACGATCGCCAAATCGTTGTCGTTATCAAGGCCAGCACCCATGAAAAAATCGAATGCAAGCCGCAAGGCCGTCGTCATGGGGACGATCATTTCGCATCCCGACAAGGTGATGTGGCCCGAAAGCAATTCCACGGGACCTGCTACCAAGCGCGATCTGGCCGAATATCTCGAGTCCGTGGGGTCTTGGATGATCGATCATTTGCGCGGGCGGCCATGTTCCATCATTAGAGCCCCTGACGGCATCGAGGCCCAAACCTTTTTTCAAAGGCATCCGATGGCAGGCATGTCCCCCCTCATCGGTCGCGTAACGGTATCGGGCGACCGCCAGCCCTATTTGCAATTCGACGATGTGGAGGCATTGGTTGCGGCAGCGCAGAGCGGTGGCGTGGAATTTCATCCCTGGAACTGCGCACCGGGCGATCCGGACAAGCCCGGCCGCTTGGTTTTCGATCTGGACCCGGCATCTGACGTTTCTTTCGACGCTGTCATCGAAGCCGCTCGGGAGATCAAGGACCGTTTGGAGGGTTTTGGGCTGATCTGCTTTTGCAAGACGACGGGTGGGAAAGGGCTCCATGTCGTGACGCCCATCAGCGTGGCTAAAACGAAGTTGAGGTGGCCGGAGGCGAAGACATTTGCCCAAGCAGTCTGCGCCCAGATGGCGAATGACAGCCCCGACAAGTTTCTTATCAAGATGACGAAGGCGCTGCGGCCCGGCCGCATCTTTCTCGACTATTTGCGTAATGACCTGATGTCGACGGCGGTCGCTCCCTTATCGCCACGTGCACGCCCAGGCGCACCGGTCTCCATGCCGATTGCATGGACCACGTTGCGGCGGGGGATCGATCCGCAAAAATACACTTTGTATTCGGCCGCTGGTCTTTTACGCCGATCAAAGCCTTGGGCGGACTATTGTGATGCCGAACGGCCCTTGGAGCCGGCGATACGCAAGCTCATTAGGTAGATGCTAGTCAATGCATAGGGCGCTGATCGTCCGTGGACCCTTTCATGGCATCCCTATTTGACCGTTTGCGCAAAAACCACATGAGGCCGCCGACACCGATCGCCAAAGCTGCGAACAGAGTGAAGAACATCAGAGCGGGAATGGCTTGGTCGTCTGCTGTCTGCTGACCAGGCTGCTGGGCAAACGCCAATGAAGTCATCATCGGCAGTGTGGCAATATACGTTGCGATACGCATTGGAAGGCCTCCAGTTGAACTTCTATTGCAACACAGTGCCCTAGATTTTGTTCCCTCACCGACACTTCAACGGCGCGGCCATATCGACGTCGTAGAGACCATGGGCGGCACAGCGACGAAGTTGTTTTGCGCTGAGTGTTTACCAGCGGGCTCCCCGTGCGGCTTCACCCAAACTGGTCAGTTAGATCGACAGATCCCGAAGAGCAACAAGCTCAGACTCTGCAAATCACGTCTCGGTGGCATCGCGCCCCCGCAACCACGACGCGCATTCCAATTCGGATAACAACAATAACTTAGCCGCAAAGGCTTTACCGTCGTCTTCTGGCGGCGACTGATATCGTTGGCCTTTTTCGCAGTAGGTTCAAATCGGATCTAGCTTGGTCATCGAAAATTACACGCAGAAGTTTTGAATTGGCAAGTCGCGCTGGTTGCAGCGAACCCCACGATTGCGCAAGTCCGCATCACCAAAGACTGCACCGCTCTTCGCCAAAGCCGGCGGTAGAGCGCCCTTGGAAACAATGATCCAGAGCCAAGGAGCATCGCTCAAACGAGCACGACCGCTGATACTCGATCAGCGGATGCTGGTCGTGGCGAGCAACATGGCCAGCGAAGAAGCGCACCACTGGCGATTACCGCAATGGTCCGAAACCGACCGTCGAGCTGCAAACGCGACGGGCCATAAGCGACCGATTGACTTCGCCTAGGTGATGGAGCCCAAAATACAATCCCATATGTCCCACTAACCTGGAGATCCACTAGCGTGGCTATCGTCCTTGTTTTGGAATAGTCATTGGTCGTTCGTTGGTTCCCAACTTACTTTGTATCTCGGCTTCTTTGGTTCGGTTCGGGGTCTGTATGCAGCGAAAGATTTTATACACATTAGCTCTCGCGGTGTTCTATGGATTTTGTGCCCCAGCTGGTGTCGCATCAAGCGCCAAACTCGAAGCCGGATTGGCGATTACGGATCCCGACATTCTCGAGCAGTTGGAAAAGAAGGGCTTGGCCCTTGATGCGTTGCTCAAACCCGGCTGGCAAAGTGGTGCTACCGTAACGCCCGCCAACAACGCGGCGCTCTCCGCCATTCCCCAAATGCAGGACGTTTTCCGCGTCGTCGAGCGCGAAATGGCCACAACGAAGCGCGCCAACCCTGGCGCCGGCGTCGGCATGGCCTTCAACCACAAGCGCTTGTTCGATACGACATTCCTATCAGCCCGCGACGCCCGCTTTCCCCTTGTCGGCATCGTGCAGAGGCTGGACCGCACATACCGACAGCCCGACAAATGTGGGAAATCCGCCTCATCTATCGCCTCGAATATATACGCCAGACAAGCAACGGATTGGCCCGCTCGCGCCTGCCTATGACACTCAACCTCGTCCTGCACTCCAAGCTGCCGCAGGAGGCTGTCACCTGCCGCGATCTAGCGCAGAAGTGGATTGGCGCGGGCGAGAGCGCGCTGCGCGGAGCGCCGGCTGTTGACTATCTTTTGGGACCAAGCGGCCATTTGCATGGCGCATCTCCAGCGCACATCGACCGCATCGAAACGAACTTCCAATCGCTGCGCCGGCCTGCCGCCAGCATTTCGGAATTCGGCGGCCACGCGGAGTATGTGCTGAAAGTCTTCAACTACATTCCAGCAAGCCCAGGGACCGCGGACGCCAAACCGGTTTTCCGCGAAACCGCCATGGAAAACATGGTTGATCGCGACCGGCTCATGGCCAATCCAAACCTCCTCGCCCGCTTCAAATCCTGGCTGCTTGACCCCGAAGACGTGCGCGCCCTCGATGCCGGTACCATCGAAATTCCTAAAGAGTTCCGCGCCATCAATGGCCGCTCATTCGCCCCCGGGGGCCATGCCCGCTCCGGCAATCGAACCTTCTACGGTTTGCTCACCGATGCTGAACTCGCCGCTGCGATCGCCACCGCCGATGAGCCTTCCGGCAGACTGAAAAACATCTCCTCACCCGATGGATTTCGCATGCGCTTCGATGATGCGGGTTGCGTGGGATGCCACCAATCCCGTGCCATTGGTGGTTTTCACTTCATGGGGATCGATTCCGCTGCCAGCAAACGTCATCTCCCAGAAAACGCGATCTTCGTTCCTGCATCCGCTCATTTCTACGGCGACGCCCCGCGCCGCCGCAGGGTGCTCGAGGCGCTGGCCGCTGGCAATGAGCCGGATTGGGCGCGCGGCTTCTCGTTGCGCCCTCGCCGCTCCCTGGCTACCGAACGCACGAGTGCGCCGCGCTTCAGCATCATCGGCACCGGATTTCTCAATGGGTGGGGGGCCACCTGCTATGCCAATCGGGCCAACGATCCAAGTTTCAAAGCTTGGACTTGCACAAGCGGGCTCACGTGCGTCACGCCACACGACAACCCCAAGCAGCCCGGCCTCGGCGTTTGCATGACGAAAGGCCGCTTCGGCACCGGCGACGTCGCGGAATATGGCGCAATTCAGAGCAAAAGTTTTGGCAGCGATACCTATGCGCGCCTCAAACCGGCACCAGGAAAACTGTTGACACCACCGCATCTGGCCATCAATGGCAGCCGGCAAAGGGCAGCGCCGCAGGCGGGCGGTTTCTTCGGCGGCATGATCTACCAGAAGTCGTGCCAAGGCCGCTTTCCAGCAAGCTCCATTTGCGCCCGCCACGCTGGCCAAGATTTCAACAAGTGCCTGGCTACTGTGGCCAACTTCAAAACGTGCTTTACCGACCGCCACACCGACCTAGTGGGCCTACGCGAGTGTGACAGCGCCAACCCATGTCGCGACGACTACATCTGCGTCGTCACAAAGGACAGCACCAGCGGCGCCTGCCTGCCGCCTTACTTCATGATGCAATTCCGCGTCGACGGTCATCCCTGATGCTGGCTGCAAGCGGCCGGGCTCTCACTTAATCCCTAGTATCGCGATGAGGGGCAGGCCAACGCTCGAACACCTGCATTTCATAAACTGCGGAATACGACAGCCAAGGGACTGGCCGAGGCCAGCGCCGCGAGCAAAGAGATTGCCGCCATAACCGGGCATCGGACGATGTCGATGGTCGAGCACTGCACCGAGTAGGCCGAACAGACGAAGCTACCGAAATCATTGATTCCTATGCTCGATCGCACAGAACGATTGAACGCGATTTCGGCCAGGTTTGGAGCCGCCAACCAGCGAACTTTCAATCGACACAACTTCCTGGCTTGATTGCTTTGCGTCCGCCGAGCCAAACTAGGAAGTTGCCAGAACCAGCCCATCGATCGACAACTGAAGTAGCAGTTAGCGCCCACCACCCCATTACCGATCGCGGCATGCTTTGAGCCTAACGTCCGCAAAAGTCGAAGCAATATCCTATTTGTGATTTCAGCGGGGTCATCATGTTGAGTTGCTGTATGTCGATCAAGCGCCTTGTGGAGTTCTTCCTCAGCTTGGCTATGGTCGCCGTCGCTGGAACTTCTGCCGCAGCCGACTCGCGCTTGATGCGGACCGTGCCGGTCGATCGAGAGCTGCAATTCGGGCTCGTGGCTGCAGGCGCACTGAACAAGCGGCCGAATTTAGCCAAGAACAAAGACATCCGGAGAGCGCTGAAACTGTGGGGCGCGATCTATGGAACGAGAGACACGTCAACCAAAGAACTCGCCCTCGCCGAGAGCCAACGCATTCTGGATATGGGAACATCATTCCGAAGCCTGTTCGACATCGCTGAACTGGACGGCCCCCACGGCACAAGGCTACTGGTTCCGCGCCTGATCACGTCTAAGACAAGCGAGAGCGGAGACACCGAACACTATTACCGGTCCACACCCGAAAACGTCCTGGTGTACGCGTTCAAGTTTCAGCTTCGCAAAAATCCCCCCTTCGAAATGCTGCGAGACATTCTTCTCAAAGCTAGGGACGCCAACATCGGCCTCGTCACCCACACCGATCACGATTTCCTTGTCGAGCTCACGGATGCGATACCCTCCGACCCCAGTGGCGCACTTGCCCCGCGACAGAGAAATCAGCACAAGCTGGCATTTGCATCCGGCGACAAGGTCTACGGCTTCTACATCAGTTACTTGAGCACTCCTCCGCAAGACTGGAAGACGCCCGACTTTCTGCGTCCTCTCATCGACTATTGGACGCCCCCTGCTGAAATCTTGGACACGCCCGACCCCGCGGCCCGTCGCGCAGCGCTTTCAATTTGGATGAAAGATCGTGAGATTTCCGATGAAAGACAGGCCGAGTTACTAGCCCTTATGGAGCTAGAGCCCGCTGCACTGAAAGCTGCGACTGCCACTCTTCTCGATCATTGGTCCTGGCAACATGCCATGCGAACGCTAGCCGTGATCACCGGATCCGAGTTTGAGGAAAAGAGCCGGTGGAGCAGAGTTTCGGTGGGCGGGTGCTACGTCGAGCCGGATCGGCGTCCCGACGCGACAACCGTGCGGATCATCTTTGCAACCAACCGGGCCACAAATGGTGACGCGCTTGGAGCCGGGGAACTTCCGCAGAATTGGTTCACATCCTCGAGCGACGAGAACAACACCCTACGGGTCGGTTGCGCGTCTGTTGCCGTGCCAAAATCCGAAAACCCAAAGATCTCTTTTGGCGACCCGCCTAAAGTTGCCGGCGTATCAGATGCAGGTAGTGTTCCAGACACACCAACTTTTTCTGTCGTCAAGTCGAAGCCACTAGCCAACATTGATGTTGCAAAGAGCGCCTACGAAGTTGTGTTCGAGGATCGGGAGCGATGGCTCTACAATGACGAGACCCGCGCACTCGTCTTCGTCCACGGTTACAACACGCCGTTTGAATATGCCCTCCTGCGAGCCGCTCAGATCGCGGTGACGACCGGGTACAGAGGAAGGGTCTTTCTCTTCAGTTGGCCGTCGGCCGGCTGGTGGCCAAGCTATCTGTGGGACATGGACAGCGCGGAGAGATCAGAGCTTCAGTTGTCCGGCTTCCTGCGCGCAATCCTGCGCGATCCCGAGGTACAGAGACTGGATCTCGTTGCCCATTCGATGGGCTCGCAAATGCTCCTGAGATCACTGGGTGACTTGCGCGACGTCTTCTTCTCGCGCGACGACATCCGTCTCGGCCAGGTTGTATTCGCCGCACCAGATCTTTCGACAGACGTGTTCGCGGCCAAGATCAGGGAAACAACGGCTCTAGCCGAAGGGATATCCATCTACGGCTCCGAGAAAGACAAAGCCTTGCTTTTCTCCAGCAAGATTCGCGGCGCCGAGCGGCTCGGCCTGATCGGGGGCGCGAGCGGAATAGAGCTGCCGGGACTGGCGTACTATGACGCCACCACCGACTCCGGCATGTGCGACTTTTGGGGCCTAGGAACAATGGAACATAGCTACTTCGTCGATAGCCCGAATACTCTGAAACATATGGCCGGCGTCCTGAAGCGCACCTTGCGTAAGCGGACAGAGCCGGAAGAAAGCCAACCAACCTCTGCGCCATCCGGGACCCAAGTATCGTTCAAACCCATTGAGAAAGGTACTCAACGATGCTGGTGGGAGTTTGACTGACCAGTTTGTTGTGTACTTGGGGCAGCCGCCGAAAATGCGGGCGTTGGAGTGACGTGAGCACGGCGATTCTTCCGTCGCACCATGACCTTTGAGAGAAAGCTGGGCCATGTCGCAGCTGCCGCCAGTCCAGCATCCGCAAATGCACCGTCCAGATTGTCGATCAGGTAGTGACGATAGTAGGGCTCATGAAACCGCTCGGGAAATCCCTCCAGAAAGCCGTCCCATCCCCCGTCACGGTCGCCCAGTTGCAGACTGTCGATGAATACGAGCAACCCTCCAGGCTTCAAGACCCGCGTCATCTCCGCGATCACGACCCGTCGGACATCCGGTGGGAGCTCGTGAAATAGAAATACTGTCGTCACGATATCCTGACTTTTATCAGTGAGCGGGACGGCTTCCGCATTCGCCTCAAGCCACGCAGCCGGCCTAAGCCCTTCGAAATGCCGTTCCGCCTCCGCCAAATACGGCCGCGAGAGATCAAGCCCGGTCAGCTCCATAGCGGGATAGGCACGGCGCACCTCGCGCAGAAACCGCCCCGTGCCGCAGCCAATATCCAAAAGCCTCACCTGTCGCTGATCCCGTCCCCGCATAAAATCGGCAATGGGCCCGAGAGCCTGCCGCCGCATTGCAGAGGCCGAACCGCGAAACAGCGTCTCGACCTGCACGTCGTAGAGCCGCGCCGATTCTTCGGAAAGATACCCGCCGGTCTGAAAATGAAAATCCTGCAGAAAATACGACGGCAACGTGCCCGTGTCGGCTATCACGGCCGCTGTGTCGAACCGGCGCTCCTTCTGTCGCGCGATGGTCCCCGGAATATCGGCCAGCATCGACTTAAGCCGCCCGATATGATCGGCAAGACCAGCTGCAGGTTCTCCACTGGCCACGGCAGCGCCGCGCCGAACAAGTTCGGCATCTCGACGGAATAGATTTATAAGATCGGCAGTTACAGCGCTGCGATCCGGAACGACCCGACTCCGCGGCCGCGTAGCGGGCTCGTGCCCCGCACTTTGTGCTGACCGGTCGGCCAGAAAGCCAACCCCGGTGTACCAGCCAAGCCGCAGTAGGTTAGATGCAAAATCCGCTGCCGCATGAAATGCTTTAGACATTGTGTGACCCCGTCGCCCAATGCAGCCACTTCGAAAGAACCACTAACCACAGGACCCTACACTTTTGAGTTGCCCAGCCATGGTTGGTTTGATGACTCGAGAAATCAACATAGTCACGATTTCTCTCGGCTCCATGTATAGTAGTATCGAAGACTATGAGCGAGACGATAGACCGGAAGATCATACATATCGACATGGATGCGTTCTACGCGTCCGTCGAGCAACGCGACAATCCCCACCTGCGCGGTCGGCCAGTGGCGGTCGGACACGCGGCAAAACGTGGCGTGGTCGCGGCAGCTAGTTACGAGGCACGCAAGTTTGGTGTGCGCTCGGCAATGCCATCAACGACCGCGATCCGCCAATGCCCTCAACTTATCTTCGTCCCGCCACGCTTCCAGGTTTACCGGGCCGTGTCAGGCCAAATTCAAAAGATCTTCGCCGACTACACGCCGCTCATCGAACCGCTCTCCCTGGACGAGGCCTATCTGGACGTCACGGAGAACAAGCGCGCCATCCCAACTGCGTCAGCAACAGCTAAAGAAATCCGAGCACGCATCCTGTCAGAGACCGGCCTCACGGCCTCCGCCGGAATTTCCTACAACAAACTCCTCGCAAAACTGGCGTCTGATTATCGCAAGCCCAACGGCCAATTCGTCATTACACCAGAAATGGGCCCGGACTTCGTAGCAGCGCTGCCCGTTGGAAAATTCCACGGGATCGGCCCGGTCACGGCTGAGAAAATGAAGGCGCTCGGCATACATACCGGAGCCGATCTCCGGGAGTATTCCCTTGCGATTCTGGAGGAGCACTTCGGCAAATCCGGTGCGTGGTACTATGCGATCGCACGTGGAGAGGATGATCGTCCTGTCAAGCCGGACCGGCAGCGCAAATCATCAGGCTCCGAGACGACGTTCAAAGAGGACCTGAAATGTCAGGCTCGTATCGAAGCAGGTATCGTAGCGATGGCAGATGATGTTTGGTTATGGTGTGAAAAGCATCAGATTTTCGGTCAGACCGTCACTGTCAAGATCAAGTACGCAGACTTCCGACACGTGACACGCAGCCGAACTGTGCACGCGCCTGTCGTGACTCGCGAGCACCTACGAGAGATAAGCATCGGGCTAGCTCAGTCCATATATCCCGTAACGATGGGGATACGACTCGTGGGGGTGAGCATTTCGAAACTCGGATCCAAAGCAGGTTCACCCCAGCTCGAACTTGGATTCTGAGTTCACCGATTCCGTCGTCTCAGCCAAAAGGCAGAGCCGTACTAAAAGGTGCCGTCTAGTTCGCCTAACGACATGTTAGTCGCCAAGCGAGGTCCGCTGAACCCCAGCAAGCAGCCACTGCCCATCGCGACCCCAAAAGACGATCGGAGCAGACGCACCCTTCGCGACAGACACAATAGTCCGAAACCCGCCGTCAAACACCAAACGCGATGGGCCAAAAACGGACTTGGTTGCAGGCCCTAATGCGACGCACCAGACAGCGGGATTACGAAGTTCAGGTAGCCGGCGTCGCCTTCGAGACGGTTCTCGACGTCAAATTCGTGGAAGTATCTCAGGTTTCCGCTGACGTGGGTCGACCCCAGAGCGAACGAGAAGTCGACGCCGGGCCCAAGAGCAATAACCCGGCCTTCGAAGTCGCCAAGGAATTGCGTACCCGGACCGCTGTCTCCAGTGACCTGCTGATAGAAGTAGCCCTGGAGACCAATGGCGAACGACTTCGAGAAGTGCTGCATCGCTGCGCCCTCGAGATGGAATTCGGTGCCGGTCTTGTAGCCGGTGTCTTGGTTCTCGTCATTGAACGTGAAGCCGGCAGCCGCCGATACTTCGATGCCCGTCTTCATATCGAGATAGGTCACCGCTCCAGTCAGATCTGCCGCCCAGCGGTTGAAGCCCATGTTGGTCACGTCGCCCTGCTCCCAGTAGCCGATCGGGACGTTCAACAGCGTGCCGATGCTCCAGTGCCAGTTGCCCTCGTGCCAACCTAATGAGGCGCCGAGAACCGGGTCGCCGATGTGGGTGTCGTCGGCTTCGAAACCCAGGCCCGGTCCAAAACCTAAAGTGGCTCTGGCGGACACGCTTTTCCAACCAATCGGAACCGCAACGCTGAAAGCGGCGTGGCCGCCGAGGACTTTGTCGGGCGCCACCCAGAGGCCGTTGAACAGCTTGATGTAGGCGTCGGCATCGACGCCGCCGTTGATGTTCACACCACCGATGTTGAAATCGATGTCGGTGCTGCCGGCATAATAGTAGTTGAAATCGGCGAGGTAAGTGCCGGGCGGAGGGACGAAACCGGCCAAGCTCGTCTTAGTGCCGAGCAGATAAAAGCCGAGGCCGCCCTCCGCTGCCTGGACATCGTCGAGGCCTTTCAGGGGAGCAAGGCCGAGCGCCGCCAACAGAAGAACTGCTGCTTGTCTTTTCATCCGGCCCGCCTTTTTTGCTGGCTAACATTTCTGCAGACGCTTGTGCTTTGTCACGTCGATTCGGCTTTGCAGGTGACGGTAGGGACACGGGCTGCCGGCCGCTAGAGCGGCTGCACCACACCGAGGCGCAATCGACGGTGAGTTTTGTGTAGCCTGATGTACGTCAAGGCTTGCACGAGGATTTGCAGTAGCGTGATCGCGTTCATACTGTGAAAGGACGCCGAATAATGGTGAGTTTGACCGTTGCGATCGCCCGCATGGACCGTCCTTGCTGCGCATATCCGCGCACGAACCAATTGTGCGGGGACGATCAGCGATGTGAGCGTGGCGGGTTGCCGTTGGCGCCTTTGCGTCGTTGGTTGCAGGCGTTGGTTCGCGCGGTGACCGCTATTACTCTTTTGGCGCTGTCCTTCGGTGCGGTCTTGGCACAGGACCCGCGCCCGAACATCTTACTCATCGTCGCCGATGATGCTGGGATTGCGGATATCGGCAGCTTCGGCAGCGAGATCCGTACTCCAAACATCGATGAACTGGCGTCTGCCGGCGTGCGCTTCACACATTTCGGTGTCAGCGCCACCTGCTCGCCGTCCCGATCCATGTTGCTAAGTGGTACGGACAGCCATCTTGCCGGTTTGGGCAACATGGCCGAGTTCACCGCTCCCAATCAGAAGGGCAAGCCGGGATACGAGGGATACCTGAGCGAGCGCGTTGCCCCGGTGTCGGCGCTGCTGAAGGAGGCCGGGTACCAAACGTACATGGCCGGCAAGTGGCACATGGGGGAGGAGCCCGAGCACTGGCCGGCTGCACGCGGATTCACGCGCGACCTAACCCTCATTCCTGGCGGCGGCAGTCATTTCGACGACATGTGGGGCGCGAAGGGCGAGCGGCAACTCTACACGCAGAATGGAAAGGTTCTCGAAGCGCTGCGGCCGGGGTTCCATTCGAGCGAAGACTATACGGCGGCCATCATCGGCAACATCGAAGAGAACCGCAGCGACGGGAAGCCGTTCTTCGCCTATCTGGCGCTGCAAGCGCCGCACGATCCGTTCCAATTGCCCGATGACTGGCTCGACAAGTACAAAGGCCGCTACGATCAGGGCTATGACGCGACGCGGGCAGCACGTATCGCGCGCATGAAAACCCTCGGCATCATTCCCGCATCGGCGACCGTGTTTCCGCAGTTGCCCAACGTGCCGACCTGGGCCAATCTATCGGACGAGGAGCGTCGGCAGTCGGCCCGCAAGATGGAGCTCTATGCGGCCATAGTCGAGCACATGGATGCCAACATCGGCAAACTCACGGCGTATCTCAAGGCCAAGAACATCTACGACAACACACTCATCATCTTCCTCTCGGACAACGGTCCGGAAGGTAACACGATGAAGATGGATGCCCCTTGGGACAACAGCAACTTCGATAATTGGGGGAAGAGGGGCACTTTCATCCAATACGGCGCCGCTTGGGCTCAAGCCAGCGCCGGACCCTATCGCATGTTCAAGGGCTTTCTTTCCGAGGGCGGTATTCGAAATCCTCTCATCATCGCTGGACATGGCGTAACGGGGAGCGGCCGTATCTCGAATGCGGTTACACACATTATGGATGTTCCGGCCACGATACTGAAGGCTGCGAATGTGTCCCACCCGAAAACGTATGAGGGCAAGGACGTGGCTCCGTTGCAGGGCAAATCACTTCAGCCGATTCTGGACAAGTCCCGTGAGACTGTTCGCGGCCCATCGGACTGGCTGGGGTGGGAACTTTTTGGAAATCGTGCGATCCGGGAGGGGAACTGGAAGTTGCTATGGCTTTGCAAGCCATACGGGCCCGGCAAGTGGCAGTTGTACGACTTGAAAGCTGATCCGGCCGAGATGAACGATGTGGCTGATGAATATCCGAAAGTCACGAACCGTCTGGTTGGTCACTGGCGAGACTACGCGGACAAGAATAACGTCATCATGCCGAGTATTTCACCGATCTGTGGCAAGAGCGAAGAATCGGCACCGGAGCAGTAGGGGGCTATGATCGAGGCTGTTCGGCTTTGTGCTGGTCGGCCCGTACCTTTCGTCTCAGTCCTTAGCTAGCCCTCGTAGCTGGATCCTATATTCTATCTTGATCGGCTTAAACCGCTGCGTGTTCACGGCGATGTATCTTAATTCAAATTTGCAGCGTAATTGAACGGCGGGTCAGAAGCCGTATTGGTTTCCCTATCATGATCGGCTTCCCAGACAACGTCATTTTCCCCTATCAAATCTGATCAAATAGCTTTGTCGATATCACTGGGGTCAGTGCTTATCTTGTTCCGCAAACAAAGTACGCCCTACCAATTTAATTGTATCTTCCTGCTGGGTCTGGAGTAGCTGCTTTGCAACGGGTAGCGGCCTACTTCAAACGACCGGTCGAGCGAAGTTCATCCAGGGTCTTGCCATAACAATCGAGAGTAGCTGGCCTGTCTTTAGGCTTCAGCACGACCCCGTCGGCATTCACCGTTGCGCTTAGCCGGCCGTCGGCAGACAGAAATATCGCATCGCCGTTTTTGTCGACCCTATGTAAATGGCCAACTCGCCAGCTCTGATCAGCTTCAGCATAGCACAGGATGGCCATTGGGAGATTAGCAGGAGGCGTTTGAGCGAGCGCGCCCGTCGAAAGGGCTAGCGCAACTCCGAGTGCCATCGAAAATTTAAGCATATAAAAGCCCCATGTGATTGCATGGTGAACATTATTACAAATTTGTTCGCGCCGCTAGGTGAATACTTCTGGGCAGACTGTGATAAGGCAGGCGACGGATAGACAAGATCGATTGGCGGAGTTGATCGAACCACTGCAAGTTCCGATACCATGACCAGTGATAAGGAAGCGGCATTGAGCAAACTCCTGTGCGGGACCTGTCGGAGATCTAGACTTACTGGCCGCGCATGCACATCAGCTTGGATCAACTATCCCTGTAAATTTCGCGATGATTTCCGCTGTGTGATGGGATGCCGTCATGGGATCTACCATAGTCAGTGGATAGATCTGAAAAGGGTCCGGATTGGGCTTTCTCTGCCGGGGGTTCATCGGCGCATCGCTTGCGTTGCAACCGGTCTGGGCCGCTCTGGGTCATTCGCGCCGCCCCTCGATAGGTTGACGGTGACTGTGCAGAGGAAGCGGCCATTCGTCGATCCCTGAATTCAGGCTGAAGATAGGCACCTATGGATGGTCGCAATGCGTCAATCTGCGGACATTGAGCCGTGCGGTTGAGAGAAGCATATTTCCTCATTCTACGAGTAAGGACCAAAAAGGAAAACTTTCGGCCATGTTCGCGCTTGAGGCGCATCATGAAGTCGCTATGGTTCTCGTCCCGTCCATAGTCGGTTATATCTGAGTTGGCTTTCGATCTCCCGCACATGTCGCGCAGCATGGCGGTAGCGGGTGGCGCGCGCCTTCTTCAGCGTGAAATCAATCAGACGCCGCCGCAGCACAACCGCCGACAACGGGTGGTTGCCCTCCAAAGCAGAGGCCGCCGGATCAAGCAGCTCGTAGAAATTGCCGTCGATCTCCTCGATGCGGGCATCGATACGCGGGCTGCGCGATTGAGTGCTGGCCCGTTGATCAGGAAGGCGAGCGCGGCATGCACGTTGGCGTGACGCTCCACCTGATCGAGAGCAGGACGCTCCGCCTTGACGTCATCGAACGCGCCGAGCTGCTTGATGTAAGTTTTGAGATGCTGCGCAATCAGATGCTGCTCGAACATAGAGAATCGCAGTGTCTGGGCGTGGTCCTTGCGTCCGAGCGCTTCGAGCACGCCGATCCGGGTCATCGCTGCATTCCAGAGCGTTGACAGGTCTGTGCAGCCTTGCGGCCAGTGCGGCGACCACGCCGATCAGCTGCGGCGCTTGTGGCCGCGCCGGCTTGAACTGACCCAGATCAGTGTTCGGCCAGCATCAAGGGACCGTCATGCAAGTGCGGTAATCATCGGATCGACTTTAGGATCTCGACAAGGACTTGCTGGTGTTTTCACTCGCCGGGCAGAAGGCTCTCGTCATTGGAATCGCGAACGAGGACTCCATCGCTTATGGCTGTGCCCAGGCGTTTCGGGAGCAGGGCGCCGAAGTTGCAGTCACGTACCTCAATGACCGGTCCGAGCGATACGTCCGGCCGCTGGCGGAGAAGCTGGGTGCCGAAATTATTCTTCCTCTCGATGTTCGTGAAAGTGGCCAATTCAGCAGGCTTTTCGATCAGATCCGCCAGGTCTGGGGACGCATCGACATCTGCCTCCACTCTATCGCTTTCTGCCCGGCCGAGGATTTGCACGGCCGGGTCGTGGACACCTCGCGCGAGGGTTTCTCGGCGGCCATGGACATCTCCGTTCATTCGTTCATCCGGATGGTGCGTCAGGCCGAACCGATGATGCCGCAAGGGGGAACATGCATCACGGTCTCGTTCTACGGCGCCGAGAAAGTGGTTGAGCACTACAATGTCATGGGACCCGTGAAAGCCGCGCTTGAGAGCGTGACCCGCTACATGGCGGCGGAGTTGGGACCGAAGAAGATCAGCGTTCATGCGCTGTCTCCTGGCCCGCTCAAGACCCGC
>NCCZ01000003.1:120000-399726 GCA_002279935.1 Hyphomicrobium sp. 12-62-95 | reverse complement strand
CTGCGACGTGCGAAGCTTGCGCGATTTTCGTTGCTGGTGCCCGGGACCTCGCCGTAGATGCCAAAGCCTCAGCATCGGACCGAAGTCACCGATTCAGGTGTGAACTTCAGGCCCTCCGCCTTGCGGCTATCCATGCGGATGGCAAGAAAGTTGAGGAAAGGGTCGGTCGACATGGCTCGGATAATGTCGGGGGAACTGGAAGAGGCCGTCTCTCCTTGCGGAATACCAGTGCGAAGTTCGTAAGCCGCGGCAAGGAAGGAGTTTCGAAGCCCGGGGTTTTCTTGCTGGTAACCTAGCTGTTCAAACACATCTGCCAGGAGGTCCTTGGCTGCGGGATTATCGGGCTGCGCGTGAACGAGTTTGTCCAAGATCTCGGTGGCTAAGAGATAAGCCCCCTCGTCGTGCAACTCTCGGCCCCGGGCCAAGATTTTTTCGGCTCCACCCATCATCTCAACATACAGCGGCGCCGAGTCCGCCGGGGAGAGAGGAATGAGCGTCGCGGGATTGCAGTCCCAGAATCCCAGGTATCGTTGAATCACGCCGCGTGCATTGTGTTGGGGCGATCCATGGTAGCCGCGGCAATGCCATGCCTTCTGCAGACCAGCTGGCACCTGATAGACGTTGTGAATCTGATTGATGGTGACGCCTTGATTGGCGTAGTGGAGCACTTGGTTGTTCATATTGGCGTAGAGGTCGCGCTGCTGACGCAGAACCTCCTGAATGCGGGCGTTACCCCACCGAGGCCAGTGATGCGAGGCAAACATCACCTCGGCTTCTAGTCCAAAACGGTAGAGCGCCTCCGCGATGTATTTCGACCAGTTCAACGGATCGCGAACCGGCGCTCCGCGCAAGGTATAGATGTTGTGCAGTGAGGCGATGACGTTTTCCGCCATCCAAAGCGCTTTCATCTCCGGGATGTAAGTGTTCATTTCTCGGGGCGCTTCAGTGTTGGGCGTGTTTTGAAAGATCATTCGAACGCCATCAACCTCGAACTCCTCGATGGTGTCGGTGACAAAGCGTGTGGGTGCAATTAGGCCTGTGGCTCCCGCTGACACGGCTTGACCCAAGCCCTGACCGACATATCCATGCGGGCTGGCGGGAAGCAGCAAGCCGTACTGATAAAAGAGCCGCCGGTTCATGGCGTTGCCGGCATACACGTTTTCAGAAATCGTAAACTGCATGAAGTCCGCAGGCGCGATAACTGGGATTTTGCCTGACCGCACATCGGCTTCGTCGATCAATCCGCGCACACCGCCCCAATGATCGCCATGCGTATGGGAATATATAACGGCGGAAACTGGCAACCCTTCCCCGACATGTTCTTGGAAAAGCTTCCACGCTGCCCGCACGGGCTCGGCGGAAACAAGTGGATCGAAGACGATCCAGCCTGTCTTGCCGCGAATGAACGTGATGTCGAACAGGTCCAAACCCCGCACTTGATAAATGCCGGGAATGACTTGGTAGAGGCCGTAATTGTTATTTAATTTCGACTGCCTCAATAAAGAGGGGTGTATGCTGTCAAATTCGTCTTTCTCGTCCAGAAATTGAAATCTTTTCATATCCCAAGCCACATGCCCGGCGTCGGCTTGGATTTTTAGATCCTTCATTGGGGCGATGAAGCCCTTCTTCTGCTCCTCCAAGTCGCGAACGTCGTCGAACGGCAGCTCGGCCTTTGATTGCCTCAGAATATCGAGTGTAAACTTCGATGGCGCCTTGCCTTTCGGGTGGAAATGTCCGGCGAGCGGCATGGCAATTTCTGAACGAGCAGGAGTCGGTTCCAGGAGATAATTTCCGCCCACAGCAAATGCAGCGCCAGCTGCCGGTATAGCGCCGAGAAACTCCCGCCGAGTGGTCATGGTGCAACCCTTCACAGCTACAGACATGGTCATTCTATGCATCAAGTATGGATATACCTATTGATACATGTCAATTCATTGAAAATGAGCCTGCAATATAAATTGCAATCCACGCGCAGCTTCTCGGAAGTCTCATTTGCTAATTAAATTTCGTACACGTCGCAAAAAAGTATCAACCCACCAGGAGCGCACTCACATGTCATGTCTCTATTCGAAATTCTTTGCATTACTTCTCGTTGTTGCACCTATTGCCTCGGCGCACGCAGATGATCGTTCCACGCCGACGGCACCGCCCAAAACAATGGGCGACGAGGGCAAGTTGCCCCCAACAGAAAAGGGTGCGGCCCCAGAAATGGGCGCCACATCCCCCGTTGAATTGAGTGGTCCGAAGCGGATGGGAGATGAGGGAAAGCTCCCGGCAACCAAGGGAATGAGTGGTGCCACTCCTCAAATGAATCCACCAGCCAATCCGCCAGCGGGCAACTAGTGATATCAACCCGAAGGGTGGGTTAGGCGGAGACCTAGTCCACTGATGCGGACAAGGGCGGTGCCGCGTCGTGGATGTGCCCGAGCATCGGCGGGTTACGGCATTGCGCCCGTAACCCGCCCACCGCAGTGTGGAGTGGCGGGTGCGGGCATCCTCTCCGATGTCATCCCTGGGCTTGGCTCCGGGATCCATTGTTCAGCGGGGGCGGGCGGGTGTTGACGGAACGATCTCTTGCAACGCGCTCCACTACGTGCGGCGCGATGGGTCCTCGGGACAAGCCCGGGATGACAGTTGTGGGGTTGGCGCGGGCGTGGGGTGGGACGCGGGCGCTCGCACCCACTCCATCGTCATCCCGGCGCAGGCCGGGATCCGTGCAAGCTGCTGCTGGCGCGCTCTGTCAGAAGCTTACACGGATCCCGGCCGGCTTCGCTGCGCTCCGCGCGCCGGGATGACGGTGTTGGGAGGGCGGGGCGTGCAATGTGCGCCATCACATGCGGCCCGATGGGTCCTGGCAATAAATGCCGGGATGACACCTGTGGGGTGGCGCGGGCGCGGGGTGGGCTGCACGCGCTTGGCGTTGTGCTCGGAGGGTCGTGGCGGATGTGGCACGGTGTGGCGGAGATAGGGGATTTTACGGCGTGGGGTGGGCCGATTTGGTTGTGGCGGGGCGGGCGGTCCACTAGCGTCGGTGGAGGGATTTGATACTTCGGAGGGACCCATGCGATCGATGACACTCGGCTTGGCGGCGGCGGTTTTGATGGGCGCGCTGTCGGCGGCGGCTCAGGCCGGCGATTGCAAGAGGATCGCTGCCGTCGGTCAAATGCTGACCCATGATACCGCCGTGCTGTTCTCGACCAATGCCCTCAAAAATACCATCGCATCGAAAGGCCTCGTCGGGCAGGGCCCCGTGAAGACGACCTGCGAAGACGAAGGGGCCACGACGACGTGCCGCTCCTCGCAGATGGCCTGCACAGGCGGTACGCCGAAGAGCTGCCTCGGCGCGTGGCTGTGCTTTTAGTCTGGCGATCGCAGTTGGAGCAGCGGGAAAAGGCCGAAGAGAACTTGCGCGGCGAGACCTAGGCGTTCGGGGAGGTTCTGGTAGCTGGCGAGGTGCTCTGCGAGCGTGCGGCCGAGGCCCAGCGTTCCGAGCACCGCTTCGGCGGTGAGCAGGAGGGCGAGCGCGAGGCCGCCCATGGTGGCGCGCGCAACAAAGGAGGCGGGGACGTGCCAGCGCGCGATGACCCAACGGCAGGTGAGCCAAGATAGCGCGAGCATGATGGGGAGTTCCAGCAGCACGGCGGCGGTTTCGCCGAGGCGCGGGGCGATGAGCGTGACGCGCAGCACACCCAGCGCAAAGCCGGCGGCAAAGGCGATGGCGACATAGGCGAGGCCGGCCGTGACGGCGGTCCTCAGCGTGCGGTTTGCCATGACGTCCTCGTTGGTCGCGGCGCCGCTACAGTTTCAGGTCCGGGCCGCGGAGTTGATACAGCAGGATGGCGGTGGCGACCGCGAGGTTGAGGCTGTCGAGGGTGGCGCGCATGGGGATTTTCACCTGACGCGTGGCGATGTTGGAGACCGCGCTGGAGAGGCCGGGGCCTTCTGAGCCCATCATAAGCAGGACCGGCGATTTCAGTTTCGCGTCGCGGAAATCCTCGCGCGCTGCGAGCGTGGTGGCGACGCGGTCGCCGGGCCAGCTTGGAGCCCATTCGAGGAACGTGTTTCGTTCGACCGCGACGAGGGGCACGTTGAAGATGGAGCCCATGGTGGCGCGGACGGCTTCGCGCGAATAGGGGTCGGTGCATTGGCCGGCGAGGATGATGCCGGCGGCGCCGACCGCGTCGGCGGTGCGGATGATGGTGCCGAGATTGCCGGGATCGCGGATGTCTTCCAGCACGAGCCAGAGCGATTTGGGTTGAAGCGATCGCGGATCAGGAAGCGTGCCGAAGCGCTGGCGGAAGACCGCGAGCATGGTTTGCGGGTTATCTTTGGCGGCGAGCTTTTCGAGCACGGCGGCAGAGACTTCGAGGACTTCGGCGCCGTCATAGAGGGCGGATTGGACGAGGCGGCGCTGCGTGTCGGTTTCGAGTGCGCCGGCGCGGTAGACCAACGTATCAGGGCGAAAGCCGGCTGAGCGCGCGGTCAGGATGATGGAGGCGCCTTCCGCGAGAAAGAGGCCGGTTTCCTTGCGTTCCTTGCGCATGTCGAGGGCGCGGATCGCTTTGACGCGGTCGTTCGTCAGGCTGGTGATGGGTTTGATATCGCGCGTCATGGGGTGGACACCCAGCGCGTGAAGATGGACGTGGGCACCGCGTTGCCACCGTTGGCGCGAATGGCCAATTCGCCGGTGTGGAATTGGCCTGGCTTGTTGCGGAGCATCTCGCGCATGAGTTGATCGAAGGCGAGCGCGGAGGCGCGGATCGCGTAGACGGTGAGGATCATGGAGGATTGCTTCGGGTCGAGAAGCTTCACGCAATCGGCGAGGAAGTTGGGGAGGTTTGTGAAGAGGTCCCAGACTTCGCCTTCGGGGCCGCGGCCGAACTTCGGCGGGTCGACGAGGATGACGTGGTAAGTTTTGCCACGGCGGACTTCGCGGGCGACGAACTTGGTCGCGTCGTCGACGATCCAGCGGATTTTGGCGGCGTCGAGTTTGGAGGCGGACTGGTTTTCGCGGCCCCAGGCGACGGCTTTCTTCGATGCATCGAGGTGCGTGACGTCGGCACCGGCGGCGGCAGCGAGGAGCGATGCGGCACCGGTGTAGCCGAAGAGATTGAGCACGCGGGGCGGGCCATCTTTGACAGTAGCGATGCGGTCCACCATCCACTGCCAATGCGGCACCTGCTCGGGGAAGAGGCCTAAGTGCCAGAGGCCCTGTAATTTACAGAGCATTTTGATTGAGCCTTCCGACTGACTTTTGTTTGCGCCTTCCGACTCCCCTGCGGGGAGCCGGCCGGAAGGCGCGGCCAGTGAGAGGCGCACGGGCCAGGCATCGGGGACGGGTTTATCGACGCGCCAACGGCCCTTCTCGTCGTCTTCGCCGGAGGCGGAGAAGACGGCGTGGGCTTTCGCCCATTCGGCTTTGGCGAGGCGCGGCGTCCAGAGCGCCTGCGGTTCGGGGCGGTCGACGAGGATCGTGCCGAAGCGTTCAAGCTTTCTGCCCCCGCCGCTGTCGAGCAGCGCATAGTCGGGGAAGCCCTTCGTCTCGATGAGATCGATGGCGGACGGGGCGGACGCGGGTTTTGTGGGTTCAGCGGACATGGGTCCGCGACGTAGCACGTTCCCGGCGGTGTGGGCAGGGGGAGCGGATCACGCGGTGAACGAACCCTCTCCCCGTGGGGGGAGAGGGTCAGTTGTTAGCGATAGCGGTCGTTATCGTAGTCGTACGTGCGGCCGTCATCGGGCGGTACCACGGCGGGAAGGCCATCGTCTGGTGGGCCGTCGTCGAGGTTCTCGTAGTCACGGCCGCGGTCGTCGGTGCGATCATCGACCGGCTGGGCGCCGCTATAGCGCTCGTCTTCGAACCGGCCGGACAGGAGGGGACCGATGCGACGGACGGCGATGCGTCGGTTGAGGCGTTCGGGACCGCCGGTGGGGATTTTCAATTGCTCCTCGCCGTAGCCTTGGGTGACGAGGTTTTCGGGTGCGACGCCGTATTCGGTGGTCAGGATTTCGGCGACCGACTGCGCGCGGCGATCGGAGAGCGTGAGGTTGTCTTCTTCCGATCCGACGGCGTCGGTGTGGCCTTCGATCATGAAGATTTCGTCGGGGTTCCTTTGCAGAACGCGATTGATGCCTTCGGCCAGGCGGTCGAGTGCGCGGGTCTGATCGGGGCCGACTTCCCAGGAGCCGAAATCGAAGGTGACGGTATCGAGATCGATGCGGCGCATGCGGTCGCGCAGAGGGGCCGAGTAGCGGATTTCGTCCAGCGAATAGCCGCGGTCGAGACGCTCGATGGGCGGGGCGGTGAGAGCTTCATATAGATCGTCATCAGAGGCGCGGCCGTAGTCGACGATATAGTCGTCGCGCGGGATGCGGATCTCGGGGGCGGCGAGCGCGATGGCGCTGCCGATGAAGAGGCCGATACCGGCGCCGATCAGGACATCGCGCGTGCGGGACTTGTCGCGGCTGTAGTGGCGGCGGTTGTCGATGAGGATGACTTCGCGGCCGTTAGGATAGCGGCGATAGCGGTGCAACAGGCGGCCGTGGCGGTCGGTGACGTCGTAGATACGGACGCCGCCGGAGCGGGTCATGAAGGTGGTCGAGGTGCCGTCGGCGCGCTTGATCGTGCGCGCGTCGGGTGCGATGCGCCGGAAGCGCTCCGATTCGTCGTGGCGGATGAAGGTCCGGTTGTTCTGTTTGACGATGACGCGGCGATCCGGCTCCTCGATGACGCGGAGGTTGCCCTGCGAAATGGTGCGTTCGCGGCGGTTGCGCTTCAGGTCGTCGAAGGAGCGCTGCTTGCCGGGTGCGGGGCGGTAGGCCTCGCGGATGGCCTCGCGGCCGACGGCACGGCGAGCTTCCGCGCGGACAGGCGGGACTTTGCCGACGGGCGGGCTGTCTCCAGGGCGATATATCGAGGGCGGGGGCACGCCTGTGGGCGCGACGTCGCGGCGGTCAAAGCGGCGGCGGTTGTCGTCGCGCGGGCCGGCACGTTCCACTTCGCGGGTGGGCGGAGGCAGAACGGCGGGTTGCGTGTCACGGGCCGGCGGCGGATTGACGACAGCCGGGTTCTCGCGGCGATCAGGACGGCGGCGATCACCATCACGCGGAACGCCCGGCACGGTGTTGCGCTCTTTTACCTGAAGATCTGGTTGTGGGACGGTCTGCGGCTGTTTTTGAAGCGCACGTTCTTGAAGCTGGCGCTCCTTACGAAGGCGGTCTGCCTCCTGCTTTTGCTGGAGGCGCTGCTGAATTTCCTGCCGGCGCTGTTCGAGCTTCTGGTTCCGCTCCTGCTGCTGCTGCAGGCTGCGCTGCTGCTGTTCCTGCTGCTTTTGTTGGATCTTCTGCATGCGCTCGCGCAATTGCTGGCTGCGGTCGGGCTGTTCGCGCACGCGCTCCTGCTGACGCTGCTGGCGCTCCTTCTTGGGTTCGACGCCTTGCCTGGTGGCGGCGGGCGGCGGCGGGGGCGCCTGTTTTGTTTTTTTAGCCGGCGGCGGCGCTTGCTCGGCGGGCGGGTTGTTGGCCGCGGGCGGGTTTTGAGGTGGCCCATTACGGCGTTGCCATTTTTTGTCGCCCGGCGGTGGGGCTTCTTGAGCCAGTTGGATGGCTGCCGCTGATGTGTCGCCCGCGATCACGGCCGATGGCGACCAGGCGGCAACGACCGCTAAAAGGGACAGGGCAACAGAAGAACGATCGCGCAGCATGGATGGGCCTCAACTGAGCAGCGTGCTCGGAAGCGATCTTTAGGTCGCAAATTACGGCAGGGTGAAGTTCAAATCTTGCGCGCGGCAGCGAACTTTTGTGCCTACGTGCCGCGATTGAAACGCCACATGCGGACGAAGGTTTCTTTGATTTCGGCAGAGGGCCTGTCGAGAACGTCGAGGGGGATGCGGATTTCGGTTTTGGAGGCGAGCCGCCATGGCAGCCGCATGGGCCGCCGCAATAGGGGGCGGGACCGCCAGTCCGCCAGCAAGGCTTCCGGGATCGGCTTTTTGAGATTGATAATCAGGTCGAGGGAGGTGCCGGTGCGTTCCACCAATTCGAGGGTTTCGATGCTTTCGACCGCACGCCAGGAAATCAGGCCGAGGCCTTCGATAAATAGTCCGTACTGGCCTGAACCGATGCGCGGCCGGCCGCTCTCCAAGAGAGGGAGATTGTAATAGGCGACAGCAGCCGGGAGCAGAGCGACAACGGCGAGGATCGGGATGCCTTTGAAAATCGCGGCCACAAAAAAGGCCACCGCGAGCGCGGTCATGGCGTAGATCGGAAAGTGGACCTCTTCTTGATCATATCCGATCGTGTAGCCGACGATGTCCTTGTCCGTGACCATGCGAGGAATCCAGTTCGATCCGGGAATGCCGGACGTCGTGCCGGCCGCGCATGGCGCGGATTACAATCTGCGATGAAATCCACCGCGCGACAATAAAAGCAAGTCTCAGACTGATCTTGTGCGAAATGGGAGCGCCGAAATTTTCCTCGGGCGCGGGACGTGCACTATTTTGATGCGTAACCGTGCATCACTCGCAGTGGTGTTGCTTGATTTTCGCGCGGCTGGCGGAGTGTGGCGCTCAATAGAACAGGCTGGAAACACTCTCGGCTCGGCTGGTGCGGAGAATCGCTTCGCCGATGAGCGGCGCGATGGAAAGCACGCGGATGTTCTTGGCGGCTTTGACGGCCTCGGTGGGCAGGATGCTGTCGGTGATGACGAGCGACTTCAGTTTGGAGTTTTGAATGCGGCTGACAGCACCGCCGGACAGAACGCCATGGGTGATGTAGGCGGAGACTTCGGTGGCGCCGTATTTGAGAAGGGCTTCGGCGGCGTTGCAGAGGGTGCCGCCGCTGTCGACGATGTCGTCGATCAGCACGCAGCGTTTGCCTTCGACGTCACCAATAACATTCATGACTTCGCTTTCGCCGGCTCGTTCGCGGCGCTTGTCGCAAATCGCAATCGGCGCATCGATGCGCTTGGCCAGGGCACGGGCGCGGACGACGCCGCCGACGTCGGGCGAGACGACAACCACATCCTTGGCTTCATTTGAATCCTGAATATCGCGCGCGAAAATGGGGGCGGCGAAAAGGTTGTCGGTCGGGATGTCGAAGAAGCCCTGGATCTGGCCGGCGTGCAGATCCAGCGTGAGAACGCGGTCGGCGCCGGCGCGCTCGATGAGGTTGGCGACCAGCTTGGCGGAGATCGGGGTGCGGGGGCCGGGTTTGCGATCCTGGCGTGCGTAACCGTAGTAAGGGACCACGGCTGTGATGCGCAGAGCCGACGATCGCTTCAGGGCGTCAATGAGGATCAGGAGTTCCATCAGGTTGTCGTTGGCGGGGAACGACGTCGACTGGATGATGAAGGCATCCTGACCGCGAACGTTTTCCTGGATCTCGACGAAGATCTCCATGTCGGCGAAGCGTTTCACCTGACCTTTGGTCAGCGGCGCCTTGACGTAGGAGGAAATGGCTTCGGCCAGCGGGCGGTTCGAGTTGCCGGAAACGAGCTTCAGGCGCGGATGGCCCCGGTCCTTGTCGTCTCGGGCATCGAACGGCATGACGCGCCTCTTGCTGGGCTGGTCTGTGACAAACGTGTGATGGTGCGCTCTCTAGCAAGGGGCCGGAGGCGTGTAAACCGCAACGGGCAACACTCTGATGGATAACGCAGGACCGGTGAATGGCCAGCCGGGTTAAGCGGCCCGGCTGGCCGACCGATTAGTTGGTCTTGGGCAGCAGCTTGATGATGCCCTGGGCAGCAGCCGCGGCGGCGGCATCGGCCGTCTTGCCCCAGGCTCCGTCAAGAGAGCCCTGCGGCACTTCGTTCTTCTGCGAGACAGTGCCCAGCTGTTTGCCGCTGGGATCCTTCACGTGCCAATCGATGGTGATTGGCTGCTTTCCTTCGCGGATCGTGCCAACCGAAACCTTGCCCTCGACCCGGTAATTGGGGCCGGCGGTGGAGGTCAGCGGGATGCCGTTGCGGACCAGTTCGCGCTGGATGGCGCCGGTCAAAGCAATGCTCCCGTCGCCGGGGGCGCCGGTGACATTGGGAACGGCGGTGAGTACGGCGCCGCGGCCGATGCTGCCAGTGGCCGTTGCGGGCGTGGCGGCTGGAACCGCTGCGGTCGCGGCGACGGGGATGGCCTGCGGTGCCGGCGCGGCGGCGACCGGAAGGCTTGCGGCGGGAAGTGGGGCGGCGGCTGGTGCCGGCGCGCTGGCCGGGCCCTGAGACGGCAGCCATCCGGCGACCTGAGTGGCGGTCTTGTTGGCGATCTGGTCGATGATCGCCGGAGACACCGTGGACCACGTGTCGGCGCCGGCACCGGCGGCGACTTCTTCGCCGGTGATGCGGTTGACGCGCTTGCCGGTCGGGTCGGTGATGTCCCAGATGTACGAGATCTTGGTCGATGCCTTCTCCTTCGCGGCGACGACGTAGCCGCGCAGCGTATACTCGGAAGGATCGGTGGGCTGCTTCGCGACCGCAACGCGCTGACGCTCGAGCGCCGAGGCGACTTGCGTCTGCAGGGCGCGCGAGGTTGCGTCCGGAGGGCCGACGATCGGCGCGACGGCGAGTTTCGCGCGTTGAGCAACAGGAGGCGGCGTGGCCGCTGCAAGCGGAGCGGTCGCATCCGCACCGCCACCTGCAAATAGATTGGAACCGGTCTCGCAACCTGCGAGGCCGACCGCTGAAATCAATAGTATCGCTGCCCGTGCGACCGGCATCCGAACGCCCCTCGCCGCAGCACGATCAATGGTCGCCACTTCGACGCCCCCCTTGTTTGACCCGCTGATTTCCGGCGGCCGACGTACTAACTTTGCGGCCTCGTCTCCCTCTAAGCAACCGGTACCCACATCCCTTTGCCTACCCCGGTCCGGCGGCCCGCGACAAGCGCATCGGGGCGCAAACCTGGGAATGTCCCTAATGCCGGGGCCCCAGCCGGTGCCTTACTTGTGGATTATGCAGTTAGGTCACAACGATGGCGGAGATTTGACGCCCGTAATCGGGCTCGGAGCGGTGCGTTGTGCGGCGAAACGAGAAGAATTTCGATTCGTTGGCATAGGTGCAGGGCGATACGCGGTCTAGGGCCGCAAGGCCCAGGCCCGCGAGGCGGCGGGCGACGAAGCCGGGAAGATCGAAGCGGGATTTTTCCCCGGGTGACGGAGTTGTGAAAAAATCCCGGTTGGTGGGGTCGAGACTTAGAAGCTCGGCTTCGAACTCGGGGCCGACTTCGTAGGCGGCCTGGCTGATGGTGGGGCCGATGGCGGCTCGGATGCGGTCGCGGCGGGCGCCGGCCTTTTCCATTTCAGTGACAGTGGCCTCGACGATACCGGCCACGGCGCCGCGCCAGCCGGCGTGCGCCGCGCCGACGACTTTGGCGTCGGGGTCAGCAAAGAGGACGGGGGTGCAGTCAGCGGTGAGGATACCGATGACGAGGCCGGGGACCGTGGTGACGACAGCGTCGGCCTTGGGCAGGGCGTCGCGTGGGATGGGGCCATCGGCGCGCACCGCGGTGCCGGAGTGAACTTGATAGACGGTGAGCACCTCAGGGCGCGCGCCGCCGAGGTGGCGGGCGACGCGGGCGCGGTTTTCGAGCACGTGGGCGGGATCGTCGTTGGAGCCCAGGCCGCAGTTGAGGCCGGCGTAGAGGCCGTCGGAGACGCCGCCATGGCGGGTGAAGAAGCCGTGACGGATGCCGGGGAGGTCGAGCGGGGCGCTAAGGATCGGATTGAGCATGGAATTGAGCATGGGTTTGAACATGGGGGCCGACGTTACTCGAAGCCTGGGAGGATGGGGAGGCTGGGCGAACGCAGACCGATGGCTTTGAAGCGCGACCCCATGCCCTGGGGAGCGATAAGCCGGGAGACGGCGAGTTCGATCTCGCCGGCTTTGGCGGGGTTGGCGCTCATCAGGCGCGAGGCGCGTTCGACGATGCCAAGGCGGCCGAGGAATTCGCCTTGGGTGATCGGGCCGTCGACGGCGAGGGCAGCCGACGCAGCGGCGTTGGCGAACGCTTCGAAGTCCACGTGCACGGTGAGGTCGGCTTCGCCGGGAGAGGTGAGGGGATGTTCGGGCTGGTGCGCGCGCAGGGCCTGCAACGTTTCGCCGGGTGCGGTCGCAAGATGACCGTAGTCGAAGAACAGTGCGGCGACGGGTGCGTGGGCGGCTCTGTGCGCGAGACCGGCTATAAGCGCGGTGTGGTCCTGCTGCTCCTGGATCGTTCCGTCTGCGGGTGTGAACGCGAGACGGTCTGTTGCGTCGAGAGATACGCGGCGCGATATGCCGTCTATCGATTGGCTGGCGGGGACGGTGTCGAGGAATTCGTTGGCGATGACGATCGACGGCTCGTGCGAAACATTTGCGAGAGATGCATACCACGCAATCGGACGGCCGCTGCTGCTGAGCGTCGCGCGCTGACGGTCGATCAATGTCGCGTTGCTCTCGACAAGGTGGACATCGATCGCGTCAAAGAAGCCCGGCACTTTTTGAGCTGCGCGGAGCGCATCGCGCATGAGGGTGCCGCGGCCGGGGCCGAGTTCGATGAGGTTGACGCGGGCGGGCGAGCCCATCTGCTGCCAGACGACGGCGCACCAGAGGCCGATCAATTCGCCGAAAACCTGGCTGATTTCGGGGGCGGTGATGAAGTCGCCGTCGCGGCCGATGGCGGGCTGCTTGACGTAGTACCCGTGCTCGGGGTCAAGCAGGCAAGCGTCCATATATTCGTCGACGGAGAGCGGTCCCTCGCGGCGAATGCGTTCTTTGAGTTTAAGGGCCAGCGGCGTGTCGCGGCGGGCGTCGGGATCATAGGTCATCGTGTGCAAATGGTTCCGGCGCCGCAACATGGCGCGGCGCCGGTTGTGACCGTTTGGGCAGCGAATGGCAACGGGCGATGGCGCGGGTCAGGATGCGATCTTGAAGCGCGCCAGTTGATCTTCCCAGGCGAGCGCGTGGCCGACAATCTCGTCGAGTTCGTCGTTGCGCGGTTCCCAGCCCAACGCATCGCGGATCTTTTGCGAGCCAGCGACGATGGCGGCGGGATCACCCGCACGGCGCGGAGACAGGCGCACGTCGAAGTTGACGCCGGAGACGCGCTTGACCGCATCGATGACTTCTAGAACCGAGAAGCCTTTCGAATAGCCGCAGTTGAAGACATCCGACTTGCCGCCGCTGCGGAGATAGTCGAGGGCTGCGACGTGGGCGCGGATCAGATCGGAAACGTGGATGTAGTCGCGCACGCAGGTGCCGTCGTGGGTCGGATAGTCGGTGCCGAAGACGTCCATGTGCGCGCGCTGGCCAAGGGCCGTTTCGCAGGCGACTTTGATCAGATGTGTGGCGCGCGGGGTGGACTGGCCGGAGCGGCCTTTCGGATCGGCGCCGGCGACGTTGAAGTAGCGCAGCGCGACGTAGCGGAAATCGTGGGCGCGGGCGGCGTCGGCCAACATGACTTCCGTCATCAGTTTCGACCAGCCATAGGGCGACATGGGAGCCGGAGTGGCGGTTTCGCTGACCGGGTTCTCGAGCGGGTTGCCGTAAACGGCGGCGGTGGAGGAGAAGATGAAGTGCCGGATGCCGGTGGCGACGGCGGCTTCCATTAGGGCGCGGGATTTGACTGTGTTGTTATTGTAGTAGCCAAGGGGGTCGGCGACCGATTCTGGGACAACGATGGAGCCGGCGAAGTGGACGATGGCCTTGACGCCGTATTTGCGGATGACGGTGCGGACGAGGTCCTGGTCGCCCACATCGCCCACGACCAAGGTGGCGGCGGGGGGGACGGCCCAGCGGAAGCCGGTGGATAGATTGTCGAGGACCACGACGCGCTCGCCCGCATCCAATAGGGCCAACACCATGTGGCTGCCGATAAATCCTGCTCCGCCTGTGACGAGGACTGCCATAGCGTTAACGCGCCTCCCTGACGCTTATGTTGACCGGTCTATGGGTTCGAAGAGTTTCGGTAACCCGTGTAAACTACGAGAATTGCGAAACCCTGACCTCGACACGCCACAATCCGTTCCTAATTCGCGTCATCCACCATACAAGTTCCGTGCCCGGATTCGCAGTCCGGACTGGAACACTTCCCGCTACGGTCCCGCGACCCTGGCCTTCCCACCCTCCGGAGCCTCTCAGCATGTCTTCCAAGCCCGCGCGTATCCGCAAGGCCGTGTTTCCCGTTGCCGGTCTCGGCACTCGCTTCCTGCCGGCAACCAAGGCGGTGCCGAAGGAGATGCTGACGGTGGTGGACCGGCCGGTCATCCAACACGTGGTTGATGAAGCACGCGCGGCCGGCATCGAGCATTTCGTGTTCGTGACGGGACGCAACAAGGCGGTGATCGAGGATCATTTCGATATCCAGTACGAGTTGGAGCGGACGCTCGCCGACCGGAAGAAGACGAAAGAACTGGATGCGTTGATGGCCGACCTGCCGGTGGCGGGTCAGGCGAGTTTCACGCGGCAACAGGCGCCGCTGGGCCTTGGGCACGCGGTGTGGTGCGCGCGCGATATCATCGGCGATGAGCCGTTTGCCCTGCTGCTGCCGGACATGCTGCATCATGGCGCGACGCCGTGCCTGAAGGACATGATCGAGGCCTATGGCGCGTCGGGCGGCAACTTGATTGCGGTGGCACCGGTGCCGGATGATCAGACGCACCAGTATGGCATCGTCGGCGTGACGGATGCGAAAGCCAAGGTGGCGCGCATCACTCAAATGGTCGAGAAGCCGCCGCAGGGGACGGCGCCGTCGAACCTGCACATCACCGGGCGCTACATTCTGCAGCCAGAGATCTTCGATCTGCTGGCCAAGCAGGAAAAAGGGGCGGGTGGTGAAATCCAGCTTACCGACAGCATGATCCGACTGATGAGCGACCTCGGGCAGGCATTCCACGCCGTGCAATTTGATGGCACCATTTACGATTGCGGGTCGAAGATTGGTTTTCTCGCCGCCAATGTTGCCTATGGACTGGAGCGGCCAGACCTCGCAGCGGGGCTTAGGGCGCAAATCACGCGGCTGATGAAGTAGCGCCCCCGGCCCGTTCATCAGCTAAACTGACAACCGTAAGGCCGGAAACGAGAAAAACCATTTCGGCTCACCATGGCATGATGTTGCCCGTTTGCGGTGTCACAGCCATCAGGTACTGTCGGAATGCGAGATTGGGCGCCGCACACCGCGCCCGCCGGAGGCTGTCGGAATGATCTTGAGAAAACGGGGTGCCGAGGGCGGCGCTGCCATGACGCGGAAGTTAACGCCACCGGGCGTGTTTCTCTTGCGCATGATGATCTTCCTGACGCTCGTGGGGTTCCTGGCTGCGATCCTGCATCAGCAGCTTGAAACAGCCTTCATGACCAACCCGGGGCTTAACGGGCTGATCGTCGGGGTGCTCTTTCTGGGCATTATTTATGCCTTCCGGCAGGTCATCCGGCTCTATCGCGAAATCAAGTGGGTCAACACGTTCCGTATTTCCGACCCGGGACTGGCAACCGACACGCAGCCGGTGCTGCTGGCGCCGATGGCCAACATGCTGCGCGACAGGACGGGGACGTTCTCGCTGGCGACTGTGTCGATGCGTTCGATCATGGATTCCATCGGGTCGCGATTGGATGAGGCGCGCGACACGGGCAAGTATCTGGTCGGGCTGCTCGTGTTCCTCGGACTGTTGGGCACGTTCTGGGGCTTGCTTGAGACGATGTCGTCGGTCGGGGCGACGATTGCCGCGCTCGACACCAAGGGCGAGGGCGTGGCGGCATTCGATGAATTGAAAACGGGGCTGGCCGCGCCGCTGAAGGGCATGGGCACCGCGTTTTCGTCGTCGCTGCTGGGTCTCGCTGGATCGCTCGTGCTGGGCTTTCTCGAATTGCAGGCGAACCACGCGCACAATCGCTTTTACAACGAGTTGGAAGAGTGGCTTTCGGGGATCACCGAGTTGACCCCGGGGTCCACGTCGGCAACGGATTTGGCGAGCCGGCAACTCACGACGGCTGTCTATGAGATGCAGCGCGCCGTTGCAGACCTTTCCGATAAGCTTGGCGCGCTCAACATGCCCTCGGCGCCGCAGAGCGGCATGACCGATAGCGGACCGGGGCCGGACGAGGCGGTGAAGGATCTGGCGCGCGGGGTCAATCAGTTGGTCACGCTCATGCGCAGCGAGCAAAAGGTCGTGCGCGAGTGGGTGGATGAGCAGGCCTCGCATCAGGCCGAACTGGCGGGGGCCTTGAAGGCGCTCGCGGAGAACTTCCAGCGCAGGACGACCTGAGATGGCCATGGGCCGCGGCCGGCGCCGCAGCATGGAATACGGCGAGTTCTGGCCGGGATACGTCGACGTTCTCTCGACGCTCCTGCTGGTCGTCACGTTCCTGATGTCGATCTTCATGCTGTCGCAGTACTTCGCGACGCAGGAGTCGGCGGGCAAGGATACGGTGCTGCAACGGCTGAACCGGCAGATCTCGGAATTGACGAGCCTCTTGTCGCTGGAAAAGGGCAAATCGAAAGAGGCGCAGGACGAGATGGCCGAACTGCAGGCCATGCTGGCGACGTTGAAGGCGGATAACGAAAAGCTATCGGGCGTTGCAGCGCTCGGCGATGAGAGTGCGAAGTCGGCGGTGGGACAGATCGGAACGCTGACCGGCGAACTCGATCAGCAGAAGGCGGTCTCGCAGGAGGCGCTAGCGAAGGTCGATCTTCTCAATCAGCAGCTGGCGCAATTGCGGCGGCAGATCGCGGCACTGAATGAAGCGCTGGATGCATCCGAGAAGAAGGGCGAAGTCAGCGACAAGACGATCAAGGATCTGGGGCAGCGGCTCAACGCGGCGCTGGCGCGGCAGGTGCAGGAATTGCAGCGCTACCGTTCGGACTTTTTCGGACGGCTCAACGATCTTTTGAAGGACCGGAAGGATATCCGCGTCGTCGGCGACCGGTTCGTATTCGAAAGCGAGGTTCTCTTCGCATCGGGGGCCGCCGCGCTGACGCCAGAAGGTCTGGCCGCACTCGATCCGATTGCGACGGCGATTGCCGATCTTGGGCGGCAGATCCCTAAGGAAGTGGATTGGGTGGTGCAGATCGACGGGCATACCGACATCCGGCCGATTGCGAGCGCACAGTTTCCTTCGAACTGGGAGCTTTCAACGGCGCGCGCCTCGTCGGTCGTGAAGCACATGATCGCGCGCGGCGTGCCGGCGGAGCGGCTGGTGGCGGCGGGATATGGCGAGTATCAGCCGATCGAGAACGGGACGGATGACGCCTCGCTACAGAAAAACCGGCGCATCGAATTGAAGCTGACGAACCGTTGAAGCCGCGTCTTTATTCCGCGGCTTCCTTGCCGAACTGGAGGGCTGCGAGGCGGCCGTAGAGACCGCCCTTGGTGACGAGTTCGGTGTGCGTTCCGCTTTCGACGACGCGGCCTTCTTCCATCACCAGAATGCGATCGGCCTTCTGCACGGTGGCAAGGCGATGGGCGATGACGAGCGTGGTGCGGTCACGCATGACCACTTCGAGGGCTTGCTGGACGGCGCGTTCGTTTTCGGCATCGAGTGCGCTCGTCGCTTCATCGAGCAGCAGGATGGGCGCGTTTTTGAGGATGGCCCGGGCAATGGCCAAGCGCTGGCGCTGACCACCGGAGAGGGAGACGCCCCGTTCGCCAAGGCGGGTGTTGTAGCCGTCAGGTAGAGCGCGAATGAAGGTATCGGCCTGTGCGGCGATGGCGGCCTGACGAACGGCTTCTTCGCCCGTTTCGGGGCTGCCATAACGGATGTTCTCCAAAACCGTGTCGGCGAAGATGGCCACTTCTTGGGGCACGAGTGAAATGCGGTGGCGCAGTTCATCGAGATCGGCTTGAGCGACATCTACGCCATCGACACGGACGTGGCCGCTCGTGGGATCGTAGAAGCGCAGCAGCAGATTGAAGATGGTCGTCTTGCCGGCGCCGGACGGACCGACGAGAGCGACCGTTTCGCCGGGCTTTACCTTCAATGAGAAATTGCCGAGCGCGGACGTGCCAGGGCGGGAGGCATAAGCAAACGTGACATTGTCGAATTCGATGCCGCCCTTGGCGGGGACGGGCAGCGGCACCGGATTTTCCGGCGACCGGATTTCGGGGACAACGGCGAGGAGTTCTGTCAGCCGTTCGGCCGCGCCGGAGGCTTGGCTGATCTCGCCCCAGACCTCGGCCAGTTCGCCAATCGCTCCGGCTACGAAGAGGGCATAGATGATGAACTGGCCCAGTTCGCCACCGCTCATGGTGCCGGAAATGACGGCGGAGGCGCCGTACCAGAGAACGGCGACGATGCTGGCGACGGTGAGGAAAACGGTGAGCGCGGTGAGGCCGGCGCGGGCCTGCATGCGATCGCGTGCTGCGTCGAAGGACCGTTGCACGGCGTCCTGGAAGCGATCCGACACGACTTGTTCGTGCGCGAAGGATTGCATGGTGCGCACGGCGGAGAGATTTTCAGCCGCGTAGGCCGAGGCTTCGGCGAGCGTGTCCTGTGCCTTGCGCGAGAGGTTCTTCACGGAACGGCCGTACGCCATCAGGGGAAGAACGATAACCGGAATGGCGATCAACGTCAGGCCGGAGAGATGGGGGCTCGTAATGAACATCATCACGAAGGCGCCGAAGAGCATGATGAGATTGCGAAGCGCCTGCGAGATCGTATGACCGGCGACAGCCTTGATTTGCGTCGTGTCAGCCGTCAGCCGGCTCATGACTTCGCCGGAATGGGTTTTCTCGAAGAACGCTGGTCCAAGGCGGGCGAGGTGGGCGAAGACATCGCGGCGAAGATCGGCAACGACGCGTTCGCCGATCCAATTGACGCAATAAAAGCGGGCGGCGATGGAGGCGGCCAAGATGGCGCCAATGAGCATCATCATCGCGAAGTACTGGTCGATGAAGGCTGCGTTATCGACGGAGAAGCCGTTGTCGATCATGCGGCGGATCGCGAGCGGCACGGACAACATGGTGACAGCGGACAACACCAGCGCGATGAAGCCCGCCACCAGCATGCCCTTGTGCTTCAGCAAATAGGGCTTCAGCGAGATCAATGGCTGGAGCGAGCGCAGGCGACCGCCGCCCTTTCCGTCTTCCGACTGATCAGCCGAGGGTGTGACGGTCGATGCGGACGGAGCGAGGCTCACGACGTTGGGCGAATTATCGTTGGACGTGCCGGACGGTGCCATTGATCCCCTAGACGTTCTCGTTTCCCAACCCGCCCCGTTCTACGCGAGGTCGGATATTGTTATATTAAGGCTTCCGGCTCAATTCGTGGCCGTTCCCTGGTCGCGTCAGAACGTAGCAGGAACGTGGACCCATAAGATGCCGGTCCGCCACCTGGATCTTTCCGCCGCGCCGTCGGCTTGTGCATGCCGATCAACTCGACTATAGAAGCGCCTTCCCGAATTCAAGGCTGGTGGAGGCTGCGGGGTTACCCCCGTTCCCGTCGCGGCCGTTTATTGACAGAGCGCCTCACGATGAAAAAAGAACCCGGCCTGCATCCTGACTACCATCAGATCAAAGTGAAGATGACTGATGGTACGGAATTCATCACCTATTCGACCTACGGCAAAGAAGGTGATGAACTCCACCTCGACATCGATCCGTCGACGCATCCGGCCTGGACGGGCGGCGATACGAAGATCATGGACCGCGCCGGCCGCGTCTCGCGCTTCAAGAAGAAGTTCGAAGGCTTTCTCTAAGGCTGCTGCTAACGGCGGCGCCAGACATTGAAAAGGCCCGGGGATCGCCCGGGCCTTTTTCATTTTAGGACACCATTCAAGCGGCCTCAGTTGGCCTTGGCGAAGGCCTGCTGGAGGCGCGAAATCTGTGCGCCTACGGGATTGGAAGGCGAAATTGCCGGAATATCTTCGCCTGGAGCGGCCATGGACATATCGAGCTGCACGATGCGGTCGTGGAGCGCGAAGCTTTCCTCGATGAGCTTTTGAAGGCCTGCGGGCAAATCGGTGAAGCCGCGAATGTGCGACGGGCGGCCCAAGCTCTGCAGCTTGACGCGGGCGCGCTTTTTCTGGGCTTCGGCTTCGGAGATCTCACCGTCTTTGAGTGCGCGGCGGATCAGAAGCCATGAGGCCAAGTCGAGGAGGCGCGTGGTGAGGCGCATGCTCTCGGTGGTGTAGAGGACGGTGGCTTGACCGGTGAGCGCCTTGGAGGCCTTGCGGCCTTCGCCATCAAGGTAGCCGGCCGTGCGCTCGACGAGGGCCATGCCCTCCTTGAAGACGCGGTCGAATTGGGCGGAGGCTTGGAAGCGCTCGCCGAATGAGACTGTCACGCCTTCGGCGTTGACGTCACGGAACTCGAAACTCGTTTTGTCTTTCATGGAACGCTTTGACACAGACGCTTACTCTCTCGACACCATAACACCGGGCCAAGCTACATGGCCAGAGTTAACAACTCGCATCCAAACGCGGCAGAACGGGACATCTTCCAACGCAGGCCGTTGATAGCTGTGGATCACGCAAAAAATGAGCCGCCTTGTGGGCGGCTCTAAGTCAAACAGGGAGGCGTCACAGAGTGGGAGACCCACTCGGGTCCAGAAATCTGGATAACGCCGACCATAGTCAGGCTTGGTAAATAAAGGGTTTGCAACTGTCGCGCATTGACGTGGCGCAGCAGGGCGAACGGCTCAATAGTCTCAGCTTTTTCCGGTGAAGAGTTCGGCGGCTGCAGCCTCGTGCTTCTTTTTCTGCTCAAGTTCCGCCTTCACGCGGGCAATCTCTCCCTCCAAAGATTTCATGCGGCTTTCCAGTTCGTCTTTGGACAGCTTGTCGAGCGGTTCGCCGATCGTATGGCCGCTTTGAGATTTTGCCTTGGGTTCGTCCCAATCCATTTTCGCCTCCACTTTGGACGCAGGGTGTCGCTCTCCCCTTGCGGGCAAGGATGACACGCCATACTCAACTCCACAATGAATAGCGCCGCCTATGCGAAACGGAGCCCGCCATGTCCGCCCTGCCCGAAACAATGACCGTGATCGCGATTGCCGGAAAAGGCGGTCCGGAGGTGCTCGTGCCGCAGACGCAGCCCGTGCCTAAGCCGGGTGCTGGCCAAGTGCTCGTGAAGGTGCAGGCGGCGGGCGTGAACCGGCCGGATGTGTTGCAGCGCATGGGGCTTTATCCGGCGCCAAAGGGGCACAACGAGTTGCCCGGTCTGGAAATCGCAGGCGAGGTGGCAGCGGCGGGTGCCGGGGTGACGCGGTTCGAGATTGGTCAGCGGGTGATGGCGCTCGTCAACGGCGGCGGATATGCGGAATACTGTCTGGCGGACGAAGGCACGACACTGCATGTGCCGGAAGGTCTTTCGATCAACGAAGCGGCCGGGCTGCCGGAGACGTTCTTTACGGTTTGGCACAACGTGTTTGAGCGCGGTGCGTTGAAGGCTGGCGAGTGGATCCTCATTCACGGCGGCACATCGGGGATTGGCGTGACGGCGATCCAGTTGGCGAAGGCGTTCGGGGCGAAGGTGATCACGACGACGGGATCGGGTGAAAAGTGCGAGGCGGCGCGCAGTCTCGGCGCAGATCGCACCGTGAACTACCGGACGCAGGATTTTCTCGATGCGGTGAAGGATGCCACGGGCGGACGCGGTGTCGATGTGATCCTCGATATGGTCGGGGGGCCGTACATCGAGAAGAACATCCGCGCTCTCGCGGACGACGGGCGGCTTGTCTACATCGGCTTCCAGTCCGGATCGAAGGCGGAGATCGACTTCATGCGGGTGATGCTGAAGCGCCTGACCATCACCGGGTCCACGCTGCGTATCCGGCCAGCGGACGTGAAGGCGCACATTGCGCGCAAGGTGGAGGCGGAGATTTTGCCCCTGCTCGCCTCAGGCGAGGTGAAAGTGCCGATCGACAGCACGTTCCCGCTGGCGAAGGCCGCCGACGCCCATCGGCGGATCGAGGAGGGCACGCACATCGGAAAAATCATTCTGACGATGGGCTAGCGGGGCAGCAGAACCGGTCGACAATAAAAAAAGAGCCGGAGCAAGCGGCCGCTCCGGCTCTTTCCGTTTTTTTAGTGTTGGCCGGTTCGTGGCAGTTGCTCAGACCGCCTGGAACCCGCTGAAACGCAAAGGAAAACGCCACAGACACGAATGGCCGCGCAGACGCGCGCCATTCTTCTCGCACCTCATGTCGCCTCCTTTCATCGGAAGGTGCAAGACACGCGGCACTCGATCCGGTCTATCTGCGTCGCGGAATCCTGTCACGCGTCAGGCGGGGGTCTGCGTCTTGCGGGCAGGGCGCGGTGCCCGTAAGACACTCCCAGCGACGCGAACGGCCCCCAAGGGTTGCATTTGCTACATCCTTGAATCCGCTAGCGCCTTGGCCCTCAGACCCGGTTCAGCGGCTTTCATGTCACACAACACCTTCGGTCATCTTTTTCGCGTCACCACCTGGGGCGAAAGCCACGGCCCCGCCATCGGCTGCGTCGTGGACGGATGCCCTCCCGGGTTGCCGATCACCGCGGAGGCGATCCAGGTGTTTCTGGATAAGCGGCGGCCGGGGCAATCGCGGTTCGTGACGCAGCGGCAGGAGCCGGATGCGGTGGAGATCCTGTCGGGCGTGTTCACGGACAGCGAGGGGCGGCAGGTTGCGACGGGGGCGCCGATTTCGCTTCTGATCCGCAACGTCGATCAGCGCTCGAAAGACTATGGCGACATCGCCCAGAAATTCCGGCCGGGCCACGCGGACTACACGTATCAGGCGAAATACGGCATTCGCGATTATCGCGGCGGCGGGCGGTCCTCGGCGCGGGAGACGGCGACGCGGGTTGCGGCCGGCGGCATTGCGCGTCAGGTGCTGGGATCGGGCGTGATCGTTCGTGGCGCTCTTGTGCAGATGGGCACGATCAAGATCGATCGTAGCCGCTGGGATTGGGACGAGGTTGATAACAATCCGTTCTTCTGTCCCGATCCTGTCGTGGCGAAGGAATGGGAGAGCTATCTCGACGGCATTCGCAAGGCGGGGTCGTCAATCGGCGCCATGGTGGAAGTGGTGGCGGAAGGTGTGCCAGCCGGATGGGGCGCGCCGCTTTACGGCAAGCTCGATCAGGATATCGCGTCGGCGCTGATGTCGATCAACGCGGTGAAGGGCGTTGAAATTGGCGCGGGCATGGCGTCGGCGGAATTGACGGGCGAAGAGAACGCGGACGAGATGCGGCCCAATTCCATTCCGCATGGGCGGCATCATGGTCCGGGCTTCATGTCGAACAACGCGGGTGGCATTCTCGGCGGGATTTCGACGGGGCAGGCGATCGTTGCGCGGTTCGCGGTGAAACCCACGTCGTCGATCCTGACGCCGCGCCGGACGGTGACCGTTTCGGGCGAGGCGACGGAGATCATGACCAAGGGCCGGCATGATCCCTGCGTCGGTATTCGCGCGGTGCCGGTTGGGGAGGCGATGCTGGCGTGCGTACTGGCCGATCATATGCTGCGCCATCGCGGACAATGCGGCGGGGCTTAGCCGGCATAATAAAGTTGGGATAACGAATGATGCGCGGTTTGGTGCTGTCGGGACTGCTCAGCTGTGCTTTCGCATTTTCCGCGGCGGCGGCTGACATCGACGACGCGCGCTTGAAAGCAGCGGGGAGTGATCCGGCGAACTGGATCACGCACGGGCGGGATCTGGCCGCGACGCGGTTTGCGCCGTCGAAGCAGATCACGACGGAAAATGTAAAGTCGCTGCGGCCGGCGTTCATTTATCAGACCGGGACGGCGGCGACTTTTCAAACGACGCCTCTCGTGGCTGACGGGATCATGTACGTCTCGGCGCCGTTCTCGCATGTGATGGCGGTGAACGCGGCGACGGGGCGGGAGATCTGGCGATATCAGCACACGAGCAAGGCGAAGAAGCTGTGCTGTGGTCCGGCGAACCGGGGTGTCGCGCTTGGATACGGCAAGGTTTATGTCGCCACCGTCGATGCGCGGTTGGTGGCGCTTGATCAGTCCAATGGCAAAGTCATCTGGGACATCCAGATGGCCGACACGAATGCGGATGCGACGGAGGACAAGGCGGCGCTTGATGCGACCGATCCGGCGCTGAAGGGCAAGGTCTCGGGCTCGACGGGTGTCGGAGCAGCCTCTGCTCCGCTCGTCATCGACGGTAAAGTGATTGCGGGGATCACGGGCGTCGGCTACGGGCTGCATCTCGACAGTGATCGCCCAGGAGCGCCGCTCGGCACCGTCGTCGGTGTGGCGGGGCGATATGGGCGGCCGGGTTTTATTGCGGCGTTTGATGCGGAAACAGGCGAGCGCGTCTGGCAGTTCGATACGACGCAAAAGGGTTGGGAAGGCGCATTCTCGCAGAACACCGTTTATGGCGTTCCGCTTCCGCGCGATATCGCAGCGGAAAAGGCGGCGATGACGACCTATGCGGATGCGTGGAAATTCGGCGGTGGGTCGATCTGGCATTCGCCGAGTGTCGATCTCGATCTGGGGCTTTTGTATTTCGGTGTCGGCAATCCATCGCCACAAGCGGCGGGCGAGAGCCGGCCGGGCGACAATCTCTACACAAGTTCGCTGGTCGCGATCGATCTCAAGACGGGCGCGTATCGCTGGCACTATCAGCAGGTGCCGCACGATATGTGGGGCTATGACGTGGCCAGCCCGCCGGTGCTGTTCGATTTCGAAAAAGACGGAAAGACCATTCCGGCGGTCGGGCAGGCGTCGAAGCTCGGATGGTATTTCGTGCATGACCGGCGCGATGGGACGTTGCTGTTGAAATCAGACGCGTATGTGCCGCAAGAAAACATGTTCAAAGCGCCAACCCGCGACGGTGTCGTGATCTGGCCGGGTGTGGCGGGGGGATCGAATTGGTCGCCGGCGGCCGTCGATCAGCTGAACGGGCTGGCATTCGTTGCGGCCATGCACATGCCGACGCGATATCAAAGCGCGGAATTGCTGGCGGTCGATGGCAAGCCGCCGGTGACGTACTACACGTTCGAGCCGGCGAAGAATGTGCCGACGTGGGGGACGTTGAGCGCGATCGATTTGAAGACGGGCGCGCTTCGTTGGCAGCAGAAGACGGATGAGCCGCTCATCGGAGGCACGCTGGCGACGGCAGGCGGGCTCGTATTCAACGGCGAGGGGAACGGGGATTTTTCCGCGTTCGATGCCAAGACGGGCGCTCGGCTGTGGACGTTCCATTGCGGAGCGGGCGTGAATGCGCCGCCGATTTCATATGAGATCGCGGGCAAACAGTACATCGCGGTTGCGGCGGGCGGGAGCCAGATCTGGGGCTTCCGGCAAGGCGGCGCGGTGGTGGTGTTTGCGTTGCCGGACTAGGGCGTTCGGTTGACCAGTTCCGGAATGTCGTCGCTACATGCTCGCCATGTCCGGTGTTCTGCCCTCTCGCCAGGGGTGGAGGTAATGTCGTAACTTGGCGGCTTAGAAACGCAAAACACTTCAGGGCGAGGGCATGCCGGAATTCGATCGCATTGTCATCCTGACCGGGGCGGGGATCAGCGCCGAGTCCGGCGTGCCGACGTTCCGCGACAAGGGCGGGATCTGGGCGAAGTACGATTACCGCGACGTGGCGACGCCAGAGGGGTTTGAGAAGAACCCGCAGCTCGTACACGAATTCTACAACATGCGGCGGCGGGCACATCAGTCGGTGGCGCCGAACGCCGCGCATTTTGCGCTCGCGCTGCTGGAAGAGACGCATCCCGGAACGGTGACGCTCGTAACACAAAATGTCGATCAGCTGCACGAGCAGGCGGGATCAAAGAACCTCATTCACATGCACGGCGAAGCGCTGAAGGGCTGGTGCTTGGGGTGCGGGACGCGGATGCCATGGCTGAACGACATGTTCCTGGAGACGGCGTGCCCCATCTGCGCCGATGTGGGGACGCTGAGGCCGGATGTCGTATGGTTTGGCGAGGAGCCTTATCACATGGAGCGCATCATCAAGGAATTGGAGCAGGCCGACCTTTTTATTTCGATTGGTACGAGCGGGAATGTTTATCCGGCGGCGGGTTTCGTGCAGGTCGCGGCGGAGTATGGCGCGCACACGGTGGAACTCAATTTGGAGCCATCGGAAGGGCGCACGCATTTCGCCGAGGCGATCCATGGGCCGGCGACAGAAGTGGTACCGGCGTACGTGCGGCGATTGCTGGATGCCGCCTTGGCTTAACGCTTAAAGACCGAGACCGCCTCGATGTGGGGCGAGAAGATGAACTGGTCGATGGGCGTAACGGGGCCCATCTTGAAGCCGGCATCGATGAGCGTGCGCGCGTCGCGGGCGAGCGTCGCGGGCGCGCAGGAAACGGCAATCACCACCGGGACTTTTGAGCGCGCGAGGCGTTCGGCTTGTTCAGCTGCACCTGCGCGCGGGGGATCGAGGACGACGGCGTCGTAGGCTTCCAATTCCTTGGGCGAGAGCGGTTCGCGGAAGAGATCCCGGACGCGGGCTTCGATGGGTTTGAGGCCCGTGGCGCGGCGGGCGGCGGCTTCGAGGACAGAGATCGCGCGGCGGTCGCTATCGAAGGCGGCAACTTGGACTTTTGCGGCAAGGGGAAATGTGAAGGTGCCGAGGCCGGAGAACAGATCGGCGACGCGTTTGGCTTTTTTGGGAAGGGCTGCGACGACGAGATCGATCATGCGGCGTTCGGCTTCGGGGATGGCTTGCAGGAAGAGCGAGGGCGGAACATCGACCTCGGCGGTGCCGAGCGTGAGGCGCGGTTCGGACCGCACAACGATTGCGTCACCGGCGACGACAAGGCGGGCGATGCGGGCGGTGTCGGCCAATTGCGCAAGGCGGGCACGCTCGTCGGGCTGGAGGAGTTTGTGGCCGTTGTCGAAGGAGACGTCGAGACCGGTGTCGAGCTTGGTGACGATCAGGCGCCCGCTGGAATTGCCGGGCATGGCGATCTTGGCCATGGCCTTTAGATTCGGGAAGGCGGCCATGATGGCGGGATCGAGGAGCAGGCAGTCGGTGATGTCGACAAGGGTATGCTGGCCTTCTTCGCGAAAGCCGATCCAGACATCGCCGCCGAAGCGCTCGATGCCAAGGAAGGCGCGGCGGCGGGAGCGGAGCGGCATAGGTAGGACCGGCGCGATGTCGGCGGTGATGCCACGGTGCTGGAAGGCGTCGTGAACGATCTGGTGTTTCCAGTCGAGGTAGACGGGCTCACTCATGTGTTGCGACATGCAACCGCCGCAGACGCCGTAGTGGGGGCAGGGTGGGATGGCGCGGCCGGGGCTGTCGCTGAGACGCTGCGGCGGCCCATCGGGGTTCAGTTGCCAGCGCTCGCCGGGCAATGCGCCCGCGATAAAGCGGTCGCCTGTGGGCGTGCGGGCAATGCCATCGCCTTTGCCGCCCAGTTTTTCGATCGTGATTTCGGTGGCGTCAGCCATCGCGCGTTAGTCCCATAAGATATTCGGTGTTGCCGGAGCCGCCTTCGATGGGCGAGGGGATGACGCCCATCAGCGTCCAGCCCGGTGTTGTGGTGACGAGGTTTGACAGAGTTTCGATGGCTTGGGCACGGGCCGCCTCGTCGCGGACGATGCCGCCCTTGCCGACGGCGTCGCGGCCAACCTCGAACTGCGGTTTGATGAGGGCTACGAGCCAGCAGCGGGGCGCAGCGCGCTCCATCAGATGCGGCAGAACTTTGGTCAGCGAGATGAAGCTGACATCGACGGTGATGGCGGCTGGCGCCGTACCGATGACGGCGTGATCGAGTGTGCGGATGTCCTGGCCTTCGAGAGAGAGGACGCGGGGGTCGCTTGCAATTTTCGGGTGGAGTTGGCTGTGGCCGACATCGATGGCGATGACGCGGGCGGCGCCGCGTTCGAGAAGGACTTGCGTGAAGCCTCCGGTGGAGGCGCCGGCATCGAGTGCGGTTCGGCCGGATGGGTCGAAGCCGAAGTGATCGAGGGCGGCGATGAGTTTCAAGGCACCGCGCGAGACATAGTTCGTTCCGGCTTCGGGGGCGACTGCGAGTTTGGCGGTGAGCGGTATGGATGCGCCGGGCTTGGATACGATTGCGTCGTCGACGCGGACGAGGCCGCGCAGGATCGCATCGCGCGCGCGGGAGCGGGTGGCGACGTGACCGTGTTCAACGAGGAGTTCATCGAGACGCTTTTTCACGAGCGCAGGTGTACGCGATCCAGGCCGCGGCACAAGTGTAGGGGCGGTTTCGCGGTTACTTGTCGTTGACGGTCCAGGCGCCGGGGCCGTGGGCGAAGAGCAGGAGGAAGCCGCCGGTGATGGCGAGATTTTTCAGGAACAGCACCATCTGGACGTCGTCGGTGAAGTTCGAATGGAAGATGAGTGCGGCGGCGACGGTGAAGACGGCGAGGGCGATGGCGGCGAGGCGCGAATAGAAGCCAGCGAGGACGGCGAGGCCGCCGAGGATTTCGAGGGCAATGGTGCCGGGTAGCAGAAGTGCGGGTACTCCGAACTGCTGCATGTAGCCGGTGGTGGCCTCATACCCCTGAATCTTGTTGATGCCGGCGAGGATGAAAATCAAAGCGAGCAGCGCGCGGCCGAGAAAGCTTGAGGCGGCGGTCATGGGAGATCCTTCTTCGAGCGATCAGGCGCGGTGGGCGCCGCCGGCTTCAGTGGTGCGGCCGAGTGCGGCCAGAACGTTAGCGACGATGCCGGCCGCGTCGAGGCCGGCGTCGGCATACATTTTGTTGGGATTGTCCTGCTCGATGAAGCGATCGGGGAGCACCATGGGGCGCACCTTGAGGCCGCGGTCGAGCAGGCCGTTGAGCGCGAGGTGTTGCAGGACGTGGCTACCGAAGCCGCCAATGGAGCCTTCTTCGATGGTGATGAGGACTTCGTGTTCGCGGGCAAGCCGCGCGATGAGATCCGTGTCGAGCGGCTTCATGAAGCGGGCATCGGCGACGGTGGTGGACAGGCCCATGGCGGCGAGCTGGTCGGCGGCCTTGAGGGCTTCGGCGAGGCGCGTGCCCAGCGAGAGGAGCGCGATAGTGGTGCCTTCGCGCAGGATGCGGCCTTTGCCGATTGCGAGCGGGATTCCCTCGGAGGGCATGTCGCAGCCGGTGCCTTCGCCACGGGGATAGCGGACGGCGGAGGGTGCGTCGTCAATGGCGGCGGTGGTGGCGACCATGTGGACGAGTTCGGCTTCGTCGGCGGCGGCCATGATGATGAAGTTCGGCAGGCAACCGAGGTAGGCGAGATCGAACGAGCCGGCGTGTGTCGGACCGTCAGCGCCGACGAGGCCGGCGCGGTCGATGGCGAGGCGGACGGGGAGGTTTTGCACCGCTACGTCGTGGACGACCTGATCGTATCCGCGCTGGAGGAAGGTGGAATAGATCGCGGCGAAGGGGCGGTAGCCTTCGGTAGCGAGGCCGGCGGCGAAGGTCACGGCGTGTTGTTCGGCAATGCCGACATCAAACATGCGGTCGGGGAATTCGCGGCCGAAGATGTCGAGGCCGGTGCCATCGGGCATGGCGGCCGTGACGGCGACGATGCGCTTGTCTTTGCGGCCCTCGGCGACGAGGCTGTCGGCGAAGACGCGGGTGTAGGTCGGTGCGTTGGGCTTGGGCTTGACCTGCGCGCCGGTGACAACGTTGAATTTTGCGACGCCGTGATACTTGTCGTCGGAAGCCTCAGCGGGCGCGTAACCCTTGCCCTTGCGCGTCACGACGTGGACAAGGATGGGGCCCTGCTTGGCGTCGCGGACGTTTTTTAAAACAGGCAACAGCGCGTTGAGGTCGTGACCGTCGATGGGGCCGACGTAATAGAAACCCAGTTCCTCGAACCACATGCCGCCCTGCCAGAGATGGCGCGTGTATTCCTCCATTCGCGCGGCGCGGCGTTCCCAGCTTTTGGGCAGGCGCTTGGCGAGCTGCTTGGCGACGTCGCGCCAATAGAGATAGGTTCCGCTCGATGTGGTGCGGGCGAGATAGTGGGAGAGCGCGCCAACCGGGGGCGCAATGGACATGTCGTTGTCGTTGAGGATGACGATCAGGCGCTCGTCGCGGGCGCCAGCGTTGTTGATCGCCTCATAGGCCATGCCGGCGCTCATGGCACCGTCGCCGATGACGGCCACCACGTTGTTCGTCTTGCCTTCGAGGTCGCGCGCGCAGGCCATGCCGAGCGCGGCAGAAATCGAGGTCGAGGAGTGGCCGGCGCCAAAAGGGTCGTATTCGCTCTCCGCGCGGCGGGTGAAGCCGGCGAGACCACCGCCCATGCGCAGCGTACGGATGCGGTCGCGGCGGCCGGTGAGAATCTTGTGCGGGTAGGTCTGGTGGCCGACGTCCCAGACGACGCGATCGCGGGGGGTATCGAACACCCAATGGAGCGCGACGGTGAGTTCGACGACGCCAAGGCCGGCACCGAGGTGACCGCCGGTTACCGAGACGGCGTCGATCATCTCGGTGCGCAACTCGTCGGCGATCTGACGGAGATCGACTTCGGGGAGACGGCGGAGATCTTCCGGCGTTTTGATGGTGTCGAGGAGGGGCGTCTTGCTCACGGCGAGGCTATCGTTTCCCATTCGGCGCCAGGCTCGATTAGCTCAGGGCGCGGCGGATGATCGGTTGGAAGACACATAACCCTTTACCGGCACCGTTTGAAGGGTGTCGGCGGGTCAGGCTGCACAAACTTGCATTGGCTTCCTGAAGTGTCAGTTCACCTGACACTTTTCTTCGTATTTCATGCAGGCTCCGCCATTGCCTTGGCTGCACTGGGCCTGTAGCGACGAGCAGCCGCCCTTTTTCCAAGGTGCGACTTCGAAGCCATTCTTATCTTGCGGCCACTGGCATTTACCTTTGCGCATCACGTAGCCCTTTTTGCAGAAACAATCGCCCTCGGCGGTGCGGTAGGCGTTTTTCCCGCAATTCTGGATGAGGACGCATTCGCCGTTCTTGAGCTTGTAGTTTTGAGCGCATTTCAACTTCTGAGGCGGCGGGGCCTTCTTTTTCTCGGCTTTTGTCGTTTGGGCGACTGGGGCGGCGCGAATAGGGGCATCATCGGCGGCCAACCGTTCAAGACGGACGGTCGCCGGTTCGGCGGCGGGAAGGAAGATCTGGAGGCAATCGCCGGGGCCGGTGGCAATCATCCAGGGATGAGTGCGGAAGGTGTCGAGGGACAATTCCTCGCCGGAATTCAAGCCGCCGTAATCCTTCAGCGTGCCATCGAAATCGATCCACATGATGGCGCGGTACATGCCGGATTGATTGACGAACGTAATCTTGGTCGGCTCGCGCGAATGCTCGGACCGGAGCGCATTGCGCTCGGAGCAGGAGCGTTCGCCGGCGCGGCCTGATGAAGGCGTTGGGGCCGTCACAACGACTGGCGGTTCAGGGTTCGAAGGTGTCGGCGTGGCGACAGGCGGGGCCGTAGTCACGGCGGCGGGCGGGGCGGTGGTCGCGGCGGCGGGCTCGCCGACTTTCTTCAGGTAGGCGCGGGCCATGTCGGCGTAGAAACCGGTGGGGTAGCTGCCGAGGAAGGCATTCCACGCGTCCGCCGTGCCCAGTTCCTTGGCGCTTTCGTAGGCCGACTTCACTGCATCGGGGTTCGCGGTGGGGGTGGTGTTCGTTTCGCTTCCAGCAAAGGCTGTGGAAACGTTCGATACTTGTGCGGTGAAGGCAAAAATAACCGCCAGGGCGGTCAAAGGGGTCAGACGCGCCACTGCGAAACTCCAAACTCTGATTATCAGCGTTCAGAGCCTAAAGTTGGTTTTCCATTGTCGCAAGGGTGTTTCTACTCAGCGTCGAAGGGGGTTGTACCCTTGGGCGCGTTATCAGCGCCCAGCGTGATCTTTTCGACCTTGGCTTCGGCCTGGCGCAGGAGGCGGTCGCAGTGGTCGCGCAGGACTTCGCCGCGCTCGTAGATGGCGATGCTCTCTTCCAGTTCGACGTCGCCGCGCTCGAGACGCGAGACGATGCCCTCGAGCTCCTTGAGCGCGCGCTCGAAGGTCATATCTCTGATATCTGTGTGTTTATTCAAGGGCTTGTTCATCCGCTGTACCCCGCGTTGGCGGTGCTCCCGGCTTGCCGGGACAGGGGCCCGGCCGGAATCGGCCGCGCTGGCGCATTGGGGGATTAGCGGTCCCAGAGAGCCGGCACAAGGCCTGAGACGGGCTTGCAACCGGTAGGGAGAATGGCCGGAGCGTGGGTCAGGTTCCAACATCCATGAGTGTGCGAACATGGACGCCGACCGATTTGGCCAATCCATCCAGGTCGTAGCCGCCTTCCAGCATGGAGACGACGCGGCGATTGGCGTGGGCTTCGGCGATGCCGGCGAGCTTTTCCGTGGCCCACATGAAATCGGCCTCGACGAGTTGGAGGCCGCCTAGGGGATCGCGCTTGTGGGCATCGAAGCCGGCGGAGATCACGATCAGGTCGGGGCCGAAATTGTGCAGGGGTTTCAGAATGCGATCGGAGAATGCCTCGCGGAACTGATCGGCGCCGTCGCCATCACGCAGGGGGGCGTTGAAGATATTGCCGACGCCGGTCTCGCTCAGTTCGCCGGAACCCGGGAAGAGCGGCATCTGGTGGGTGGAGCCGTAGAAGCAGTCCTTGTCGGACCAGAAAATATCTTGGGTGCCGTTACCGTGGTGGACGTCGAAGTCGACGACGGCGACGCGCTCGGCGCCATGCTTGGCGCGGGCGTACAGCGCGGCGATGGCGGCGTTGGAGAAGAAGCAGAAGCCCATGGCGCGGTCGTTTTCCGCGTGATGGCCAGGCGGGCGGACCTGGGCAAAAGCATTGGTGGCACGGCCGGACATGACTTCATCGACGGCCTGAAGTCCGGCGCCGACGCCGCGCAGGGCTGCCTCCCAGGACGCGGGTGACATAACGGTATCGCCGTCGATGCGCACGAGACGGTTCTCGCCCATCGCCTGTTCGCCGACGCGACGCATGCGCTCTAAATGGTGCTTGGGGTGGGCGAGGAGAATTTGGGTTTCAACATCGTCGCGCAACGGCGCGTCCATGCGCTTCAGACTGGCATAGCTTTCATGTCCGAGGACCTTATCGATGGCGCGCATGCGATCGGGCCGCTCGGGGTGACCGAAGCCGGTGTCGTGATCGGTGAAGATCGGGTGCGTGACGAGCAGTGTTGTCATGACCCGGACCGGTCCTTTCGTTGGGGCAATCGGCGCAATCCTAGCCAAGGGCGATACCCTGGCGCCAGGGGTACGGAAGGCGGGGGGCGGATCACGTGCCCGGAAGGCTTAACGGGATGACGGTGACGCCGGGCGGCGGCGGGCAGTCGTCGGGCACAAAGAAGTCTTGCACCAAGGGCTTGGTGGCATCGACCCGGTAGTGCGTAAAGTCGGTGATGCCGCCTTTTTCATAAAGGACGCTGTCGTCGATCAAAAACTGGCCAGTGAAGTCGCGGGACGGCTGAGTCAGGATCAAGTGGGCGGCGTCGGCCATGATTTCGGGCGTGCGGCTCATGGCGATCAACTTTTTGCCGAGCACATTTTCGACAGCGGCGGTTGCGATCGCTGTGCGGGGCCACAGCGCGTTGACGGCGATGCCGTCCTGGCGGAACTCCTCGGCCATTCCGAGAACACACAAGCTCATACCGTATTTGGCGATCGAATAGGCGACGTGGTTCTTGAACCACTTCGGCTGCATGTCGAGCGGGGGCGATAGGACGAGGACGTGGGGGTTTTGCGCTTTGCGCAAATGGGGAATGCAGGTCTTGGTCGTGAGGAAGGTGCCGCGCGTGTTGATCGCGTGCATGAGGTCGAAGCGCTTCATGTCGGTGGCTTCGGTTCCCGTCGGGGAGAGCGCGGAGGCATTGTTGATGCAGATGTCGATGCCGCCGAACGTTTCCACGGTTTGCGCGACGGCGGCGAGGACCTGATCCTCGAAGCGGATATCGCAGACGATGGGGAGCGCGCGGCCGCCGGCTTTTTCGATCTCGGCCGCGGACGTGTGAACGGTGCCGGGGAGTTTGGGATTGGGGTCACTGGTCTTAGCGGCAATAGCGATGTTGGCGCCGTCACGGGCGGCGCGCAGCGCGATGGCGAGGCCAATGCCGCGGCTGCCTCCGGTGATGAAGAGCGTCTTGCCTTTGAGCGATGCCATGCGGTCTTCTTTCTTCGTTGGCGCCGTGGAGAGCGATCTAAAGCTCAAGTGGTGCGGGGCACAAGGCGGTTGCGCAACCAGCGGAGGGCGCGAAGGGGTGCGGTGAGGATGGCCCAGGCTTGCAGGGCGAGATAGCGCAAGAACAGCGGCAGGCCGACGACAGGCAGGAAGATGAGCACAAAGAGGATCATGCGGATGGCACGGGCAAGGGCGTAGCCGGCGAAGGAGCCGTATTCGGCGCGGTCTTCGGGAGGCCAGATGCGGCTCCACCACGCATTGGCAGTGCCGAGGCCGAAGAGGCTCAGACCGAGAGCGATCAGATAGCTCCATTGAATGCTGGCCGGGATGCCGGGGATGAGGCGGGCGTCGAGTTCGCGCTGGCGGCTTTCGTCGCGCACATCGGCTTCGATGCCAGCAATGGCGATGCGGCCGAGGGCTTCGCCGGCGAGGCTGTCTAGCCAGCCGGTCACTGTGTCGGAGATGGGAGCGGCGGCGCCGGTCGGCGGCGTGGCTTCCAGGACGGCGCGGCCATAGGCATCGCGCCGGGTGGTGATGGTCAGCGGACTCGATTGTGGTGCAAGGCTGGAGAGAAAATCGCCGACGATTTGCTGCTTCACGGCCGTGTCGAGGCCGGGAATGGTTGCTGTTTGCCAGAGCCAGTTCTTGCCGCCGGGCTGGCGCGGCGTTTCGGCTTTTACGATAACCAAATTGACGTCGGCGGAGCGGGCGGCTGAACGGACTTGATCAAGGGGAAGCGTGCCACTACCGCCACCGGCGTCGATGAATTTGAGTGCGCCGTCTTCGATACGGCCGGTGAGGATGACGGTCTGGCCGCGGACGCGCGCGAAGGATGTGGCGAGGCGGGCTGGATCGATTTTGTCGACAAGCGCCATGCGGGTTTGCGGGTCGAAACGGGGGACGGTGGCAAGCGCGTCGGCGCTGCCCGTCTCGAGCGCGACGATGCGCAGGCTGGCGGGCTTCAAGGGTTGGGCGAGTTGAAAGAGCGTTTCGTCGAGGATGTCTTCGCTGTCGAGGCGGGCGCGCAGGTTGGGTTTTATATCGGCATAATACGTGTCGATGCCGGATCCGGATTCGCGTGTCAGGCGATAGGCACCGCGGCGGGTGGCGAGGTATAGTTCGGCATCGATTGGGAGGTCTTTTAGTGTGCTGGTGCCTTTGAAGATGCTATCCGGCGTGAGGTAGAGGGCCACTTTTCCGGATGATCCGGGCAGCAGGCTGTCGCGCATGCGGGCGAATTCGTCGGGCGTCGCGGCGGTGAAGCTTTCTCCTTTTACGTTGATAAATCGCCAGTGACCTTCGTGGCCGGCTTCGGCGGCGAGCGCATGGATGCCGGGACGTTCGGGGAGCGCCTTGACGTGGGAGAGTGCGTGGCCGAGATCGGGATCAAGACCGTGGAGGCCGCGTCCAGCGCCCTTGCCGGCGTCGCCTGCGTGATCGAGGGCTTTGGTGAGCCAATTGGCGGAGGCGGGCGCTGGTATCGAAAGTGCGAGCGCCAGCAGACAGATGGAGAGGCGACGGCGCATCATGACCCGCTCTTGCCGGGCCGTGCGCGGGCGAAGAAGGCTTCGAATGCGGCACGCGCTTCGGGGGATGTGAGGCAGCGGGCGAATTCGGCGGCTTCCTCGCGCGTGCGGTCGAGCACGGCTGAGCTATCCGAGCGCAATAGGCGCTTGGCGGTGAGCAGGGCGTGCGGCGGCTTTTTGGCAAGACGGGCGGCGACCGATAGGACGTGAATGTCGAGTGCTTCGGGATCGACGAGCATGTTGACGAGACCGGCATCGCAGGCGCGGCCGGCGGAGAAGGTTTCGCCAAGTACGAGCATTTCGAAGGCGCGCGGATAGCCCATAAGGCGCGGCACCAGAAGGCTGGAGGCGGCTTCGGGGACGAGGCCCAGATCAAGGAACGGCGTGGCGAAGGTGGCGCGCGGGGTGGCGTAGACGAGATCGCAGTGGAGGAGGAGCGTGGTGCCGATGCCGATCGCTTGGCCGTCGACGCCGGCGATGAGCGGCTTTTTGAGGAGCGGCAAGACTTCGATGAAGCGCAGGACCTCGCGCGGTGTGCCGTGATCGCCTTTGGCGGTAGAGAGGAAATCGGCGATGTCGTTACCGGCCGTGAAGTGGCCGCTGCTGCCGAGGATGACACGAACGCGGATGGAATCATCCGTCTCGCCCGCTTCGAGGGCGTCTGAGAGAGCGCGGTACATCTCCTGCGTCAGGGCGTTGCGCTTTTCGGGGCGGGCGAGGCGCAGGATCTGCACGCCATCGGTGACCGAGATCTCGACACTCATCGGATAGCTCCCAAATCGGCGTCGAGGACGGCGGCGTGACCAGCCATGATTGAGGCGGCGAGGCCCCAGGCGGTGACCGAGCGGTTTTCGGCGAAGAAGCGGAGATGCGCGATGGGCGTGGGGTCGTTGCCGGCTTTGAGAGCCGAACGGGCGAGTGCATCGCCCGCCGCAACGACGGAAAAAAGGTGCAGGTAGGGCGTGGCGCCGGCCAATGCGATGTCGGGCCGGGATTGCAGTTGGCGGCCGATCCAGTCGGTGGTGATCGCCAGCGCTTCCAGGGCGCGGCCCATTTGTTCGATGGCGAAATCGAAGCCCGTCAACTCCGCTTCGCGCAGGTATTTAAGCGTTGAGATGACATCGGCGAAGTAAGAGGTGACTGCGTGGCCGCCGGCGAGGGGGAGTTTGCGGGTGACGAGGTCGATGGCCTGGATGCCGTTGGTGCCTTCGTAGATGGGCAGGATGCGGGCGTCGCGAAGATATTGCGCGGCGCCGGTTTCTTCGACGAAGCCCATGCCGCCGTGGATCTGGATGCCGAGGGAGGCGACCTCGACGGCGACGTCGGTGGAGAAAGCTTTCGCGATGGGTGTGAGGAGCGCGACGCGGTCGGCGGCGCGGGCGCGGGTTTCGGCGTCAGTGGCGGTGTGGGAGAGATCGGTGGCGGCGGCGGTGGCCATGCAGATGCCCCGGGCAGCTTGCGTGAGGGCGCGCATGGTGAGGAGCATACGGCGCACGTCGGGATGGGCAATGATCGGGGCCATTTCCTTCGAGCCGGCGGCGCGGCCCTGGCGGCGTTCGCGGGCGTAGTGGGTGGCGCGCTGCGTGGCGCGTTCGGCGATGGCGACGCCCTGAACGCCGACGGCGAGGCGCGCGGCATTCATCATCACGAACATGATATTGAGGCCGCGGTTTTCTTCACCGACGAGATAGCCGATCGCCCCCTCGCCTTCGCCGAATTTCATGACGCAGGTGGGGCTGGCAACGATGCCTAGCTTATGCTCCAGGCCGGCGCAGACGACATCGTTGCGGGCGCCCGGCGTGCCGTCGTCGTTGAGGAGAAACGTTGGGACGAGAAAGAGAGAGATCCCGCGCGTGCCAGGCGGGGCATCGGGGAGGCGGGCGAGGACGAGGTGGATGATGTTTTCGGTGAGGTCGTGGTCGCCGTAGCTGATGTAGATCTTTGTTCCGAAGAGACGGTAAGTGCCGTCGCCGGTGGGGACGGCGCGGGTGGCGACCGCGTTCAGGTCGGAGCCGGCTTGGGGCTCGGTGAGGTTCATGGTTCCGGTCCAGCGGCCGGAGATCATGTGCGGCAGGAAGCGGGCTTTGAGATCGTCCGAACCGCCGATGTGGAGGGCATCAATCGCGCCATTGGTCAGCAACGGGCACATGCCGAAGGCCATGTTGGCCGCGTTCCAGATTTCGCACACGCCCATGGCAACTGCGGCTGGAAGTCCCTGACCGCCAAATTCTGCCGGGCAAGGCAACGCCGGCCAGCCGGCTTTAGCGAACTGGGTATAGGCTTCGGCCCAGCCCGGGGGCGTGACGACGCGGTCATCCTTCAAATGGGAGCCGGTTTTGTCGCCAACGCGGTTCAACGGGTCGAGAACATCGGCGCCGAACTTACCGGCTTCCTCCAGAATGGCGCCGACGGTCGCCTCATCGAGGTCGGCATTCATCATGCCGGGATCGAAGGCGCCTGCGGCCTTGAGTGCTGCGAGGATGTCGTCTACGGGAGCCTGATAGGTCATAGCCGTCCTTCAAACCAGCGGAAGGCGGCAAGATTAGGCGCGGACGCCGCGAAGTGAAAGCGTCCCTACGGGATTGTCCATGCCTCTGGTTGCAGCTTCAGACACAAGCATCGCCGACGCCGGACGGGTGATCCGCGAGGGCGGCCTCGTCGCGTTTCCGACGGAGACGGTCTATGGGCTGGGCGCGGACGCAACCAACGGCGAGGCGGTGGCCGCGATTTTTGCTGCGAAGGGGCGGCCGAGTTTCAATCCGCTGATCGTACATGTGCCGGATCTGGCGGCTGCGGAGGCGCTTGGCGTGTTCTCGGATGAGGCGCGCGCGTTGGCCGTGCAGTTCTGGCCGGGACCGTTGACGCTTGTGGTCAAACGGAGAGCGGGGTGCCCGGTGGCGGACCTCGCAACGGCGGGGCTCGACACGGTGGCTTTGCGCGTGCCGGATCATCCGGTGGCGCAGCAGGTGTTGCGGGCGGCAGAGGTGCCGCTGGCGGCGCCATCTGCGAACCGGTCGGGCCATGTGAGCCCGACGCTGGCGCGGCATGTGGATGAGGATTTGGGGGATCGGGTAGCGATGATCCTCGATGGCGGCGCGACGGTGCATGGCGTGGAGTCGACCGTGGTCGATGCATCGGGTGATGGTCTGGCGCTGTTGCGGCCGGGATCGGTGACGGCGGACGATATCGCGCGGGTGTTGGGGCACCCGATCGCGCGTGGCGCGGCGGTGGCGGCTGCGCCGGTTTCGCCGGGGCAGTTGGCGAGCCACTACGCGCCGAAAGCGCGCTTGCGGCTTGATGCGGCTGCGGCGCGCGATGGCGAGGCGTTACTGGCGTTCGGGCGCGCGGCGCCGTCGACGGGGTTCGTGATCAATCTCAGTCCATCGGGCGATCTGGCCGAGGCGGCGGCGCAGTTGTTTGCGGCGCTGCGGGCGTTCGATGCGGCAGAGTCGAGGGAGGTCGCGGTGATGCCTATTCCGGAGACGGGGCTTGGCGTTGCCATTAACGACCGGTTGCGCCGCGCAGCGGCGCCGCGTCCGTGATAGACTGACCTTCATGCTTCAGCCTGCCCTCAATGCCCCGACACCGGCTCTGCTCGATGCGCTAACGCGCGTTGTGGGGCCGGCGCATGCGGTGCGCGCGGGCGATCCGGCGCAGGGCAAATATTTGCGCGAGTGGCGGGACCGGTATGTGGGCGCGTCGCCGCTCGTCGTGCGGCCGGGGTCGACGGCGGAGGTCGCAGAGATCTTGCGGCTATGCCATGCCGCGCGGACAGGTGTGGTGCCGCAGTCGGGGAACACGGGGCTCGTCGGCGGGCAAATTCCATTTGAAGGCGGGACGGAGATCGTGCTGTCGCTCGACCGCATGACGGCGATCCGTGCGGTGGATGCGGATGGGTTCACGCTGACGGCGGAAGCGGGCGTGACGTTAGCTGCTGTGCAGGAGGCGGCGCGGGCTGTGGGGCTCATGTTCGCTTTGTCGATGGCGTCGGAGGGGAGTGCGTGTCTTGGCGGCTCGCTGGCGACGAACGCGGGCGGGCTTTCCGTGCTGGCGCATGGGACGGCGCGGGCGCAGGTGTTGGGCATCGAGGCGGTGCTGGCAGATGGGCGCGTTTTTGGTGGCTTGTCGAGCCTGAAGAAAGACAACACGGGTTATGATTTGCGCGATTTGCTGATCGGGTCGGAGGGGACGCTTGGCGTCATTACGGCGGCGACGGTGCGGCTTGTCGCGCCGCCGCGTGATGTGGCGACGGCGTTCGCAACGTTGCCGTCGATGGACGGGCTCGTGCCGCTGTTTCGTTTGGCGCAGGAGCAGGCGGGACCGGGGTTGACCGCGTTCGAGTTCATGTCGGCGCGGGCGATGGCGTTTGTCGCGCGGCATGGACAGGTGGCGGTGCCGGGGAACGTGGATGCGCCATGTTCGGTGCTGCTGGAGGTGTCGACGGCTGAGGCGGAGCGGGGGCAACCAGTGATCGAGGCGATACTGGCGGAGGCTCTCGACCGCGGGTTGATTACAGATGCGCGGGTTGCCGCGTCAGCCGCACAGCAGGCGGCGATGTGGCGGCCCAGGGAACAGATGTCGGACGTGCAGAAGCACGAAGGCGGGTCGATCAAGCACGACGTGTCGCTGCCGGTGTCGCGGGTGCCGGAGTTCCTGGAGCGGGCGGCGGCGATCGTGGAGCGGGTGTGTCCGGGCGCGCGGCCGGTGCCATTCGGGCATCTGGGCGATGGCAACGTGCATTACAACGTCTCGCAGCCGGTGGGCGCTGATAAGGCGGCGTTTCTGGCGCTTTGGGAGCCGATGTCGGCGGCCATTCACGACTTGGTCGCCGGGATGGGAGGATCGATTTCGGCGGAACATGGGATCGGGCGGATGAAGCGGGATGCGTTGCGGCGGTTCAAGGATCCGGTGGCGCTCGACATGATGTGCGCGATCAAGAGCGCGCTTGATCCGAACGGTATTCTCAATCCTGGTAAGGTGCTGTGAGGCGCTACCAGACACCGCGCGTGAGACCGGTGGCGAGATAGCCCCACAGTGTCGGCGGAAAATACTGGCGCGAGGGAAGATCGACTGCGCGCGGCGCGAGGCGGCCAGCTTTCGCGTCTTCAATGGCGCGGGCGAAGAGCGGGATCGCATGGGCCGCCTGCAGGTGTTGATAGCTGGCGATTGTGTCTTCGGGCGCGAACGTGACGCGCGTCTGGTAGAGCACCGAACCGGTGTCGACACCTTCGTCGACGAGATGGATCGTGACGCCGGCATTTTCGGCGTCGCCTTCGGCGAGTGCCCAATAACCCGGATGCTGGCCGCGATACTTCGGGTTGATGCCCGCATGGTAGTTGATGAAGGGCGCGGCAACGGACCCGAGCGTCGCGGGTTTCAGGATGCGCGTGCCATAGACGCCCACGACGCCGGGGTTCAAACGCGCAAGGATCGCGCGGCATTCGGGGGAATTTACCGACGGCACGCGGTGGAGGGTGAGACCAGCGGGTTGCAACGGATCAAGACCGTGCTGTTTCGAGATGGCGGCGAGGCGGCCCGCGTTGGGCCAGAGCACGCGTTGGGCGAGGCCAAATCCGACTTGCCCTAGAGCCGTGACCCAGCCCTGGAGGCGGGCCCGGCGGCGAATGACCTGGCCTTTGGTTTCCGGGCTCTCTTCAATAACCGTGATGGTGCCGAGGCGGGCCGCAAGGCCGTTGGTAACGATGTTGGCGAGCGTGCCACCGGCGGTCAGCAGGACGATGGGACGGGGATCGTTTGGTGCAGACATGAAACGCCTCGCGCGTCAGAACGAAACGTCCGGGCGGCGGCCCGGATGGTTTGACGTCTGGTTTGGCATTTCGGCAGCAAGCGGCGTGCCAGCGTTAGCGAACGGGGTTAACGACGGCTGGTTTTGACCGACTTCAATTCCTCGGCGATGCGGTGCGATTGGGACGGCCAGCTGGCGGCCACCCAGTCGTCCGTGCCGAAGAGCCAGTACCAGAAGCGGTTGCGCCGGTAGTACCGCTCGATGGTGACACGGTGCATGTTCTCGACGGTGCCTGAAAGCCCTTCGACTGCGCCGCCGATGCGCTGCGTCTCGCCTTCGATAATGGAGAAGCGCGGACCCAATGCGTCCACTCCGCTTGTCAGGCTTGCGGCCGTAACGGCGAAGTTTTCCCGGAAGGCACCGACATCGTCGCGCAACGCTGTGAGGGTCTCGCGGGTGTCGTTGCGCGTCTGCTCGATGTTGCCGGCAAGCGTGTGCTGGTTGGCGTTGAGCTTGACGATTGCGTCGGAGACTTCGGCGAGGTCTTCGCGGGCGGCTGTTTGGCCTTCGATGACTTTTTGCAGTGTGTCCGTCACGAGGCGCTCGACGGCGGCGACGCGGTCGGCCAGGGCGCGCAAAGTTTCACCGGTTTCGGCGTGGCGCGCGTCAACGGAGGAGCGAACCTCGGAGAAGCGGTCGTTGAAGGGGAAAATAGATTTCAAGATCTCGGCGCGGTGCGCACCGACCATTTGCGCCAACTGCCCGACTTCGCCGCGCAGCGCTGCACCGGCCTCGGCAGCACGCGTGCGCTCGCCGGCCAACGTGGTTTCAAGCCGGTCGATACGTTCCAAAAAATTGCCGATGATTTTATCGCCGTCGCGCGACAGGACGGCTTCTTCGATGATCTCGAGGCGGTTGTTCAACGGCGTGAGGTCGATTTGCTGCGGGGCGCGGGCGCGGATATCGTTTTCAATCGACGCCAATGCCAGGGAGAATTGTTCAAAGCCGGCGGTGACGGAGCGCTCAATCGTGGCAACCCGATCGGCAATGGGGCTGATGTCCACGGGCGAGGCGCGCAGGCCCGTGACCTCGCGCTGAAGATCGCCCATGAGGCCGGTAAACGTCTTGCGCTCGGTGCCTAGATCGGCGCTCAGCGCGCGCATCATCTGCTCAAGGGCATCAAGACGGGAGTTCTGCACGGTATCGACGCCGCCATTGCCAAAGTCGCCGCGGGGCGGGCGTGGAGCCTCACGCGGTGCGTAAGGCGCGGAGGTGTATTGCGGCTGCGGCGGCGTCGGTGCTGGCTGCGGCTCGGGTTGCGACGTGACGTACCGCGCGTTGTAGCCAGAGCGCTGCGTGCGCGTGTAGGAACCGCCGTTCGTGGGGGCGGCGAAGCGCTGATCGATGCGCGCGAGCAGACCGAGACCGGGAAGGTCTGGTTCGACATCGAGCATTAAATGCAAGAGATCGTCGACGCTTGCGGGCGCGTTGCGGCGCGAGGCGATGAGGCTGGCTGCGCGCAAGACATGCTCCAGTTCCTCGGAGTGGCGGGGGCCGGCTTCGCCTGTCGGGAGCCCGACAGGAAGTTCGCTGGCGATGGCCGTTGCACTTTCACGGCGCAGGGTGGACACGCGAATGCCGCGGATTTCCAGCACCTCGGCGGCGGTGTCGATGCGGGTCAAGGCGTGCAGCAGATGCTCGAGCCGGACTTCGGCGGCGCGATGGGCGAGGGCCACATCGTAGGCGTGGTTGACACAGGCGAGGACAACTTCGTCGACCCAAATGGGGCCGGGCGTGTAGGCGCCGCGCGGCCTCGTTTCATAGATCGGAGTAGGTGCCGGTTCGGGGACCGATGCACTCCAGGTGCGCGGGGTGCGCAAATCCAAGTCTCCGCCGCGATACGCCATACTCGTCACTCCTGGCCGGGACTGGGTTCGCCCGCCGCTTTATAGAATTCAAACTCGGGATGATGCGATACGATTTTGTCGAGGGCGTGCCGCTGGGTGGGCCCTCGCCCTGGCCGGGCCGCCCCCGAGGTCCGGCATCCTTCGACCAAGTTTGAGAATAGTCGGTTCCCGCGGCAATCGCGAGGGGGCGACGGGCGTTCGTCTGATCTTTGGTGAATGACCCGGCTGTCTTCGACTTCAATGGCTTGGAGAAAGGTGTTTACACGTTCCAACAGGGGTGAAGGTCGGGCGTCTCATGCGTCAGGGGCGCTATGGAGGGCGGGGCCCTCGTTGCGTGGGTTGTTGAGGCTCCGGCTGACGTCGACCACCTCCAAAAGGTCAGCAGGGGCCGGAGCCAGAAGGCTTTCGGCGAACTTAGAGGTGCCGGAGGTGCAGTCCAGCCAGGCGTCGAAATGGTCCGGCGTGATGATCACAGGCATACGGTCGTGGAACGGCTCCATGGTGGTGTTCGCTGACGTCGTCAGGATGGCCATGGTTTCCAGTTCGCTCCCGTCGGCGCCGACCCAATGCTCGGCTAGTCCGGCCATGGCAATCAGGCCGCCGTCACGGGGACGGAAGAGGTGGGGCTGTTTTGCGCCGGGCTTGCCGGTCCATTCATAGAAGCCGGTCGCGGGAACGAGGCAGCGGCGATGGCGCATGGCGCCGCGGAAGGAGGGCTTTTCGGCGGCGGTCTCGGAGCGGGCATTGATTATTGTCGTGAAGTCGCGGGGATCCTTCACCCAGGACGGGATCAACCCCCAGCGCACCAGATATTGCTCGCGTTCGCCGGATAGCGTGCGGCGGACGATGAGGACGGGCTGGGTAGGAGCGATATTGTAGCGGGCGGGAAACTCTAGGGCGTTGCCGGTGGCAAAATAGGCGCGAACGGCTTCAGGAGGCGCGGTCAGACTGTATCTCGAGCACATATGGCCTCACATTTCGTCTTCAGCAGCGGCCACATGCGGTGGCCGGCCCGAGCCGCGTGTGGCGGCAGAGAATCGATGCTACAAGCGCCAACGCCACGACGGCGCCATAACCGGGCCCGACATCATGGCGATGGCCTGAAGATAGTGGCCGCCAACGGAACCGGCAATGTCTGCAACCCCGGCACGATTGAGACGAGCGATGCGCTTGCACACTGCTGCGATGGCCGCGTGGTGTTTTTTAGCGGCGGCGCCGGCGGCCCATGCGCAGGATGCCAAGCCCTATGACGAGCAGCTTATGCGCTTGTCTGAAATTCTGGGCGCGGTGCACTACCTGCGCGAGCTGTGCTCGGCCAATGACGGCCAACGGTGGCGCGATCACATGCGCACGTTGATCGATGCCGAGACCGCCAGCGCACAGCGGAAGGCGCGCATCACGCGCAGCTTTAATCAAGGTTATCGCAGCTATAGCCGCACGTACACGACGTGCACGCCTTCGGCGCAGACGGCTATTGAACGGTTCATGATCGAAGCTGTCGAACTGACGGACGCGCTCGTCGAAAAGGCGCCATAAGCTTTCGCTCACCTTAGCGATTTACCCTGAATTGCTGCTACAGCCCCGCGTGCATCGCGTCCGTGTTAAGCGCAGATACGAGTGAAGTTATTGGCACTGGGGGCAGTGTCCGATGTCTAAGGGTGGGAGAGGACGCATGAACCCGGAAGCACGCGAACTGGCTGAGAGCGACGACCACAGTTTCAAGGCACTTGGACTGATCCTGGCTGCTTGGGATGAGGGCACCGAGAATGGCGTGACATCGGAACAGATGGCTTATGCGGCGCTTTTCGCGGCGCTGACCGATCTGGTGTCGCTTTATGGCGAAGATGCCGTCGTTGAATTGGCGCGCGGACTGGAACGGCGCTTGATGCAGGGGGAGTTCACGCTTGGCCGGGTGGTCCAGTAGAGTGAAGCGTTGGGGGGGGGCGGTTTTAGTGACCCCAGCCCAATCCGCCCTTGATCGCCATTTCTCCGATGAGAATGGCCCCAAATACAATAAGTGCGATGCCGGCGTAGCGGTTGATCGTCTGCAGTCGATTGGCATCGACCAGGTGCCGGAAGCGGCTGATCAGGTTCGATAGGAAGATCCACCACGCGAGACTTCCAGCCATGATAGCGGCCACCATCAACAGGGCGTCGATGGTTGTGTGGACTTCCACGAATGTCGAAACACCGCCGAAGATTGCAAACAGCCCAAGCACCGCCCCGGGGTTGGTGATGGTGAGGAAAAAGGTTTGCGGAATGTCCCAGACAAAGTCGCGTAACGATGTCTTCTCTGGATCAATGCGCGCTTCGGCTTCTATCGGTGGGACGGTCAGGTAAAGCTTGATGCCGAAGGCGGCCAGAGCCAAGCCGCCGACGATCTGAATGGCCGTGCGGTGATATTCGATTGCGCCGGAGATCGCGCCGACGCCCAGCGCGGCAAAGAGTGCGATGGTGCCGTCGCCCAGAACGGCGCCGATGCCAGCGGCCAGACCGCCGAAAAATCCCCGTTCGATCGCGCGCTGAATGCACAGGACGTTCACTGGCCCCACAGGCGCCGCGACGAGAACGCCGATAATCAAACCAATCGGGATGATGAGGGGATTGGGGATGAAATCCATGCGTGTTTGGCCCGTGCGCTCCCGGCGCTTCTTTCGTCCGCCCTGACGGCGTCGCTGCAACAACGCCCCGGACGCGGGCAACGTAAAGATCTCCATAGGTAGTGAGGCGATCACCGCTTGTCCATGGTCAGGGGGCGGCGGGAGCTTTGCCGCCGCGGGGAGGCCAGAGGTCGCGGGTGAGAAAAGGGGCAGAGAGGCAACCGCCTCAACTCACAGCCAAAAAGTGGAGCGCTTGCCGTGGGCAGATTTGAGCTTGCGGCAAATCGTCAAAAATAGCTTGTCATCTGAGGGTTCCATCATCTGCTTTACTCTGTTAGGGAGCAAAAAGTGAGTTTCGAAGCTGGGGCGGTGCGCTGCACTTTCCGGCGCTTCGTTCCGCTCGTTGCTTGGCTTTCAAGTTGAAGGGTTTTGTTATGAGAGTTCGTCATCTCGCCGCCGTCGCCGGCTTGCTGTTCGCGATGGCTTCGCCCGCATTGGCCGAGATTCCCGGCGCCTACGGCATGTGGGGCGACATGCCCCGCTCGAAGCCCGCAACAAGTGGCGGGTTTGGAATGTTCAAGCCCAATAAGCAGAAGGCTCAGCCGTCGGTAGCCGCATTTGGCCCAGCCGCGATGAAGCCGCAGAAGCCGCCGCAGTTTTCCGGCAAACCCAAGGCCTTGATGCAGGGTGGCGGCAAGCCGGCTATCTCCGCCCAGGCCCCGCAGGTTGTGTCATACAGCAAGGGCCACAAGAAGGGCTCGGTCGTCGTCGATCAATCGCAAAAGAAGCTCTACTACGTGCTGGGTGACGGCAAGGCGTATGCCTATCCGGTCGCGGTCGGCAAGAAGGGCTTCAAGTGGACGGGCACGCAGAAGGTCTCGGGCGTGAAGGCCTGGCCGGATTGGGTGCCGCCGGAAGAGATGCGCCAGCGCAAGCCGCATCTGCCGGTGAAAATGACGGGCGGTATTAACAATCCGCTCGGCGCGAAGGCCATCTATCTTGGCAGCTCGCTGTACCGGATCCATGGAACAAACGATTCTAGTTCGATCGGCACGGAAGCATCGTCGGGCTGCATCCGCATGCACAACGGTCATGTGGTGCATCTGGCCAAACTCGTGAAGCAGGGTACACCGGTGCACGTGGTGAACTAGCGCGGCGCCGCTTAACTGGTCGAAATGAAAAGGCCGCCCGGTGGGCGGCCTTTTTTTGTGCCGTCTAGCGAAACGCGTCTAACGAACGAGGTGGTAGAGAAGATCGTGCAGCGGCGAGTGCCAGGGCAGAAGATTGATGCCCAGTGCCGACTTCAGGAGATAGACACCAGCGGCAGCGGCCAACAGTGACATCACTGTCAGAATCGCCGACAGCAGCGCACGCGCTTGCGCCAAGACCGCCGAACCGGTCAGGGCGCTCGCATCGTGCAGGGTATCGAACGTGGTGGTGGGAGAGGCAGTGGAGATCATCATTGCGACCAGTGTGGGGAAGCCGTTTGTACAGCCGGGTTACAAAGGTCATCTGCAAAGCCGGTGCCAACTTCATACCGCCCGGCGGAGACGGCGTTAACCCTCCAATCCGTCACACATCATAGAAGCGCACGGGTTCTCCGAATCCTGATTTGACTAGTTCGCCTTGCCACATGACCCGGCGGCCGCGGACGAATGTGCCAACGGGCCAGCCAGTGACGTCCTTGCCGTCGTAAGGTGTCCAGCCGACGCGGCTTTCGATCCAATTGTCCCGGATGGTTTCACGGCGTTTCAAATCGACAACGGTGAGATCGGCGTCCCAGCCGACCGCGATGCGGCCCTTGCCGCGAATGCCGAAGAGGCGCTGCGGGCCGTGGCTCGTGAGATCGACGAGGCGTTGTAGCGACAGCCGGCCAGCATTGACGTGGTCGAGCATGATGGGGACGAGGGTTTGGACGCCGGTCATGCCCGAGTGCGATGCGGGATAGGCGTGGTCTTTTTCTTCGCGGGTATGCGGGGCGTGGTCGGAGCCCAGGACATCAACGACGCCGTCGGCCAGTGCCTTCCAGATGCGGTCGCGGTGGCGGGCGTCGCGGACGGGCGGGTTCATCTGCACATAGGTGCCGAGTTGCTCGTAGCATTCAGGGGCGGCGAGCGTGAGATGGTGGGGCGTGACCTCGACGCTGGCCCACTCCTTGTGATCTTGCAGGAAGTCCATCTCTTCGGCAGTGGAGATGTGCAGGACGTGGACGCGGCGGCGGTGCTTTTCGGCGTATCCGACGAGGCGCTTTGTGGCCATGAGGGCCGCCTCCTCGTCGCGCCACACGGGATGGGATGATGGATCGCCGGGGACGCGCAGGTTCATGCGGGCCTTGAGGCGGTCTTCATCTTCGGCGTGAAAGGAGGCGCGGCGTGAGAGCTTGGCGACAATCTTTTCCAGCGAGGGGGGATCGTCGACGAGAAGATCGCCGGTCGAGGAGCCCATGAAGACCTTGATGCCGGCGGAGCCTTCCAGGCGCTCCAGTTCGGGAATGTGTTCAATGTTTTCGCGCGTGCCGCCGACGAAGAAAGCAAAGTCGCACAGCATGCGGTGGCGGGCGGCGCCCACCTTGGCGGCCAGCGTCGATGCGCAGGTGGTGAGCGGGGCTGTGTTGGGCATTTCGAAGACGGCCGTCACGCCGCCGGCGACAGCGGCACGGCTGCCGGTTTCGAGATCTTCCTTGTGGGTGAGGCCGGGTTCGCGGAAGTGAACCTGGGTATCGATGACGCCGGGAAGGATGTGGAGGCCACGGGCATCGAGTGTGTCGCGGGTTTTGGCGGAGCCCAGTTGGCCAAGCGCGACGATCCGGCCATCGCGGATGCCGATGTCGCGGACGCCTTCGCCGTCGTGGTTGACGACGGTGGCGCCGGAGATAACGAGATCGAGGGGGGCGGTCATGATGCGTCCAGCGGTTCGGGTGCGTGATGACGGGTTCCGGCTTGCCACGGCGGGCCAGCCCGCCTTAGGTACGGATCAACAGAGAACCATCCATGACCCTGATGACGCCTGAGATCAAGATCGCGAAACTCCCTGACCGGGGCGTCGTGGCCGTAGAAGGGCCGGATGCCGGCAAGCTGCTGCAAGGTCTGCTGACGAACGATCTGGCGTTGCTGGAGACGGAGCCCGCGATGCATGCCGGGCTGTTGTCGCCGCAGGGGAAAATCCTTTTCGACTTCTTTGTGGTCCGCAGCGCCGGGGGCTTTCTGCTCGATGTGGCCCGTGAGAAGGCGGCCGAACTCGTCAAGCGGCTGACGCTATATAAGCTGCGCGCGGCGGTGACCATCACAGACGTGTCGGGTGACTATGCCGTGCTGGCTTTGTGGGGCGCGAACGCGTGTTCATCCGGTGAGACGCAGCGGACGGCTTCGTTTGCCGATCCCCGCCATCGCGATCTGGGCTTGCGAATTCTTGCCGATGCGCATTTCGCGGCCGATGTGGCGTCGGCGACGAACGGTATGCCGGCCGACGCGGCGGCCTATCATGCGCAACGTATTGAGCTCGGAATTCCGGAAGGCGGCAAAGACTACGCGTTTGGCGATGCGTTTCCGCATGAGGCGCTTTTCGATCAATTGCACGGGGTGTCATTTTCTAAGGGTTGCTACGTCGGCCAGGAAATTGTCTCGCGGATGGAGCATCGGGGTACGGCGCGCCGCCGGATCGTTCCGGTTCTGGCGCGCGGTGGCCCGCTCGTGCCGGGTGCGGCGATCATGGCCGGAGATGCGGAGATCGGCCGGGTGGGTTCCATTGCGGGATCGCGGGGGTTGGCTGTACTGCGGCTCGACCGTGTGGACGAATTTGCGGCCAAAGGTGTGGCGTTGAGCGCGGGAGAGGCAACGGTGACCGTTGAGCTACCGCCATGGGCGCACTTTAAACCGATGGCGTCGCAGGCTTGAAGGACGGCGCGGCGCTGCAAGGATGCGGATCGATGCCAAAAGCTGCACCGGAGATGGAACGCTGTCCCTGGTCCGGTTTGGACCCGCTCTACATTGATTATCACGATACCGAGTGGGGCGTGCCGCATGCCGACGATCACCGGCTGTTTGAAAAGCTTATTCTAGAAGGGTTTCAGGCGGGGCTGTCGTGGATCACGATCTTGCGCAAGCGCGAGGCGTTTCGGGCGGCATTCCACGGCTTTGATGCGGAACGGATCGCGCGGTATGGCGATAGAGACGTTGCGCGGCTGATGGCGGATGCGGGTATCGTGCGCAACAGATTGAAAATTGAAGCAACGATCGACAATGCGCGGACGTATCTGGCGCTGCGGGAAAAGACGACGCTGGCGGCGTTTCTGTGGTCGCAGATGGACGATGGGCCGGTGCTCAATTCATTCCGCTCGATGAAAGAGGTTCCGGCTGTGACGGCGGAGTCGACGCGGATTTCCAAGGCGCTCAAGAAACAAGGTTTCCGGTTCGTTGGGCCGACGACTATTTATGCGTACATGCAGTCGGTGGGGCTGGTGAACGACCATCTCGTGACCTGTGCGCGGCATGCGGCGTGCGTGCGGTTGCACGATAAATTCCGGCGGCCGACATGAGCGAGGCGCGCAAACCGCAGCGTCCGCGCGCGTGGCAGCGCATGCTGTCGGGCCGCAGGCTCGATCTGCTCGATCCATCGCCGGACGACATCGAGATCGCCGACATTGCGCATGGGTTGGCGCGTGTGGCGCGGTGGAATGGACAGACGGTGGGCGAGCATGCCTTTTCCGTCGCCGAACATACGCTGACGGTTGAGGCGATATTTTCCGACCGCGCGCCGGGATGCAGCGATGCAGAGGCCCTGGCGGCGCTGCTGCACGATGCGCCGGAATATGTGATCGGTGATCTGATCAGCCCGTTCAAGACGGCCATTGGACTTGATTACAAGGCGTTCGAGCTGCGCATTCTGGGGGCCATTCACGAGCGGTTTGGCCTGCCCGCCACATTGCCGCCGCATCTGACCGATGCCATCAAATCTGCCGATACGATTGCCGCCTACTATGAGGCGACGCGGCTGGCTGGCTTTTCGCAACCGGAAGCGCGGCTTTATTTCGGGCAACCGGACGGGTTAAGCCCGGCGCTGACCCAGAAACTTGAACGATTAAGTGCATCGCCGACTGAAGAGGTTGAGCGGCGGTTTTTGGCCCGGTTTGAGGTCCTCTACCGGGCCTAGAGCAGCCGGATCGGATCAAAGTGTAGCCAAGCTTGTGCGCGGCGTTGGAATATTCGCTGATCAGTCCCGTTAGCCAACCTAGAGGCAGCGGTTGACACGCATACTGTACGTTCGTTTGGACCGCCGCCACGATCGTCCAACGCATATAGAGACGGGAGACTGGGCCCATGGTATCGGACGCAAATGTGCGGCGTATCCCGCGCGAGAGCCTCGAGCGACATCACCCGAAAGGGACAGCGATGCGCCAGGAAGCACCGGCCGTTGAAATCGGCCTGAATGCTGCAATCGTCGCCGTGCTCGACAACGAGCCGGTGGTGCTTGTGGTGCGTGAAGATGGGAACGGTGCGCAGGATAGCCTGCCATCGGGGCCATTTTCGCCACTGAAGCACCGCACGTTCGAGGGTGGCCTCAGGACGTGGGTGTCAGACCAGACCGGCATCGAATTGGGCTATGTCGAACAGCTCTATTCGTTCGGCGATCGCGGGCGGCACGCGCAGCCCGACGATGAGATGCCGCATGTGGTGTCGGTCGGCTATCTCGCGCTAACGGACGCTGGCCAGATTGAAGACTCGCAGCGCGGGTCGTGGCGCAGTTGGTATCATTATTTTCCTTGGGAAGATTGGCGGAAGGGCCGTCCTGCAATCCTCGAAGCCGAAATCATTCCGCGGCTGCGCGAATGGGCGGAGCGTCCGCAACAGACCGCGGAACCGGCGCGGCCCATTGCCCGTCAGGACCGGGTGCGCATGTGCTTTGCCATTGATGGAGCTGCCTGGGACGAAGAAAAAGTGCTCGAGCGGTATGAGCTTCTTTATGAAGCCGGGCTTGTTGAAGAAGCACGCCGCGATGGCCGCGAGGCGGCTCTTTCGTGGGCTCCGGCGCCTCGGCTTGGCGCGATGATGCGATTCGATCACCGGCGCATTCTGGCGACGGCTATCGGGCGCACACGGGCCAAGATCAAGTATCGCCCGGTTATCTTCGAATTGATGCCGCCGGAATTCACGCTGTTTGAATTGCAGCGGACGGTGGAGGCTATTCTCGGGCCGCATCTGCACAAGCAGAACTTCCGCCGGCTGGTGGAAGGGGCTGGTCTCGTGGAGCCGACGGGCGAAATGAAGACGCGCACGGGTGGGCGGCCGGCGAAGCTCTATCGGTTCCGCAAAGAAGTGCTGCTCGAGCGGCCAGCGCCTGGTGTGCGCGTGAAGCCCGGCCGCGTTTGACGTTTGACAATTGGCTCCGGCGGCGCGACCGCCGGGGCCGCTTCAATTCACATCTGGTTGCCCGGCTGACCCGTAACCGGAGCCACAGAGTTCGCAGGCCTCTTTCGTGCTCTGCGAATAATTTATGTCACGGCGCGCCATTCCTCTGGAAAAGCAGGCCGCGATCCCTTAAATTAGGCAGTAGAGTGCTCTAATAGAGCATAAGTCGATGCCGCCGGCAAGTGCCGGATATTCTCAGGCCCTACATATGCTCGCAGTGAGTATTATGGGGCCTCCGATGTGGAGGTTTAGGTTCATGGTGCAGGTGACCCTTCCGCTGAGCCGTTCAGCCGCCGCGGCGGCCGTGCGTCCCGCTGCGAAGACGGGGCCGGACCACGGCATCGTGTTCACGCCAGCGCTCGAGCGCGAACTGGCGCCGATCTACGACCGCATGAAGCGGGTCGTGACGCCGATGGAGTGGGCGCAATACGCGCCCTTCGTGAAAGCGATCAACGACCTCAAGGCGGAGCGTGGGGCGGTGATCCTGGCGCACAACTACATGACGCCGGAGATTTTCCACGGGGTCTCGGACTTCCGGGGTGACAGCTTGCAGCTGGCTCGCGAGGCCGCAAAGGCCAAGGGCGATATCATTGTCCAGGCCGGCGTACACTTCATGGCGGAGACGTCGAAGTTGCTGTCGCCGAACAAGACGGTCTTGATCCCGGATCTGCGGGCGGGCTGCTCGCTGGCGGCGTCGATCACCGCGGCGGACGTTCGACTGTTGCGCGAAGCGTATCCCGGTGTGCCGATCGTCACGTATGTCAACACGTCGGCGGCGGTGAAGGCCGAGTGCGACATCACCTGCACGTCGTCGAACGCGGTGAAAGTCGTCGAAAGCCTCGGCGCACCGCGCGTGCTGCTCATCCCGGACGAGTATCTATCGAAGTACGTGCAGACGCAGACGGACGTGGAGATCATCGCGTGGCGCGGCCACTGCGAGGTGCACGAGCGTTTCACGGCGGAAGAACTGGAAGCGTACCGGGATGCGAATCCGGGCGTGAAGATCATCGCGCATCCGGAGTGCCCTCCGGACGTGATCGGCGTTGCCAACTTCACGGGGTCGACGTCGGGCATGATCAACTGGGTGAAGACGAACAAGCCTCGCAAGGCGCTTTTGGTGACGGAATGCTCGATGGCGTCCAACGTCGCCGACGACGTGCCGGAGGTGGAGTTCGTGCGGCCGTGCAATCTGTGCCCGCACATGAAGCGCATCAGCCTGGAGGCCATCTACGAGAGCCTGCGGGACCTGAAGCATGAAGTGACCGTTGATCCGGAGGTGGCCGAGCGCGCGCGCCGGGCCGTCGAGCGGATGGTCAATCTCAATCACTGATCCGATCTTGGAAGTCCTGAGCCTCCGGGGTGGAGGCTTGCGAGCGAGGTGGCATTTCATGGCCAAGACCGTCCGGAACGGAAAGTTCAAAGGCTTCGCAAAGCCGAAGACGCCGCTCGGCCCCGGTGACATCGTCATCGTGGGTGCGGGGCTCGCTGGGCTTTACACCGCGCTCAAGCTGGCGCCGTTGCCAGTGACAATCGTTGCCGCCGCGCCGCTGGGCGAGGGCGCATCGAGCGTGTGGGCACAGGGCGGAATCGCTGCAGCGGTTGGTGAGGGCGATACGGCGGAGGCGCATGCGCACGACACGAAAGTGGCGGGTGCCGGCACCGTCGATGAGGACGTGGCGCAGACGGTGGCGGAAGAGGCGGGCGACCGCGTGCGCGATCTGCTGCGCTACGGCGTGCCGTTCGACCGCGATCTGGAAGGGCATTTCGTGCTCTCACGCGAGGCTGCGCATTCGGCCAAGCGCATCGTGCGCGTCTCGGGCGACCGGGCGGGCGCGGCCATCATGCAGGCGCTCATTGCCGCCGCGCGGGCGACACCGTCGATCCGCGTGATCACGGGGCATGAAGCGGAAGATCTCGTGATCGAGAACGGCCGCGTGGTCGGCGTGCGGTTGGCGCGGGGCGATACGCGGGGCCAGGGGACGTATGAGCTCATTCCGGCGAGCGCTGTCGTGCTGGCGACGGGCGGCGTTGGCGGGCTTTATGCGGTGACGACGAACCCGGCCTATGCGCGCGGGGAAGCGATTGCGTTTGCGGCGCGGGCAGGCGCGGTGATCGCCGATCCGGAATTCGTGCAGTTTCATCCCACCGCCATCGACATCGGGGCCGATCCGGCTCCTCTTGCCACCGAGGCGCTGCGTGGCGAGGGCGCGTTACTCGTCAACAAGGCCGGCGAGCGGTTCATGTTGCGGCATCACCCGGATGCTGAGTTGGCGCCGCGGGATATCGTGGCACGCGGCGTGTTCGAGGAGATCGTTGCCGGGCGAGGGGCGTTTCTTGACTGCCGCGCGGCAGTGGGCGCGCGGTTCGAGACGGCTTATCCGACGGTCTATGCACACTGTAAGGCTGCGGGGATCGATCCGGCGGCCGACCTCATTCCGGTGGCGCCGGCCGCGCATTATCATATGGGCGGGATTGCCACCGACATGCGCGGACGGTCGAGTGTCGAAGGCTTGTGGGCGGCGGGCGAGGTGGCCTCGACGGGGCTGCACGGCGCGAACCGTTTGGCATCCAACTCGCTGCTGGAGGCGATCGTGCTCGGCGGGCGCGTGGCGGAGGATATCGGATCGCTCGTTACCGCATCGAGCGCTTTGCCGGTGGCCGAGTTGCGGCTGGTGAAGGGCGGCAAGGTCGTCGATATGCGGCTGCGGGCCGAGGCGATGCGGCGGATCCGGCGGATCATGAGCGAGGATGTCGGCGTCGTGCGCGAGGCGAAGGGCCTGCGTCATGCACTGGTGGACTTGCGCGAGATTGCGGCTGAGGCTGCGGGCGACGCCGTGGTTGCAAACATGGCTTTGACGGCTCGTTTGATCGCGGCGGCCGCGCTGGCACGCAAGGAGAGCCGGGGCGGGCATTTCCGCAGCGATTTCCCGCAGTCGGAGACGCGGCTGCAGAAGCGGACGTTCGTGACGCTCGATGACTTGAAGCTGATCGAAGCGTCGCTGAAGCCGCGGACCAAGCGCGTCGCGCTGGAGTTGTCGCTGTGAGCCTTCCGCGATTGCCGAAGGCGCTCGTGCAGCGGGCCGTGACGGATGCGCTTGCCGAGGATCTCGGGCTTGCCGGCGATCTCACGACAGATGCGACGGTTGCAGCGGAAGCCGAGGCGGATGCGGTGATCGCGTCGCGTCAAGTCGGAGTGATTGCCGGTCTTGATCTGGCGGAGGCGGCGTTTGCGGCGATGGATGCCGGCGTGCGGTTCGAGCGGTTCTGTTTGGATGGTGCGCGCGTGGGCCCGGGCGACGTGGTCGCGCGGATGACTGGGAATGCGCGGGCGATCCTGACAGGCGAGCGGGTGGCGCTCAACTATATGGGACGGCTGTCTGGCATCGCGTCTCTGACACGGCGGTATGTGGATGCGATCGATGGGACGAAGGCCGCCATTGCCGATACGCGCAAGACGACGCCGGGGCTGCGTGCGTTTGAGAAATATGCCGTGCGTTGTGGGGGTGGACAAAACCATCGCACTGGTCTCTTCGATGCGATCCTAATCAAGGACAATCACATCGTGGCGGCGGGCGGTGTGGAGGCGGCAATCGCGCGGGCGCGGGCGTACGCGGGACACATGGTCAAGATCGAAGTGGAAGTCGATACACTGGAGCAGTTGGCGCTCGTGCTCAAACACAAGGTGGATGCGGTTCTGCTCGACAACATGGCGCCGGAGACGTTGCGGGCGGCGGTGCGGCAGGTCGGCGGACGGGCACTGACGGAGGCGTCGGGCGGCGTGAACCTTCAAACGGTGCGCGCGATTGCGGAGACGGGCGTCGACCTAATCTCCGTAGGGGCGCTGACACATTCCGCGCCAGTGCTCGATCTCGGCCTTGATTTTAAAGGATAAGCAGCCGGCGCATTAACAGCAGTCGCTGCGCATGCTTGCTTTTGCCGCAATCATCTCCCAAGTGCATGAGGCCCAGTTGTTGGGCAGCAACCCGCCGGACCAGGGCGGACGAGGAGACCATGACCTACATCGTCATCTGGGGCTTGATCGCGATCACGTCGGCGATCGTTGGCGGCGTACTCGCGGCGATGAAGAACCGCGACTACTCCTCGTGGGCTGCGTGGTGCTTTGTTTTCCCGCCGTTCGTCATTGCCATTCTCCTGACGCCGAAGAATCAAGGGCCGGCGCCGGCCCGCCGCCGATTGGGCGATGACGGCGATCCCGACCGCAGCATGCTATGAGCCGCGCGGCTCAGCTCGCTCCCTTGCGGCGCGCGGTGATGGCGGCCCGGGCTGCCGCTAGCCTTGCAATTGGCACGCGGAACGGCGAGCAGGACACATAGTCGAGGCCGAGTTCGTGGAAGAAGGCGACGGATGTCGCGTCGCCGCCGTGTTCGCCACAAATACCGATTTTGAGGCCGGCGCGGCCGGCGCGTCCGCCGGCGATGCCGATGCGGATCAGTTCACCGACGCCGCCTTCGTCAATTGAGACAAAGGGGTCGCGTTCGAAGATGCCCTTGCCCGCATAGTTGGAGAGGATCGGAGCGGCATCGTCGCGCGACAGTCCGAGCGTGGTTTGGGTGAGATCATTCGTGCCGAACGAGAAGAATTCCGCGCCGCCCGGTCCTTCGCTTAATTCCTTGCCGCGCAAGGCGGCGCGCGGCAATTCGATCATGGTGCCGATCTGATAGGTGAGGCGCTGTCCCGTTTCCGCTTCGATCTTGGCGGCGGTTGAGCGGATCACGTCGGCCAAGATGTCGAACTCGCGGCGGTAGGCGACGAGGGGGATCATGATCTCGGGTTTGACCGCGTGCCCCATCGCCTTGCCGGCTTCGATGGCAGCTTCGAAGATGGCGCGGGCCTGCATCTCAGTGATTTCGGGGTAGCGGATTGCGAGACGGCACCCCCTAAAACCGAGCATGGGGTTGAATTCGGAGAGTTCGGCAACGCGCGTCTTAAGGCGATCGAGCGTGATGCCGAGCGCCTCGGCGATGGGCGCGAGTTCGGCTTCATGCCGGGGTAGAAATTCATGCAGAGGGGGATCGAGCAGGCGGATGGTGACGGGGGCTCCATCCATGATGCGGAACAGTTCGGCAAAGTCGGAGCGCTGCATGGGCAGGATTTTTGCGAGCGCGGCGCGGCGGCCTTTTTCGTCGCTGGCGCAAATCATTTCACGCATGGCGAGGATGCGAGAGGCATCGAAGAACATGTGTTCGGTGCGGCAAAGGCCGATGCCTTCCGCGCCGAGTTTCTTGGCTTGCAGCGTATCGCGCGGCGTATCGGCGTTGGCGCGGACTTTAAGGCCGCGGAAGGTATCGGCCCACGCGATGAGCGTTGCGAAATCAGCGGAGAGTTCGGGTTGTTTCATGGGGACGGCGCCGGCGAGGACTTCGCCGGTGGTGCCGTCGATGGTGATGGTGTCGCCACGCTTGAGGGTTCGGCTGGCCGTGCGGACCGTGCCTTGGGCAAGGTCGATGCGGATGCTTCCAGCACCGGAAATGCAGGGCAGTCCCATGCTGCGGGCGACGACGGCGGCGTGACTGGTGAGGCCACCGCGCTGTGTCAACACGCCGACGGCGGCACTCATGCCGTTGATGTCTTCGGCGCTTGTCTCGACGCGCACGAGGATGACGTGGCGGCCCTGCGCGCGCATGACCTCGGCCTCTTCGGATGTGAGGACGATTTCGCCGGTGGCCGCACCGGGGGAGGCGGGTAGACCGCGGGCGATGAGATCCTTAGCGGCGCCAGGCTCGATGCGCGGATGGAGGAGATGGGAGAGCGCCTGCGGCTCCACCATCATGACCGCTTCGTCGCGCGAGATGATTTCTTCTTCGACGAGGTCGACGGCGATCTTGAGGGCAGCTTCGGCGGAGCGTTTGCCGGAGCGGGTCTGGAGCATCCAGACTTTACCTTCCTGGATCGTGAATTCCACATCCTGCATATCGCGGTAGTGGACTTCCAGGCGGGCGAAGATGTCCTTCAACTCGGCGAACGCGCCGGGCATGACGGTTTCGAGGGAAGCTTCTTTCGCCTTCATCTCGGCGCGGGCTTTTTCAGTGAGCCGCAACGGCGTGCGCGTGCCGGCGACAATGTCTTCGCCCTGCGCATTGGGCAGGTATTCGCCGTAGATTTCGTTGGCGCCAGTGGCGGGATTGCGCGTGAAGGCGACGCCGGTGGCGGATGTCTCGCCGCGGTTGCCGAACACCATGGCCTGGACGGTGACGGCGGTGCCCATATCTTCGGAGATGGCGTGGAGGTGGCGGTAGCTGTCGGCGCGCTCGTTGCGCCATGAGCGCAGGACCGCGTTGATGGCGCCCCAGAGCTGCTCGTTGGTATCCTGGGGAAAGTCGCGACCGATTTCGGAGCGAATGGCATCCTGGTAACGGGCGATAACCTCGCGCCACTGGGCGGCGGAGAGTTCGGTGTCGGATGAGAGCGCGTTCAGGTTCTTGAAGTTGTCCAAAAGGTCGGCGAACAGGCCGTGGTCGACGCCGAGGACGACGTCGCCGTACATTTCGATGAAGCGGCGGTAGCTGTCGTAGGCGAAGCGTTCATCGCCGGAAGCGCGGGCGAGGCCGGCGACTGTTTCGTCGTTGAGGCCGAGATTGAGGATCGTATCCATCATGCCGGGCATGGAGATCGCCGCGCCCGAGCGGACCGCCAAGAGAAGAGGACTTTGCGGATCACCGAAGGCGGCGCCGGTGGCTTGTCCCATAGCTGCGACGGCCTCGCGTACGTCGCCTTCAAGGCCATCGGGCAGGGCTTCGCCATTGGCGAAGAAATGGCGGCAGACACGGGTGGAGATTGTAAAGCCTGGCGGCACCGGAAGGCCGAGGCGGGACATCTCGGCCAAATTGGCCCCCTTGCCGCCGAGTTCCTCGGTAAGACCTGCGTGGCCATCCGTACGATCGGGGCCGAACCGATAAACCCAAGCTGGCATGGTGTGCTGCTTCCGGTCACGTCCTCCGCATCCCGGCGCCGGGCGGCGAGGACGGTCTCATCGCGACCCCCGGGCGTCGCGACATCGCCTCAGGATGCTGGCATAGCAGGTCGAGACGGGGTGCAAAAGGCAGCGTTCAGCCGCCTTGTAGGTGCGTCCCGAATTGGCTACGCCATCCCCGACTTTGATCAACCGCGAGAGGCCCATGAATCCGCATTTGCCCGCTGTTCTTGAGAAGCTAGACCAGAACCGGGAGGCGGGGCTCGCCCGGTTGTTCGACCTGTTGCGGATCGACAGCGTTTCGACCGATCCGGCTTTTGCGCCCTCGTGCCGAAGGGCGGCGGACTGGTGCGCGGCGACGCTGCGGGAGATCGGGTTCGACGCGTCGGTGCGGGACACCACGGGGCATCCGATGGTTGTGGGGCACGACCGCAAGACGCGGGCGGCGGGGCAGCCGCACGTGCTCTTCTATGGACACTATGACGTGCAGCCGGCCGATCCGCTGGAGTTGTGGACGAGTGGGCCTTTCGAACCGCGTATCGTCGAGGAGCCGGGCAACGGCCGGGTTATCGTTGCGCGGGGCGCGCAGGACAACAAAGGTCAGCTGATGACCTTTTTCGAAGCGGCGCGGGCATGGAAAGAGGTCGCGGGCGAACTGCCGGTCGCCGTGTCGGTGATGCTCGAAGGCGAGGAAGAGTGCGGGTCGCCTTCGCTGCCGGGGTTTTTGGAGAGTTCCGGCGATGAATTGAAGGCCGATCTCGTGCTCGTGTGCGACACGGGGCAGTGGGACAAGGATACGCCGGCCATCACCACGATGCTGCGTGGGCTCGCCGGGACGGAAGCGATCGTGACCGGGCCGTTGCGCGATCTGCATTCAGGAATGTACGGTGGGCCGGCGATCAATCCGATCCGGGCACTGGCGAAGGCGATCGCTTCGATCCATGACGATGCAGGCCGGATTGCCATTCCCGGTTTTCTGGATGGGATCGTGCCGCTGCCGGATGCGCAGCGGGCGCAGTGGAACGGACTTTCGGCAACGGCTGAGGGGCCGTTTTTGGCCTCGGTGGGGTTGAAGACGCCGGCGGGGGAAAAGGGCTGTTCGGTGATCGAACAGCTATGGGCGCGGCCCACGGTGGAGTTCAACGGCATCACGGGCGGGTATCAGGGTGTCGGGTCGAAGACGGTGATTCCGTCGAAGGCATCAGTGAAGATTACGTGCCGGCTGGTGCCGGGGCAGGATCCCGATCGCTGCCTGGCGCTGCTGCAAGATCATATTCGCGCTAACCTGCCGTCCGATTGCACGGTCGAGTTCATCGGCACGCGCGGCAGCGCGGCGGTGGGCTTCGATACATCATCGCCGGCGGTCCAGGCGGCGGCTAAAGCGCTCGAAGCGGAGTGGGGCAAACCAGCGGTGCTGATGGGCTGCGGCGGGTCCATCCCGATCGTGGGATCGTTCAAGGACGCGCTCGGGATGGACAGCCTGCTCGTTGGCTACGGTCTCGACGATGATCGCATTCACAGCCCCAACGAGAAATACAATTTGACGAGTTTCACCAAAGGCGCGCGCAGCTGGGCGCGCATTCTCGCCGCCTTTGCCGAGGGCGGCCGATGAAAGCCTTTCTAGACTTCAGGGGATTGCGCGGTGCGCGAGCCTCGCTAAGGTGCCCGGCCGTTGTTGGAGCTATGATCCCCTTGCGCATGATGCGGTTTCTCAGTCGTTTGACGATTGCCATGTCGGTTGCTTGCGCGATGGCGCCGGCGGCTCAGGCGCAGTTGCGTTGGGACGATAGCGGCCGCGAGGGCCGGCAAGAGCATGTGGCCGGGAAATTCGACTATTACGCGCTCGTTCTGTCGTGGAGCCCGACGCACTGCTCGACGCCGCAAGGCGAAGACGACGACATGCAGTGCAACCGGCGCGACGGCAAAAAGTATGCGTTCGTGCTGCACGGGCTTTGGCCGCAATATCAGCGCGGGTGGCCGCAGGAGTGCCGGCTGCAGCGGCGGCCGTTCGTGCCCGACAGTGTGATCAATTCCATGCTCGACATCATGCCGAGCCGTGGACTTGTCATTCACGAGTACCGCAAGCACGGCACGTGTTCAGGGCTCGACGTGCAAGGCTACTTCACCTTGTCGCGCCGGCTGTTTAAAGCCATCCGCATTCCGGAAGATTTTACGAACCCATTCGAGACCCAGTACGTTTCGCCGCGCGACCTGAGGCGGGCCTTCGCCAAGGCTAATCCCGGATTGCCGGAGGCGGCCATCGCGGTCTCCTGCGCGCGCGGCAACCGGGGGCGTCTCAGGGAAATCCGGATCTGCTTCTCTAAGGACGCCAAGCCGATTGCTTGCGGTCCAAACGAGGACGAACGCAAGCTGTGCTCGGCGCCGGAGATGGCGGTGCCGCCGGTGCGGTCGATGAAGACCGACGACACAGGGGTTGGCAGCGTGCGGTCGTCGCCCTTGCCGGGTCCGCGCTGAGCGGCGGCGGCGCGCACATGGCGGCGCTTGGGGCAGACTTGTGGAGAGAGGAGGTGGGATCGCCTCTCCCCGGCGGCGCCCGCTTGCACCGCTAGGGCCTCGGCCCGCACACTTGCGGCATGATTCGGACTCACCATGACGCTGATCGCCTGGACGGGGGCGCGAGATCCAGCGCGCTGACCCAGTTGTTCTGGGCGGGCGCAGGGTTCGTTGCGGGCGTCGTGTTCTGGCATCTGATCGGCTTCTGGTCGATCGTCAGCGTTGCTGTGCTTGGGACCGGTCCGCAGGTTTCGGTGCCTACTACCGTGGTGACAGGCCGGAGGCACCCGCCACCCGTCGAGACCGGATCGCTGCCGGCACGCGCTTCGCCCTGTACCGCGCTCACCCTTAACCGGCGGACCGGCGAAACACGGTCGGCAATGTGTCCGGCGGCCACGTTCCATCACATCAATGGTGGGCTTGGCACGAAGGACGACCTCGCGCTGGTGGTTTCGGACTGGACGACGCAACTGCGTTGAGGCGAAAAAACGTCCGTGCAAGTCCGTTTCCCAATAAAAATCAGCACTTAACCTCGCGTTAGCTATAAGTGTTCAATGATGCCTCATGAGCAGCGGTGGGACGCTGCTAATGGGGAATGACATCATGTTTGAGTTGTTGGCGCGCCTTTTTCGCGTGTTGTGGCGACAGGACTCAGAGGGCACTGGCGGGAGCGCGGTGATCCTCGATTTCCCGGCAGCCACGGCTGTCGCGACGCAAGATGCCGCGGTGCCGGTCGCGGCACCGGTGGTTTTCATCCGCAAGGCGGGTGAGGTTACTGCCTCACCGGGGGGACACATCGCGGCGGCCCCTTCCCGGCATCTTTCGGCACAGTTGCATAGCGTTTCGAGGCTCAATGGGCCATCGAGCCGGGCCCGCATTGGTTCTGCGGCTGCCCCGGCTAAGAAGCCCAAGCCGATGGCGGCTCCAGCGGCGTTGAAACGGACGCCGGCCGTGCGGCCCGGCGTGGTCATCGGTCGTCTGTCGCCGGCTCAGAAGCGGACCAGCGCGGCGATTGTCGATCTGGCGGAAGTCAGGGCCGATGTGCGGCGGGCCAAGCAGGTCGAAAGCGTCGATCAAGAGATCGTGGCGCTGTTCCATTAGGTGTTGGGACCGACTGAGACCGCCTGTCAGACTTTGAATTCAAGCTGACTTTTTGAGACGTTCGACGCGCCACCTGACAGGTGCGCGGGCAATCAGCCCCATACCTTCGGGGCCAGAATTAGAGCCGATTTTGGTGGGGTCGAGGCTCCACTTGCGCGCCACCTGCATGACGTGATCTTCCGTCGGGTGCAGGATCAATGGGCCGCCGGCATCGCCGCGGCGGTCGCGGACACCGCGCAATTCGAAGAGCTTGAGGCCAAGGGCGCGCTCTTCTTTGGTGGTCTTTCCTTTGCTCCAGATGATGCCTTCGTCGCCAATGGCGAAGGCGCGGACGAGGCGGCCGTCAATCATGCGCGCCCAGGCGAAGAGATCGACCGGCGGGAAGGCGATGAAGAATTGCACCTCTACGAAACGGCCGCCGAGGTCGACGAGCAGTGGCGTGGCCTTATCGGCAAAGGAGCGGCCCATCGGCTGAGGGAGCGGCAGGCCGACGACGAAGGTCCAGCCGTTGACGGGGGGAGAAACGAACACGTGGTTCTGGCCGAGGCGGGGATCATAGACGGTACCGAGACCGGAATTCCAATTGCAGGGCTGGGGGGCTTCGAGCCCCAGCGCCTCGACGACGGCAGGCGTGTCGCGAGTGCGGATGGCGAGCCAAGCCATCTGGTAACCGAAGGCCACGGGCTTGTCGGGGGTCGTGGGATAGACGACGCGGCCGTGGCCGATGCGCGGGGCCAGTTTCAAGGCCGCCACGGCAACGGTTGCGATCACCATGATGAGGATTGTGAGAATCACCTGTGCCCCCGCTTGGCGCGAGTTAACGGAGGGCGGTGGGCCGGATCAAGATGTATGGGTGAATTTTGGGAGGGCAAACGAGACCAGCTGCCGACCGTTCCAGGCTGCGGGGGCATGTCCGGGACGGTGGCGGCTGGCCTCTAACTGCTCCCGATCCCATCCGCGAGAGGGCGTGCGACCTAGGATCGTCCGGCCAAGGACCGGCCGGACAGGTGTAGGAAATCTGTGCAACGCCCGATTGACGGGCAGATGACGGGTGCATGACGCGGTGGAATGGCCCGCTTTTTCCTCAGGGCACTCGATTTCACCGCAAAGATCCTTATCTCTGGCGCGTTCAATCACGCCTTCTCAACAATGGACAGAGAACCCTATGGCACCTTCTTCTTCCGTCCCTGGAATTGGCCGCCGCTCGGCCGCGAGCCGCGGCGGTGCCGACGAGGTCGAATTTGAGATCAAGGGACACGAGATGCAGTTCGTCGAGGTCGAGTTGGACCCCGGCGAAAGCGCGATCGCGGAGGCCGGATCGATGATGTTCAAGGACGCGAGCATCCACATGGACACGATCTTCGGAGATGGGTCGCAGGCGAGCAAAGGATTCGGCGCGAAGCTGTGGAGTGCCGGAAAACGGCTGCTCACGGGCGAGAGCCTGTTCATGACCGCGTTCACGCATCAGGGACAGGGTAAGGCGCGCGTGGCGTTCGCGGCGCCATATCCCGGCAGCATTCAGGCGTTTCATCTGGGCGAGATGGGCGGCGCGCTGGTGGCGCAAAAGGACAGCTTTCTGGCGGCGGCCAAAGGCGTGACGGTCGGCATCCACTTCCAGAAGCGGATCATGACCGGGCTGTTCGGCGGCGAGGGCTTCATCATGCAGAAGCTCGAAGGCGACGGCTGGGCGTTCGTGCACTTTGGCGGCGCAATCGTGGAGCGGACGCTGGCGCCGGGCGAAGTGCTGCACGTGGACACGGGTTGCGTGGCGGCGATGACGCCGGACGTGGATTTCGACATCGTGCGGGCGGGATCGGTCAAGTCGATGATCTTCGGCGGCGAGGGCGTGTTTTTTGCCGAGATCAAAGGCCCGGGCAAGGTGTGGCTGCAGAGCTTGCCGTTCTCGCGGCTGGCAGGGCGGATTCTGGCCAATTCGAGCCCTGTTGCCGGTGGGCATGGGGAGGGGTCGGTGCTAGGCGGCCTCGGTGGGATTTTCGATGGGGATAATAGTTCGTGAGTGCGCCTTCCGCCGGTCTTTCGCTTGCGCCTGTCCTGCTCTCCTGCGGGGAGCCGGCCGGTAGGCGCGAAGCAAACAAAACAAAAACGGGACCCGCGAGGGTCCCGTTTCCGTTTGAGGCATGTGCGCCGGATTAGGGCAGCGTGACCTTGGCCGAGAACACGAAGCGCTCGTCAGACAAGCCGGTGTAGAAGTCGCCAGGGATCTGATCGTAATCCGTATCCCAGTAGCGGAAGTCCATCGTGAACTTCTCGACAGCGACGGCCAAACCCACGTTCCAGTACGTGTAAGCGTCATTGGCACCAGGTGCGACGGCAAACCAACCCTGGCTGTCCGTGTCCTCGGAATAGCCGATAAGGCCGCTAATCGTCGGGCTGAAGATGCCAACCTGCGGAAGAGCGTATGCGAGAGAGCCCTCGATCGAAATAACTTCAGGAGCGTTTGACTGGTCAGGCTGGTACCAGAAAGTGACGCCACCGGTAAGGCTCTTGACGATCTCCATCGAAGCACCGGCCTTGAGCTCGACGTAATCGAGGTCGGCAGAATCGGCGGGGTAAAGATAGGCTACCGCGCCGAAGTCGAAGGTCACCGGACCAAGGACCGGCTTAACGCCAGCGTAAAGGTCGAGTTCCCAAGGCTCGTAAGCACCGTTATCGATATTCGATGCCCATGCGCCGGCGTAAAAGATGCCGTAGCTCATATCGATCGAGCCTTGAGCGGCCGGATCCTCGTTCGACAACGAAAGACCGCGGAAAATGTAATCCGAGGTTGCACCGAGCGTGATCGACCAAGCGAATTCGCGATCTTCAGCAGCGGCCGGAACGGCCGACGCGGCGAAGGCGAGGGCGGCTACGCTCGCAGCTCCGATAAGTGTTTTCTTGATGGTCATGCTTAAAACCCCCGTCCATTGTCTCTGCATTGGCCCCGCGTGTCCCACCCGCAACCAAGTGGTCGCAACTGAATCGGCGCCTGCTGGAGAACAGAAAAACAGGAAAACGACCTACATCACAAGCAGAGACAGCCGTCCGGCCTAGGGTTCGAGTCACGGTGTCACACATCGGCAACTGCCTACGGCTATTGGTCAAACTGGTGCCAGGAATCGCATCTTTTTTGATCATGCCCCCTGGTCCGTCCTGTCGCACCTGATCGATTTCCCGGCATCCCGGCACGCTGCAGTGCAATCTGCCACCTCATCCTGAGGGGCCTCGTCTGGCGTATAAGGGGGTGCTAAGGCGCTTCAGGCGGCCTTTTCCACAGCTGTTCCCCCGATTCACCCGCCCACTCGATAGGTTTCTTGCATGTCCACGGCCCCCGCCCGTCCCGTCGTTCTAATCACTGGTGCCGCGCGCCGGATTGGACGGGCGATCGCTCTCGACATGGCTGGGCGGGGGTACGATGTGGCGATCCATTTCCGGCAGTCCCGGGAGGCGGCTGAGGCGGCGGTTGAGGAGATGCGCGGGCTCGGCGCACGAGCCGTGGCGCTGGCGGGCGACCTGGCCAAGCCAGAAGATGTGGCGCGGCTGGTTCCTGAATGTTGCGCTGCACTGGGAGCGCCGTCGGTGCTGGTCAACAACGCCAGCGAGTTTCAGCCGGACTCGGTCGTCTCGACGACGCTCGAGAGCTGGACCGCGCACCTCGACATCAATCTGCGGGCGCCCGTGTTCCTGGCGCAGGATCTGGTGCGTCATCTGCCGGCTGGAACGGACGCAAACATCATCAACATCATCGATCAGCGCGTTTGGAAGCTGACGCCGGAATTCTTCTCCTACACGCTCTCGAAAGCGGGGCTTTGGACGGCGACGCGGACGCTGGCGCAGGCGCTGGCGCCGCGCGTGCGGGTGAATGCCATCGGGCCGGGTCCCGTGTTGAAGAGCATCCACCAAACGGAAGAGGATTTCGCTTCCGAGGTCGCCTCGACGCTTCTGCGCCGCGGACCATCGACGGCGGAAATCGCGGCCGCCGTGCGGTTCATTCTCGATGCGCCGGCGATGACAGGGCAGATGATCGCGCTGGACGGCGGGCAGCATCTGACGTGGAGCGAGGGTGAGCATAATCCCACTGCGATCAACGCGTTGGCGGATGGCACTTCGTAGCGCAAACTGACTTCGCCACATTTCCTCCGCTCGCTGCCCCAACTGACGCCGCAAATGTCAGCGACGAAGGGTGACTGCCGTGCGGGCTCCCCTCGTTTACCGCTCTTTAAGGTTAAACCTTTAGGAACGGTTAGTTGTGTTGGGTGCCCTTGTCCGGGCGCCGCGTAGAGAACGGAAAAAGCCATGAGAGCCTTCGCCGGAGCGACTTTCGCTGCAGTTGCGTGCCTGCTGTCCCCTGCCCTCTCCTCCCCTGCCGCCGCGGCCGAATTGCCCGGCATCAAAGCCTCCTCATCCAACGCCGTTCCCGAATGCGCCACGCCCGGGCGGCTGATGACGTTTCTCAAATCGCGCAATTCGAAGCTCGACGAACGCTATGACGGTATCGCAACCGAATATATGCGCCACGGCGAAGACCTTGGTATCCGCTGGGATTACGCCTTCTTCCAGATGATGCTGGAAACCGGCAACCTCACCTACAAAGGCGATGTAAAGGCGGACCAGAACAACTTCGCCGGACTTGGCGCCACGGGGCGCGGGGCGCGCGGTGAATCCTTCGGCGATGTTTCGAAGGGCGTGCGGGCGCATCTGCAGCATGTGCTGATGTATGGCGGTGAAAAAATCGAGAACCCGGTCGCGGAGCGCACGCGCAATATCCAAGACTGGGGCGTTCTCACCGACTGGCAGAAGACGATCAAAACCCCGATCACTTACACGCATCTCGCGAAGAAGTGGGCCCCGACCAGCAAGGCCTATACGCGGGATATCGCAGGCATCGCGGACGCCTTCTACGAAAGCGTCTGCAACGATAGCGATGCGCAGCCCGAACTCGTTGCTGAGGCGCGCCAGGGGCGTACTGCGACTGCCGATGTCGCCGTTGCCAAGGTTGCGACCGAACCGGCCATTTCGAAAGCTGATGCGGCTCCGGCCGGCAAGGGCGCTGAGATTGCCAAGAAGGCCATCGCGGAGGCGCGGGCTTCGTCTGACATTCCCACACGCACGGGGCTCGGCGCCGGCGAACTGGCCAAGGCCGTCGCTGTGACGGCACCGAAGCAGCCTACCGGTCCGTCGCCCAGCGTGAAGATCCTCAACGCCACGCCGGCTGAAACAGCCGAGACGCCCAGTAACGGTCTGCCGCCCGAAAGCGACACTGCGAAGGTGGCGACCGCGTCGTTTACTGGTCAGGCCGCGGCCGCGACGGCCGGTAAAGCCAAGGTGCCGGAAGCCAAGTCCGCATCATGCCGGGTTTGGACGGCAAGCTACGGCGGGGCCAAGGCCATCATCATCAAGGCATCGGCTTCGGGCGCAACGAATTACACTGTGCTCGACGTGAACGAGGGCGCGGAGAAGAAAGAAGCCGAAGCCTACATCAGCGCCTATGCGAAGGGCGGCGAAATGGTGGGCGAGTTCGGATCGCCGACACAGGCGCTCGACAAGGCCTTCGAACTTTGCCCGGAAGGCTGAGACGCCGGTTTCGGTGTGTGCTTCCCCTAAACGAGGCTGCGAGAGAGGATTGCCCGACGTGACGCGCCGTCCTCTCTCCCTATTTTTTGGGCTGCTCGCTCTGGTTGCGGGTGGAGCCGTTTTTGCGCCGGCCGTCGAAGCTGCGAAACCGGCGTTGCCGGAGATCAGAACGTCTGCTCAAAACCGTGTGCCGCGGTGCGTCACGCCGGACCGGCTGATGGCGTTTTTGAAAACGCGCAATCCGCGCCCCGATCCGCGCTACCGCGACATTGCCCGCTACTACAAACAGTGGGGCGAGGCGTGGCGTGTGCGGTGGGATTACGCCTTCTTTCAGATGGCGATTGAAACCAATTTTCTCACGTATCGTCAGCCGAATGGGAAGATGGGCGACGTCGATCCACTGCAGAATAATTTCGCCGGGATCGGGACCACAGGGGGCGGGGTTCCGGGTGACCGCTTTCCAGATGTGAAAACGGGCGTGCTGGGGCAGATCCAGCATCTGGTCGCCTACTCGGGCGAGCGGCTCGCCAACCCGGTGGCGCCGCGCACGCAATTGAAACAAGACGACATCATCTCAGCCTCGCTGCGGCTCAACCGGACGGTGCGGTTCTCGGACTTGTCGCGGCGGTGGGCGGTGGATCCCAAGTATGGATCGTCGATTGCCTGGGTGGCGGAGCAGTTCCGGCAGCAACAGTGTCCGAACCCGGATGTGGGGCCGCCGGAAGAGGTTGCCGAGAAGCCGGCGAAAAAGCCGCCGACGCTTAAGGTCAAGCCGATTGAGGCAGTCGCTAGCCGGCGACGTGAGCCGGATCCGGCGATCGCGGCGGCCCCGCGGGGGCCGGGCGCGTGCCTTATCCAGACCGCATCTTATGGCGGGCGTGTAACGGTTTTGATCCGGCATGAGACCGCCCAGCGCACCGAGTTCACCGCTTTGACCGTGCTCGACGGGTTCGAGAGCAGCATGACGGATCAATACATTCAGGCGCGTGCGCCGGGGGCTCAGCCCATCGGGTCGTTCCATGATCAGACGGCGGCGCTCGCCAAGGCGCGGGAGCTTTGTCCGCCAGAGTCCGTCTCCCAGCCCGCGCAAGAGGCCTCGGCGCGCTGATTTGCGTCAGAGGGGGGCATGGCGGGCCTTGATCCTTCGAGGCGTCCTTGGCGTATTGGAGAGGAACCGACCAGAAAGGTTGCTCCCCATGTTGCGCTCGCTCGCATTGAAGGCTTTTTCCATGACCCTGCTGGCTTCGACGGCCGCCGCCGTGTCCGCTGCGGATTCTCCGCAGAGCGGGAGCGCCTATGACTTTTCTTTCACGTCGATCGACGGCAAACCGATGCCGCTGTCGGAGTTCAAGGGAAAGGCCGTGCTGGTTGTGAATACAGCGTCGTTCTGTGGGTTCACGCAACAGTACAAGGGGTTGCAGGCGCTCTACGAAAAATACGAGGCGAAGGGCTTCGTGGTGGTGGGCGTCCCGTCGAATGACTTTGGCGCGCAGGAGCCGGGCTCGGCCACGCAGATCAAAGAGTTCTGCGAGGGCGCATTCGGGATTACGTTTCCGCTGACGGAAAAAGTGCCGGTGACGGGCGCTGCGGCGCATCCGTTTTATCAATGGGCGGTGGCATCGCTCGGGCCCAAGTCCGCGCCGGGCTGGAACTTCCATAAGTATCTGGTGGGGCGCGACGGGCGGATCGTGTCGTCTTTCTATTCAGGCGCGGCGCCGGATTCGAAGGAGGTCGTGGCGGCGGTTGAGGCAGAACTTGCCAAGTCAGCGGACGGCTCCGTCACGCAATAGGCGTTAACTGCTGCGTGCGGCTGGGAAGAGTTTGTAGCCGAGAACGGCCCATACGAGGCCGGACGCGAAACCGACGAGCAGCATGCCGGCTTCGCCACCCAGCGCATGGATGCTGAACAGACCCAGCGTTGCCGCCAGCCAATAGAGCAAGAAGCCAGCGAAAGCGCCGGCGAAGGCGGCGACGGGGATCTTCTGCCATTGGTCGGCGGTGCGGCCGAGGAGGAACGCGACCAGGATGGTGGCGGGGTTCAGCACACCGAGGAGAACCACGGTTTGCGGATCGAACGGGTTGATGTCGATCACGCGCCTTTGCCTCCATTGCCTTCGGACTGCTTGCGCAGATTTTCTTCCTCGTACTGGATGAACCAGCCGATCATTTGCCGCCAGAGTGCTTCGCAAAGATCAGGCGAAACGCCTTTTTCGGTGGCTTGGGCGCGCACTTTGTCGATGACCTGCTGGATGCGCCAGGGGACGACAGCGCCTTCGGCGGATTTCAGTTTGAGTTGCCATGCGCGATCGACGTAGCCGAAGCGTTCGGCGATCAGGTTCACGAGTTCGCCGTCGATGCGGTCGATCTCATCGCGGACTTGGCCCATGTCGGCGCATTCCCAGGGACGTTTCGGATCCATTGTCAGCGTCCCTTCGACGTTGAGAGCCACCATTTTTGCGGCGGAGTGATACGGCCGGCGGCGTCTTCGATCACTTTCCCGGCGCGGAACAGCGTGCCTTCGTCGAAAGGCTTGCCGATAAACTGCAGGCCAAGCGGCGTGCCTTCAGACGAGAGGCCGGCGGGCACCGACATGCCGGGGAGGCCGGCCATGTTCACGGTGACGGTGAAGATATCTTCCAGGTACATGGCGAGCGGGTCGCCAGTTTTTTCGCCGAAGGCAAAGGCGGGCGACGGCGTCGTGGGCGTGAGCACCACATCGACCTTGTTCCAGGCTTCGTCGAAGTCGCGCTTGATGAGCGTGCGGACTTTCTGGGCTTTCAGATAGTAGGCGTCGTAGTAGCCGGCGGAGAGGACGTAGGTGCCGATGAGGACGCGGCGGCGCACTTCCTTGCCGAAACCGGCGGCGCGCGTCTGCGAATACATATCGGTGATGTCTTTGCCGGGGACGCGGAGGCCGTAGCGGACGCCATCGTAACGGGCGAGATTGGAAGACGCTTCGGCCGGGGCGACGATGTAGTAGGCGGGCAGGGCGTATTTTGTGTGAGGCAGAGAGATCTCGTGGATCGTCGCGCCGGCGGCTTTGAGCCATTCAATGCCCTGCTGCCAGAGGGCTTCGATCTCCTTCGACATCCCCTCGACGCGGTATTCCTTGGGCACGCCGACGCGCAGGCCCTTCACGCCCTGGCGCATCTGTGCGGCGTAGTCCGGCACGGGGGCATCGACGCAGGTGGAATCTTTCGGATCGTAGCCGGCCATGGCGCCAAGCATGACGGCGGTGTCTTCGACGGTCTTGGCGATCGGGCCGGCCTGATCAAGCGAGGAGGCAAAAGCGACGATGCCCCAGCGCGAGCAGCGGCCGTAGGTGGGTTTGATGCCGACGGTGCCGGTGAGGGCCGCAGGCTGGCGGATGGAGCCGCCGGTATCGGTGGCCGTGGCGCCGAGGCAGAGGTCGGCGGCGACCGCGGAGGAGGAGCCGCCAGAGGAGCCGCCGGGGACCAGTTTGGCGTCGCTGCCATTGCGGCGCCAGGGCGAGACCACGGGGCCGAAGGCGCTGGTCTCGTTGGAGGAGCCCATGGCGAATTCGTCGTTGTTCAACTTGCCGAGCATGACGGCGCCGGCATGCCAGAGATTGGCGCCGACCGTCGACTCGTACGTGGGCACGAAGTTACCGAGGATCTTGGAACACGCCGTCGTGCGCACGCCGTTGGTGCAGAACAGATCCTTGTGGCCAAGCGGGATGCCTTCCAGCGCGCGGACCTCGCCCTTGGCGAGACGGGCGTCGGCGGCTTTGGCTTGGGCGCGGGCATGATCGGGTGTGGTCAGCACATAGGCATTGAGCGCGCCGTTGCCGGCCTCGATCGCGGCGATGAAGGCGTCGGTCAGTTCGGCTGCGGTGAACGTCTTCTTCTTCAGCCCATCGCGGGCTTCAGTCAGCGTCAGCTTGGTCAAATCCGTCAAAGTGTGCGTTTCCTTCTCAGCTGCCGCGTTGGTCGCCGCCGTGCATCGTTGCTTCAGCCGGCCTGACGCCGGGCTAGTGCATCGCGGTTCTGGATATAATTCCGGCGCGAATAGTAGAGGCTGACGAGACCGAACAGAATCGAGAGCGGTGCGTTGACCTTTTCAGCAATCTCGCGCGCCTGATCGGCCAGCGTTAGTTTTTGTGCAGCCTGCGGCCCGAGAGACCGTTCTGTCGCGGCCGGCACTGTAGGCTTTGGAACGGCGAGCACGAGGACGCCAGAGGCAATCAGCAACAGTGCGAGCAGGGCGAAAATTTTGGTCATGGTGGGACCTCGAGCGATGAGCGCTTATTCAACGACCTTGGGCACCACGAAGAAGTGGTCTTCGGTCTGGGGGGCGTTTTTCGTCACCTGATCGGGGATTTCACCATCTGTGATCTCGTCTTTGCGCTTGGGGAGCGCGATAGGGACGACGCGCGTCATGGGTTCCACGTTGGAGGTGTCGACCTCACCCAGTTGCTCGACCCAGTTCAGAATGCCCGACAGCTCCTTCACGAGCGCCTTGGCTTCTTCGGGCGTGACCGTGATGCGCGCAAGGCGGGCAATGCGCTGGACCGTCGCTTCATCGACCTGCATGGATGTCCCCTGGAACCGGTCTGAGGCGCCGCAAAACGGCGGGGCCCAGCCGGGGTTGTCTTAACGCCCTTTGCCGCGCGGGCGCAACACCATGCGGCGCTTGCGCGGGTTCGGGTTGCACATAATCCGGCGGCGCATCCCAAGATTAGAAGGTCAGGACGTCGCCGACCTTGGGGACCGTGACGGGATTGGGTTTCATTTCCTCGATGAACCGATCGGCGTTGGGGGCGATGAGGCCGAACGTGCCGTAGTGGCAGGGGATGACGGTTTTGAAGTTGAAGAACTTCTTGCAGGCCAGCGCGGCGGTGCGGGCGCCCATGGTGAAGCGGTCCCCGATGGGGACAATGCCGATATCGGGATGGTAGATCTCGTTGATCAGCGCCATGCCGGGGAAGATGTCGGTGTCGCCCATGTGCAGGACCTTTTTGCCCTCGCGCGTGTCGAGGACGATGCCGCAGGGGTTGCCGAGATAGACGCCGCCGGAGGACGAGGAGTGCTTCGCGTCCACGAAGGTGAGGCCGAAGTCTTGGGCACAGACGGTGCCGCCGGTGTTCATTGGTTCGTATTTTTCGACGCCCTGGCCGGCGAGGTACGTGGCCAATTCCCAGACGGCGAAGAGGGTGGCTCCGCGCTTTTTGCAGATTTCGGCGGTGTCGCCGAGGTGATCGTCGTGGCCGTGGGTGAGGGCGACGTGGGTGACGCCCGCCGTGACGGTATCCCAGTCGAGGCCGGAGGATTCGAAGGTGGGATTGCCCTTGAGGAAGGGGTCGATGAGGATGACGCTGGCGCCCGTTTCGATGCGGAAGGCGGAATGGCCGAGCCAGGTGAGTTTCATGTGTGTCCTCCTCGACTGGTTAAAGCGTGCGACTTGCTGAACGGTTTTCTATAAAGACCGGATCGCAGCTTTCAACTCCGGAACAATCGTGAGCGCAGACGAGATTGACAAGACAGTGACGGGGACAACGTTTCAGGACATCGAGGCGTTTTTTGCCGTTCTGCCGCCGGGGCAGCGGCTGATCGGGATCGATGCGGGGACGAAGACGCTGGGGCTTGCGCTGTCGGACGTGAACCGGGGGATCGCCTCGCCCTTGGAGACGATCAAGAGGACGAAGTTCACGGTGGACGCCGCGCGGCTGTTAGAAATTTGCGCGGAGCACAGAATCGCCGGGCTGGTGCTCGGGCTGCCGATCAATCTGGATGGGACGGAGGGACCACGCGCGCAGTCGACGCGGGCGCTGGCGCGCAATCTCAATAGGCTGTCGCCGTTGCCAATCCTGTTGTGGGACGAGCGGCTGACGACGGCCGAAGCCGAACGGATGCTGATTGCCGCCGATCAGACGCGCAAGCGGCGGGCGGAAGTGATCGACAAGCTCGCAGCCACGATCATCCTGCAGAATGCGCTGGACCGGATGCGGGTCGCGACCTGACCTCACGCGGCGACGAGCGGGAAGACGACGCCGATGGCCCAGGCGATGGCGATCGCGTTGGCGAGGCCGGCGACGAGGGGATTGTTGGTGCGGGCATAGACCCAGCGGCTGATGAGGCCGAAGAAGACGAAGAACAGCACGATCAACGGCACGATGATGATGAGGAAGAACAGCCGTTCGAAGTCGAGCGCCACGGCGAGGCCAAGCGAGACGATGAAGGCTGTCTTGGAGACGATGTAGGCGCCGCGCGCGCTGCCATCGCCGCGCGTCAGCCATTCGTCGGCGAGGAAGTAGAGCAGCGTGCCGGCGGCCATGGCGAGGATGAGTGGTGCGCGGGCAGCGGTGGGGACGAAGTTCGTGAACTCGGCGTGGATGGGCCAGACGACGATGACGGCATAGAGGGCCAGCAGGATGATAGTGGCGAGCGCCAGTTTGCCAGCGACGGCCGAAAGATCGGCACGGCTGGGAAGTCCTTTGTCTGTCCACCAGAGGCACGCGGCGGTGAGAAGACCGTAGAGCGCGAAGTGGCACGCGAGGTAGTCGCCGACGAGGACGGGCAGAAACTCCGTCGGGAGCGGTCGCAGAATTAGGGGCGTTGCGATCGCTGGAAGCAGCAGCGGAAGCCAGAGATCACGCCAAGGCAAGCCAGCGCCCGTGCGTGTCGATGACACCACCGGCAGGAGTGACGTAAGCGGCTTCACCAGCAGCGCGAGGCCTATAAACAGCAGCGCGATCCAGCGGCCGCGTTCGGCGATTTCGATGCCGCCCGTCCGCGTGATTCCGAACGCTTGATCGAGCCAGGCTTGGGCTTCGCTGAGGGTTTCCGGGCGATAGAGGACGCCGACGTGTTCGGCGTAGGAGCTGAAAGTTGCGCGGCGGGCTGTGCCTTGTGCAAAGTCGCCGTAGGTGACGCCGGGCTTGGCCTCTTGGGGAGCGGAGACGAGTGCTGTCGCGCGGAGCGCTTCCGTTTTGAGCATGCCCTCCCAGTCGCCGACGATGATGAGGAGGTTTTTGGGCACCTCGCGCGTGACGGCAGGCGAGAACATCGAAACGGCGACAGTGGCGGCGACGTCGGGGTTTTGTCCAGCGGCGCGGACGATGATGTCAGACGCCATCGAGTGACCAAGAAGGGCGACACGGCCGTCGCCGATGGTGCGGGCGTAGGCCAGAACCTTTTCGGTTTCGGCGACGAGGGTTCTGGTGGCGCCGTCTTCGAGGGTGATATTGCCGGTGAGAGGCTCGGGGTTGCGGCCATGGCCGGCGAAATCGAAGGTGATGGCGATAAGGCCGTTGCGCGCGAGCGTATAGGCGAAGGAGACCATCAGCGGTTCGGAGCCCGCGAAGCCATGCGCGATGACAACGACGGGCGCTTTTTCGACACCGGGGTTGCGATAGACGGTTGCTGGGATGTGGCCGATTGTGACGGCTTCGGTGAGGACGTTGGCGCGGGCGGCGGACAATTTCCAGACAGACAAAGCGACGGCCAGCACTGCGAGGAGTGCGAAGGCGAGAGTCGACATTCTCATCGGCATGCAGGGCTCAGCTCTCGCGAGGGGGGCGGGGCAGTTCGTCGGTGGTGGGCTTGAGGCCATACGGTTCGACGAGGGCCCAGACGTGGGCGGGGACCATGTGGCGGACGCGGCGGGGCATGGCGCGGCGCAAGTGGACCACCGTTTCGCAGGCTTTCATTTCGAGGCGCGAGCGAGCGAATTCAAGACCGCGCGGGCCAATCTTGGGCATCAGCCAGCCGACGATGGGACGCAACCAATCGGGCATTGATCGGAGCGGGAGACCGCCGGCGGCGCGTTCGGTGTTGGCGAGGAAGCCGGCGACGGCGCTCTTTCTTTTGCCGGCGCTGCCGGGTTCGGAGAGGCGGACTTCATCGCCCAAAAGATTCAAGAGTTCTTCGCCGCGTTCGTTGCGCACCAGCAGCCATTGCTGGCCCTCGCCGCCCATGTAGCCGACCGTGATGTCGGCCAGCACGTTGGTGTAGTCGACGCAGGTGCGGCAGGTGAGGGGAAAAAAGTCGGAGGGGAGTTTGGAGATCGGCAGCTTGAGGAAGGGGATCTCCTTCTTGCTGCCGTCGGTGAAGCGCAACTCGACATAATAGTCAGCGCGAAATTCGAGGTAGGTGATGGTTTTGGGATCGTCCGCGAGGAGGTCGAGAAACTTATGGAAGTTTTCCGTCGTGGTGTTGTCGGAGCAGGGTGTGCCGATGACGTAGAGGCGATCGAGGCCCAAGGTTTCTTCGATGGATCGGAGCGCGAAGACCTGACAGGGGATGCCGATGACGGCGATGCGCTTGTAACCACGGTCGCGAACGGGTTCGAGAAGAGCTAGGAGCGGCGCGTAGCCCATGCGCATGCCGCGGGCGCGCGCCATGCCCTCGGCGGCGGTGATGATGACCGGCATGGGCTTCCAGCTGTCGTCCGGGTCCGGCGCCATGGTGAGAACGGCTTCGACGGCGCCGGTTTCGAGCAGGCGTTCGGCAATGCGCGTGGTGATGCCGGTCCATTGCGCGCCGAGCCGGGGCGGGCTGAGTTCGGCGCGGACCATGCGGCGGACGGGGCCGAAGAAGGTCTCGTCCGGGCGGGCGGCATCACGCGGGCGGCCGTGGACTTTGGTTTCCATCGCGGGATAGTCGGGTTGGATGAACTGGCAGGCGCGGCCACAGCGCTTGGCGTCGGCGGTGCGGGAGAGGCCGCAATCGGTGCACAGATCGCGCGGGGCGGGGGCCCCAAGTGGCGGAGCCCAGACGACGGGATCCGCGCTGCTAGCGGTTTCGTGCTGGTCCATCCGGTCGGCTGCCCCTCGTCGTCCCTGCGGTTTTGCCGATCCTAGATTGTGTCAAGCCGGTTGGACAGCCCCGAAAGAGAAACGCCCGCCGGATGGACTCCAGCGGGCGTTTATCGGCAGGGCGAGAAGGGGCTTACCACTGCTGAAAGTAAAGCAGGCGCGGCGGCGGTGCGGAGGGCTTGACCGGCTTGCCCAGGCTCGACTTGAACCATGGCTTCGGCGGGGGGCCGCCAAAGGCTGCGAAGGCGGGGGCCGGCTTCAGCTTGGGCCTTGGCTTGGCCTTGTAGATAGCGGCCACGCCCTTGCGCAGCTCTTCGTTTTGGCGCTTGAGGACAAGTGCGGGATCGCGCGAGGCAATCAGCTGGATGGACTTGCCGGCGAGCGCCTCGCTGTAACGCTTGTCGTGACCATAGATGTCCTTGAACTGGACCACGGCACCATCCGGGTTCACCCACGTCGTCAGATAGGTGTTGTGAACGGGAAGGTGCGTTTTGAGATCGATGCGCGTGGAGGTTTTGACCTTCAGCTGGCGGGCAACATCGTCGTTCGTCCAGCCTTCCATCTCGCCTAAAATGACTTCGGCAAAGCGGTCGGGATTGCGGACGCGGATGCAGCCGTGGGAAAACGTGCGTTCGGTGCTGTTGAAGAGGTGCTTGTCGTTGGTGTCGTGCATGTAGACGTCGTGATGGTTCGGGAACATGAACTTCAGACGGCCGAGCGGGTTGCCGGGGCCGGCGCCCTGGATGATCGGAATGTTGCGGATGTCGACCTTCGACCACTTGATGCGGGCCGGATTGATGACGCGCTTGCCATCGCGGATCTGCATGCCGCGGCGGGCGAGGACGCCATAGTCGCCGCCGCGCATGTGCGGCAGAATCTGGCGCAGCTTGATCGACTCCGGCACGCCCCATTCGGGCTGGAAAATGACGTGGTCCATCGTGTCGGAGAAGACCGGCGTCTGCGTGTTGGGCTTGCCGATGATGATGCGTTCCTGATGGATCACCTCGCCGGCCTTGACCACGCGGGTCTGGTATTCGGGCAAGTTGTTCCAAACGTACATTTTGCCCATATCGTCGGGCATGGTGCGCCAGCGCTCGAGATTGACGAGGAATTTGTCGAGTGTGGCGCGGTTGGCGACGCGCGAGGGCGGGGTGGCGCGGTTCAGGATTTCGCGGATGCCATCGTCGACATAGCGCTTGGATCCGTAGCCGGCGTTGTCGACGGCGGCGCGGATTTTGCGCATCAGCGTGCGGTCGAGAAGGTCGGCGTCTTCGGAGACTTCGAGGCCAAGGCGCTGGCGGATGAGGGGTACGTCGGGATGGCGCTGGCCGGCGTCGATGCGCGTGCCGGGCGCGAGCAGCGGGAGCGGTTTGGCGGCAATGTCGCCGCGAGCTTCGAGGTAGGCCTGACGGAGGCGCTCGAATTGCGGGTGCGCGGGATGGAAGCTGCGCAGACCAGCGACGGGATCGTTGCCATTGGCGGCGATGGCGCGGAAGACGTCACCTGCGTAGAGCGTTTTGGGCGAGGCATCGATCCAGCGGGAGAGTTGCGTGGCGTCGACGCGGCCGCCGCGAGCGTGCCAAGCATAGCGCACGGCTGAGACGGAGAGATCAACTTCGGCTGTGGCGCGGGCGGCGAGCGATGCTGCCGCGATGGGCAAAGCCGGCATTTGGAATTGAGCGGGATCGAGACCGTACTGATCGGCCCTGGCCAATTCGTCGAACAGGTTTTGTCCCGCAGGCGTCAGGCCGCCAGAGTTGGTCCAGTGCGGGGCGGCATCGAATTCGCGGTAGTGGCCGGCGAGTTGCGAGAGGAAGGATTTTTCGATCGGATCACGTTCGGCGTCCAGGCGACGGTCGACTTCGGCGACGATCGCGGCGAGTGCCGTTCTTTGTTCGGCGCTCATATCTTCGCCAGCGACCAAGCCGATTGTTGCCGTCGCGGGCGCAGCCGAAACTGGAATGCCCCATCCCATTGCAACCGCCATGGCGGCCACGGCAAACCCAACCCAACGCATCGAAACGAACTCCCCTACACTTATGCTCCGCGGGCGCACTATTGCTGCAGCAGCGGCATCGCGCCAATCCCCGATCGATTAGAAAACCAGTCCTGACCGGCATTCCTTGAAACATGATAAACGAGGCACACAAATCGTTGCAGCCGCGTTCTCTAACATACTGATATTCCAAAACGCATTAAAGCCAGGCGGACCACCTAAAGTTCCATCCGCACGGTCAAATTCTGGGCACGAGGCCGGTGACGCGCCAGCCTGTGCCGGTGAAGGACATGGTGGCGGTCAGATCGGGGCCGGTGGTAGCGGGGTCGCGGGCCAACCCTAGGTAGATGGAGGTGGGGCCGTCGAAGCCGGCGGATTTAATGTTGCCCAGCCCCAAACGGCGGCTTTCGGGGACGATGGGGGCGGCGGCTGAATCGGAGGGCGGGCTGGCGGGGGGTGACCCGGCGTTGGGCTTTTTGCCAAAGAGGTCACGGACGAGGCCGCCGACTTGACCCATGAGATCGGGGCCGCCGGTTTTGACCGACTTGATCAACTCGCGCAGGCTCTTGCCTTCGGCGTGCATGCGAATGATCGCCTGCGGGGTCAATATCGCGTCGAGCGAGGTTTCGACCAGCTTGGGGAGCGTGTCCTTGCTCATCTTTTCGATCAAGAGATCGCTGCCGGGGGTGCCCTTGGTTGCTTCCTTGAGATTCTGCTCGATGGCGGCGGTTGCAGCCGGGCGAAGGGACTGGCGGACACTTGGGAAATCAATGCCGCGCTTAACACCGGCGACGTCGCCGCTCTCCAGGGCCAGTTTGAGCTGGTAGGCCGACCACGCCGGCCAGGCGACGTAGAATAAGCCAGCAAGAACAACGAGGAGTGCTGAGATCAGGCGCATGATGGCGGTTTCCTTGGGGCCGTGGCGGCGGGCGCAGCGGTTGGGCGCGGGCGGCAACCGTCGTTCTACAGAACAATTCTGTCAGCGTCACTTCACGCGACGGAGACGGCCGCTCCTTTTCGTTGGGCGACGACCGGAGGGCAGCGCGGGGCCGCGGAAATCATGGGAGTGCGGGCTCGGGCTCGGCGCGCGGGCTAGGGAATCATTTACACAGGTGGGTCATCGCAGTGCTGATTGATCGATTAGAACCCATGCCCCCCGCCGCTCAGCGGAAAATCACCTCCGACAGTCCGACGCTTCAGGACGCGCTTGGCGTGTTGGAACGCGTGTTTGGCTATCACAGCTTCCGCTTGCACCAGTCCGCGATCATCGAGGCGGTGTTGGCGGGGAGGGATGCGCTCGTTTTGATGCCAACGGGGGGCGGCAAGTCGCTGTGCTACCAGATCCCCGCTATCGTCCGGGCCGGCACGGGCATCGTGGTGTCGCCGCTGATCGCGCTGATGCAGGATCAGGTGGATGCGCTGAAGGAAGCGGGCGTCTCGGCGGCGTTTTTGAATTCCAGTCAGTCATTTCCCGAGCAGCAGGCGGTGGAGCGGCAGCTCGTGGCCGGTGCGCTCGATGTGTTGTACGTGGCGCCAGAGCGGCTTTTGCAGGAGCGGATGATCAATCTGCTCGGGCAGACGACGGTGTCGGTGTTCGCCATCGACGAAGCGCATTGCGTGTCGCAGTGGGGGCATGATTTCCGGCCGGAGTACCGGCAATTGCGGATGCTGGCGGAGCGCTTTCCAGGGGTGCCGCGGCTGGCATTGACCGCGACGGCGGATGAGCGGACGCGCGAGGAGATCGTCGCGGAGCTCAGCCTAGAGGGGGCGGAGCGGTTTGTTGCGAGCTTCGACCGGCCGAATATTCGCTACACGATCGCGGAGATGGGGTCGGTCGGCGCGCGCGAGCGGCTGTGGCAGTTTATCGAAAGCGAACACCCGGAAGATGCCGGGATCGTTTACTGCCTATCGCGCAAGCAAGTGGAAGAGACGGCGGCGTGGCTATCGGGCAAGGGGCGCCGGGCGCTGGCCTATCACGCGGGGCTTGATGCACAGGTTCGGCGCAAGGCGCAGGAGCGGTTTCTCAACGAAGATGGGCTGATCATTGTCGCGACGATCGCGTTTGGGATGGGGATCGACAAGCCGGACGTGCGGTTCGTGGGGCACTTGAGCCTGCCGAAGTCGATCGAGGCTTATTACCAAGAGACGGGGCGGGCGGGGCGCGATGGCGAGCCGGCGAATGCGTGGCTCGCCTATTCGCTGCAGGACGTCATTCAGCAGCGGCAGTGGATCGCACAGTCGGACGGGTCGGAGACGTTCAAGCAGACGATGCGGCAGAAGCTCGATGCGCTGATTGGGCTCGGCGAGATGGTGACGTGCCGGCGGCAGGCGCTGCTGGCCTACTTCGGCGAGCGGGACAGCAAGCCGTGCGGGAATTGTGATAACTGCCTGACGCCGCCAGCAACCACGGATGGGACCGTTTTGGCTCAAAAGGCGCTCTCGACCGCCTATCGCACGGGGCAGCGCTACGGTGTGGGCTACCTCGTCGATATCCTGCATGGCAAGGCGGACGAGCGCTGCATTCGCGCCTCGCATGACAAGCTGACCGTGTTCGGGATCGGCAAAGATACGGACGCGGCGGCGTGGCGCGGGCTTTACCGGCAGCTTGTGGCGCAGGGTTATCTGACGGGTGACGATGAAGGTTTCGGCACGCTGCAGCTGACCGACCGGGCGCGGCCTCTTTTGAGAGGGGACGAGAAGTTTTTGATGCGCGTAGCGCCGGTGGGTGACCGCGGCGCAAAATCGAAGCGGGAGAAGAAGAGCCCGGCGGCGGCCGGCGTGCCAGCGCAGCACCAAGGCGCTTTTGCCGCTCTCAAGGCCTTGCGCGCGCGGCTGGCGGGCGAAGCGAAGCTGCCGCCGTATGTTATCTGTCACGACAAGACTTTGGCGGAGCTGGCTTCGATCCGCCCGCAGACGCTGGACGCGCTCGGCGATATCACCGGGCTCGGCGCAAGCAAGATCAAGCGCTACGGGCAGGCGATGCTCGATACGCTGGCGGCGTTCGCGGGCCATCCCATGCTCAACAACCGGCTGGCTGCGACCGTGAACGAGACGCTGGCCTTGCATCTGCAGGGGCTCGACGCGGAAGCGATCGCGGCGCGGCGCGGATTGAATGTTGGCACCATCCACGGGCATTTCGCGGACGCGATCGAGGCCGGGCTGGTGGAGGCGCGCGACGTTCTGAAAGACCTCGACGACAGCGATCTCGACGAGATCCATGCCGCGTTTGAACGTTTCGGCACGCTGGAAAGCGGCAAACTCGGACCGGTACACGGCGCGCTCGATGGCCGGTTCGACTATGGGCTGTTGAAGTGCGTGCTGGCAGAACTGGCGTAGAGCCGCGCGTCTCAGGCGCTGCGCTTGAGCAATCCATCGCCAGCAGAAAGGGCCAAACCGAGCAAAAGGCCGGAATGGAAGGCCCCGCTGGCGAGCGGCAAGAGCGCTTCATACCAAATGAGCCCCGGCGCGAGGGCCATCAACGCAACGGATGCGATGTAGGCGGCGGAGAGTGGGCGCGCGATATCGGCGCCGAGACGCCACGCGACTGCGGCGGCCGCGGAGAGTGCGATGACCGTCTTCACGAAGGCCATGAAGCGCACCAGGACGAGCAAATCCGGGTCGGTGGCGGCGGCCGGGGCGTAGGTGGAGCCGATGGCGGCGCCGGTCGCCAAGGCGATCAGAATAGCGCCCCCCAGTGCGATCCGACGGGTGCGCGCTAACTCCCACGTCACGGGGGTGGATCTTGGCTGGCGCTCGCTGATGGTGACCATCGCTGTCATCCGCGTGTTGGTGTTGGCACAATAGGCAGAAAGGGACGACGCACGCGGCGCGCTGTCAAGACGTGGTCGGGTGGGGCGGCGATCAGAAGGCGTGATCACCTGGTTGGCTTCGCCAACTTCAATATGTGGCCGAAGTGCCTCTTCACTAAGAAGAATTAACTCCTAGGTGGTAGACCAACCGGGGCGAGCGCATTACGCTTGTTTGATCAATGCTTTCTGGAGGCGCCCCGTGGCCCGACCCCTGCTCAAATCGATGATGGTTGCTCTGCTTCTGACGGGCGCTGCCGCAGTCGCCGTGCCGCAGACGGCCGACGCGCAGAACTCAGGCGCCAAGAAGGCGAAGCCACTCACGGGCAAATCCTACTACGGCCGCCGTGGCGGTTACACGGTGCGCAAGTCGGATGTCATCGGTGACACGCGCCGCCAGGATCCGTCGATGAATGCCCGCACGTCGGGTGCGCCGCTGCAGGGCGATTTCTTCTGGGAACAGCCCACTTCGCCCATCGGCGGCAACACCTCCTACATGCACTAAGCTCCGTTGGAGCCTAGACGACGGTTGTGCTCTGAGTCGGCCCTGCGGGCATGCGCGGCAACGACTTGCGCCATGAGTCTGGTGTCGAGCCAGACCATTGCCGGAACGCGCGCACGAACACACCCGGTTCCGAATATCCCATGACCTGAGCGACGGCCGCAACCGGCAGGTGCGTGTGACGTAGCAACTGCCGGGCAATGCTATACCGCGTCTCGTTAACGAGCGTGCGGAGCGTCGTGCCCTGCTCGGCGAGCCGCCGATTGACGGTGCGCGGTGTCAATCCGGTGGCCTCGCAGACCATGTGCATGTGCGCACGTTCCGCATGAAGGGCGGGGAGAAGCAGGCGTCTTATCTGATCGGCGAAGTCGGGCTCGAGATCGTTCCAATAGCCGTGGACCTGTTTCATGGTCCGTTCAAATTTGACAGGATCCGCACTCGGAAGCGGCAGATCAACGACGTGCTTGGGATACGTAAAGCCGAAATGATGCGATTCAAAAACGACTCTCGCCGGTTTGACGGCGGCGCGGATCTCATCGGCCGCCGGAACTGCTGTTTCACTACAAGCGAAAAGGATTTCCTTGGGCAACTGACCAGTCAACTCATGGACGAGCGCCACGCCCGCGCCGACGGACGCCAACAGAAATTGTAGAGACGGCAATCCGCTGATCAAACAGCGATAGCCAATCAGCGTCTGATCTTTCTGGCGAACGATATAGGGGTCTTGCTCAACGACATAAGGCGCGCCGCCGCGCACAATACGGTGGTGATTTTCGATGTGGGCGCGAACGGCCCGGCCGAGAGTTGGTGCGGAGCGCACCATTTCGCCGATGAGCCCCAGATGCTCAATGCGGGCGCGTAAGCCGAGTAAGAACCCGAATGCGCCGTTCTCCGTGACACGGGCGCAGTCGTCGAGCAGACGCACGACACTGGCGAAAGGAAGCGCGCGGTCGCGATCGTCGAGATCGCCGCACGCGAATCCATGTTTTTCCAGCAGCGGTTTTGGATCGACTCCAAAAGACCGCAGGAATTCAGGCAATTCGCTGAATATGCCACATCTTTGAACACCGAGCTGATCTGCGGCGAATTCAGGCATGATTTCCGCCCCTTTGTCGTTTCGGCGAAAGATTATCACTTTGTCGCGAAATGCCAATGTGAGGCCGCTCCGGAAGCCCCATATTTCAGTCAGGGAACGACACATCGCGGCAACGTGCGAGTGATCCCTGACTTCACACGTTAGCAGAAACCATAGGCGCAGCGCAGCCGCGGCGGACATGCGCCGTCAAAGAGTGGATAACCATCATGACCATGAGCACGACGACGTCCGGATCTGTTCTCGAGCCGCAGGATGCTGGTGCGGAACAGGATTCGGTCTTGAGCTTTGCGGCGCACAGCGCGACGCATTTGCTGCATCGGGCCGGACAGCACGCCGAGGAAATGTTTGCCCGCGCGACGGGTCAACTCGGGATTACCGCACGCCAGTTCGTGGTGTTGGCGGCCATCGACGGTCTGCAAAAGCCCAGCCAGACGGCGTTGTGCGAGACGTCGGGCATCGACCGGTCGACGCTTGCCGACATCGTGCGGCGTCTGGAAATGCGCGGGCTGATCCATCGCGAACGCACAAAGTCCGACGCGCGGATGTATGCCGTCAGCGTGACGGACGAGGGCCGCGCATTGATGATGCGCGCGGCGCCCATCGCAATCGAAGTCGAACGCGAACTGCTGGCGCAGTTCTCGTCCGCTGAGCAGGATCATTTCAAATCCCTGCTGCGGCGCGCGATGGCGCGGGAGCTTTCGTCAGCGGCGTAGGTCTAGACGCTGAGCAGAAGGTGCTCCCGCTCCCACGGGCTGATCACGCGCATGAATTCCTCGAACTCTGACCGCTTCATCTGCATGTAAACGTGGCTGAAGCGGTCATTGAGGATTTTGTGCAGCTCCTTGCTTTCCTCGAATTCGAGGAGGGCTTCGAGCAGTCCGCGGGGCAACTGGTGATTGTTGCGATAGGCATTGCCGACGACGGCAGGGCGGGGTTCGAGTTTGTTTTTCATGCCGAGGTAACCGCAAGCCAAGCTGGCGGCGATGGCGAGGTAGGGATTGCTGTCGGAACCGGGTAGGCGATTTTCGACGCGGCGGGCGGCAGGGCCTGACACGGGAATGCGCAAACCGGCTGAGCGATTGTCGAGGCCCCATTCGACGTTGATGGGGGCCGCACCGCCGGGGACGAGACGGCGATAGGAATTCACGTAAGGCGCGAAAAGGCACATGGCGGACGGCAGGTAGGACTGCTGGCCGGCGAGGAAGTGGTGGAACAGCTTGCTCGGATTGCCTTTGTCATCGGTGAAGATGTTGCGGCCGGTTTTGGCGTCCACCACGCTCTGGTGGATGTGCATGGCGCTGCCGGGCTCGTTTTCCAAAGGCTTAGCCATGAACGTCGCATAGCAGCCGTGCTTGAAGGCAGCTTCGCGGATGGTGCGCTTGAAGAGGAAGACCTGATCGGCGAGGTGTACGGGATCGCCGTGGACGAGATTGATCTCGAGCTGGGCGGCGCCGCCTTCCTGAATGATCGTGTCGATTTGGAGATATTGCAGTTCGGCGAACTCATAGATGTCGTCGACGATCTTGTCGTATTCGTCGACGGCGCCGAGGCTGTAGGCCTGACGGCCGGAACCTTTGCGGCCGGAGCGGCCGGTCGGCGGTTCGAGCGGGTAATCGGGATCGGGATTGGTTTTGGTCAGATAAAATTCGAGTTCGGGGGCGACGACGGGCTGCCAGCCCTCGTTGCGATACAGGTCGACGACGCGGCGCAGCACGGCGCGCGGGGCAATCTCGACGGGATCGCCGTTTTGCCAGGTGGCGTCGTGGATGACCTGCGCGGTGGGGCTGGATGCCCAAGGCGCCGGGCGGATGGTGGTCAGATCTGGGACCATCATGAGATCGCTTTCGGCGTAGAGCGCCTGGCCATCCTCTTCAAAGCCGACGTAATCGCCGGTGATGGTCTGGTGGAAGATCGAGATCGGCAGATGGACGGGCTCGAGCTTGACGAATTTCTCGACCGGCATGGTCTTGCCGCGCGCAACGCCCGCGATATCCGGGACGGCACAGTCGACCTCTTCAATCCGGTGCGCGCGGACCCAGGCCCGAACGCTTTCGGGCGTTGCTCCGACGCTCAAGATCTCGCTCTCGCTCGACCCGGATCGATCCTCGGCACTCATGGTTGCACCTGATGCAGAATTTGTGTTGCTGATAAAATCATTGACTGGATAGGGCTTTGATGGGGCCTAGATCGGCAGCCACTACGGCGGCAAATGTGATCACAATTTTGGGCCCAACTCAAGGTGGGGAGGCGCATGGAGAGGACGAGTACAGCTAAGTCCTCAGCCCGCGCGGGTTAAAACCGCTTCGCCGATGAAGCCCATGCCCTGGCCGATGTCGGCATCGATGGCGGATCGCAGGCCTTGCACGTCGCCATTCTGCATTGCTGCGAGTGCGAACTCGTGATGGTCCTCGATGGTGGATGTGCCGATGCGGCCGTAGGCCATGCGCATGAAGGGGCCGAACTGCAGCCAGATGCTTTCCACCAGGGCAACGAGGGTCCAGGCTTCGGATTTACGATAGATGGAAAAATGAAACTGGTGGTTGGCGCGCATGTAGCCTTCGGTGTCGCCGGCGCGCATGGCACGGTCGATCGCCATATCGGTGGCTTCGATGGCGGCGATATCCTTCTTCGTCAATTTGGGCAGCGCGCGTGCCGCTAATTCAGGCTCCAACGCGCGGCGGGCAAACAAAATCTGTTCGAAGGTGTCGCGCGTCATCGGCGGGACCATGACGCGGCGGTTGTCCTGCAAGAGCAGGGCGCGCTCGGCAATCAAGCGGCGGACGGCTTCGCGGACGGGCATGGAACTCACGCCGAGTTCGTCGGCCAGACCACGTAAAGTTACGGCCGACCCCGGCTTGATGCCGCCGTATAAGATTTGTTCGCGCAATCGCCGATAGACTTCTTCATGGGTGGTCAATCCGACAATTCGATCGGAATCTCTAGTCTCTTCACTTGCTTGCGAGGTCTTTGTACTCGCCGATACGCCCGCCAGACGCTTCATCCGACCGACCACTCCTCACCTGCCCGGGGCCGGGCTGCGCCCGCCTGTTTGGCAGTTTGATGAAACGATACTCTTGTAGCGCCGGAATTTTGTGATCACAATGGGGTCACGTTGCGGATGGGCGCGGGTGTGAGCGCGGGGCCAGCATCGCGACGTCACTCACAGCTCTCCAAGGAGGAGTTCGTACATGTTGAAACCCGGAATAAAGCGCTTTGCGTTGGTCGCGGGCGTCGCTGCCGGTGTCTTGGCCGTGGCTTCGGCCTCGTTCGCCAAAGACCGCGAAGTGAAAGTCTTTAACTGGTCCGACTACATCGACGAGTCGATCCTTGCGGACTTCACCAAGGAAACCGGCATCAAGGTTACGTACGACGTGTTCGATAGCAACGAGGTTCTGGAAACCAAGCTGCTGGCCGGCAAGACGGGTTACGACATCGTCGTGCCTACCGGTGCGTTTCTGTCACGCCAGATCAAGGCCGGCGTATTCCAGAAACTCGACAAGGCGAAGCTGACGAACATTGGCAACGTCTGGCCTGAAGTTGCGAAGCGCACGGACGTGTACGATCCCAACGGCGACCACGCTTTGACCTACATGTGGGGCACGACGGGCATCGGCTACAACGAAGGCAAGATCAAGGAACGCATGGCCGATGCGCCTGTGAACTCCTGGGATCTCGTGTTCAAGCCGGAGCTGGCCGCAAAGTTCAAGGACTGCGGCATTTTCATGCTCGACAGCCCGGACGACATTCTCTCGTCGGCGCTGCGCTATCTCGGCATCGATCCAAACACGACGGACGAGGCTGAACTGAAGAAGGGCGCGGAGCTCTTGAAGTCGGTTCGTGCGAACGTGAAGAAGTTCCACTCGTCGGAATACATCAACGCGCTGGCTGATGGCGACATCTGCATTGCGATCGGTTGGTCGGGCGACATTCTGCAGGCGCGCGACCGTGCGGTGGAAGCCAAGAATGGGCATGTCATCAAATATTCGATCCCCAAGGAGGGGGCGATGATGTGGTTCGATATGATGGCGATCCCGAAGGATGCGGAAAACGTCGCGGAAGCCCACGAATTCCTCAACTATCTCCTGCGGCCGGAAGTGATTGCGAAGGCCTCGAACTACATCAACTACGCGAACGGCAACCTTGCTTCCAAGGAGTTCGTCTCCGATGAAGTGAAGGGTGATCCGGCCATCTATCCGGACGACGCGACGATGAACAACCTCTTCGTCAAGCTCGCCTACGACGCCAAGACACAACGATCCGTCACGCGACTGTGGACCGGTGTCGTGACCGGCAAGTAACCAAGAAAAGTCACCGCGCTGGAGCCCTGCTCCGGCGCGGTTTTCATTTGCAGTCCTGACTGCGCGGGCCGCCGCCGCGCTCAACACTCCAGAGGTTCTCCATGACCGCATCTCCGACGATCAACGGACCTGCAGCCGGCGCTTCGCCAGCCGAGCGGCGCTTGCTCAGAACCGCAGCACCGCAATCGGGGTTTGCGCCGTGGAAGGATCCGTCGAAGCAGCCGATCATCCGGTTTGAGAATGTCACCAAGCGCTTTGGCGATTTCGTTGCGGTCGACAACATCACGCTCGATATCTACGAACGCGAGTTCTTCGCGCTGCTCGGGCCGTCGGGTTGCGGCAAGACCACGCTGTTGCGCATGCTGGCCGGCTTTGAGAAGCCGACCGAGGGGCGTGTGATCGTCGAGGGTAAAGACATCACCGATCTGGCGCCCTACGAGCGCTCCAACATCAACATGATGTTCCAGTCGTATGCGCTGTTCCCGCACATGACGGTGGAAAGGAACGTCGGCTTCGGCTTGCGCCAAGAAGGCATGCCCGAGGACCAAATCAAGGCGCGCGTCAACGAAGCCATGTCGCTGGTGGAGTTGGGCAAGTTTGCGCATCGCAAGCCGCATCAATTGTCGGGCGGGCAGCAGCAGCGCGTGGCTCTGGCGCGCGCCATTGCAAAGAAGCCGAAATTGATGCTGCTCGACGAACCGCTGGGCGCGCTCGACAAGAAGCTGCGCAATCAGGCGCAGTTTGAACTCATGCGCATTCAGGAGCAGACTGGCACCACGTTCGTGATCGTGACGCACGATCAGGAAGAGGCGATGACGGTGGCCTCGCGCATCGCGGTGATGAACCAGGGCCGGCTGGAACAGGTGTCCACGCCGGGCGAGATCTACGAGTCGCCGCAGTCGCGCTACGTGGCGCAGTTCATAGGCGACGTGAACATCATGGAAGGCAAGGTGGTCTCGTTGCCGGGCGACGGCACGGTCGAGATCACGCCGGCGTCTGGCGATGGACGGATTTTCAAGGCGGGAGCGTGCGAAGGGCTATTCGTCGGGCAGCAGGTCTGGCTGTCGGTCCGGCCGGAAAAGTTCCGCATCAGCCTCGATCCGCCGCAGAGCAACGTGAATGTCGTCAAGGGTCGCGTCGATGATGTGGGCTATCTCGGCTCGATCTCGCATTATCACGTGCACACGGAGGCGGGAAACCGCGTGACGGCGCTCAGGGCCAACTCCTCGCACAACGTCGAGCGGGCCATATCGTGGGACGACACGGTGTGGCTCGAATGGCCGGCCGAATCCGCCGTCGTTCTCAAAGCGTGAGGCGCGTCATGTTTTGCAAAGCCCCCATCCGAATGGGCCGATCAACCCGTGTTCAGCAAGAGACGGTGTAGCGCATGCGCAAGTGGATGGTTATCGCGGCGCCCTACGTTTGGCTGCTGCTGTTCTTCCTGATCCCGTTCTTTATCGTGTTCAAGATCTCGCTCTCGGAGTCGGAGATCTCGATCCCGCCCTACACGCCCGTGTTCAGTTTGAGCGAGGGGTGGGAGTCGATCAGCACCAAACTCGGGCAGTTGGACTTCGAGAAGTACGCTTTTATCTTCTCCGATGAACTTTACACGTCTTCCTACTGGTCGAGCTTGAAGATCGCGGCGGTGGCGACGTTTCTGACTTTGCTGATTGCCTATCCGCTGGCCTACGGCATGGCGCGGGCGCCGAAAGAGTGGCAGCCGACCTTGATGATGTTCGTCATCCTGCCCTTCTGGACGTCGTTTTTGATCCGGGTCTATGCGTGGATCGGCATTCTCAAGAACGAAGGTTTGCTGAACGCATTCCTGCTGCACATCGGAGCGATCAGCGAGCCGTTGCAGATCATGAACACGACGACGGCGGTCTATATCGGCATCGTCTATTCGTATCTGCCGTTCATGGTGCTGCCGCTGTATGCCAGCCTTGAGAAGATCGACGGGCGGCTTCTCGAAGCGGCGGAGGATCTGGGATCGCCGCCGTGGAAGGCGTTCTGGCAGGTGACTTTCCCGCTTTCGATTCCGGGCATTGTGGCGGGGTGCTTCCTCGTCTTCATCCCCGCAACGGGCGAGTTCGTCATTCCCGATCTGCTCGGCGGCTCGGAAACGCTCATGATCGGCAAGACGCTGTGGAGCGAGTTCTTTAACAACCGCGATTGGCCGGTGGCCTCGGCGGTGGCGGTGCTTCTGTTGTTGGTGCTGATCGTACCGATCGTTGCCTTCCAGTGGGCTCAGCAGCGTGCACGGGAGGCCGGACGATGAATACCCGCTTTACCTGGTTCAACGTGACGGCGATCGTTCTCGGGTTCGCGTTTCTCTACATCCCGATCCTGATCCTGGTCATCTACTCGTTCAACGAGTCGAAACTCGTGACGGTGTGGGGCGGGTTCTCGACCAAGTGGTACGCGGGCCTGCTTGAGAACGAGCAGCTTATGGATGCGGCGTGGATCACGCTGCAGGTGGCGTTCATCTCGGCGACCATCGCAACGGTGCTGGGCACGATGGCCGCCTTGGTGCTGGTGCGGATGGGGCGCTTTCCGGGGCGGACGCTCTTTTCGGGCATGATCTTTGCGCCCCTCGTCATGCCGGAAGTGATCACCGGCCTGTCGCTTCTCCTCCTCTTCGTTGCGATCAACTTCGACCGCGGTTTCTGGACCATCGTGCTGGCGCACGCGACCTTCACCATGTGCTTTGCAGCAGTCGTAGTGCAGGCGCGGCTAACCGACTTCGATAGCCGGGTGGAGGAAGCGGCCATGGATTTGGGGGCATCACCGGTCGGCACATTCTTCCAGGTAACGCTGCCGATCATCGCGCCGTCGGTGATCTCGGCATGGCTGCTGGCGTTCACGCTGTCGCTCGACGACCTCGTGATCGCAAGCTTCACGACGGGGCCGTCGGCGACGACGCTGCCAATGAAGATCTACTCGCAGGTGCGGCTTGGCGTGACGCCGGAAATCAACGCGATTTCGACCATCATGATCGCGTTCGTGACGGTGGGCGTGCTGATCGCGTCCTACATGACGAAACTGCAGTCGTCGCGCATGGAACGCGACCGGCGCGCGGCGGACGCGGCGGCGAACTAAGATTTAGCTTCTTCGACGGCAAGGCGCGCCGGAGTCACCGGCGCGCCTTTGCATTTTGATCAGGCCATCTCATTTGTGATCACAACGTAGCGCATCATTGGAGAAATACCATTTAGATCGATTTATTGATGCGGTTGACAGTCTCGCATTTTGTGATCACAAATTGGCGCAACTCTGACCGGACCCTGTACACATGGCCGAGCCGCACACGACTTCGTATTACGCCGCGACCGTCAACGATACGACGCGCTATCCCGCGCTCGAGGGGTCGATCAAGGCGGACGTGTGCGTGGTCGGCGGCGGATTTTCCGGGATCGCGACGGCGCTGTCGCTGGCGGAGAAGGGGCGCAAGGTCGTCGTGCTCGAAGCCAACCGTGTGGGGTGGGGAGCATCGGGGCGGAACGGCGGGCAGTGTATCGCCGGGATTTCGGGCGAAGCGGAGATCGAGCGGCAGCTGGGCGCGGCGGGGGCAAAGCTCGTGCGCGATATCCGATACCGGGGGCATGAGATCATCAAGGAGCGGATCGCCAAGTATGCGATCGACTGCGATTGGAAGGACGGGTGGATGGAGGTGGCCGCCCGGCCGAGGCATATGGATGGCATCCGGGCCTATTACGATGCGCGGGTGAAGGACGGCGAGGGCGACCATCACGAGTTGATCGAGGCGGGCGACCTGCGCGGGGTGCTCGACACGGGGCTCTATCACGGCGGCATCATCGATCGCCGGAGCGGGCATTTGCATCCGCTTAATCTGTGCCTGGGCGAAGCGCGGGCGGCGGCTTCGCTAGGCGTGCAGATTTTCGAAGATTCGCGTGTTCTGGAAATGAAAGGCGGGGCGAAGCCGTTTGCGCGCACCGCGAAGGGCCGCGTGGACGCAGATGCGATCGTGCTCGGCGGGGACACGTCGCATGAGTTCGAGCGCGGGCGGCTGTGGGGGCTGCAGTTTCCGACCGGCAGCTACATCATCGCGACGGAACCTTTGAGCGATAATCTGGCGCGTTCGATCAATCCGCAGGATCTGGCGATCTGCGATAGCAATCTGGTGCTCGATTATTTCCGGATGTCGGGCGACCGGCGGATGCTGTTTGGCGGGCGGTGCAATTATTCCAATCGCGATCCGGGGAACATCACGGCGACGATGAAAACGCGGCTGGACGAGATTTTTCCGCAGCTGTCCGACAAGAAAGTGGACTTCACGTGGGCGGGGCGGATCGGGATCGTGCTCAATCGCGTGCCGGCGATCGGGCGGCTGGAGCCGAACCTCTATTATATGCAGGGCTATTGCGGGCATGGGGTGAACGCGACGCACATCGCGGGCGAGATCGTGGCGGATGCGATTTGCGGGACGACGGAGCGGCTCGATCTGTTCGAGAGTATCCGGCACTGGCAGCTGCCGGTCGGCCGGTGGGCCGGCAATCAGATGCTGGCGCTCGGGATGCTCTATTATCGTTTGAAGGACCGGCTGTAGGTCAAATTCCCAACGCCTGCATGATTTCGTTTTCGGCCTGACGCGCGGCTGGCGACCAGTTGGCGACCTTGGAGGCGACGAGGTTGGCCTCCGATTTAAGGATGACGCCATCGTCGAGAATGCGCAGTCCGTTGGCTAACAGCGTCGCGCCGGTCGAGGTGATATCGACGATGAGGTCGGCGGTGCCGGCTGCGGGTGCGCCTTCGGTCGCGCCGAGGCTCTCGATGATGCGGTAATCGATGACGCCTTTTTCGGCGAAAAAGCGGCGCGTGGTGTTGATGTATTTGGTGGCGACGCGGAACCAGCGGCCGTGTTCGCGGCGGAAGGTGGCGGCAATCTCATCGAGATCGGCCATGGTGCGAACGTCGATCCAATAATTGGGGACGGCGACGACGACATCGGCGTGGCCGAAGCCCAGCGCTTTGAGAAACGTCACGCGTTCGCTTGCGTCCGAGATCTGCTCGCGGATCAGGTCTTCGCCCGTGACGCCCATGTGGGCGCGGCCGGTTTTCAAGTACCAAGCGATTTCGGAGGCGGAGATGAAGGCAACTTCGACCGTATCGAGACCGGCGATTTCGCCGCGATAACCGCGTTCGTTGCCGGCTTTTCGCAGGGTGAGACCGGCTTGCGCGAAGATCTCGATCGTCTGTTCCATGAGCCGGCCCTTAGAGGGGACGGCGAGAAGGAGTTTCTCGGTCATGCCGCGCCTCCTTGGACAACGCTCAAGAGACGTTCGGTATGAATAGCAGCGCCGACGGCGGGCACGTCGCGCTTGGCACCGGCTGCGCGCATGAGATCGTCGTAGCGGCCGCCGCCGGCGAGTGGACTGGCGGGACCGAGATCGGGCGAAATCACTTCGAAGACAAAGCCGGTGTAATATTCGAGCTGGCGGCCGAATTCGGCGGAGAACTCGGCGTGGACGACATCGACGCCCATCTCGGTCATGAGTTGCAGGCGGCGGTGATAGGCGTCGATGACGGGGTTCATGGCGGTGCCGCGCTCGCGGAGCAAGTCTTTGAGACATGCGCCGGCGGCTTTGGCGGGACCGGAGATGGCCAGATAGCGCTCGATGAGGGTGACGGTTTCGGGCGGCAGCGGATCGGATTTTGCATCGGCCAAGCGCCACATGAGGTTGATGGCGACTTCGGTGACGGTGCGTGTGCCCATGGCTTCGATGCTGTTCGCCGCGAGGTAATCCACGACGGCGCGCTCGGAGCGAGCGACATCTCCCGGCACGATGGAGGCGCGCAGGTCGGCGGGGATATCTTTCAGGCTCTCTTCGGCCGGGCGCGCGAGGCGGTGGAGTTCGGTGCGAAATGCGTCTGGGCGCCAGAAGAGATGGGTCAGGAATTGACGCCAGCGATCGGGCATGTCGATCGCTTTGATGAGCGCGCGGAAGAGGCCGAGGTCGCCAATGCGGAGTTTGTGGTGTTTGAGGCCGGCTGCACGCATGGCGTTCAGAATGAGCGCGACGGTTTGGGCGTCGGCCTTTTCGCGATCGGTGTCGCCGATGCTTTCAATGCCGGCCTGGCGGAACTCGCGCGGGTGATCGCGGCCGGCGCCGACCGGCTGGAAGCGGAACGCTGGGCCGTTGTAGCAGTAGCGGCCTTTGGTTGACGCCTCGCCGTTGCGTTCGATGTGCAGGCGGCACGTCGGGACGGTGAGATCGGGGCGCAGGCAGAGTTCGGCGCCGTCGGGGTCGGTGAAGACGTATGTGCGGGCGCGCAGGTTTTCGCCGATGACGTCGAGGAAGACGCCCGCGGGCTGGAGGATGGCGGGCGAGACGGCTTCGTGCCCGGCCTTGATGAAGACCTGCATGATCTTCTGGGCCTGGGCTTCGAGCGCCTCGAATTTGCGTGCCGTTTCGGCGGCCATTGTTTCTCCTTCTCCCCATCGCCCCATCGCCCCTTCGATGGGGAGAGGGTTGGGGTGAGGGGCAGCCGCTTGTTCGAGCGCGTTGCTGCCCCTCACCCTAACCCTCTCCCCGCACGCGGGGAGAGGGGACGTCATTTAGGTCTCGTGGCGCGCGAGGATTTCGCGCACTTTGGCGACGAGGTCGGTTTCGGGGATGGCAAGTTGCGCGGGGCGCGCTTCTTTCCATTCCTTGTTGTCTTTGATGGCGGCGGCGGCTTTGGCGCCTTCGATGAGATCCTTCAGCGTGACCTCGCCTTTGGCGCGTTCATCGCTGCCTTGGATGACGACGAGGGGGCTGCCGCGCTTGTCGGCGTATTTCATCTGCGCCTTCATGCCGGCGGAGCCGAGATACATTTCGGCGCGGATGCCGGCTGCGCGCAGCGTCTGCGTGAGTTTCTGGTAGGCGGCGACTTCGCCCTTATCCATGACGAGGACGACGACGGGGCCGAGTGTGTCGCTCGACTTTTTGCCCAAAGACGCGAGTGCTGCCTGGAGGCGCGAGACGCCGATGGAGAAGCCGGTGGCGGGGACTTTCTGGCCGGTGAAGCGGGCGACGAGATCGTCGTAACGGCCGCCGCCACCGACGGAGCCGAAGCGAACGGTCTGGCCGTCTTCGTTTTTGACTTCGAAGGTGAGTTCGGCTTCGAAGACGGGGCCGGTGTAGTATTCGAGGCCGCGGATTACTGAGGGGTCAATGCGAATCCGATCGACACCGTATCCGGCAGCACGGACCATTGAATGTATCTGTGTCAACTCTTCGAAACCTGTGTTGTACGTCGCGTTTCCTTCGATTGCTTTGTCCAACTGCTTCGCACGGTTCATATCGTCAGAAGGCACGAAATACTGTTGCGTGTTCTTGACGGTGCTCAGAATGCGCTCTGCGGCGTCAACATCTAATAAGGCTCCAGGTGTAAAGTCTCCGCTCGCATCCTTGCGGCCTACGGTGAGCAAAAGCAGTACTTCCTGCTCGCTGAACTTATCGAGTTTGTCCAGCGCGCGTAGTACCGTGAGCCGACGTGTGGCAAATTCAGGACCGACGAGTCCGACCTCTTCCATTATTCCATCGAGCACTTTGCGGTTGTTGACTTTGATGACGTAGTCGCCGCGGGGGATGCCGAGGGCTTCCAACGTGTCGGCGGCGAGCATGCACATTTCAGCATCCGCTGCGATGCTCTCGGCACCCACCGTGTCGGCGTCGAATTGGGTGAACTGGCGGAAGCGGCCGGGGCCAGGCTTTTCGTTGCGGAAAACGGAGCCGGTGGCGTAGCGGCGGAAGGGCTTGGGCAGCTTGTCGAAGTTCTCAGCGACGAAGCGGGCGAGCGGGGCGGTCAAGTCGTAGCGCAGCGAGAGCCACTGCTCGTCTTCGTCCTGGAAGGAGAACACGCCTTCGTTGGGGCGGTCCTGATCAGGCAAGAATTTGCCCAGCGCGTCGGTGTATTCGATGGCCGGGGTTTCGAGCGGTTCGAAGCCGTAGCGCTCATAGACGCCGCGGATCTTCGTCAGCATCGCCTGCTGCTCGCGGATCTCGGCTGCGCCGATGTCGCGGAAGCCCTTGGGGAGCCTCGGCACCGGACGGATGGGCGCGGGCGTTTCGTTTTCGGATTTGGCCATGGAATCAATAAAGTTGTAGCGGCGCGGGGCGCGCCCTGTTGGTGCGCCTTATAGCGGACCTTGTGCGGGGCGCAAAGCGAGGCTCTTTAGCTGGTCAACCGGGCGCGTGGCCCTTGAGGCGGCGAACGGCGCGCCGAAGCGGTTCGATATCGCGCAGCCGGCGGCGCGCGCGGCTCATGGCCAGGTGCGGCCAGGCTTTGGCGGTGAGGGCTGATTCGAGCGTGACGAGGGGTTCGGGTTCGATGCCGAAGCCCTGTTTAAAGGGGTAGTCGCCGATCCCCATGTCGAAGCGGCGGACGCCGCGCGGCACGAAGTATCGCATGGCTTCCACCACGACGAGGCGGCCGGGGGAAATGCGCTTCCAGTCGCCGCCGGCGGTGGAGATGCGCAGGAGCTTGAACGTGCCGCCATTGGTGATGCCGAGCAAGCAGGCGCCGATCTCGCCGCCGGCTGATAGCGTGAAGATGTGGGCGGTGCCTGAGGTGCGGCCGTTTGCGAGCAGAGTTTTGTAGAAGCGGGAATAGGCGGGCCGTTCGAGCAGATAGTCGCCGCCGGCTTCGTGACGGCGCTCGGCCTGCTGCTGTTCGAGGACCGCGTAAGCAGCCGCGATGTCGTCTGCCGTTTCAGCGCGGTTGAACGCGGGTTCGCCGCGCTCAGCGAGGAGGCGGCCACAACGCTCGACTTCCTTGCGATACTTTTTGCCGAGGGCGCGCAGGAACTCGTCGACGGACCCGGGTAATGTGAGGGCGTTGCGGTGATGCTCGGATGGGAATGTGCCCGGTGCTGCGACGAGCGGATTGGCGCGGCCTCGGATGACGCTCGGCATGTTTTCCAGAACAATCAGATCGTGCGAGCTGAGTGCGCGCTTGATCGCGCTCCAGATGTCGCCGGACGTTGCAGCTGCCGGGCCGAGGATGGGGCCGCCGTAGTCGGAGACGCCGAACGAGGGGACGCGCAGCACGCTGAGACCGCGCTCGTGGGTGGCGACGAGCGGGAGCATGAGCACGAGGCTGCCCCCGGCGGTGCGGACATCGACGAGGATGGGTTGCGCGGCGGCGACAGGCAGCAGCTCGGCAAAGAGCGCGTTCAGCCAGGATAGAGATTGGAACGCGGTCGATGCCACATCGGCGCCCGCGCCGTCGATGGCGCTGAGCACGGCGTCGCGGCCCTTGTGGAGTCGCACCGAAAGCGCGGTGCTCTCGATGCAGTCCACGGCCTTCCGATCGGCGCCTGAGGGTGCCAACATGGAGACCATTATTCAGCGGCTTTCGGGAGATCGATGACTGCGCCGAGGTGGTCGCGGTCCAATTGGAACTCGACGGGGCGGCGGGATTTGCGGGCCTTCTTTAAGAGCCCTGAGCGCTTGACGCCGGCTTGAAGGACGGCCTTGGCGTAAAAGCCGGGACCGGCGAGGTTGCGGGTCTTGGGCGTGATGCCGACTTTATCGCGCAGGATGCCGTTGGCCATGTTGATGATCTGCGAGCGGCGGATGGTTTCGGTCCAGTACTCGGTCGTCATCGAGACGTTGAGGCAGTCGAGATTTTCAACGCGGTGCGGCGCGTTCAGCGGCCAGTGCAGCATTTCACCGGGGCCGATTTCGAAGACGGTGGCGTCCTTGTCGTAGGACACATCATAGGGGATATCGACCTCGACTTCGTAAAGCGCGATGCGTTCGAGCTGCTCGCCGGTGAGATAGGGCGCGGTGGTGGGATAGAGATAGACGCGCTTCTTGCCGTGGAGCTGCCAGAGCGACTGACCGGGCAGGTCCATGTGGTAGTAAACTTGCGCGTTGGGCGAGGAGATGAGGATGCCGCAGGTTCGGTCGTAGGTGTCGTAGCCTGGGACGTTGCCGCGCACTTCTTCGAAGATCTGGTCGAGGACGTCTTTATAGCGGCGGTCGACGCCGGAGATGTTGCGCAGGTTGAGCCACATGCGGCCGCGCTTAATCGCTTCGATGACTTCGCGGCCGGAGAGGCGGCCGATATCGCCCTCGCGCCAGAGGCGGCGGTTGGAGCCCTGCGGACCCATTTCGACAAGCGCGTAGTGCTGGCGGGGATAGCCTTCGATGACTTCGGCGAGGGCATCGAGCGAATAGAGCGGGTGCTCGGACAAGCGATGGGCAAGACGCAGCGGCGCTTGGGCCCAGCTTGCAGTCGTCGCGGCGGTCCAGTTGGTAAAGATCGGTGCGGACATGGTGCAAATGTTCCTACGCGGGACAGTCCGCACGCGTTGGCGTGCGGATATGGTCGAAGTTAGCAAATTGCGGACCAAATTGGGGCTGTGCGCATTGTCCTAGGACGTCCGATTGCGCGGCCGGGGACTGGCTGATCCTTAGCGTGTTTTGGTGAACACGGTGGGTGGCAAATGCGCCGCGCGGCGGTTGCACCGCCGTTGGAACATGCGAATCTCTATATGGGTTTTGCTGACAATGATTTGATCCAGGATAGCAGTTCCATGGCCGGTCCCTCGCCCGTTTTCGCCGTCGCCGCGCTGGCCATGGCCCTTGTTTTATCAACGGGCGTGCCGCCGGTTCAGGCGGACGAGGTCAAACCGGCGGCGCTCACCGGGTCGCTGGCGGGATTGCCGGGCCTGTGGACCGGGCAAGGGCGGCTCGGCTTTAAGGATGGCAAGGCGGAGACGGTAACCTGCCGCGCGACGTATTTTGCAGCGACGGACGCGCCATGGCTCAAGCAGACGATCCGGTGTGCGTCGCCCAGCGGGAAGATCGAGCTGAAAAGCCGATTGGAAGAGAAGGATGGCGCGCTTTCCGGCGAGTGGTCTGAGGAGATGTACAATCTCAGGGGCGCACTGCAGGGCGAGGTCACAGAACGCGGTCTCAAAGTGACGGTGAAGGGCGATGATCTCAATGCCAATATGGACGTGATCGTTAAGGATGACCGGCAGATCGTGGAAATCCAGTTCCACAACACCTCGCTGATCGGCATCACGCTGGTCTTAAAGCGAGCATCGGCGGGCGGCGAGAGCTAGGGCCAGCGGGGCGCGAAGTGACTGGGGCTGGCCCGGAAGGGTTCAGCTGTGATAGCACACAGGCGAAAATTGACCCGTGCGCAGGCCGTGGTGCCATGACGAATTTCGAGCAGAAGACCCCTCCCGTGCGGACCGAGGCGGCCAAAAGGGCGCAGCGGCTGGCCGAGGAGTTGCGGGCTAATCTGCGGAAGAGAAAGGAAAAAGCGCGCTCATCCGCCGACGAGCATCCGGGCGGGGACGCGACGGAGCAAGCCGACAGCGACGCCGATTGAGACGCCGAATGCCCCGATCTTTTCAGCCTTGGGACGCCATGGTGGCCTATCTCTTGCTGGACGGGCGGCACAAAGACTAATCATCCCGGACATCATTATCGACTCGCCGCCCGGCGGGTTCTCTCACCGCGGCCCACAGCGGCTGCCCGCATTTCTCACACAGGACGGCTTCTCCCCATGGATCGCATCAAAATCATCGGCGGCGGTGAACTCAACGGCACCATTCCGATTTCTGGGGCAAAGAACGCCGCACTCCCGCTGATGATCGCGAGCCTGCTGACGGCGGACCGGGTGACGCTGAAGAACGTGCCCAATCTCGCCGACGTGAACCTCTTGGCGCGCATCCTGCGCAACCACGGGACGGATCTGGCCGTGGACGGGAAGCGGACGTCGCCGAACATGCAGGGCGAGACGTTCCATCTAACGGCGCGCGATATCGTCGATACGACGGCGCCGTACGAGATGGTGTCGCGGATGCGGGCGAGCTTCTGGGTGCTGGGGCCGATCCTGGCGCGCATGCGGCAGGCGAAGGTGTCTCTACCCGGCGGCTGTGCGATCGGCACGCGGCCGGTGGATTTACATCTGACAGGGCTGAAGGCGCTCGGGGCGGAAATCGAAATCGACGGCGGGTATGTGCTGGCGAAGGCACCGAAGGGTTTGCACGGCGCACACATCATCTTTCCCAAGGTATCGGTCGGCGCGACGCACAACGTGCTGCTGGCAGCCGCGATGGCCAAGGGCGAGACCGTTATCGAGAACGCGGCGCGGGAGCCGGAAGTTGGCGACGTGGCGGCGCTGCTCGTCAAAATGGGCGTTTTGATTGAGGGGATCGGGACGTCGACGTTGCGCATTCAGGGGCGCGACCGGCTCGATGGGGCGATCCATACGGTGCTGCCGGATCGCATCGAGACGGGCACATTTGCGATGGTCGTGGCGGCCACCGGCGGGGATGTCGTGCTGGAGGACACGCGCGCCGATTTGCTGCAGAACGCGCTCGATGTTCTGGCGGCGACGGGCACCACCGTGACGCCGACGGCAACGGGCATTCGCATCACGCGCAAGGGCGGCGAGATTGAACCTGTGACAGTAGAAACGCAGCCGTATCCGGGTTTTCCGACCGATTTGCAGGCGCAGTTGATGGCGCTGATGACGCGGGCGCACGGAACGAGCGTGATCCGCGAGACGATTTTCGAAAATCGCTTCATGCACGTGCAGGAACTGGCGCGGCTTGGTGCGGACATTCAGCTGCACGGCGATACGGCGACGATCAAGGGCGTGAAGCATCTGCGCGGCGCGCCGGTAATGGCGACCGATCTGCGCGCGTCGGTGTCGCTGGTGATCGCGGGGTTGATGGCAGAGGGTGAGACGACGGTGGGGCGCGTCTATCATCTTGATCGCGGGTTTGAGCGGCTGGAAGAGAAGCTGTCGCGGTGCGGGGCGAATATCGAGCGCCTGTCGTCCGGCTAAGGGCGAACACGGAGTAACGGCTTGCTTGAACTTTCCGTCGAAATTTGATTGCCAGAGGGTCCAATCATGCCGTTCAATGCATTTAGGGTTGTGAGCGCATGGGCGCGATTGCCGGGGGATTTGCGGATGAAAGTTGCTGCGTTGGTTGCTGCTTTGGCGATGGTTTTAGCCGGCAGCGGTTCGGCCGTGGCTGCGAAGGCGAAGGCAGGGACGCTGACGTGCAAGGGCGGCGCCGGCGTCGGCCTCATTCTGGGATCGAAAAAGCATTATGATTGCGTGTTCCAGTCGACGAAGGGCCAGACTGAGTCCTATGAAGGCTCGGTCACGAAGATTGGGCTCGATCTCGGTTTCACGTCGAAGGTCACGATTGTCTGGGCCGTGTTTTCGAGCACGGACTTGGGCCCCAAGGCGCTGGTCGGCGATTATGTCGGCGCCAACGCAGATGCCTCGATCGGCGTCGGCGTGGGCACGAAGATCCTGGTCGGCGGGTCGAAGAACACCATCAGCCTGCAGCCGCTCAGCGTGCAGGGACAAACAGGTCTCAACATCGCAGTTGGCGTGGCGGATCTGGCGCTGCGGTAAGCCGGCCTTGGCGCAGAAAGCTTTACGCTTGCTTTTTGCGGCGCAACATGGGATACGCCCGCATCCGGATCACTCTGATCCGGTCCATCGGCGCGCGACTGCGTGACGGGACACTGGCAACGAGGATCGCTTTCGGGCGGCCCGTTCGTCCTCCGGTCCGCGCCTCTGATCTCCCAAAAATCGGCCGCCCCGGCACGCAGGGCGCCTGATGATCTGGAACCCGAAACCGGCATTGCCGCAGGGGTCAGACATCAAGCCCGCGCACCATCAAGCGCTTTTGATCGCCACCGGCAAGCCCGGTTGCGGCTGCATTGCGCACGCGGGACAACCGAAAGAATACCAGTGACCACATTCCAAGAACTCGGCCTCGATCCCCTCCTTCTGAAGGCGCTCGACACCGAAGGCTACACGACCCCGACGCCGATCCAGGCGCAGGCGATCCCGACCATTCTTGAAGGCAAGGACCTGCTCGGCATCGCGCAGACCGGCACCGGCAAGACGGCGGCGTTTGCTCTGCCGATCCTGCAGCGTCTCAACACCAACCGGCAGCCGCCGCTGCGCAAGGGCGTCCGCGCGCTCATCCTGTCGCCGACGCGCGAACTCGCCACGCAGATCGCGGAGAGCTTCCGCACTTATGGCCGGCATATGGGCTTCTCGGTCGCCGTCGTGTTCGGCGGCGTCGCTCACAAGCCGCAGCGTGATGCACTGGCGCGCGGTGTCGACGTGCTCGTCGCCACGCCCGGCCGCCTGCTCGACCATATGGGCGAGCGCAACGTGACGCTCGAGGGCACGGAAATTCTCGTGCTCGACGAAGCAGACCAGATGATGGATCTGGGCTTCATCCGGCCGCTGCGGCAGATCGTGGCGACGCTATCGCATCGCCGCCAGAGCCTGTTCTTCTCGGCAACCATGCCGCACGAAATCGGCGCGCTTGCCGCCGAACTCCTGAAGGACCCGGTGAAGGTTTCGGTGTCGCCCGTTTCCAAGACGGCCGACCGCGTGGCGCAGGAAGTGATTTTCGTTGAACAGAACAAGAAGCGGGCGCTGCTCGTGGAATTGTTCGCCGATCCCGAATTCACGCGCACCATCGTGTTCACGCGTACCAAGCGCGGGGCTGACCGCGTGGCCCGGCATCTGGAAACGGCCGGCGTGCCGGTTTCGGCCATCCACGGCAACAAGAGCCAGGCGCAGCGCGATCAGGCGATGCGCGGTTTCAAGGCCGGTAAAATCCGCGCTTTGATTGCGACCGACATTGCCGCACGCGGTATCGACGTGGATGCCGTTTCGCACGTCATCAACTACGAAATCCCCAACGTTCCCGAGAGCTACGTGCATCGCATCGGCCGCACGGCGCGCGCGGGGGCTGAAGGCACAGCCATTTCGCTCGTCGACAATGAAGAGCGCGGGTATCTGCGTGATATCGAGCGGCTGACGCGGCTGACGATCCCGTCGAAGGATCGCCGCAACGACGCGACGCTCGTCGCGCCGGTGGAAAGCCGCGCCGAGCGCGATGCCGAACGGGCCGATCTGTCGCCCGGCGGCGCACGCGGCCAGCGGGGTGGTCCGCGCACCGACCGTCCGCGCAGCTTTGCTTCGCGTGGCGGCGAGGGCCGGGACCGCTCGGGTGGCGAACAGCGTGACCGTGGCGGCGACCGCCGTGACGGCAACGCTGGACGTCCGCAGCGTCCGCGCTTCGACGACCGGGGCCCGCGTCCTGAGGGCCGCGGCGATCGCGACGGCGCGCGCGGATTTTCGCGCGGGGCGCCGCGTGGCGACCAGAATGTAGACCGTGGGGCTGACCGTGGGCCGGAGCGTGTGGCCGACAAGGTGACCAACGGGAGCGGCGAACGACGTCCGTTTGATCCGATGCAAGCCAAGCCCGAGCGTCCGGCGCATGAGCGTCCGCGGTCCTTCGAAGGCCGTCGCGACGACAAACCGAATGACCGGCCGAATGACCGGCCCAATGATCGGGCCAGCCACCGGGGCGACGGGGACCGTCCGCACCGCGACCAACGTCCGCATGGACGGGGCGAGCGGACGGAGCGGAGCGGCGAAGGCCGGTCTGTGACGCATTACGGTGATCGCACGTCGGAGGCGCGTCCGCAGGGCGAGCGCTCCTTCGGTGAACGCTCCTTTGGTGACCGGCCGCATCGCGGCGGCGAAGGCCGTGGTCCGAACCGGTCCGATGATAAGCGCGGTCCGCGCGGCGGCGACCGTCCGCATCGCGACCACGCCCCGCGCGGCGAACATGCCTCCCGGGATGGCGACCGCCGTCCGCACGGAGCCGAGGGCCGTCCGCGTTTTGCCGGTGGCAAGCGCGACGGGGAACACCGTGGCCCTGGTGACCGTCCGGCCAAGCCGCATGCCAACGGGCGTCCCGCGCCGCGCGGCGACCGCGCCGATGGTCCGGCTAAGGGCTTGGACGGGGTCAAGTTCATGGGTGATCGCGGGGGACCTCGCGGGGGCAATCGGGGTGACGGTCCGCGTGGGCGGCCATCCGCTCCCCGGGGCGACGACCGCCGCAAGGCACCGCGCAACGCCTGATCGGCATTACCGATCGCCGTTATCGACGCGACAGGTTTAACGCGAAACGTTTAGTACGACCGGGCGCGCGGGGGACGAGGTTGCACTCGTTCCCCGCCGCCAGTATCACTCCGCCACGATCTCACCGCGGTGGGCCGGCAAGTAGCGGCGCCGCAACCCGATGTGTCCGCGCCGATGACCGCCAAAGACAATTCCGGCCTGAAGCTGATCGCCCTCGATAGCGAGGATCTCGCGGTCGTTTCGGCGCATTTGCAAGATGCCGTCATCAACGTTTCCGAGATGGCTTATCTTAAGGCCGAGCGCCGGTTTGCCGCTATTGCGAACCGCTTCGACTGGAGCGAGGCGCTTGGCGGGACGCGCTCGCGGCGCAAACCTTTCATGCGGCGGCGATCAGGATTGCGGTTCGAGCGCGTGCTCGGCGCGCAGCTCGCCAACATCGATCTTACCGACAAGAAGCAGATGCTCAACGTGCTCGCGATCCATTTCGAGCCGACGGTGGCGCCTGAAGGCTTTGTCCTTATTTCGTGTGCTGGTGGGGCTGCCATCCGTCTACACGTGGAATATCTCGAGGCAGAATTGAAAGACCTCGGCGCGGCATGGGCGACCAAATCGAAGCCCGAGCATCCCAATGACGAGCCGGACGCGTAATATCAAGCTACCGCGCCTGCATCGTCCTACAACCCGACTTTACATTACGGACTTCCCACATGCCCAAGACGCTCGTGACTTCCGATCCCGGCTTTGAGGCGGCCTTCACGGCGCTGCTTTCTGAGAAGCGCGAAGTTTCGGACGAGGTGGATACGGCCGTGCGCGAGATCATCGCGGACGTGCGGGCGCGCGGCGATGCAGCGTTGATCGATCTGTCGGCGAAATATGACGGCATCGATTTGAAGAAGACCGGCATTGCGGTGACGGCGGCCGAAGTGGATGCTGCGGTCGCGCAGTGCTCAAAGGAGACGCTGGATGCGCTCTCGTTCGCCGCAGACCGCATTCGCGCGCATCATCAGCGGCAGTTGCCCCGGAGCGAGCGCTACACGGACGAGACCGGCGTGGAACTCGGCGACCGGTGGACGGCGGTTGAGTCGGCCGGGCTTTATGTGCCGGGCGGGTCGGCATCTTATCCGTCGTCGGTTTTGATGAATGCGCTGCCGGCGATCGTCGCCGGTGTGCCGCGCATCGTGATGGTGGTGCCGTGCCCGCGTGGGGAATTGAACCCGCTTGTTCTGGCCGCTGCCCGGCTGTGTGGCGTGTCTGAGATTTACCGCATCGGCGGGGCGCAGGCCGTTGCCGCGCTCGCATACGGCACGGAGACGGTGAAGCCGGTGGTGAAGATCGTCGGGCCCGGCAATGCCTATGTGGCGGCGGCCAAGCGGCAGGTGTTCGGCACCGTCGGCATCGACAGCATCGCGGGGCCGTCGGAAGTTCTCGTGATCGCGGACAAAGACAACGATCCGGAATGGATCGCGGCGGATCTGCTGGCGCAGGCTGAACACGACAAGGCGGCCCAATCGGTATTGATGACGGACGACGCCGGATTTGCCAAAGCTGTCGAAGCGGCCGTCGGACGGCAATTGGCGACGCTGCCGCGTGGGAACATCGCGGGTGAAAGCTGGAACGTGTTCGGGGCGTCGATCATTTTGCGGTCATTCGACGAAGCGCCGGCGCTGGCGGACCGGATCGCGGCAGAGCATCTGGAAATTGCCACAGCCGACAGCGAAGGCTTGGCGGAGAAGATCCGCAACGCGGGTGCGATCTTCATCGGCGCTTACACGCCGGAAGTGATTGGTGACTATGTGGCGGGCTCCAATCACGTTTTGCCGACGGCGCGGTCGGCACGGTTTTCGTCGGGACTGGGCGTGCTCGATTTCATGAAGCGGACGTCGCTTTTGAAACTCGATGCGGCAGCCCTGGCGCGGGTTGCGGGCGCTGCCATGACGCTGGCGCGTTCTGAGGGGCTGGAAGCGCACCGGCGCTCGGTCGAGATCCGGCTATCGGGCCGCCGTTAGAGGTTGAATTGACGCCATGACGGACACGCTTCCCGATAGCAGCCTCGAAACACGCAACCGCATTGCATCGATCCGCATCGATGATGCCTCGATCGCGCGCGGTAATTCCAACATTGAGCACGAACGGGAAGTGGCGATATTCGACATTCTCGACGGCAATTCATTCGCGCTGGAAGGGATCGATCAAGGTCCGTACCGGCTGGAGATTGCGATCGCGGATGACCGGCTGGTGCTGTCGGCCTTTCCCGAGGGCGGCGACCAAGCAGCAGCCGTGCATACGTTGACGATGACGCCGCTGAAGCGGCTCATCAAAGACTACTTCATGGTGCTCGATAGCTACTATCAGGCGATCCGCTCGGGACAGCCCTCGCGCATCGAAGCCATCGATGTGGGGCGGCGTGGTTTGCACGACGAAGGCAGCCGGCTGCTGCAGGAGCGGCTTACCGGCAAAATTACGCTCGATTTCGACACCGCGCGCCGTCTCTTTACGCTGATTTCCGCGCTGCACTGGAAGGGCTAGGCCAGGTGGCCGACCCCTCCGACGCTCCCCCTCGAATACTGTTTGCCTGTACGCTCAACGCCGTTCGCTCGCCGATGGCGGCGGCGATTTTGCATCAGCTGGCTGGGCCGCGCGTGACCGTGACGTCGGCGGGCGTGCGGCGGGGGCGGGCCGATCCGTTCGTGATGGCGGTGATGGACGAGATCGGCATCGACGTGACGTCGCATCAGCCGCGCGTGTTCGGCGACCTGGAGCGGCAGACATTTTCCACGATCATCACGCTCTCGCCTGAAGCGCAGCATCACGCGGTGGAGTTGACGCGGATCATGAAAGCGGAGGTCGAGTATTGGCCGACGTTCGATCCCTCGATGCTGCCGGCGGCGGCGGGGCGATTGCTGCTGCTCAACGCCTATCGCAAGCTCAGGGACGATCTGGCGGACCGGATCAAAGGGCGGTTTGAGATTGCGGGCGGGCCGTCGGTCTGACGTTGCTCAACGCGAGACGAGGAAGAAGACTTCGCGGGGGCCTAAGCCTTTGATCTCGACTTCGCCGCGGCTTTCGAACCGGAAAGCGCTTTCCAAAAGCTTTTTGCAGCGCGGGCAGACGAGGATGCGGCCGGGTTGTGAGAGATTTTCGAGGCGGGCTGCAAGGTTCACCGCGTCGCCCCAGACATCGTAGCTGAACTTCTGCTTGCCGATGACGCCGGCCATGACGGGGCCGGAGGCGAGACCGACACGCATCGACAGCGGGAGATCGCGCTCGGCAGCAATCCGCTCGACGGTGGACAGCATGGCGACGCCCATTCGGGCCAGTCGTAGGAGGTGATCGTCGCACGGTTCGGGAATGCCGGAGGCGACCATGTAGGCGTCGCCGATGGTTTTGATTTTTTCCACGCCGTGGGCTTTGGCGAGGTCGTCGAATTCGGTGACGATGTCATTGAGGAGGGCGACGGTTTTGGCGGAGCCGAGCGAACGGGCGAGTGCGACGAAGCCGGATATGTCGGCGAACAGAACGGATGCATCGGTGAATTGGTCGGCGATGATCGCGTCGGGCTTGGCTTTGAGGCGTTCGACGATGGCGTCGGGGAGGATATTGCGCAGAAGATTGTCGGTCTCCGCCTTAGCCTGTTCAGCGAGGCGGAAGGCGTAAAAGACGGACGCTGCGATGAGGCCGACGGTGGTGATTGCGGCCTGAACGTAGATGCTGTCGATCACTTCCTTGTCGGCGGGTATCAGCGCTGCGCTCTCGGGAAACCAGAACCAGGAGGCAAGGTGGAGCGCGAGGCCGGACAGGATGACCGGGACGATGAGCCAAAGGCGCTTTAATCCAAAGACGACGAAGGGCGCGGCGGCGCCGACGAAATACTGGAGATGCACGCCGGAGTGATGGCCCAGATACATAGAGAAGGCGATGAGGGCCGCCCACTCTGCTGCCACGATGATGAGCGCACCGGCGACTTCGTTGATGCGATGGGCGAAGGGGACGGCGAGGGCTGCAACGACGAGGCCGAGATTGATCCAGATGATGGGACGGTAGGTGGCGTAGTCGAGGACGGTGTGCTGGATGGCATAAACGAGCGTCGAGACGACGATCAGATAGGAGATCAGGTTGAGGATCATCAACCGGCGCTTGACCTCGGGGGGATAGCCCGCGGTGCCGGCTTCGGCGAGGCGGCCGATGACGCCGCCGAGCGAACGCAGCTGCGGCAGGTCGCCGATGGTCGCGATGCCTGCGGCGATGGGGGCCAGTGCGCGCTTCAAGGCATTGATCATGGCCGGCGGTCTCGCGCGGTCATGGGGTTGCACGGGTGGTTCATCCTCACGCGGTGCCTGCGATGTTCTCCAGCTCGTCGATATCGCAGATCATCGCCTTGTCGCTTTTCTCGACGGCGCCGCTGTCTTGCAGGAGTTGCAGCGCTGCGTTGACCTTCGGACGGCTAGCGCCAATCAGAAGGGCCAATTCGCTTTGTGAAATCGGTAGATCGAGCGTGACGCGGGTGCCGGACTTCGCTGTGCCCTTTTGGCGCGCGGCGGCGAGGAAGAAGCGGGCGAGACGGACTTCGATGGGGTAGAGGGCGATGCCTTCGAGCTGCTGGTCGGCTTCACGGACGCGATTGCAGAGAAAGCGGATGACGCTCTCGCGGACGGGCTCGCGGTTTTCGACGAGACGCATCAGGGCGGATTTGGAGAGTGTTTGGGCGACGACCTTGTTGACGGCCGTTGCGTCGGCGGTGCGAACGCCGCCATCGAGGACGGCGATTTCGCCGAACACCTGACCGGCTTCGGCATGGGCGAAGGAGAGTTCGCGGCCTTCGGGCGTCAGGACGGACAAGCGGACACGGCCTTCAATGACGAAGAAAATATCGCGGCCGGGGTCGCCGCGGCCGAAAACGATCTGGCCGGGGCCGTATTGCGCTTCGCGCATTTCTTGCGCGATCGACAGACGCTCACCGGCGTCGAGAGCGCCGAACAACGGCGTCGCGCCGAGAAGGTCGACTAGGCGGTCTTTGGACATGCTTCCTCCGAACTCACCGCAGCTCGATGGCTGATATCGCCTAAATTGATGCCTGAGCGCAACGCACTTAGCGATCCACGATGTGGGACGACGCTTAAAGCTTCGTGCTGCCGAAGGTTGTATCGGCCGGAACACGGGTATGGTGAACGACGGGGGCTTGGCGTGCTATAGAGCCGCCGGAGATCATCCACCCGATCAGACCGCCCTTCGGCCAACGGAGCCCGCCCCGGATGTCGACTGCCAAATCGGCCCTGCTTTCCGCATTTTCCCGCACCGACAATCCGCGCCGCGAAACATTGCGGTCGGAACTGGCCAAGACCGCGTCGCGGGAGACCGGCATGGTGCCGCGGCCGAAACTCGTTTTGGCGAGCGCCAGTCCACGGCGGCTGATGCTGCTGGAACAGGCGGGCATCAAACCGGATGCGCTACGCCCGGCCTCGCTGGATGAGACGCCGAAGAAGGGGGAGATGCCGCGCGCGCTCGTGGCTAGATTGGCGCGGGCCAAAGCGGAGGCGGCGCGGGATCAGATCGCGAACGACCGGGACATCGCAGATGCCTATGTGCTCGCCGCAGATACGATCGTTTCAAACAACATGAAGATCTTCGGCAAGCCGCAGCAGGTGGAAGAGGCGGTGGAGTTTCTGAACCGGCTGTCGGGGCGCTCGCACCGGGTGCTGACGGCAGTGTGCCTGATTGCGCCCAACGATAAAATTCGCACCAAGATCGTCGATACGAAGGTGCGGTTCAAATATCTGACCAAGGGCGAGATCGAAGCCTACATCGCGACGCGCGAATGGCGCGACAAGGCGGGCGGGTATGCGATCCAGGGGCTGGCGGGTTCGTTCGTGCAGACGATCAAGGGCTCGTACACGAACGTCGTGGGATTGCCGCTGACGGAAGTGGTGTCGATGCTGGTGTCGGAGGGCTTTCCGATCCACTTCAACTGGATCAGGGCGGCGGAAGCGGATCGCGATTAACGCGGCGCACGCCGAGCGGCAGATGGGCCAGGGCCATGAATGAACCCAAAGCATCCAACCCGGCAGGCGGGCGATGTCCAACGTGCCGGAAGCCAACCGACCAGGCTCACTGGCCGTTTTGTTCCAAGAGGTGCGCCGACATCGATCTGGCGCGCTGGCTTGGGGGGACGTTTGTTATCCCCGGTCCGGCGCTGGACGTGGCCGACGACAGCGGTGAGCGGCCGGGTGACCCGGGCGCGCGCGGGGTGCGGACGGCTGGCGACGAGGACGATTGAGGCCGACCCAGATAACAGCGGCGGGTGGCTCACAATGGCCGCTAGACAGCGGCGGATGCGGCACCTATAAGACGCCCACTTCGCAGCGGCACACGAACACGCCGGGCGAAAATGCCCAGGTAGCTCAGTTGGTAGAGCATGCGACTGAAAATCGCAGTGTCGCTGGTTCGATTCCGGCCCTGGGCACCATTTCCTTGCAAAACCTGACTTCTCTTCGGCACCCATTTGCCCGGGTGCTGGCGGCATCGCGGCCACACCTTGCCGATGATCCCGCTCAGTGGGGCCATCCTAGGGACTGGTGCGACTTGCCGCGGCGGCCAACTCACCGCAAAGTTTGGGCTGCAATTCTGAGACGAACGCCCGGCGCCCGCCGTCCATGGGCGTTTGCCTGCGTGAAGCCCAAGAAACCGTCACCGTCGCGAGGACGCCGTCCATGCCGTATGCCCCGAACATTCGCACCCTGTTTGTCTGCCTGATCGCAGGCCTGTCCGCACTGAGCTTCCGGCCGGCTCCGGCTGCCGCACAGGACTTTCTGTCGTTCCTATGGGGCGGCGGGTATCGTGAGGATGTGAGCTTCCCGGCGAGCGTCGCGCCGCGGCAGATCATCGTCTCGTTCGGTGACCGCAAGCTGTACTGGGTCTATCAGCGGGGTGCCGCGCTTTCGTATCCGATCGCCGTGCCGCGCGAGCAGAGCCGCTGGTCGGGCGTGACGTCGGTGACGCGCAAGGCAGTCAATCCGGGATGGACGCCCACGGCAGAGATGCGGCGCGAAAATCCGAAGCTGCCGGTCTACGTGCCCGGCGGGCATCCGCAGAACCCACTCGGCGTGCGCGCGCTGTATTTGGGCGCCTCGATGTATCGCATTCACGGCACGGACGCGCCGTGGACCATCGGTTCGGCCGTCTCGAAGGGCTGCATCCGCATGTATAATGAGGACGTGCTCGATCTTTATCCGCGCATTCCGCTCGGCACGCGCGTGACGGTGACGTGGAAGAAATTCCGGGGCTGAGGCGCGGAGCGACTCACTCCCACTCGATAGTGCCGGGGGGTTTTGAGGTGACGTCGTAGACGACGCGATTGATGCCGCGGACTTCGTTGATAATGCGGGTGGCGACCCGGCCTAAGAAGCCCATGTCGAAGGGATAGAAGTCGGCGGTCATGCCATCGACGGAGGTGACGGCGCGCAGGCCGAGCACGTGATCGTAGGTGCGGCCATCGCCCATGACGCCGACGGTGCGGACGGGGAGGAGCACCGCGAAGGCCTGCCAGATGGCGTCGTAGAGGCCGGCGTTGCGGATTTCATCGAGATAGATCGCATCGGCCTTGCGCAGGATGTCGAGCTTTTCCGGCGTGATTTCGCCGGGGATGCGGATGGCGAGGCCGGGGCCGGGGAAGGGATGGCGGCCGACGAAGGCGTCGGGGAGGCCTAGCTCGCGGCCGAGCGCGCGGACCTCATCCTTGAAGAGTTCGCGCAGGGGTTCGACGAGCTTCATGTTCATGCGCTCGGGCAAGCCGCCGACGTTGTGGTGCGATTTGATTGTGACCGAGGGGCCGCCGGTAAAGGAGACGCTTTCGATGACGTCGGGATAGAGCGTGCCTTGGGCGAGGAAGGCGGCGCCGCCGATTTTGTTGGCTTCCTTCTCGAAGACGTCGATGAAGAGGCGGCCAATCGTTTTGCGCTTGGCCTCGGGGTCGGAGATGCCTTTGAGTTCGCCCAGGAAAAGCTCGGATGCATCGACGTGGACGAGCGGGATGTTGTAGTGGCCGCGGAAGAGGTCGACGACTTGTTCGGCCTCGGATTGGCGCATCAGTCCGTGATCGACGAAGACGCAGGTGAGCTGGTCGCCAATGGCCTCGTGGATGAGGACGGCAGCGACCGCGCTGTCGACGCCGCCGGACAGGCCGCAGATGACGCGCTCGGCGCCGACCTGGGCTTTGATCTTGGCGATCATCTCGCGGCGGTAGGCGGCCATGGTCCAATCGGATTTGAGGCCGGCGATCTTATGCACGAAGTTGGCGATGAGTTTTGCGCCGTCGGGCGTGTGGACGACTTCGGGGTGGAACTGCACGGCGTAAAAGCGGCGGGCTTCGTCGGCGACCGCCGCGTAGGGTGCGTTCTCGCTGGTGGCGATGACCTTGAAGCCCTCGGGCAGGCGCGTAACGCGGTCGCCGTGGCTCATCCAGACCTGATGGCGCTCAGCCGTGTTCCAGACGCCGTCGAAGAGGGCGGAGGGCTCGCGGACTTCGAGCATGGCGCGGCCGAATTCGCGGTGGTGGCCGCTTTCGACCTTGCCGCCCAGTTGCTCGGCCATGGTCTGCTGGCCATAGCAGATGCCGAAGATGGGGATGTTGGCATCGAAGATCGCCTGGGGGGCGCGCGGGCTGTTGGCTTCGGTGACGGACGCAGGGCCGCCGGAGAGGATGACGGCCTTGGGGGCTAAGCGCTGGAAGGCGGCGTCTGCGCTTTGGAAGGGATGGATTTCGCAATAGACGCCGGATTCCCGAACGCGGCGCGCGATCAGCTGGGTGACCTGGCTGCCGAAATCGATGATGAGGACGCTCTCGGGGTGCATGGGGCGGGTGTGGCTCCGGCGGCAGATGGGGGCCTGGGACCTCTATGGTCTGGTCCGTTAGGGGCGGTAGACCATCCGGGCCCCGCACCGTCAAGGCGGGGCGGCGCCGCAAGCGGGGTTTTCGCACCGGAATGGGTTTCCTGGCGCCAAAGCGGGATGCGGGCGGTGGCAGCCCGGACTCATGTAGGATTGTGCGGCGGGAGGAACTTTTCAGTGACCTTTGAACCTTCAGTTCTGACGGTGTTCGTGGCGGCCATGATAACGGCGCTGGCGACGGGGCTTGGCGCGTTGCCCTTTCTGTTTTTGAAGTCGCTTGACCGGTATTGGATCTCGATCTCGAACGCCATAGCGGGCGGGCTGATGCTTGCCGCGACGCATAGCTTGGTGGCCGAGGGTGTGGGGATGTCGCCAGAGCGGCTGATCCTGGGCATGCTGATCGGGTTGGCCGCGATCGTTGCCGCGAGCCATTGGTTCAATGACAAAGATGATCTGGAGTTTGCGCAGCTTGGCGGATTGGATGCGCGTAAGGCGTTCCTGATCGTCGCGGTGATGACGGCGCATTCGTTCGCGGAGGGCGTGGGGGTCGGCGTGTCGTTCGGCGGTTCAGGGGAACTGGCGACGTTCATCACGGCAGCGATCGCCGTACACAATATTCCGGAGGGGCTGGCGATCGCGCTGGTGCTCGTGCCGCGCGGGACGCCGGTACTCGTGGCGGCGCTATGGGCCGTGTTTTCAAGTTTGCCGCAGCCCATTGCTGCGGTGCCGGCCTATCTGGCGGTTGAGCACTTCGCGCCGTTTTTGCCGGTTGGTTTTGGCATTGCGGCGGGCGCGATGATCTGGATGGTGTTTGCCGAACTCATTCCGGATGCAAATAAGAATGCCCCGTCCGGGACGGTCGGCCTCGTCGTGACGCTGTCGTTTGCGGCGATGATCGCCTTTCAGTATCTGGTGCTCAAGGGTTGAGCCGCCAGACGGAGAAATTCAGCGCGCCGGCAATCGAGACCCACATGAGGTAGGGAATGAAGAGGTACGTGGCGGTTTGGCTGGCGGGCCAGGCCAGGACCATGAACGCGACGATCGAGATCCAAAGCAATATGAGATCGACAAGTGCTACGCCGATCTCCTTGCGTTCAAACATGATGTAGGACCAGGACATGTTAATCAGGAGGCTGATGCCCCACACGATCAGCGCCGTCTTAATGCCCTCGACCTGCCACACCTTCCAGCCGGCGATGGCGATCAAAAGGTAAAGGACCGACCAGGCGACCGGGAACAGCCAATTGGGGGGCGTCCAAGATGGTTTATTGAGGTTCGCGTACCACTCGCCCGGCTGGAAGAGGGCCCCTGATGATGCGGCCACGAATACGAGGGCGATAAAAGCTGCCAGCGGCAGGTAGTAGCTCATCGACCGATCCTCAATCCGAAATTGTGTTGACGTCATGAGTAAACGATTCCTGCGCGCGATTGGATGGATGGGCGCGATCAAGAAACGTGCGCGGTGCGGCTTCCGTTCTGCGACATGAGCGCTTCCAGGGTCGAGATGATGTCTTCGACGTGTTCGAAGACCCAGAAATGGCCAGCGCCGTCGAGGTTGTGCAACGTGCAGTTGGGCAGTTGGCCGGCGAGCCAGCGGGCGGCTTGGGGCGGGACAACGTGGTCGTCGGTGCCTTGCCAGACGACGGCGGGGGTGGTCACATGGGCGAAGTTCACGCCCCAGGGGCGGCCAAAGATTTCCAAATCCGCCGTGCCGCCCGAGCCGCCTTGGCGGAAGGCTTCCAGCGTCATGGTGCGCATGGTTTGGGCGACGTCGGGCTTGGACAGGATGCGCGCGTCGGCGGACGTCGCGATGCGGGGCAGGAGGCTCGTGAACATCTCAGGGCCGTGGCGGAACATCCAGGCGCTGAGGTCGCCGAGCGGATGGGTGAGCCAGCTCTGGTATGGCATATGCATGAAAAAGCGGTCGTGCATGAAAGAGACCGGTTCGAGTTTGCCTTCGGCGCTTTCGGCATAGTCGGCGACGGGGCCCATAGGCGAGACGAGAGCGAGCGCGGTAACGCGATCATTGAGGCTCTCGGCCAATGCGATCGCAAAGGGGCTGCCGCCAGAGATGCCGAGCAGGGCGAAGCGATCCAATTCGAGGGCATCGACAACGGTCTTGAGCCAAGCCGCGCGTTCGGCGAGGGAGGCGCCGACGTTGGACGGTGTGAGGCCGTAGCCGGGGCGGTCGGGTGCGAGGATGCGCAGGCCGTGGGATTTGGCGGCGGCGTCGGCAGCGGCGAACATGAGGCGGCAGGCGGGCGCGCCGTGGAGGGCGACCACGGGGCGGCCATCGGGTGCGCCATATTCGGCGAAGCCCACGGTGCCTCCATCGGCCAGCGCCAGAACCTGACTATCGCGCAACATTATACCCCCAGGCGGCATCGCCTCGACTTCATTCCGCTTGCGGCCTATCACGCTCGGACGCCGCACCGCCACCCCCGGAGATGCCACACCCATGCTGATGGTCAAAACGCGCCTAGGACAAAGTTTGATCGAGGGCACGGGTTTGTTTGCCGCCGAGCCGATCAAGGCTGGAACGGTAACGTGGCGATTTGTACCGGGCTTCGATCAATTGTTTTCGGCGGAGCAGATCGCGGCGTTGCCGGATGTGGCGCGAGAAGCGATCGAGACGTACACATATGTGCACGAGGCAAGTGGACACTATGTCTACTGCCTGGACAACGCGCGGTTCATGAATCACGCGGACGATCCAAACACGGCGGGGGTGCACGTGGATGGCGCGATCGAGGGCTATGACGTGGCCACGCGCGACATTGCCGAGGGCGAAGAGTTGACGTGCGACTACCGCGTGTTCGACGCGGGATATCAGCGCAAGCTAGGTGGATGATCTGATTTTGATCAGTGCGGCATGTGCGATGTGCGGGGTGACACGCGCATGTCATCTTTCTCGCGCGCGACACGGCGGGCCTCTTCCATGCGCTGATAACGGGCGCGCAGGCGCGGGGCCAAAAGGTAGGCGATGGGAAGGGCCAGAACGAAACTCAGGGCGGTGACGACCCAAATGAGGGTGGAGGCTTCAGCGGCCAGCGACGGGATCGAGAGGACCGCCGTTGCACCGATGCCGAACAGCACGGCGTTGACGATCATGAAGATGACGGCGGTGACAATCCAGCGGCGCGACATGGCGGTTCCTCGAGTTGGCGACGCGTTTCGCGTGGCGACTGTTGAGGAACAGAGCAGGCTGGTGATGGGTTCCGCTGCGACAGACAGCAAATTATGCGCGGGCGCGACTGCTGGTTCCCAGACGGCTGAATACGCTGGTGACCGGGCGCGTGAGCAGACGGCGGCGGAGCTTGGCGATGCGGCGCTGGAGGTAGGGTGAGAAGTAGCCCTGGTAGCGCTGCCAGAGGTCGGGACGTTTCCAATCTTCGCCTGAGACACGGCCCCGGCACTCGGCGGCGCCGCAGCAGCACTCGAACTCGTCGTAGGAGGAACCGTCGCTCATCGCGTAATCGTAAGTGACCTCTTCGCCGGGGCGGATGTCGCGCATGGCGACGAGACCGATCTGGCCAGAGAGGCCGGCGTTCGGTGCGCAGGAGTGGTTGACGTAGTCGGGGGGTTCGCAGTCGGTGAGAGAAACTAGATAGTGATCCTCCTCGACCTGGAGCGAATGACGCTTCACGGGCGGGGGGAGCGTTGCCAGTTCGGACCCGTCGACCAGAGTGCCGCTCCAGACGACGATCAGTTCACCTTTGGCAATGGGCTCCGTGACGACGACGGTATATCCGCCCCTGTCATCGGCGGCACGGACTTCACATTTTTGCGTGAGAAACGAATTCTGGCTGCCGTGCATTCAGGCCCTCGCCGGAGATGTCGCGTGCGCCCACTCAACGTCATGCGGCGCGCAAAGTTCAAAACATCGGAGTCGATTCTGAAAAAGAGGGGCCGTCGCTGATTGCGCAGCGATTGTGGGAACGCCAGGATACCGTGGCACAGCGGCCATGATCGACGATCGTCTCCCCCGGATCGTCCGAACGGCTTTACGCGGTTCGAAGCGACAGCAACGAAGCGTGATGGCACCCGCGCTCACCCTTGGTAAGGGCTTTCGGCTGGCGGAGCGCATGCGTGCAGCATGGCTCGACTGCATTAGCTATCGCAGCATTGCGGCTTTGCAAGATGGGGCCACGAAAAAAACCGGTGAGATCGCGTCAGGCTTTGGCGCGGTCGAGGATGGCGATGAAAAATCCATCAGTGCCGTGGGAGGCCGGCGTCAACTGGAGCGTGTCGGTGCGGCCATCGGCGGAGGCGGGCGGCTCGGTGCCAATGCGCTCCTGCCAGACGGGGCCGTATGGCACGACCGAGAACTCGGGCGCGGAGGCCAGAAAGTTTTCCAGGGTGCCGCGGTTTTCTTCGGGCAACAGGGAGCAGGTGACGTAGACGAGACGGCCGCCGGGTTTGGTGAGGCCGCGGGCGGTGGCGAGGATAGCGGCCTGCTCCGTCTGGCGTTCTTCGATGTTGCGGGGTTTGAGCTTCCACTTGCTTTCGGGGCGGCGGCGCCAGACGCCAGTGCCGGTGCAGGGGGCATCGATCAGGACGAGATCGAACTTGGGGCCCAGTGCTTCGAGCGCTTTCTGATCGCCGCCTTTGAGGATCTGGACGTTGCGGACGCCGGCGCGTTTGACGCGTTCGAAGATGGGCTTCAAGCGATTGCGATCGTCGTCGTAGGCAAAGATTTGGCCGGTGTTCTGCATGCCGGCGGCCATCGCCAGCGTTTTACCGCCCGCGCCTGCACACAGATCGAGCACTTGCAGGCGGGGACCGGCGCCGGCGAGGAGGGCTGCCAGTTGCGAGCCTTCGTCCTGGATTTCACACCAGCCAGCTTGGAAGGCGGCCTCGGCTTCGAGGTTGGGCGTGCGGCCGGTGCCAACGGGCGGGGGGACGCGGACGCCCACGGGCGAGTGGGCGCAGGCTTCGGCGCCGAACTCGGCCAGAGCCTTCAGCACTTTTTCCTGCGTGGCTTTCAGTGTGTTGACGCGCAGATCGGCGGGGGCGCGTTCGGCGAGCTTGCGGCCTTGCTCGATGGCGGTGTCGCCGAAGGCTGCGGTGAAGCTTGGCCAAAGCCATTCCGGGATGTCGGCCTGGATGTGGGGCGGGGCTTCATCGAGCGGGCGGGTGAGGCCAGCGCGTTCGGTCTCCGAGAGCGGCGCAGGGGCGTGGGTCTCGCCGTCACAGACAGCAGCGACGGCGTCGGGCTCCATGCGGAAGGCCGCCGAGGCGGCGCCGATGGCGAGTGCGCGGGGCGTGTCGGACTGCATCGCCCAGGCGATCGAAGCGCGACGGCGCAGGGCGTCATAGACGAGGCCGCCGATGGCGTTGCGGTCGCCGGAGCCGGCAAAGCGATGCGCCTTGCCCCAGTCGGCCAGCGCGATGCCGACGGGCTGGTGACGGGTGATGATCGTATCGAGGACTTCGATGGCAGCCGCGATGCGCGCGCCGGGTTTCATGGGATCAGCCTGCGGTGAATACGTGCAAGGCGAGCTTCACCCACATGGCGAGCAGCACGAGGTTACTGAGAAAGTAGGCGACGAAGCGGTGCGGGATTTTATTGTAGGTGGTGTGGATGGCCGCATGGACGATGCGCAAGATGACGTACACCCAGGCGAGTGCGGTCATGGGATAGTCGGCCGAGCCGGTGAGGATGGCGAGGATCGTGACCACAAAAAACAGGATCGGCATTTCGAGCTGATTGTGGAACGCATTCGAGACTGTGCCGGCACGGCCCACCCATGTCGGACGCACACCGGTTTCGTTGCGAATGACGGTGCCATCGCGGATCGCGCCGACCCGCTCCTTGGCCATCCAAAAGAGCAGGAAAAATGTCAGCCCCGCCTGCACGAGCAGGGGCTGGACGATCGACAGGTTGGGGTTCATCGATCCGTTCCTTACAGTCCGCCCGGATAGTTCGGGCTTTCGCGGGTGATGGCGACGCCGTGGGCGTGGCTTTCACGCATGGAGGCAGGCGAGATGCGCACGAATTCGGCGTTGGTGCGCAGGTCTTCCAGTGTGGCCGATCCTGTGTAGCCCATGCCGGCACGCAGGCCGCCGACGAGTTGGTGCAAGACGCCTTCGGCCGGGCCCTTATAGGGGACTTGGCCTTCGATGCCTTCGGGAACGAGTTTGAGCGTGTCTTTCACTTCCTGCTGGAAGTAGCGGTCGGCCGAGCCGCGCGCCATGGCACCAACGGAGCCCATGCCACGATAGGCCTTATAGGTGCGGCCCTGATAGAGATACGTGTCGCCCGGGGCTTCGTCGGTGCCGGCGAGCAGCGAGCCAATCATGACGCAATCGGCGCCGGCGGCGAGCGCTTTGACGATGTCGCCGGAGAAGCGGATGCCGCCGTCGGCGATGATCGGGATGCCGTGCTTCTTGGCTTCGGATGAGCAGTTCATGATGGCGGTGAGCTGGGGCACGCCGACGCCGGCGACGATACGCGTGGTGCAAATGGATCCCGGGCCGATGCCGACTTTGACCGCATCGGCACCCGCATCGATGAGGGCGCGTGTGGCGGCGGCGGTCGCGACGTTGCCGGCGGCGACCTGGACGGCGTTCGACATCTTTTTGATGCGGGTCACCATTTCAAGAACGCGAATGGAATGGCCGTGCGCGGTGTCGACGACGATGAGATCGCAGCCAGCGGCGATGAGGGCTTCGGCGCGGGCGAAGCCGTCGTCGCCGACGGTCGTTGCGGCGGCGACGCGGAGGCGGCCGGCTTCGTCCTTGCAGGCGTTGGGATGCTTCTGCGCCTTCTCGATGTCCTTGACGGTGATGAGGCCGACACACTGATAATCATCATCGACCACCACGAGCTTTTCGATGCGGTGCTGATGGAGAAGGCGGCGCGCGTCGGCTTGGCTCACCGAACGCGGCACGGTGATCAGCCTGTCCTTGGTCATCAGTTCGGAGACGGGGGTCTCCATATTGGTGGCGAAGCGGACGTCGCGGTTGGTGAGGATGCCGACGAGCTTGCCTTTGCCTTCGGGCTTCTCGACCACGGGGATGCCGGAGATCGAATTGTCCGCCATCAGCTTCAGGGCTTCGGCGAGTTTGGCGTCCGGCGTGATGGTCACCGGGTTGAGAACGATGCCGCTTTCATATTTTTTGACCTGGGTTGCATGCGTCGCCTGAACCTTCGGTTCGAGGTTGCGATGCAGCACGCCGATGCCGCCTTCCTGGGCCATGGCGATGGCCAGCCGACCCTCGGTAACCGTATCCATTGCGGCGGAGATGATGGGGATATTGACCTTAATCGACTTGGTGACGCGCGAGGCCACGTTGACCTGTCCCGGCATGACTTCGGAGGCCGCCGGAACGAGCAACACGTCGTCAAACGTCAGCGCCAACGCCAAATCGTTGACGATCGGGCTTTTCGCCATGTCTATCTCCTTGTCGGATAAGTGACAGAGCGGGCGCAGAACCGGCCCGCAAATCATGTCGGCAGCGCTATATCACCGGCGCTATGGCAGGGGAAGTGCGGCCCACCGCGCGGGGGCGGCAACCAGGGTGTTACCCCACCAAAAAGGACGGCCGGCGCGCGTGTTGCAGTGCGATCCGGCGCAGACCAACTGTTACAGAATACTGTTACATATCAGTCGGTCTGATCCCCTAGACAGGAAAATTCGATTGGACCTAGCGTGGGTTCTTGGGTATCCAACCCCCGCTAGACACGTATTTAGCAACAATGAAACTGGAGGAAACACCATGAAGACCTGGACCAAGCCCGCCGTTCGCGAGCAGGAAGTCGGCCTCGAAGTGACGTCGTACCTGCCGGCCGAGATCGACGTCATCTAAATCTGACGTGCGATCGTCTCGCCTCAACAGCGAGTGGTCAATCGAACGGCGATCGCCTCCGCGGTCGCCGTTTTTATTTTGTCTGATCGCTGGGTTTGCCGCGAAAGCCCGTGGCTACGACATAGAGTTCGGCTGAGTCGCTGCGGCTGGCCGGCGGCTTGACGTGGCGCACGACACCGAACGATTTTTTCAACAGTTCCAGCAGGTCTTTTTCGGTGCCGCCCTGGAAGACCTTGCAAACAAACGCGCCGCCGGGCGAGAGCACGTCGCAGGCGAAGTAGGCGGCGGACTCGGCGAGCCCCATAATGCGCAAGTGATCGGTCTTGGTGTGGCCGACGGTTGGGGCGGCCATGTCGGAAAGAACCACATCGGCGCCGCCATCGCGCAGCAGGGCTTTTAGTCTCGGCTCAGCTGAATCGTCGGTGAAATCGAGTTCGACGATTTCTACGCCAGGAATGGGTTCGACGCCGAGGTAGTCGATAGCGATGACCTGACCGCGGCCTTCAAGGGATTTGACGCGCTCGGCGGCGACCTGGGACCAGCCTCCGGGTGCAGCACCCAAGTCGACGACGCGCTGGCCGGGTTTCAGAAACCGGTATTTGTCGTCGAGTTCGGTCAGCTTGTAGGCGGCGCGCGAGCGGAAGCCTTCGCGTTTGGCGGCGACGACGTAGGGGTCGTTCAACTGCCGCTCGAGCCATCGGGCCGACGAGGTGGTCCGCTTGGCCGCTGTTTTGACGCGCACGCGCAACATGCGCTGTCCGCCGCCCGGGCCCTTGGGTGGAGATTTACCTTTGCCTTTATTTGCCATCTGTCCAATCGCCTCTCCGCCGGCGGCGGCCGCTGCGGAATGTATTATCTTCCATCATGAGCGAGGACAGGATGCCTTCGCGCAAACCCCGATCGGCCACGCGCAAGCGTTCGCAGGGCCAAGCGCGGATGACGGCTTCCAGGATCGCGCAGCCGGCGAGGACCAGATCGGCGCGGTCGTGGCCGATGCAGGGTTCGGCGACACGCTGCTGATAGGTGCGGCCCAAGAGATCGTAGGTGACGCGGTTCACATCGGCGACGCGCATCCAGCAGCCGTCGACCTTGCTGCGATCGTAGCGCGGCAATCCCAGTTGGATCCCGGCCACAGTTGTGACGGTGCCGGAGGTGCCGAGGAAGTGGACCGCGCTGCCTTCGATGCGGCGGCGGAAATTGTGGCGCTGTTCGAACGGCGCAATCAGTCCTGAGACGTAGGTGACCATCGCTTCGAAAATTTCGGATGTGACTTCGCAGCCGCCGAAGCGTTCGGCCAGCGTGACGACACCGACGGGGAGCGAGGTCCACACGGATTGACCGTTGCCGCGGCGGACGCTGTCGATGATGCGTGAGGCGGCGTGGGGGCCGGAGCCAGAGATCCGGCGCAAGTCGATCCAGATGAGCTCGGAGGACCCGCCGCCGATGTCAAAGACGAGCGCATAGTCGACGCTGGTGTCGATCAAGGTGGCGCAGCCGGCGACGGCGAGGATGGCTTCTTCCTCGGGGGCTAAAACTTCGATGTCGAGGCCGACCTCGCTTTTCACGCGGCAGAGAAAATCGTTGGAGTTGGCGGCAGAGCGGCAGGCCTCGGTGGCGACGAGACGGGCGCGGTGCGTGCCGGCGCGATCGAGTTTCTGGGCACAGACGCGGAGCGCATCGATGGTGCGCGACATGGCGGCCTCTGACAGGCGGCCCGATTGGGAGACGCCCTCGCCGAGGCGAATAATGCGCGAAAAGGCGTCGACGACGCGAAAGCCGCGGCGGGACGGGCGCGCAAGGAGGAGGCGGCAATTGTTGGTGCCCAGGTCGAGGGCGCCATAGACGGGCGGGGGGCGGTCGAACGCCCCGGCTTCGCTCCCCGCACTGGGGTTTGGCGCTTTGGGCGGATTTTCAGCCTTTTCAGGCTCGTCGGCGTAACCGCTCACGGTGTTGATCCCCAGAACCTGGTCCAGACCGCGGACTGCCGGGACCGGCACGCGGACTTCTCATCAGGCTTCGACTGGCTGCTGCTTGGGGAACACTGTAGCAGGTGTTCTTTTCGGGTAAAGGGAAAGGGGGGCGCTCATTTTCAGGATGGGAAACAAGCGTTTGCGCAATTTTATCAAGGGCCTGACTGCGTTTTTAGGATGGGTCGGCTCAGGCGGCGGTGCGGCGCTGGCCGGTGAAATGACGCCGGAAGAGGCCGGGCGGCGGCTGAAAGAGGCCTATCCAGACCATATTGCGGCTGTGGAGGGCGAGGCGGTTGTGTGGCGCGACGGGACGCGACTGCCGATCGACGATGGCCGCGGAGTGAAGCCGTTCGACGATTTGGTGCGCGCGCCAGACCTGCAGGATATTTTCGCGATCCCGTATCCGACGGGTCCTCTGCAGCCGCCAGCGGTGGATGCCGATCCGGGGCGGGCGCGGCCCGAGGCGTTCTTTGACCGGATGTATGGCAACTGCCGCGCAGGGGAAGTTGCGAAAAACCTCGTGGACGTTGCTTGGATGCCGTCGCGGGGGCGGACGACGCTCAAGGTGACGCGGGTCAATGGCGTGGCGGAGAAGCTGAAGGCGGTTTCGGATGAATTGGAGCAGCTGCCGCGCTCGTTCGACCGTTACCTTATTCCGGTGGCAGGGACATACGCGTGCCGGGTGATTGCGGGGACGGAGCGGCTGTCAACGCACGGGCACGGCATTGCGATCGATTTGGCATTGAAGCATGCGCATTACTGGCGATGGTCGAAGCCGGACACGGCGGGGCGGTATGCGTGGCAGAATGCCATCCCGGAGGAGATCGTGCGGATCTTCGAGAAGCACGGGTTCATCTGGGGCGGGCGCTGGTATCACTACGACACCATGCATTTCGAATACCGGCCGGAACTGCTGATGAAATGACAAAAGGGCGCCGCTGATGCGCGACGCCCTTTGCAATTGGGACTGGTGCCGCGATCAGTCGACCATCGACAGGAATTCCTGACGCGTGATGGCGTTGTCGCGGAAGATGCCGAGCATGCGGCTGGTGACGAGATCGGTGCCGGGCTTCATGACGCCGCGGGCGGTCATGCACTGATGCTCGGCCTTGATGACGACGGCGACGCCCTGCGGCTTCAATACAGAGTCGATCGCGTTGGCGATTTGTGCCGTCATCTTCTCCTGGATCTGGAGGCGCTTGGCGTAGGCTTCGACGACGCGAGCGAGCTTCGAGATGCCGACAACACGGCCCTGCGGAATATAGCCAACCCAGGCGCGGCCGATGATGGGGGCCATGTGGTGTTCGCAGTGGCTCTCGAAGCGGATGGAGCGGAGCACGATCATCTCGTCGTAACCTTCGATTTCCTCAAAGGTTTTGTTGAGAATTTCTTCCGGATCCTGGTCGTAGCCACGGAAATATTCTTCATACGCGCGGACGACGCGCGAGGGTGTTTCGTGCAGGCCGTCACGCGTGACGTCGTCGCCGGCCCAGGAAATGAGCGTGCGCACGGCCGCTTCCGCTTCGGCGCGGGAGGGGCGGGCGACGAGGGGAGGCTTGGCCGTCATGAGCTTGGTCGTTTTACTCGTCATGGATGGGAAAGGTCCGGGATCAGGGGCGCAAAAGAGGCGCGATGGGTTTGACCACAAGATACGTAATCATTGCGAGGCCGGATTGCATGCAGCGACGGGCGGTGTCAGATGACCCTTTTGCCGGGCACATATGGGTCTAGCATGCCCGTTCCTGGGTGCCGAGACGTTTGAAGCCAATTGGTTGCTCGAAACGGTGGCTATGCATCGGCTGAGCGCCTGCGCTTCGAAATGACTAGAAACTCCAGTGGTGTCAACCACATCGCCTGCGGCCAGCATAGAAGTCTAGCCTGGAACGTGCCGGCGGGATTTCTCAACCTGGAACCAACGGTGCCCTGGCGCGTTTAAGACGTGTTGTAGACACCTCATCGCCTGAGATCGCTGCTGGCGGCAGGCTCCTCCCGGCGTTTAGCCGCGTGACTGTGGTGACCATCACTTTATGCAATCTATGCAATCTCATCAATCAATTTAGACCCGTTCCAGTCTTTCGGTAACAACTCGGTCAAATGTAACCGAACGGGGAGGCTCCATGCTCTGGTCAGAGCTTCGGGATCTGAAAGACGATGTCGACTTCGGCACACCGCCACGCGCGGGCGCAGAAGTGACTTTGACGGTGGACGGCCACACCATCAGCGTACCGGCCGGCAGCTCTGTGATGCTCGCAGCAGCAAAGGCTCAGCGGAATATTCCAAAGCTGTGCGCAACCGACACGCTCGAGGCTTGGGGTAGTTGCCGGCTGTGTCTTGTCGAGATCGAAGGACGCAGTGGGTATCCGGCCAGCTGCACGACGATCGTCGCAGAGGGTATGGCCGTTACAACGCAGTCAGAGCAGCTGCAGAGATTGCGCAAAGGCGTTCTGGAACTTTACCTGTCCGACTTTCCCGCAGAAGATGTGGACGGCGGGTGGAGCGAGTTTCATACCGCGCTGGCTCAGGGCGGGGTAACCACCCATCCTTACGAACCGGTGGAGACGCACCTCTCGACACCGGTGGACGTTTCAAATCCCTATTTCCTGTTCGATCCAGCCAAGTGCATCGTCTGCAACCGGTGTGTTCGCGCGTGCGAGGAAATTCAAGGCACGTTTGCGCTGACGGTCCAAGGGCGTGGCTTCGATTCGAAAGTTGCTGCCGGCCAAGATCAGCCCTTTTTCGAGTCTGACTGCGTCAGCTGTGGAGCATGCGTGCAGACCTGCCCGACGCAGGCGCTGATCGAGAAATCTCTGTTTGAAGGAGACTACATCCGTGGCTAATCCGATCATACCAGACAAATCCGTCGTGACGACATGTGCTTACTGCGGGGTTGGTTGCGGGTTCAAAGCCGAGACGCATCAGGGCCGCCTTGTGCGGATGACCCCTTGGAAGGAGGGCAAGGCCAACCATGGGCATAGCTGCATCAAGGGCCGCTTCGCGTTCGACTACTACATTAGCGACGACCGTGTGACGACGCCGCTGATCCGCGCTTCCATTGATGATCCGTGGACGCTGGTCAGCTGGGAGAAAGCCATTCAGCATGCGGCGAGTGAATTGCGGCGCGTCCAGGCCAAATACGGCACGAAGTCTGTTGGCGCTATTTCGAGTTCTCGCTGCACGAATGAAGAAATCTTCCTCGTCCAGAAGTTTGCGCGCGCGGTGCTGGGCAACAATAACATCGATAACTGCGCGCGCATCTGCCATTCGCCAACGCAGTTTGGTCTTTCGGCGACGGTCGGTTGGGGTGCAGCAAGCCAGCACTTCGATAGCATTTTGCAGGCTGACGTGATCATGATCGTCGGGGCCAATCCGACGGAGGGGCATCCCGTCTTCGGGTCATTGATGAAGCGGCGCGTACGGCAAGGAGCCAAACTGATCGTTATCGATCCGCGCAGGACAGAGACGGTGGAGTCGGCCCACATCAAGGCGGACGTGCACCTCAGCCTGCGGCCGGGTACGAACGTGGCGGTTTTGGATAGCATCGCCCACGTGATCGTGCGCGAAAAATTGTACAATGAAGCCTTCGTCAGGGCTCGCTGCGAGTGGGATGAGTTCGAACGCTGGACGGAATTCGTTTCTTCCGACCGGTACGCGCCAGAAGTTATCGGGCCCACGGCCGGACTTGACCCCGAACTGATCCGCAAGGCCGCGCGCCTCTACGCATCCGGTCCTAACAGCGCAATCTACTATGGGCTTGGCGTAACGGAGCACTCGCAGGGATCGACCGGCGTGATGTGCCTTGGAAACCTTTCGCTGGCGTGTGGGATGCTTGGCCGGGAAGGCGTCGGTGTCAATCCACTGCGCGGCCAAGGCAACGTGCAGGGCGGAAGCTGCCTTGGCAGCTGGCCGCACGTTTTCAGTGGCTATCGTTTTGTGACCGATGACGAGGTGCGCGGATCGTTTGAGAAGGACTGGGGCGTGACCTTGGATGCGGAGCCCGGTCTGCGCCTTCCAAACATGTTCGATGCGGCTCTGGCCGGAAATTTCCGCGGCATGTTTATCATGGGTGAGGATCCGGTTCAAAGCGACCCCAACCAAAACCATATCATCGAAGCGATGCGGCAGATGGAATGCGTGGTCATTCAGGACCTGTTCCTGAACGAGACGTCGAAATACGCCCACGTCTTCCTGCCGGGCAGTTCCTCGCTGGAGAAGGATGGTACGTTCACGAGTGCTGAACGGCGCGTCAACCGGGTGCGCAAGGTCGTGGAGCCGCTGGCCGGTTATCAGGACTGGGAGATTGTCGTGATGCTCATGAATGCCATGGGCTATCTGGCGACGTATGACCATGCGGGCCAGATTTTGGATGAGATCGCCCGCCTGTCGCCGGCCTATAAGGGCATTAGCTTCGAACTTCTCGAGCGTATCGGCTCTGCCCAGTGGCCGTGCGACGAGGCCGCGCCCGAAGGCACGGAGGTTCTGCACCGCGAGAAGTTCCCACGCGCAAACGGCCGGGGCACGTTCATGCTGACGGAGTATGTGCCGACGGCGGAGCGCACCAACGATACGTTCCCGCTGCTTTTGACCACCGGCCGCATTCTCACACAGTACAACGTCGGGACCCAGACCCGGCGGACGCAAAACAATCGCTGGCATTCGGAGGACGTGCTCGAAATCAGCGCGCATGATGCGCATATCCGTGGGATCCGCGATGGCGAGAGGGTCAAAGTCTCAAGCCGCTTCGGTTGCACGGAGTTGAAAGCAAAGTTCTCCGAAAGAGTGGGCAGTGGAATTGTCTACACGACCTTCCACCACGCCGAGACGCGCATCAACGTGGTGACCTCGGATCTCTCCGACTGGGCAACCAATTGCCCTGAATACAAGGTTACGGCGGTAGAGGTCGTGAAGGTGGCGAGCGAGCAGACCGCGAAGCGCGCCGCGAAGAAGAAGCGTGAACACGTGGTGACCGCATGAGCCATAAGACCGCACACGCCGAGAGCCCGGTCCCGAGCCGCGCCGTTCCGCTGGAGCGGCTCGTCGTCATGGCGAACCAGATTGCGGATTTCTTCTCGCCCTATCCACCGGCACGGCGCGCCGAGGGCATTCGCAATCACCTTCGAACTTACTGGGACCCGCGTATGCGTCAGGATCTCACAGAGTACATTGCGGCAGGCGGCGAGGGGGTAAGCCCCGCGATCGTAGAGGGTGTTCGCCTATTGGGCTCGGGGCCGGATCCAAAGGGATACTACGGGCCTCCGAAAGCATAAGGCGGTGGAGGATTGCCTTGAACCGGGCTGGGCGCGGCTATGGTTGCTGGTTGAATGGTGCTGCCGGAGGGGATTGAACTCTCGACCTCTCCCTTACCAAGGGAGTGCTCTACCACTGAGCTACGGCAGCTAACACCATGAAAAGGTTCCGCTCGATGTGAGCGGGGGCCTTTGGAGAGGCGGTTCGCGTCTCGAACCAGCAAAGCATAAGCCGCGATGGTTAGGAAAGCGAGAAGGCCCGTCTTCGCGGGCACCGTTTAGCCCAGGCGGCGGGGGGCCGCAACCGTCAATCTGGTCCGGCGACAGGGCCGATGCGGAAAGATGGCCTCACGCCTGCCGGTTGGGCGTGGCGCGGGCGAGGATGGCTTTGAGGTCGAAGCTGTCGAGGCCCTGGCCGTAGGTCGAGTGGGCCGATCCGCCAATTCGGGTGGCGATGAAGGCATCGGCGATGGCGGCGTTGCCTTGGGCGCGGAGAATGGAGCCGGCGGCGAGTTTGGCGAGCGCTTCGACGAGTTGCCGGGCCCGCCCGTCGAGGAGGCGGGGTTCGTGGAGGACGGCCTCCAGACGTTCGAAGCCGGCGGTGAGGCCGGGGTCTCCGGCACATGCGGCGCGCAATTCATCCGTCACCAGTTCGGCGACGTCGGGCTCCTTTTGCAGGACGCGCAGGACATCGAGCGCCATGACGTTGCCGGAGCCCTCCCAGATCGCGTTGACGGGGGCTTCGCGGTAAAGGCGCGCGATTGGCCAATCTTCGACATAGCCATTGCCGCCCAGGCATTCCATGGCTTCGGCGATAAGGGCGGGTGCGATCTTGGTGACCCAGTATTTCGTGACCGGCGTCATGAGGCGTCGCCACGCGGCGGCGCGGGGATCGCGGGCGCGGTCGAACGAGCGGGCGAGACGGAAGGACAGCGCGACTGCGGCTTCGACGTCGAGCGTCAGATCGGCGAGGACCTGCTGCATCAGAGGTTCGTTGACAAGCGCGCGGCCACCGGCGTGGCGATGCTCGGCGTGATGGACGGCGTGGGCGAGGCTCGATCGCATCAGGCCCGCCGACGAGATCGCGCAGTCGAGACGGCAATAGGTGAGCATGTCGACAATCGAGGAAACGCCGCGGCCTTCCTCGCCGATGAGCCAGCCGGTGGCGGCGTGCAACTCGACTTCGGATGATGCATTGGCGCGGTTGCCGAGCTTGTTTTTCAGACGCTGGAAGTGGAGTGCGTTGACGCTTTCATCGGGGAGAAAGCGCGGCACGAGGAACAGCGAGAGGCCGGCATCGGTTTGCGCGAGGATGAGAAAGGCATCCGACATGGGCGCGGATAGGAACCACTTGTGGCCGGTCAAGGTGTAGAGGCCGTCGGGATTACGCGTCGCGCGGGTGGTGTTGGCGCGCACGTCGGTGCCGCCCTGTTTTTCCGTCATCCCCATGCCGAGAGTGACGCCGGCTTTGCCGGCTGCGGGCTCGAAACTCGGATCGTAGGTGCGCGAGAGGACCAGGGGCAGCCAGTCGCGGGCGAGACTTTCGTTTTTGAGAAGGACCGGGACGGCCGCGTTGGTCATGGTGAGCGGGCAGCAGTGGCCGGGCTCCATCTGGGCCGCGAGATAGAGGTTGGCTGAGCGCGTGACGTGGGCGGCTTTGTCGGGGGTGCCGCCGGCGGGGCCTAAGTGCGCCCAAGTTCCATTGGCGAGGCCTTCGGCGCAAGAGAGGCGCATGAGGTCGTGGTAGGCCGGGTGGTAGGTGACGAGGTCGAGGCGGCGGCCGTGGCGGTCGTGAGTGGCGAGTTCGGGGGTGTGGCGGTTGGCCAGTGTGGCCAGTTCGCGGGCCTCCTCGGACCCGGCTGTAAGGCCAAAGGCGTTGAGGGTGCGGGCGGATGCGGCGGCGCCTTCTCGGGTCACCGCGTCCGTCAGGGCCACGTCGACGGCAAACAGGTTCACATCCGTCAGGGGTGGCACCTGATTGGATACGGCTTCAGTCGCGAAGCGGTTGCTCATGCTTCAACTGTCTCCCGAACCGGCACTTTTAAGCACATTGCAACCATCCCGTCGCGCCAATTGGGGAGAGTTGTGGCGAGGCGCTTGCCGGGGGGCACTTTTGCGCGTAGAGAACCCGCTTTAATGGCCATATCCGCACAGAAGCAAACCAAGAGCTTCTCGCATCGCCACCTTCTCTCGACGGAGAAGCTGACGGTGCCCGAAATCGATTTCCTTCTCGACCTCGCCGACAAGAACGCCGATTCGCCGCCGCAAGCGGAGAAAAAGCGGCAAGTCCTGCGCGGGCGGACGCATATCAATCTGTTCTTCGAGAGTTCAACGCGGACGCAGGCGTCGTTCGAACTGGCCGCCAAGCGGCTGGGCGCGGATGTGATGAACATGAACGTCGCCACCTCGTCGGTATCGAAGGGCGAGACGCTGGTCGATACGGCCATCACGCTGAACGCCATGCGGCCGGATATCATCGTCGTGCGGCATCATTCGGCGGGTGCGGTGGAGCTGCTGTCGCAGAAGGTCGATTGCTCCGTTATCAACGCAGGCGACGGGGCGCACCAGCATCCTACACAGGCACTGCTCGACGCGCTGACGATCCGGCGGGCGAAGGGGCGGATCTCGGGTCTGACGGTGGCGATCTGCGGCGACATTCTGCATTCGCGGGTGGCGCGGTCGAACGTGGATGTGTTGAACACCATGGGGGCACGCGTGCGGCTCATCGCGCCGTCGACGCTGCTGCCGGCGAAGCCGGAGCGGTTGGGCGTCGAAGTGTTCACCGACATGTGGAAGGGCATCGAGGGCGCGGACGTGGTGATGATGCTGCGGTTGCAGCGGGAGCGGATGGAAAGCTCCTACGTGCCGTCGGTGCGCGAATACTTCCACTTCTTCGGGCTCGATCATGAAAAGCTGGCGCGGGCCAAGCCCGATGCGCTCGTGATGCATCCGGGACCGATGAACCGGGGCGTGGAGATTGCCTCGACGATTGCGGACGATCCGCGCAGCGTGATCCGCGAGCAGGTGGAGATGGGGGTTGCCGTGCGCATGGCGGTGCTGGAGGCGCTGGCGATGAACCTGCCTAAACCCGAAACGATGAAATCATGAGCGGCGCGACCCCCATGAGCCCATCCTCCATCACCGCACCGCGCAAACCGTCTGGCCCCACGGCCTTCATCAACGCGCGCCTCGTCGATCCGGAGACGAACCGGGACGAGCCGGGCGGCCTTTATGTGAAAGACGGCGTGATTGCCGATCTTGGCGCCTCTTTGCGGCGCAATGCGCCGGAGGGTGCGACCGTCGTCGATTGCAAAGGGCGCATGCTGTGTCCCGGGCTGGTCGATGCGCAGGTTTTCACTGGAGAGCCGGGTTACGAACATCGCGAGACTTTGAAAACGGCAAGCCATTCGGCGGCGGCGGGCGGCGTGACGACGATGATCGTGATGCCGGATACGGATCCGGTGATCGATCAGGTGTCGCTCGTTGATTTCATCCAGCGGCGTGCGCGCGACAATGCGATCGTGCACATCCACACCATGGCGGCGGTTACGAAGGGGCTCAAGGGCGAGGAGATGACCGAGATCGGTCTTCTCAAGCGGGCCGGGGCGGTGGCGTTTTCGAACGGCAAGACGAGTGTCGCCAATACGCGGGTGATGAAGAACGCGCTGCTCTATGGGCGCGACTTCGGGGCGTTGATCGTCCATCACACGGAAGACCCGTATCTGGCGGGCAGTGGGGCTATGAATTCGGGCGAGGTGGCGACGCGGCTCGGGTTGCCCGGTATTTCGAAGGTCGCTGAGATCATCATGATCGAGCGCGACGTGCGGCTCGTCGAAATGACTGGCGGGCGGTATCACGCGGCGACGATTTCGTGTCCGGAGAGCCTTGCGATCATCCGGCAGGCGAAGGCGCGCGGGCTCGCTGTGACGTGCGGGGTTTCCATCAATCATCTGACGCTGAACGAGAACGACATAGGATCGTACCGGACGTTCTTGAAGGTGCGGCCGCCACTTAGAAAGGAAGATGACCGGGCGGCGATGGTGAATGCGGTGGCGAACGGGGAGATCGATACGATTGTGTCGAGCCACGATCCGCAGGACGCGGATGTGAAGCGGCGGCCGTTTGCGGAGGCCGCTGACGGCGCGGTCGGGTTAGAGACGCTGCTCGCAGCGGCGCTGCGGCTCTATCATTCGGGCGACGTGGCGTTGCCGACTTTGTTGCGGCCCTTGACGGTCAACCCGGCGAAGTTGTTCGGGCTGCCAGCCGGCCGATTGCAGAAAGGCGCACCGGCGGACCTGATACTCGTTGATCTCGATGAGCCTTGGGTGGTGAACAAGGACCTGCTGCGCTCGCGGTCGAAGAACTCGCCGTTCGATGAGGCTAAAATGCAGGGGCGCGTGCTGCGCACGCTGGTCGATGGCGAGACGGTTTTTGAGTACGCGCCGGGGCGGTGATCCGCGACGGGTTTCCTCTGCTGATCCGTTGAGGTTGCCGAGGACTTGCCCGGCGGGGCGATGGCGGCCACAATAGACGGTGCGCATGACGTTTACTGGAGCCTGATTTTTCTATGGATCCGCTGTTTTCGTTTCCGGCTTTGGTGGCGTTGGCGATCGGGTATCTGCTCGGGTCGATCCCGTTTGGGCTGATCCTGACCAAGGCGGCGGGGCTCGGCGATGTCCGCGCGATCGGGTCGGGGAATATCGGCGCGACGAACGTTTTGCGGACGGGGAACAAGCCGCTCGCGGCGGCGACGCTGGTGCTCGACGCGTTGAAGGGCACGGCAGCGGTGCTGCTGGGCCATTATTTTGGCGGCATGCACGGGATTGCGATCGTAGCCGGATTGCTGGCGGGGCTGGGCGCATTTCTCGGGCACGTTTTTCCAGTGTGGCTCGGGTTCAAGGGCGGGAAGGGTGTCGCGACTTACATCGGCGTGCTGCTGGGTGCGGCGTGGCCCGGGGCGCTGGTGTTCTGCGGGGTTTGGTTGGCGCTCGCTTTTGTGACGCGGTACTCGTCGCTATCGGCGCTGGTCGCGAGCGTGGTGGCACCGGTTTATCTCTTCATCACAGGGCGGGTGCCGGAGGCGGCGCTTGGCGCAGTGATGACGCCGATCCTGTTGTGGAAGCATTCGGCCAACATCAAGCGGTTGCTCGCGGGCGAGGAGCCGCGCATCGGTGCCAAAGCGTGACGATCCCGATCTGTTTACGCCGGCGCCGCTTCCCATTGCGAAGCTGGAGCCGGAGCAGCGGCTGGCGTGTCTGCGGCTGATCCGGTCGGACAACGTCGGGCCGGTGACTTTTCGTGAATTGATCAACCACTATGGCGGCGCGGTGCAGGCGCTGGATGCGTTGCCGGAACTGGCGCGACGCGGCGGGCGGACGTTGCGCATTTGTCCGACGGATCGTGCCGAGCGGGAGCTCGAAGCGGCCGCAAAGATTGGCGCGGAGATCGTGTTTACGATTGAGCCTGGGTATCCGGCGCTGCTGGCGCATGTGGAGGCGCCGCCGCCTGCGGTTTATCTAAAGGGCGACGCGCGGCTGCTGGGCCGGCCGGCGATTGCGATCGTAGGATCGCGGCTGGCGTCGGCGGCGGGGATCACGCTGGCGCGGCGGTTTGCGGGCGACCTTGGAAAGCGCGGGTTTGTTACGGTGTCGGGGCTGGCGCGCGGGATTGATGCGGCGGTGCATGAGGCGAGCTTGGCGACAGGCACGATTGCCGTGGTGGCGGGGGGCATCGACTATATTTATCCGCCGGAGAATGCGCGGTTGCAGGCGGCGATTGCCGAGAGGGGGTGTCTCTTGACCGAGATGCCGCCCGGGTTCGAGCCGCGGGCGAAGGATTTTCCACGGCGCAACCGGCTCGTCTCGGGTATGGCGCATGGCGTCGTCGTGGTGGAGGCGGCGCGGCGGTCGGGGACGTTGTCGACGGCGCGCATGGCGGGGGAACAGGGGCGCGAGGTGTTCGCCGTGCCGGGGCATCCGCTCGATCCGCGCGCGGAGGGGACAAACCATCTTTTGAAAAACGGCGCGACGCTGGTGACGTGCGCCGACGATGTGCTGGATGCGCTGGCGCCGGTGATCGCGGGGACGGCGCTGGCGATGGAGCCGCATGCGGCGTTCGAAGATCTGCCGCCGGCGACGATCCGCCCGCCGCCGCTCATCGGCGGATCGGATCGCGATCGGGTGGTGGTGGCGATGGGACCCAACCCGATCCCGATTGACGATCTGGCGCGCGCGACGGAGCTGGGCGCGCGGGAATTGCGCGTGATCCTGATGGAACTCGATCTTGCGGGCCGTATCGAGCGGCACGGGCAAGGGCTCGTGTCGCTCAAACCGGAAGCGGCGGTCTGATCAGCAGACGCTGGGTTCGCAGAGGCGAAACTCGAAATTCTGGTGCGGGCGCGGGCGGGCGTAGTCGTACTGGCGGCCGTCGACGCAGGAGATCTTGCCGGAAATGGCGATTTCCTCGCCGATCTTCAGTTCGCTGTAGGTCAGCACCTCGGCCAGATCGCAGTTTTTGGCGGCTTTCACTTGATCCTTGAGAACCGTGCGCCAGCGCGCATCGGTGGGCGGCTGAATGTCTGGCTTTTCTTCGGACATCACGGGCAAGGGCGCGAGTGCCAAGAGGCTGAGCAGCAGCATAACTTGCGACGTGCGCGTCATGGATAACTCCTGTCATCGTTTGCATTCAGCATGACGCGAAGCCGCCGCGCGAAACCTTGACGGAGATCAAGGTTTGAAGCGTGCAGGACGAGATAATGACTTTCAACAATAGAGAAACTCAACGCCGAGGAACGTCATGACCACAATGCAATCCCCCGCCCCTGTCACACTTCTGCGGCGTGTACGCATGGAACTCGCGCGCGAGCCGGGACATCCGTTAGGCAGTCACAACATCGGCTATGAATTTATCGCACCCGTGAGCGACGATGGGCGCATTCTCGTCGATGCCTATCACGAGCTGAAGGATCGGTGCCGGGTGCGCCACTTCCATGACGGGCAGCCGGACGAAGTGGGTCACGTCGTGCGCAAGGGCGGCGGCGCGTGGGCGTTCCATTACGATATTCACGGCGATCCCACTCACGACGAGACCGGCTTCCGGATTAATTCGCACCGGTTCGTGCCGGGGGAGTATGTGTCGATTAAGGAGCCAGATGGGGACTTGAAAACCTACCGGGTTATTTCGGTTCTCGAACTCGACTGAGCAGGGTGGTGATCACCCGCTTGTTCGTTCCTCCATCAAAGGACTTGGCGCATGTACAAAAAGATCTTGCTGGCGACCGACGGCTCGGATTTGTCGGAGGTTGCCCAGAGCCATGCGATTGCGCTGGCGAAGGCCTTCGGATCGTCTGTCGTTGTCGTCTACGCGACGCCGCCGTGGTCGAGCTTGGTGGTGGGCGACGCGGTCGTCATGTATCCGCCGGATGATTACGAGCAGACCATGGACGCTGCGGCACAGAAGCTGCTCGGCAAGGTGTCCGACGCTTTCAAGGCGGCAGGGATTTCGGTGGAGGCCGTGCACAACACCGATCCGCAGGCACACAAAGCGATTGTCGAGACGGCCAAGGCCAAGAGCTGTGATTTGATCGTGATGGGCTCACACGGCCGGCACGGGATCGCGGGATTGATGCTCGGCAGTGTCGCCAACAAGACGGTGACGCATGCGCACGTGCCGGTGCTCATCTGCCGGACGTGACGGCTCGTCAGCGGCTTTTGGCGACGGCTTCGGCGTGCGCCAACGCCAGGAGCCCGGCTAGGGTTGCATGCCCCTCAGCGGACGCCATTCCCTCCAATTCCAGTAGCAGGTCGGCCATATAGGCCATACGCGTTGCCGCCATCGATGCGTCTGACGCCGATTGCCCTGATGGCCCGGACGTCCCAGCGACTTTCTGCATCGTTTTCGATTTGGTCATCGTCGGCACCCCGCGCCCGTAGCATGCTCCGCGTTCGCACCATGGCTATCGCAACCCTGAGTAGAACATCAAGCTACTATTGCGCGATATGGGGCCACCTTTAATCGGTCACGTTATTCCTATCTATTTCAATGAGATAATCGATGGTGCCTGGGGATAGCCTTGACAAGAGGGTGGTTGCCGCCGTATTTCCAACTCGTTAGCACTCTCCAATGCTGGCTGCTAACAACTGGCAGGTTGACCCGCCGGTATCCGTAAAATTCTCCAACTCGGAGCCTACCCGAACATGAAGTTCCGTCCTCTCCACGATCGCGTGGTCGTCAAGCGCGCCGATGCCGAAACCAAGTCGGCCGGTGGCATCATCATTCCCGACACTGCCGGCGAGAAGCCGCAGCAGGGTGAAGTCGTCGCCGCCGGTCCGGGCGCGCGCGATGAAACCGGCAAGATCGTCCCCCTCGACGTCAAGAAGGGCGACAAGGTGCTGTTCGGCAAGTGGTCGGGCACTGAAGTCAAGATCGACGGTCAGGACCTCCTGATCATGAAGGAAAGCGACATCATGGGCGTACTGGACAAGTAAGTCCGCCGCGTCCGTTTCGCCTTTCATCCCTTTTTGCCATCCGTTCCCCCATTCACAGGAGTTCTGCCCCATGGCAGCCAAAGACGTGAAATTTGCCGCCGATGCCCGCGAGCGCATGCTGCGTGGCGTCGATATTCTTGCCAACGCCGTCAAGGTGACGCTGGGTCCGAAGGGCCGCAACGTGATCATCGAGAAGTCGTTCGGCGCACCGCGCACGACCAAGGACGGCGTCACCGTCGCCAAGGAAATCGAGCTGGAAGATAAGTTCGAGAACATGGGCGCGCAGATGGTGCGTGAAGTGGCCTCGAAGACCAACGATGTGGCCGGCGACGGCACGACGACGGCCACCGTTCTCGCCCAGTCGATTGTTCGTGAAGGTCTCAAGTCGGTTGCTGCCGGCATGAACCCGATGGATCTGAAGCGCGGCATCGACAAGGCCGTTGTGCAGGTCATCGCCGAAATCGGCAAGCGGGCCAAGAAGGTCAAAGACTCGGCGGAAATCGCACAGGTTGGCACCATTTCGGCCAACGGCGAGAAGTCGATCGGCGAGATGATCGCCAAGGCGATGCAGAAGGTCGGCAACGAAGGCGTCATCACGGTCGAAGAAGCCAAGAGCCTCGAGAGCGAACTCGAAGTGGTCGAAGGCATGCAGTTCGATCGCGGCTACCTGTCGCCGTACTTCATCACCAACGCGGAGAAGATGGTCGCCGAACTCGACGATCCTTACATCCTGATCCACGAGAAGAAGCTTTCGGGTCTGCAGCAGTTGCTGCCGGTTCTCGAAGCCGTCGTGCAGACGGGCCGTCCACTGCTGATCATCGCTGAAGAAGTCGAGGGCGAGGCTCTGGCGACGCTCGTCGTCAACAAGCTGCGTGGCGGACTCAAGGTTGCCGCTGTCAAGGCTCCGGGCTTCGGCGATCGCCGCAAGTCCATGCTGGAGGACATCGCTGTTCTCACCGGCGGCCAGACGGTTTCGGAAGATCTCGGCATCAAGCTTGAGAACGTCACCATCCAGATGCTCGGCCGCGCCAAGCGCGTGACGATCACGAAGGACGACACGACGATCGTCGACGGCTCGGGCAAGAAGAAGGACATCGAAGCCCGCGTCGGTCAGATCAAGGCGCAGATCGAGGAAACGACCTCGGACTACGACCGCGAGAAGCTGCAGGAGCGTCTTGCCAAGCTCGCTGGCGGCGTGGCCGTCATCAAGGTCGGCGGCGCCACGGAAGTGGAAGTGAAGGAGCGCAAGGACCGCGTCGACGACGCACTCAATGCAACGCGCGCTGCCGTTGAAGAGGGTGTGGTTCCGGGCGGCGGCGTCATGCTGCTCAAGGCCTCGGCTGCCATCACCGTCAAGGGCGACAACGAAGACCAGGAAGCCGGCATCCAGATCATCCGCCGCGCACTCCAGTCGCCAATCCGCCAGATTGCGGAAAACGCGGGCGTCGAAGGTTCGATCGTCGTCGGCAAGGTGCTCGAGTCCAAGGGCGCCAACTTCGGCTACGACGCGCAGAACGACGAGTATGGCGACATGATCGAGAAGGGCATTATCGACCCGGCCAAGGTCGTGCGCACCGCTCTTCAGGACGCCGCTTCGATCGCAGGCCTGCTCATCACCACCGAAGCCGGCATCGCCGAGCGTCCGAAGAAGGACTCGGGCGGCGGCATGCCGGGCGGCATGGGCGGAATGGGCGGCATGGACGGCATGATGTAAGCCGGTCGACGCTCCATTTTGTGAATATGGAAACGCCCCGGGAGAAATCCCCGGGGCGTTTCTATTTCAGGCGCTTCTACTGCACCGTGAACGCGTTCTGCATCGGAATCTGAGACCAGACGGCTTTGTCGCCTTGCTTGTTGAAGCCTTCCTTGCCGTCCTTGTCCTTGTAGAGCGATGCCCAGAGGTTCTTGCCGGGCGCAGGTGCGGCCGACAATGCAACCTTGAGGTCCATGTGGCTGCCAGCGTTGACGGCGACGCTGCCGAGCGGTGCGCCGGTCGGTTTGCCATTAGCATCCGCTGCGTAGACAACAACATACCCGTTGGCCGGTATGTTGACGTAGTCGATCGAGACCTGCGATCCAGCGGGCTTCTGGCTAAACACAAGGATCGACGGCGGTGCGTTGGCAACGGCCGCTTGCGCCGCGCCAACCATGATCGCGGCGCCGAGAAGTCCTGCTGTGGTTACGCTGAGAACATGCTTTATCTTGTGTGCTGACATAGACATTTTCAATCTCCCGTCCTGATGATTTTTTGACTGTCATGCGTTGATTTCATCAACTTCAGCTAGAGACGTTGCAGCGCTTCCAGCCATGCGCAGGACGTGGGGAGGCCTCAGCTCATCTGCCAATAGAAAATTGAGATATCTGAAATTGCCTTGCTCGATTGCCTTTCTAGCGAGGCTGTACAGACCGATGTGCAAGACGCCACAGCGAACGCGGGAGTCCTCATAACCACCAAAGCCGGCATCATGGATGCGTCCGATAACGGACTGGGTCGGCGAGAAAATATGCCCCGGGGGATGACCCCCGGGGCGCCAATCTTTTTTGCGTGCCGTCGAGTTATTCGCCGAGCTGCCGAAAGAGCGTGTGAACATCGAGCACATCCCAGTGCTCGGCCAATTTGCCATTTTCGACGCGGAAAATGTCAACTGCGTCGAACCGGTAGGACTTGCCCGTCGCCGGGATGCCGAGCCATTCGCCTGAATGCGTGCCAGAGTAGGTGCCATAGACCCACACGCGGTCGCCGTGGACGGCCAATTGTTTGACCTCGTGCTTGAAGTCGGGGGAGGCAGCGAACCACGCAGAGAAAAATTCTTGGAAGCCGGCACTGCCTTGGGGGACCAACGGATTGTGTTGGATGTAGTCGGCTCGCATGAATTCGGGCAGCCGGGAGAAATCCCGGCGATTGAACACGTCCTCGGCCAAAGCTGCCAAGACGGCCCCTGGTGCCGCGGTTGCCTGGCCGTGTTCCACAGTTGCAGTAGACATAGGTACACATCCTTTTGTGAACCGGGACTGATGTTTATCCCGGCTCGAACGCAGTTAGAATGATAGGTATAGTTTGTGAAGAAGGCACTATTTGGTTATATAAGTACCTACCCGTAACCAAAGGTCATCCGATGAAGTGGAATCCTTATGCGAGTGCTTGCCCGACGCGGCAGTTGCTGGACCGAATTGCGGATAAGTGGGTCGTGCTGGTTTTGGGGCTGTTGGCGGACGGCCCGAAGCGTTTTAGTCAGTTGAAGCGCGAAATCGATCGCATCTCGCAGAAAATGCTCTCGCAGACACTGCGGGCACTTGAGGCCGATGGGCTTTTGACACGGCGCGCGTTTGCGACGGTGCCGGTTACGGTCGAATATGAATTGACCCCTTTGGGGCAGAGTTTGAACGGCGCGGTAGCGCCTCTGCGGGCGTGGGCGAATGGCAACATGTCGCGCATTCTGAAGGCGCGGGATGCACAGACCGCGAAGCGGCCGGGTACAGGCTCGAAGGCCTGAGTGCGTTCAAAATCCGATCCATTCGCGAGCGGAGTTCGTTGAGATGACAGCCGTCATAAAAGACGTGCCATGCTCCAAGTGATGTTAGAGCTCCCATGACCGAAACGCGCCGACGTCTTGTTGCGATTGCCTACGGCTTCGTTTGCCACGCCATCTTCGGGCTGGCGGCGTTGACGATGGTGGTCGTCATGGGGTCGGGGATGACGCTGGGCTTTGGGCGGGTGCTGGAGCCGTGGAACTGGGTGGCGAACATTGCGCTGCTTTTGCAGCTGCCGCTGGGGCATTCGTTCTTTCTATCGGATCGCGGGCGGCGGATGCTGAAGTGGTTTGCGCCGCGGGCGGTCGCGTCCGACATGGCGCCGACGGTGTACGTCATCATCGCGGCACTGCAGGTGGGCGCACTGTTTGCCTTGTGGTCGCCGTCGGGCATCGTGTGGTGGCAGGCCGAAGGCACGCTGTTTTATGTTTTCGTGGCGCTCTTCCTTTCGACGTGGGGGCTCTTAGGCCTCTCGACGCTGAATGCGGGTCTGGAGTTGCAGAGCGGGTTTAATGGGTGGTCGGCGGTGTTTCTGGGCCGGCGCGTGCGCTATCCGGACATGCCGACGACGGGGCTGTTCCGGTTCACGCGCAATCCGATCTACGTGAGCTTTGCGCTGACGACGTGGACAGTGCCGGTGTGGACGCCGGATCAGTTGCTGGTGGCGATTGTGCTCACGGCCTATTGCGTACTGGGGCCGATTCTGAAGGAAGCGCGCTATCGGCGGATTCATGGCGCGCGGTTTGAAACCTATGCGCGGGATGTGCCGTATTTCGTGCCGCGATTGACGCCGGCGCCGCGTGCTGGCGGCGTCAACTCCGATGCCTAGAGTTTGAGATCAAGCTGCGTTGAGGGCTGCTTCTTGCGCGACGGCTTTCGCGCGGGCGCTTTTTGCCCGGTCATCGGGATACCGCTCTTGCGGCTGCCGTGCTTTTCCTGAATGGCATCGGCGGCCGCGTGGAAGCGCTGGCCCTGTCGGGCGCCATACATGCGCGTCTTGGCTTCCTGCGTGCTCGCTTTGAGATCGACGATGGGGGTGGGATAGGTGCGGCCTAGAACCTGCGGCGCCTCTTCCCAGAGCCAAGGTCCGTGGATGAAGCGATCGGGGACAGCGGCGAGTTCGGGAACCCAGCGGCGCACGAAACGGCCATCGGGGTCCTGGTCGTGGCCCTGCTTGACGACGTTATAGATGCGGATGGTGTTGATGCCGGTCGTGCCGGACTGCATTTGCACTTGGCTCCAGTGGATGCCGGGTTCGTAGTCGGTGAACATGCGGGCGAGGTGGAGGCCGGTGTCGCGCCAGGGGAGCCAAAGGTTGTAGGAGGCGAACGACATAACCATCGCGCGCATGCGGAAATTGAGCCAGCCTGTGGCGCGGAGCGAGCGCATGCAGGCGTCGAGGAAGGGATAGCCGGTTACGCCATTGGCCCAGGCCGCGAGGCGGGCGGGATCGGCGGGGCCGGGACGCAGGCCGCGCAGGGCGGGGTGGAATTCGCGGACCTCGATGGCGGGTTCGGTTTCGAGTTTCTGGATGAAGTGGCAGTGCCAGTGGAGGCGGCCGGAGAAGGAGACGAGTGACGCGCGCATTTCGGCGGCGTCTTTGCCGGGCTCGCCTTTCAATTCGCGCATGCGGGCCCAGATTAGCTGGGTTGTCTCGCGCATTGAGAGGGTACCGAAGGCGAGATGGGGCGAGAGGCGCGAACAGGCGTCGGCCCCTTCGAGGGGTGTCGACATGGCGCGGCGATAGGTGCGGCCGCGGCCGTTGAGGAAGGACTCGAGCAGCGCGACGCCGTGTGACCGGCCGCCGGGTTGGGGATCGATGCAGCCATCATCCGCGAGGTCAAGATCAACTGCCGTGGGGAGCGGTTCAGAAACGATCGAGTCGATCAGCGGCAGCGCGCGTGGCGGCTCGATGACGGGTGCGGCCATCATGCGGTCCCAGCGCGCGGCCCAGCCGTCGCGGGACGTGATGCGGCGTTCGACGCCATGCTGGCGGCGCTCCTGCCAGGGTATTCCATAAGATCGTGCCCAGGCGGCGACGTCCTTGTCGCGCGCGAAAGTCCAGCCGTTGCCAGTTTCTTCGTGGGACCAGAGCGCCGCGATACCTTGTGTGCGGCGGATGTCTTCGAGCACCTCGACGGCTTCGCCCGTGCGGATGATCAGCGGATGGCCGAGGCGGGCGAGCGCGGTGTCGAGTTCGGCGAGGCATTGGCGCATGAATTCGAACTGGCGGCGTGAGGCGTCGGGCTGCTGCCAGAGCCCCGGCTCGACAATGTAGAGCGGGAGGACGCGGCCAAGGCCGGCGGCTTGGCTCATCGGCGCATGATCTTCAAGGCGCAGATCGCGTTTGAACCATACGACGTTGAGCGGGCAACGAGCGTCCGTCATCACACTCAAGCCACGCTGCTCAGGCTCGCAACGGACGCGATGCCCAGGCAGAGGATGACGGCTGTGCTCAACTGGACCCGGAGCGCTCCATACTTGATGGGGCCGATGCCGGCGCGGATGCGCGCGCGGTCGTAGGCAAGCAGGATCAGAAAGCCGGCGGTCAAAATGATGAGAGCCGCGAATACGCTGACGAACGACGCGGCGAACGCGATGAGTGCCGGGACGACGCTGGCGGCAAAGCCAGCGGCGCCGTTCCCGTCGGGCCGGGACATTTCAAGGCCCCACTGCACGCCGCCCATAAAGCTCAGGATGATCATTCCGTACGTGACAAGAGCTTGCAAAACGCGGGATTGATCGACGCCGGACCATGCGTCGCCACCTGTGAGCGTTGACACAGAGAGGGCAGCAAACGGGATAACGCCCGCCCAACCCAGCCAGAACGCAGGTCTTGGAATATCGTTCATGCCTCTCCGCCCGGATTGACGTCACACACGTTCAAAACGGTGATGGCGACTTTGCGGATCAGCTTCTCCAAAGACGTCAGGTGAGCCGTGCGCCCGAGGGGACGGGCGTGGGCGGCGTGACGCCCATCGAAACGTAGACGCTCATGAGTTCGTCGACGCCGCCTTCGGCGGGGCGGAGCCAGGATTTAGGGACGTAGATCAGTGCGCCGCCGACGGGCACGGGTGCGGAGGGAATAAGGATGCCGACGTACTCGTGGGCACCGATGGCAACAGGTTTCGGCGACGGCAGCAAGGCGAGGACCGCTGCACCGGGTTCGCCACCGAAGAAGCACCAGACGGGCGTCATGCTTTTCAGGTCACCGCCATTCTTGGTGTCGACGATGGAGGTGAAACGCTTCGACAAGTCATAGACGCTGCCGATGACGGGGATGCGCGTGACGGCCCGGTCCATGACATCGGAGACCATGTCGCCGATGCGGCTTTCGAACAGAAGGCCCAAAACGTAAATGGCGACCAGCAGAGCGAGGAGCCCGATGACGTAGGGGGCGAAGGACTGGGCGCCGACACCGATCCCCAGGGAGACAAGGATGCGGCCAAAAGAACTGGTGGGACCGACGTAATCGTTCAAAATTGAGACGACCCAGCCTGTGACGGCGACTGTCAGGATAAGGGGCAGAAGGGCCAAGAGCCCTGCCAGAAATACCCGTGTAATCCGGCTCATGTCGTCTCTCCCCCTGTGCGCGCACCGCGCGAATCTATCGCCGTAGAGCATAGTCGGCCCAGCGGCGGCCGCCACCTGGCGCTTGCAGGCACGGGTTGAACAGCCATCCGCCCACTGACGGACTACGTAACACTACGTGTTTGCCCGTTTTCGAAGAGTTGGAAAGGTAAATTGGCCCCGTCTGTGCGAAAGCGCGGGGACAGCAAACCGATTGAAGCGTGCGGGACGCATTTTTATTTTGTTGATCAGGCCGATTATGACCGACGACGACGAAGCTCTGGCGACAGCGCTTTTGATCGAAGGCTTTCCAGCAAAGCCGGCTGATATATGGGCCGCGTTTTTTCGACGGCTGCGTATTTTAGGGACCAATGGCCCGGCGGACGTGCCGTTTGGTTACTTAATGGACACTGCAGGCCGGACCACCGGCGTGATGATGACACCCGCGACGCTGCGCGAACGGCCAGACGGTTCGAAGGGCAAGGTGATTAATCTATCGAGCTGGTACGTGCAGCCGCCGGAGCGTTGGAGGGCGGGGCGGATGTTGCAGGCCGTGCTGAATAAGCACGATGCGATGTTTACCGATTTGACGCCGACCGACGAGGTTCGCGCCATGCTGCCGGCGTTCGGTTTCGAGGCGATCAACGCGGGCGTCGTGGTTTCGCTGCTGCCGGTGGCCGCCGCTTTGCCGGCGGGTGGGGCCCGCGCGCGCTCCATGCTTCCTGGCGACGCCGCGCTGCCCGATGCGACACGAACCATCCTGGAGGCCCATGTAAGGGCGGGCTGTCTGGCTTTTGTCCTGGAGGGCGATGGACCGGTCATGCCGCTTCTGTTTCGCAAGCGAACGTTGAAGGGCGTTCCCGCCGCCAAGCTCATTTTCTGTCCCGACTTGGCGCGCTTTCAGGCCACTTTGCCGGCCGTTGCGCGCGGGCTGATGACGCGCGGCGTGGGGGTTCTGATCAGCGACGATACGTCGGCTCCCTTGCGGACGGGGCAGTTGAAGCGTGCACGCGGCTTGAAGTTTGTCCGGTCCGGCGCGGGATTTGCACCGGGACCCAATGCGACCGACCACACTGCTTCCGAATTGGCCCTTCTCGACCTTTAACCGATCTGATGGACCTCATTTCCCATGCCCAACCTCGCCACCGCTGAAACGACATCCACCGCTGAAGCCTCCGCGGTTTTGGCCTCAATGGAGGCCTTTTTCGCCCAGTCGTCGCCCGGCGCGCTGACCGAGCCGTTTGGCGCGCAGACGGCGCTGCTCAGCTCCGGGTTGCTCGATAGCTTGTCGATGCTGCAGCTGACGACACATCTCTCGGATACCTTCGGGATCGAATTCGAGGATGACGATTTCACGATGGAGAACTTCGCGACGGCTGGCCAGATCGCGGACCTCGTTGCCGCGAAGCTGACGCGGAGTGGCTGATGGCCCCGGTTCTGCTGCATGATCTTTTGACGGCCACGGCGGCTCGCGCCGGCGACCGGACGGCCATTGTGGACGGCGAGCGGTCGTTTACTTATGGCGACCTCGATCGTGCCAGTGCACAGATTGCAGCGGCCATCGTGCATGATGGTGCCCTGCGCGGCGACCGGATTGGCATTCTGTTGCCGAAGTCGTTTCACGAGTGCGCGGCGATCTTTGCGGTGAGCCGGGCTGGCGGCGTCTTCATTCCGATTAACCCGGTTCTGAAGCCGCACCAGATCGCGCACATTCTGAAGGATAGCGAAGCGCGCTGCCTGGTGACGAGTTCGGCTGAGGCGCGCAAGCTGATCGACGGCGCGGGGCCTTTGCCGGGCTTGCAGATCATCGCGATTGACGACCTCGGTGAGGGGATGCCAGTTGCCACACCTGCGGCCGGTATCGGCGAGGATCTCGCGGCCATCCTCTACACGTCGGGATCGACGGGAACGCCGAAGGGCGTGATGCTCTCGCATCGCAATCTGCTTGCCGGCACGCGCATCGTGCGGACGTATCTCAGCATCGGCGCGGAGGATCGCCTCTTGTCGATTCTGCCGTTCAGTTTCGACTACGGATTGAATCAGCTGCTGACGGTGGTGGAGCAGGGCGCAACGATCGTGCTGGGGTCGTTTCAACTCGGCGATCAAATCGTATCGGCGCTGGCTAAGCACCGCATCACGGGGCTCGCCGGTGTGCCGACCATCTGGGCCATTCTGACGAAGGCTGCGCCGGCGTTGCAGAAAACGCCATTGCCGCATCTGCGCTACATCACCAACTCGGGCGGCGCGGTGCCGGAGGCGACCGTGAAGCGGCTGGCCGCCATTCTTCCCGCGACGCAGATCTTTCTCATGTATGGCCTCACGGAGGCGTTCCGGTCGACGTTTCTGCCGCCGGATCAAGTGGCGCGGCGGCCGACCTCGATCGGCAAGGCCATTCCGGAGTGCGAGGTGTTTCCTGTGACCGCCGACGGGCGACGCGCGAAGCCGGGCGAGCCCGGCATTCTGGTCCATCGTGGCCCCACGGTGTCGCTTGGATACTGGCGGCGGCCGGAGGATACAGCGCGCGTCTTGAAGCCCAATCCGCTGCGCGCGGCGCACGAGGGGGCTGACGTGGTGTGCTACTCGGGCGATCTCGTCGTCGAGGACGAGGACGGCTTTTTGTATTTTGTTGGACGGCAGGACGCGATGATCAAGTCGGCCGGCTACCGGATCAGCCCGACGGAAGTGGAAGACGTTCTCATGAGTACGGGGGCGTTCCGGCAGGTTGCGGTGATCGGCCTGCCCGACGAGTGGGTGGGTCAGAAGGTGTGCGCGGTCGGCGTGGCGCTCAATGGTGCGATTGATACGGGCGCGGTTCTGAAGCAGGCAGCGGCGACATTGCCGGGGCACATGGTGCCGGCGCGGATCGACGTCGTCGATGTATTGCCGCAAACGCCGAACGGCAAGGTGGATTACAAGGCGCTCGTTGCCGAGCGGGCCATGGCGAGGGCCACATGAGCGTGGTGCCGTTTGCCAGCCGAAGCGACAGTGGGCCACCGGCTCTAGCCGAAGCCGTGATTGCGGAGAATTTCGGCGCGCGCGATGGCGTGCTCACCGTCGGCGGGATTACCGTGACGGATCTGACGGCAGCGCATGGGTCGCCGCTCTATGTCTATGATGGCGATGTGATCGTGCGGCGTTACCGGGCACTGGTGGACGCGCTGGCGGGCTTTGCAGACGTCTATTACTCGATCAAGGCCAATCCAAATCCGGCCGTGGCGCGGTTGTTGGTCGACGCAGGGGCGGGGCTGGAAATCGCGTCCGGGGCGGAGCTGCTGCTTGCGGAGGCGGCAGGCGCTCAGCCAGCCAATATTCTGTTTGCCGGTCCTGGCAAGGGTGAGCGGGAACTCGACCTGGCCATCGCGCGTGGTATCGGGGAAATCCATCTGGAGTGCTTCGAAGAGATCGAGATGGTGGCGGCCCTGGCGGCGGCGCAGGGGCGGATTGCCAACATCGCGATCCGCATCAATCCGTCGGCGGCGGCGCAAGGCGGGGCGATGCGCATGGGCGGCAAGCCGGCGGCTTTCGGGTTCGACGAGGAGATTATCGACGACGTGCTGGCGGCGATTGCAGCGAAGCCGTCGCTGCATCTGTCTGGCTTGCATCTGTTTGCGGGGACGCAGATCCTCGATGCCGAGGTGCTGCTTTATCAGTGGAATTATGGGCTGAAGCTGGCTGCAGAGGTGGGCCGAAAGACTGGCTGTCCCGTGGCGCGGATCGATCTCGGCGGTGGGCTCGGCATTCCCTATCACGACGGCGACAAGACGCTCGATCTCACCGCGGTCGCGGCGGGTGCGCGGCGTCTCGACCAAGAGCGGCGGACCAATCCGTGGCTGGTGGGCGCGCAGATCCTGATCGAGCCGGGGCGTTATCTGACCGGGCCGGCGGGTGTGTATCTTTCAACAGTGCGGGCGGTGAAGACGTCGCGCGGGCAACGGTTCGTGATTGGCGACGGGGGCATTCACCATCATCTGGCGGCTTCGGGCAATCTCGGTCAGGTGATCAAGCGGGATTATCCGATCGTGGCGGCGACGCGGCTTTCTGACCGTTCGTGCGCGCCGGCGACTGTTGTGGGGCCGTTGTGCACGCCGCTCGACACCTTGGGCCGACAGACGGCGCTGCCGGACATGGCGTCCGGCGATGTGGTCGCGATCCTCCAGTCGGGCGCCTATGGACTGTCGGCGAGCCCTGTTGGGTTCCTGTCGCATCCGATGCCGGCCGAGGTGCTTGTGCGCGGGGGCGAGGCCACCTTGATCCGAGCGGCGGGCGATTTCGGTGCGCCTCTGGTCAATCCCCTCTCTTAATACCTCAGCGCGCGCCCAGGCACTGCGCGGCTCGGCATTCGACCCTTGCGTGTCATTCGGCCGCGCCGTATTTGATCGGGGGCATGTGCGCAGGGGGACGTCCGCATGACGAAGGCCGCATCTTTATCCGGCAAAGTCGATCCCGTGGTCCGGAAGATCACAATCGAGGATGTCAAAGCCGCGCTGGCGGCAGGTATCGCCGACTTCCGGCGCGCGCCGCGGCATGGACTGGTGCTCGGGGCCGTTTCGGCCGTCACGGGCATTGGGATCCTGGCGCTGCTCTATGTCTTGGGGCTGCCCTATCTCGCGTATCCGCTCGGCGCAGGCTTTGCGCTCGTGTGTCCGTTTCTCGCGGCTGGACTTTATGAGGTCAGCCGCCGGTTAGAGACGGGGCAATCGCTCGCCGCAGGCGACGTGTGGGCGACCATCAAGGGGCGCAGTGAAATTCGCTGGATGGGATTCGCCACGGTGTTCATCCTCATCATGTGGATGTATCAGGTGCGCTTTCTGATGGCGCTCTTCCTCGGCTACAGCGGGATGATGGCGACGCTGGAGGAGTTCTTGCGCGTCGTGTTCACGACGACCGAGGGCCTGATGTTCCTCGCCGTCGGCAATATCGTCGGCGCGTTCCTGGCGACAGTTCTGTTCTCGATATCGGTGGTGTCGTTTCCGCTCGTTCTCGACCGGGACGTGGATTTCGTGACGGCTATGATCACGAGTGTGAAGGCCGTAGCCATGAACCCGGTGCCGATGGCGTTCTTCGCGGTGATCATCGCGGTGATGATGTTCTTTTCGGGGATCACAGCGTTTCTCGGACTTCTCGTCGCGCTGCCGGTGCTGGGGCACACGACGTGGCATCTCTACCGGCGGGTGATCGCGCCGGTGGCGTGACGACCTAGTTCTGGACGATGTCAATTTGGGCCGCCGCGATCCTGCGGTATAGGTCGGCGCGCCGCTTGAGCGGCCACCAGTCGTATAGGAATGTCTCGATCGGCTTCCAGTTGGCCACCCATCCCAAGATGATCAGTCCTTCTTGAAAAATCCGCGTGGCCGGACCGGAGCCAATCAGGGCCGGCAGCATTTGGCTGGTCAAGAGACACGCACTCAATACAAGCAATCCGATGGCGAGATATCGCCAGCCGAGGCGGAACAACTCCCGGCGGTCGCGGTCAATCCACTCGGCGCGCACCTCGAAGTAGTGGGTCAATGCCGAAGCCAGCCCACGATCCAATGCTCGCACAGCTTCGTCAGACGGCATGTGGAGCAGGATGCGTATCGCGGCATCCTTCGGCAGTTCGCGGGCCCAGCCGGCAATGTGGGCCTCGGCATCGTCGTCGAGATCGCGGTCGTCAAAGGGCGAGGGATCGAAGGAATTAAAGAGTTGCTCGATTCGCGTGATCCGCACTTCGATGGTTGCGTCGGGGGATGTGGGTTTGGGCATCATCAATGTTTAAGCAAGCGGTGGCAAAACGAACAAGGCAGTGGCTCCGGCGGTGATGGCGAGTGCGGCTGCGATCAGCATGCGCTTGCCGAATTCGGGACCGCCGGTTGCCCAGCCGAGAGCCGCCTTGGCGACGGTGTTGACCGCGACAACGATCAGGATCGCGTTGGCGGCCAATGTGATACTCGATGCATCGGTGGCCTGACGCGACATGGAGAGCGTCATGGCGTCAACGTCGGCGATGCCGGAAAGCGCCGCCAAAGTATAGACGCCCTGGCCGCTGCCGAAACGCGTCAGGAGTTTCGTTGCCACGGTGATGGCTGTGAGGATCAGACCGAACTTCAAAACGGTGGTGAGTTCGAAGGGGTCGGTGAGTTTCAGGCGGCCGCTCTCGACGCCGTTGCTGTCCTGGCGGAGGTAATAGAACGCCGTGGCGAGTAGGGTGATGCCGCCCAGGCCGATGGGTAGTGCGATGATTGGCAGGATGCTCGTGCCGACTGCGGCGACGACAGCGAGAACGCGAGCAGCCATCGTCGCGGAGGAGAACAAAGCGCCGGCTGTGAGGGGGGCGACTTTTTCGGGATGCTCCTTGGCCATTTCGGCCAGGGTCACGGTCACAGCGGTGGACGAGGCGAGGCCGCCGGCCACCCCGGTCATGATGATCCCGGCGTGGTCGCCCACGGCTTTGATGGCAATGTAGCCGGCGAAAGAAATGGCAGCGATCATCACGGTCAGCAGCCACATCTCGAAGGGATTGATGGTGTCCCACGGATCGACGGTGCGATCTGGGAGCAGCGGTAGCATGATGAAAGTCATCGCCGCGAGGAGGAGACCGGAGCGCAGTTCGAGCCAGGAAATGCGGCCGACCCAGCCATGCAAGACCTCCTTGAAGGCGAGGAGTGCAGCTGCGGCCACACCCATCGCGCCCGCGACGGCCATATCTCCGACCACGGCGAGGGCGCCGAGTGCGAAGGCCAACATCGCGGCGACGACTGTTGTGGCGCCAAGCGTGTTTTCGATGACGGCTTCGCGATAGCGGAACAGAATGATGGCGCCGCTATAGACGGCAAACGCAAGTGCCAGGGCGATCAGGCCTTCGTTGCCGCGCGCAACGATCACCGCCCCCCAGATGCCGCCGAGTAGTCCGCCCAGCGTGAGCGTTCGCAAACCAGCCGAGCGGTTGCCTTCCGGTTCGTTGCGGCTTTTCCAGCCGCGTTCGAGGCCGATCAGAAATCCGATGGCAAGGGCCACGCCGAGGCGCTGGAAGAGTTCGAGTGTTTCCATCGGCGCATCGTAGTGCGGCCGGCCGCTGAGGGAAACGGCGTTGGCTCAATAGGGATGACACCGGTTTGGGATGACTCTGGCCAAAGCAAAACCGCCGCCCTTTTCGGGACGGCGGTTTTTCAGTGAACGTGCAAATATGATTAGTCGCTGTCTTCCGTGGCAGCGACGGCTGGCACGGGCGCGCTTACTGCGGCGTCGTCCTGATCTTCACGACGCGGACGGCGAACAGGGCGGCGCAAAAATTCGGGCTGCTCGTGTGCTTCGGCCGGCAAACGATCTCCGGCGGGACGCTCGCGGCGGCGAGGCGGCACGGCCCCCTCGGCGCGTTCGGGGCGATCTGGACGATCTGGGCGATCCGGACGTTCGGGCCGGGGTTCGATCGCGCGTACTTCGGCAGCGGCAATGGGCGGGCGCTCGAAGCGCTCGGGACGGTCGCGGTCCATGCGATGCTCGGTTCGTTCCGGACGATCGCCGCGATCTTGACGGTCGGGGCGCTCGAAGCGCTCCTGACGATCAGGCCGGTCTTGACGATCCGGACGGTCGCCGCGATCTGGCCGGTCTTGACGATCTGGGCGGTCGCGGTAGCCGCCGCGATCACCCTGGTAGGGACGATCACGGTCGCGGTCGCGCGGACCTTGATGCTGGTGGCGCTGTTCGCCGTGCATGCGCGGCTGGCGGTCCTCGAAGCGGCGTTCACCACTATCCTGGAAGCGCGGCTGATCGGCCGGGCGGCTCACAATAGAGGGCTGGTCGTTATTGCTGTCGAAGCCGTCGTCGGCATCCATGTCGCCTTCGGCACGGTTTTGCCCATTGTAGGCACCGTTGTAGCCCGGATCGGCGCCGCCTTGGCTCACCTGCTGTTCGCGGTAGGCCATGATGATTCGATTATAATGCTCCGCGTGCTGGAGATAATTCTCGGCCAGCACGGGATCGCCGGACGACTGGGCATCGCGCGCGAGAGACATATATTTCTCGGCGATGTGAGCGGGTGTGCCGCGCAGCTTCACATCCGGACCATTGCTTTCGAAGCTCCGCGTCAGCGGATTTTGGCCTTTGCGCTGCTGATTGTTCTGATTGTTGTTGTTATTGTTGCGGCCGCGGCCTCTGCGGTTCTGCTGTCCCTGCCTCATGGGCTCCGATCTCAACCTATGTAACTGTTTAACGGGTAACTTCTGGTCTATGCGACGGGCCCCAGTGCGGGATCCGCGGCGGAAAACGTTCGATCCAGTGTTTGCGCCATTTGGCGCTTTGGTGGCTGCATGACCGCACGCGGCCCTGTAACCGGACACCTTTCGCTCTCTTGGCACCCTACGGGCTAAACACCCGCCGAGATTCGCGAACCGGCGAGAGAACGCACGACTAAGTTCAACCGGACTGGTACTTCATCGTGTCGGAATTGGCTCGATAGCTGTAACGCTTGCCTAAGCAGCGCTCGCCGGGAGCGGCCGGACCCTTGCCGACCTTTGGCCCCATCTTGGCTTGTGACACCCCGGGCCCCCAGACGGCAAGTTGCCCTTGTTCGACTGCCGGGTATGTGTCGCTGTTGGACTGACACTAACCCGGCCGCCCCGCGATTCCAATAGTTTTCGCGCGCAGGGTTAGCGTTGTGTCAGCATTGCCACAGTCCGGTCGTGGCCGCCCAGATCTTTCCGGGTCCAGGGCAGCCCGGCCCGGTTCTCCACCCATTTTGTGAGGATTTGGGCGACATCGGCGGCCTGGCTGGCCCCGACCTCGACCGCGATGAGGCCCGAGGGCACGACGGCGCCAGCGCGGGCGGCAATGTCGCGATAAACGGCCAATCCATCGGGGCCGCCGTCGAGCGCCAGAAGCGGATCGTAGTCGCGGACGCCGGGGTCGAGTGCGGCGATGTCCGCGCTCGGGATGTAGGGCGGATTGGACACCAGAATGTCGGCGGGTCCATCGACGCCCTCGAGTGAACGGGCTTGAGTGAAGGCGGTGCGTTCGGCAACGCCGTGGCGCGCGGCATTGGCGCGGGCGATGGCAAGTGCATCTGGCGAGAGGTCGGTGGCAAGGCCGGTCGCGTTGGGGAGTTCGGCCAGAAGTGTAATGAGGATGCAGCCGGAACCGGTTCCGACATCGATGATGGAGAGCGGGCGCTGACGGCCACCGGCTTCATCAACCCACTGCAAGACGAGATCGATGAGTGTTTCGGTTTCGGGTCGCGGATCGAGGACGGCGGGGCTGACGGCAAAGGTGCGGCCGTAGAATCCGCGTTCGCCTTTGATGCGGGACAGAGGTTCATGCGCGAGGCGGCGGCGCAAAGCTTCGCTTAGGCGTTTCGCTTCATCATCCGACAGGAGACGGGCAGCGTCGCGCAGTAGCCGATCGGCTGTCAGACCAGTTGCGACTTCGAGCAGGAGGCGCGCTTCGCGGGGCGGATCATCGATGCGCGCGGCGTTAAGGAGCGTTTGCAGCGTGCGACGGACGGCTGAGAGCGGCTGGCCGATAAAGGATCCTGCAGATTCTGGCGCGGTGTCAGGCATTGTTTTCGAAGTCGGAGAGCAACTCGGCTTGGCGCTGCGTGACCAGTGCATCGATGATTTCTGCCAGACCGGTGCCATCCATGACGCGGTCGATGTTGTGGATGGTGAGATTTATCCGGTGATCGGTGACGCGGCCTTGGGGGTAATTGTACGTACGGATGCGCTGCGAGCGGTCACCAGAACCGACTTGGGATTTGCGCGCCTCACTCCGGGCGCTGTCGACCTTTTCGCGCTCGACTTCATACAGCCGCGAGCGCAGAACCTGCATGGCGAGCTTGCGGTTCTGATGCTGCGATTTCTCGGCCGAGACGACGATGATGCCGGTGGGTAAGTGCGTAATGCGGACGGCGGAATCGGTTTTGTTGACGTGCTGGCCGCCGGCGCCGGAGGCGCGCATGGTGTCGATGCGGATATCTTCGGGCCGAACATCGATATCGACGTCCTCGGCTTCGGGGAGCACGGCGACAGTTGCGGCGGAGGTGTGAATGCGGCCCTGGTTTTCGGTGGCCGGCACACGCTGAACGCGATGAACACCGCTTTCGTATTTCAACTTGGAGAACACGCCGCGGCCGGAGATGGAGGCGACGATCTCGCGATAGCCGCCGAGGTCGTTTTCGGAGATCGAAATGATTTCACAGGTCCAGCCGTTCAGATCGGCATAGCGCTGATACATGCCGAAAAGGTCGGCCGCGAACAGGGCTGCTTCATCGCCGCCGGTGCCGGCGCGGACTTCGACGATGGCGCTGCGTTCGTCGGCGGCGTCCTTGGGTAGCAGGAGAATTCTGAGTGCCTGCTCTTGCTCTTCAATTTGCGGCCGCAGCGCGTCGATTTCGTCACGCGCGAGGTTCACCATCTCCTTGTCAGCGGCGGGGTCCTTGGCCATCGCTTCAAGACCCGCCAATTCATCGCGGCTCGAGCGCAGACGCCGGATCGCACCCACGAGCGGGTCAAGGTCGGCGAATTCCTTGGTCAGCTTGGCATAGACCGCGGGATTGGAGCCGAGGTTCAATTCCGCTTGGATCGTCTCCCAGCGTTCCAGGAGCTTTTCGAGCTTTTCTTCGGGCAGAGCAGACATGGAGCGATGTTATTTTTCTGATTTGGCCGCTGCCGGGGCCTGCGTGTGCGGCCTGGCTCCAACGGCGAATGGCGGCTTCCCCGACGGAGAGGCCGCTATGCTTCGAGGCGACTTATAGGCTTAAGAGCGATGCGAGGGCAATTTGTCTGAGCGGCGCTCGCGCGGGTCGTCGGCCTCGATCCACTTCAATCCATCGCGGACATTGACGCGGATGGCGGTGCCTTGGCCGCTCAGTTTGTGCCAGAGGCCGGAAATGGGCTGAGAAAGGCCATTGACGGAAGCCTGGAGCACGCCGGAGGGGGCGGCAGACCCTAAAAGGATCAGCGCGATGGCGGCAGCGCCGACCCAGCGCACGGGCGCTCGCATGGCGCGGACCGACGCAGCGAGACCTTCGGCGGTTGCTTTGAGATGTGCTGCCCATTCGGCCAGCACGCCCGGCGTCGCCGCCTGTTCACGGGCGCGATGGGCGGCATCCGATAGGCGGCCCAAGATGCGGGCGACGGGCGTGGCCGCATCGTCGTGACTTTGTGGGCGGCTCGCGGTTTGGTGGGTGGGCTGGAAGGCGGGCGTGGCCGGGATGGACACACCCATCACTGCGGCAAGACGATCGAGCGCGGGCCGCGGGTCGAGATGCGCCAGCGTGATGTAGGCCGTGACGATGCGGGCCGTTTCGCTCCACGGCGGCAGCATATCAATCCGCCCGGCCTCAAGCGCTGCGATGATGCCGGGATGGGTGGCGATGTGCTGGGCCACTTGCGGAATGGGAAGACCCAGATAGTGCCGCAGTTCGGAGAAGAGGCGTGCAATTTCCGGATCGTGGCGTGGTGCGGCACGTGTGGTGGCCGCAGTATTTGAGTGCGATGTGGGCGCAAAAGCTGAACGCATCAACCGACTCTCACTACGTGACTGCTGCACGTGACTCATACTGCCCGGACGACGGGTCCGGACAGGCGCTAGAATCGTCAAAAAGGATGCAGAGTCAAAGTCAAAGATCGGCATAAGTCCGCGTGTTGCGAACGTGCCGCAGACGAAGTCAAATCTCGATGCCATTCTGCTCAGCAAAGCGCATCAATTCTGTGCGCAGTGAGCCTTTTCCATCGCGCACGAAGCGTTCGACGATCTGCTGTGCGCCGCCGGCGTGCAGCGCGAGGATCGTCGCCTTTACGGGGCCGATGGAGGCTGGCGCCATGGAGAGTGTGCGGAACCCCAGTCCGATGAGCGCCATGGCTTCGAGAGGGCGGCCGGCCATTTCTCCGCACACCGTGAGCGGCGTCTTATGACGCGTACAGGCGTTGACGAGTTGCGCTAGCGCGCGCATCGGCGCGACAGTGAGGCTGTCGTAGCGGCTGCCGACGCGCGCATTGGTGCGGTCGGCAGCAAAAAGGAACTGCAGCAGATCGTTCGATCCGATGGAGACGAAGTCGACCTTGGGCAGAAGTCCGTCCAGTTCGAACAAGAGGCTGGGGACTTCGATCATGGCCCCGAGCTTCAGGGACTTGGGCGGGGGAATGCCCTTGCGCAGCATGATGCCGATTTCCTTATCCACCTGAGCGCGCACGAGATCGATTTCGGCGGCTTCGGAGACCATCGGGATCATAAGGCGCAGTTCGCGCTCTGAGGCCGCATGCAAGAAGGCGCGGACCTGCGTGCGCAGAAGGGCGGGACGATCGAGCGACATACGGATGGCGCGCCAGCCGATGGCGGGGTTTTCTTCCTTTAGCTGGCGCAGGTAGGGAAGCACCTTATCGCCGCCGATGTCGAGGGCGCGGAAAACGACCGGCTTGCCTTTGGCTTCGTCGAGGACGGTCTTGTAGGTCTGCAGCTGGCGCGCGTGGCGGGGGAACGTGCGCGAGAGCATGAATTGCAGCTCGGTGCGGAAGAGGCCGATGCCGTCGGCACCGGATTCTTCCAGATGCGGCATGTCGACGATGAGGCCGGCATTCATTTGCAGGTTGATGCGCACGCCATCGCGCGTCACGGCTGGCTTGTCGCGCAGCGCGTCGTACTGCTTCTGGCGGCGGGCGCGGAAGCGGGCCTTGTCGGAGTAGGCGGAGACGACCTCGGGCTGCGGGCGCAGGTGGACCTGGCCCGTGACGCCGTCGACGATGATGGCGTCGCCCGCCGTGGCGCGCTCGACGATGCCAGCGGCGCGGGCAACGGCGGCAATGCCCAGCGCCTTGGCTACGATGGCAACGTGGCTTTGCGGCGAGCCATCTTCGACCACGAGACCGCGTAGTTTGGTGCGATCGTAATCGAGCAACTCCGCGGGGCCCATAGTGCGGGCGACGAGCACGGTGTCGGGCGGCATCTCGGCCGGTTCGATCGGACCACCCGGGCGGCCAGCGAGGATGCGCAACAGGCGGTCCGACAGGTCGTCGAGATCGCGCTGGCGTTCGCGCCAGAAGGGGTCCGGCTGATGCATCAGGCGGGCGCGGGTGTTGTTCAAGACGCGTTCGACAGAGGCGTCGGCGGTGAGGCCGCCTTGGACTGCTTCGCGCAGCCGGCGCTCCCAACCTTTGTCGTGGGCGAACATGCGGTAGGCGTCGAGCACGTCGCGGTGCTCGCCGGCAGCGGAGAGATGTTCGTGGGCCAGCATCTCATCGAGTGAGAGGCGCAGATCGGTGAGACCGTTTTCGAGACGGCGCAATTCGTGGACGGGATCGTCGGCCATCAGTTTGGTGACGACGATGCGGCTCTCGTGGAGAACCACATGGCCGAGAGCGAGACCGTCGGAGATCGACTGACCTTTGATCACCGCTGCAAGGGAGCTGGAGATTTCGAGCGCGGCCGTGGTGCCGGCGACGGCGCCGGAAACGAGCTGCTCGGCGACGACCATGGCCGTCGATTCGAGGACTTCGACGTCTTCGTCGGAGTATACCTTCGTCGCTTTGTTTTGGACGACGAGCACGCCCAGCGTCTGGCCCGAGCGTTGGATCGGGACGGCAAGGAGCGAGTGGTAGAGTTCTTCGCCGGTTTCGGGGCGGTAGGAGAACGCGGGGTGCTTGGGCGCGTCGGGTTCGTTGATCGTGATGTTTAGTTCGGCGCAGCGGCCGACGAGGCCCTCGCCGCGCTTGAGGCGCGTGTCGTGGACGGCGGTGGGCAGAAGGCCTTCGGTGGCGAAGAGTTCAAGCGTGCCGTCCTGGCGCTTCAGGTAGAGGGAGCAGACGTCGGCGACCATCACGCCGGCGATCTGGCGCACGATCTTGTCGAGGCGGGACTGGCCGTCGCCCTGTTCGGCCATGATGTCACGAAGACGGCGCATGATGATGCGCAGCGCCGGTTCGGACGCGGCGACCGCACGGGTCTCTTCGCCTCTCTTGGTGACCATGACCGTGCCCACTCTCCGCTAGTGTCCCGTTCGCGAAGTTCGCAACCACCTGCCGCAGTCTCTGGGCGAACTTCGCGAACGATAAGGACACTAGGCAAGTATATGTTTTCTAGTGTGATTCAGATTCCGAAGTTCGCAACTCGGTATCGCGGCAACATGGATGCGAACTTCGGAATCATCACACTAGGGCCGCGCGGGGGAAACTTTCCCGCCGCGCCGGGTGCTCGTTTAGTCTGCGTCCAAACCATAAAGGGTATGCAAGGTCCGGACCGCAAGTTCCGCGTAGGCGGCATCGATCAAAACGCTAATTTTTATTTCCGACGTCGAGATGGCGAGGATGTTGATGCCTTTTTCGGCAAGGGCCTGGAACATGCGGGCGGCGACGCCGGCATGGCTGCGCATGCCGACGCCGATGACGGAGATTTTTGCCACGCCGTCGGACGCCTTCACATCAAAGTGGCCTATGTCTTTTTTGGCGGCTTCGATGACGGCGAGCGCGCGCGTCAGTTCGGCGGCTTGAACCGTGAAGGTCATATCCGTTGCATTGCCGTCGGCGGCGACGTTTTGGACGATCATGTCGACGTTGATGGACGCATCGGCGAGGGGCCCGAAGATGCGGGCGGCGATGCCAGGCTTATCGTCCACCTTCAAAAGCGTCACCTTGGCTTCATCCTTGGCGTAGGCGATGCCGCTCACAACCTGCTGTTCCACGATCTCGTCCTCGCTGCAAACGGTGGTGCCAATAGTATCAAGATTATCAAGGGTTACGGCCTGCATCTGGTCGGGGGCCACAAAGCTCGACAGCACGCGCGTGCGCATGCCGTGCACCATGGCGAGTTCGACCGAACGGGTCTGCAGCACCTTGGAGCCCGACGATGCCATTTCGAGCATCTCCTCGTAGGAGACCTTCGGCAATCGGCGGGCCTTGGAGACGATGCGGGGGTCGGTTGTATAGACGCCATCCACATCGGTGTAGATATCGCAAACGTCGGCGTTGAGGGCGACGGCGACCGCCACCGCACTTGTGTCAGAGCCGCCGCGGCCGAGCGTGGAAACGCGGCCGGTTTCCGGATCGATGCCCTGGAAGCCTGTGATGACGGCGACTTCACCGCTCTCGATGGCGGCGCGCAATTCATCGCCGGGAACATTCAGGATGCGGGCCGCGCCGTGGGCGTCGCTGGTTTCGATGGGGACCTGCCAGCCCGACCAAGAGCGGGCCTTCAGCCCCATGGACTGGAGGACGATGGCGGTGAGGCCGGCGGTGACTTGTTCGCCGGAAGCGACAACGGCATCGTATTCGCGCTTGTCATGGAGCGGCGAGGCCTCGTTCACCCAGGCGACGAGCTGGTTGGTGGCGCCGGCCATGGCGGAAACCACGACGGCGACCTTGTTGCCGGCGTCGACTTCGCGTTTGACGTGGGCGGCCACATTGCGAATGCGCTCCACGTTGGCGACCGAGGTGCCGCCGAACTTCATCACAACCAATGCCATAGCGTCTCCAGCCCGGCGCTCGACCCTTGCGCCCGCGGGGTTAATTGTGTCCACAACCGCGAGAATGCCCCCGGTCCGGCCGCGACCGGCCAAGCCCCTGTTTTCGTAGGGGAGCGCCGCCGATCTCAGATGCCCGGTTCGGGGGTTCTCATAAAGCCTGCAACGCGGATCGGCAACCATGCACTGCCGCATTGACAGCCGACCTTCGGGGGAGGCCAACTGGCGCGCATGACCACATCCGCACACAACCCCGCCACCCCGCCCGCTGCCGGCCCGTCGGGTCCACCTTCTGGCACCCCCAACGTCGACGAGGCGGAGGTTGAGCGCTTCCGGCGCATTGCGTCGGAATGGTGGGACGGCAAGGGCAAGTTCCGGCCATTGCACCAATTGGCGCCGGCGCGGCTAACATTTGTGCGCGACCAGCTGGCCGGCCACTTTGGCTTGAAGGGGTCCGGGCTGAAGCCATTGAAGGGCTTGCGGGTGTTGGATGTCGGCTGCGGAGGCGGGCTCGTATCTGAGCCGCTGGCGCGGATGGGTGCGAGCGTCGTCGGGATCGATCCGGGTCGGGAGAACGTCGAGGCGGCGCGCGCGCACGTTGAAGGACAGACGGGGGCCGGCGGGCTCGATCTGAGCTATCGCGTGGCAATGGTCGAGCAGTTGGCGGCGGAAGGCGTGCAGTTCGATGCGGTCGTTTCGCTGGAGGTCGTTGAGCATGTGCCGGATGTCGGCGCGTTCGTGGCGTCGTGCGCTTCGGTCGTGCGGCCCGGCGGGGCGCTCGTGCTCTCAACGATCAACCGCAATTTGAAATCGTATGCGCTGGCGATCGTGGCGGCGGAATATGTGCTCGGATGGCTGCCGCGCGGGACGCATCAGTGGGACCGCTTCGTGACGCCGGAGGAGCTGGCGCGCTACGTGACGGCGGCGGGATTGGCAGCGCCGGTGTTCAAGGGGCTTTCGTATGATCCGCTGAAGGATACGTGGTCGCTCTCAGATGATACGGACGTGAATTATCTGGCGTTCGCGGGGAAGGGTTGAGGGGGTGTCGCCAGTTTTCTTTGAAATCAGCCTCGTCCCAGTAAAACGACAACGTGATTTCATCATGCTTTGCACCCCGCCCTATTTCAACTTGCTCACCAAAAATGTCTGGCATGTTTTTTTCGATGATCAGCGTCATAAAGCGATTCATCACGTAAATTATTTCCACAGGTATTTCCCCTGCTAACTTAACTGCCTCTGAGAAACCAAATTGTGCGCGATCGTTGGACATATCGGACTGAACCCATTTTTCCCCAGATAGCTGAGCAAGCACCTCTGTGACCACAACTTCAGAGGCTAAGTAGAGTGAATTCAAGTTTAGCTCGGAAAGGTAATAATATCCCGCAGTAGCGAAGTCCACATCGGACCAATGCTGCTCGATCAAATCATGTTGGTCTTTGTAGTGGAAAGCGACATTGTTTCGGATTCTTGTCAGCCTAGGATCGTTGAATTCTACATTTATTTTTTTGACCGCCACGTAATATTCGGGCGGGAGACTTGAGCCTACTCGCTTTACAAGTGGTGCAATTTTGCTGCGATACAGGTCCCAGGCTTCGACGCTTTTTCCGAGCAACGTTCTCATCAAAATCATTGTCTGAATGGCTTGAGCGTCCCTCTCAACTCTGGTTGCCTCCTTCAATGGGTTCTGCGAGGCATGGTAGAGTTTGTGAAGAACTGTCAATTCATTGAGCACATGACCGACAAGTAATAGTGCTACGCGCTCATCTTGCGGCAAGGTACTCAGTCGATCTTTCGATAAGTGTGCAACAGTTATTTTCATCTTTCATAGCTGCCTGGCATTGAGGTTTGATTCGAAAAGCAGTAATGAATAGGCGATCACATTACACTACAATCGCGCACACATTCGACACCAACCGTGTGGGCGGATGGGTCCTCGGGACAAGCCCGAGGATGACACCGGAGTGTGGGCGCGCGGTGGTATGTTCGTTTGATTAGGCCGCTGCCAAGCGGGCGCGGGACCAGCTCCAGATGTTCATGATCAGGCAGAGCACGGGGACGACGGGCGTCGTGTAGAACATGGCGATAATGAGCGACCAGCCGATGCCTTCCGAAAATGATGTGCTGGATAGTAGACCGAAGGCGACGACGAGAAAGCCAATCCAGATGCCGTAGGCTTTGGCGATGGTGCGAACATTCGCGCGCACGATCAGCCATGCGATGGCCACCGGTACAAGCACGTATGCGCTGAGAAGTATCAATCCGCCCGAGAGCACGACGCTTAACTCCTCCGGCCGCGGTGTTCGAGGTTTCCCGGCCCGCTAGGCTACCGCATCGGCGTTAAGGTCTGGTGAGTGAAGGTGTGCGGGGCGGCCTCAGGGTCGATTGCCCGATGAACATTCCGGGAAGCTCTGGACGGGGTCGGGTGTTAGGGGCAGCATGGACCTGGGATCATTGGATTGCGAGGCGTGTGATGTGGCGTGAACGGTGGATTGGGATATTGGGTGCTGGTGTCATTGCGGCCGCGTTTAGTGTGCCAATCGCGGAGGCGTGCACGCGGTTTGTGTATCAGGGTGGCGGGGGGCAGATCGTCACCGGACGATCGATGGATTGGAAAGAGGATATCGGGACCAATCTCTGGGTTTTTCCTAAAGGCATGGCGCGGACCGGGGAGACGGGGCCGAATTCAATCAAATGGACATCGAAGTACGGCAGCGTGATCGCGTCGGGCTATGACATCGCGACGACGGACGGGCTGAACGAGGCGGGGCTGGTCGCCAACGTGCTGTGGCTCGTTGAATCGGAGTATCCTGAGTATGACGGCAAGACGCCGGGGTTGGCGATTTCAGCATGGGCGCAATTCGTGCTCGACCAGCACGCGACAGTTGCGGAGGCGGTCGAGGCTTTGCGCAAGGAGCCGTTCACGCTTGTGACGGCGAAGGTGCCGGGCTCGGACATGCTGGCGACGGTGCATCTCTCGCTTTCGGACACGAGCGGCGACAGCGCGATTATCGAATACATCGGCGGAAAGCAGGTGATTCATCATGGCCGTCAGTATCAGGTAATGACCAATTCTCCGGCGTTTGAGCAGCAGTTGGCGCTGAACGCGTATTGGAAAGAGATCGGCGGGACGGTGATGTTGCCGGGGACGAACCGGGCGGCGGACCGCTTTGCGCGGGCGTCGTTTTACGTCAATGCGATCCCAAAGACGGACAACGCGGTGGAGACGATCGCGAGCGCGTTTAGCGTGATCCGCAATGCGTCGGTGCCCTTCGGGATTTCGACGCCGGATCAGCCGAACATTTCCTCTACCCGGTGGCGGACCGTGATCGATCACAAGCGCGGGCTATACTTCTTCGAGAGCGTGCTGACGCCGAACGTGTTCTGGGTGGATCTGGCGAAATTCGATCTATCGGCTGAGACGGGCAAGGTGATGAAGCTCGATCTCGGGCCGGGTCAAAAGACTATTTATTCGGGCATGGCGAACGGGCAGTTTAAGGAAACGAAGCCGTTTAAATTTCTAGGATTGGGTGAATAGAAACGGCGGAGCACGGGGTGCTCCGCCGCTTTGGTGTCAGGGTGTTAGCGGCCCATGAACTTCGATTTGATGAAGCCGAGGACGGCGGCAGTCAGAGCGCCGGAGACGCCGCCGGTGGCGAAGCCTTGAGCGATGGCTGCGAAGTCGAGGCCGGCCGACATGTCACCGCCGCCCATGCCGAGGAGGCCGCCGAGGATCGGACCGGCGAGGCCGCCACCTAATGCGCCGGTGATGGTGTTGCCGATCGGGCCGAGGCTGATGTTCTTGGCTGCGGCTCCCGTAGCGTTGCCGCCGATGGCGCCAGCTGCGGCTTGAACGAGAATGCTTGTCAGATCCATGCTGTGGTCTCCCTGGGGGCCGCCGCTTAAGCGACTGACCCGGTCTTCCCCAAATTGGCGCGCTGCTCAACCGCGGCGCGGCGTCCGCAAAGCGGCCGCGGGCCGGACATTAGACTGATTTGATCACAGTTCTGAGCGTTTCCTTCGCACAGGAGTTTTGCGCTGCAGCAGTGAGACTTTCCCTGCGGGCGCGCCCGTGATTTTATCCACCAACCCTTGCGGAACCGAAGCGGACCCCATCAACCATGAAAGCCTTCATTCTCTCCTCGAGCCCGCGGCGAAACGGGAATTCCGCATTGATGGCGGAGGCCGTCCGGGACGGGCTCGCGGGGGCGGGACACGCGGTGGATTTCGTCTATGCGGACGACGTTCTGGCGGGTTTCTTGCGCGATTGCCGGCAATGCCGGCAGGCCGATGGGTCGTGCGCGATCGAGGATAACTTCCGCGACGTATTTCTGAACCGGTTCCTGCCGGCGGACGGCTTCATCGCGGCAACGCCGGTCTATTGGTATGGCGCGTCGGCGCAGTTGAAGGCGTTTTTTGACCGGTCATTTTGTTATTACGCGGCCTCCTATCCGGGATCGGCGGACGTGATCCGGCAGATGATGGGCAAGCGCATTGGTCTGGTGCTGGCATCGGAGGAGACGTTTCCGATGGTGTCGGGGGGGATCGTGTCGCAAATGCAGGAATATACGCGCTACACGCGCGGGACATTCGCTGGAGTCGTGCACGGGATCGGGAATGCACGGGGAGAGGTGGCGCGCGATCCTGATGATCCCATCGGGCAAGCGCGGCGGTTCGGTGAGACATTTTTTACGCGGCACGCGAGCGACTATCAGATCGATACGCCGCGCGGTGGACGCGTTTGGGGATAGTAGCGCCGATCAGGCTGCGGGGTTGCGGCGGCGGCGGATTTCGTCTTTGAGCGTTTCCACGTTGCGGACGTTGGCCCGATAGAAGATGTCGAATATCGTGCCGATGATTGGCACAAGGCCAATGGCGATGTCGGTGGCGGAATTGGCGGCCATGCGCCGTATGAGGGCTTTGTCGGCGCCGAGGCGGCGGGCGGCGAGAATAATCTTAATCGCAAGCATGGCGGTGACGAGGTCGCCGGCGATCGGGACGAAGCCGATGATGGGGTCCCAGCCGAAGCGGACGTTCGTTAGGGGAATGCGGAACCGGCGGTCGAGGTTCTCAGCGAGGCGGTCGATCTCGTCGAGGAGGCGTGCATATTCGGGGTGGACCGGTTCATTCGGCTCAGGAATTTTGAATTGCATAGCCGATCCGGTTTATTCAGGCGCCGCTAAGGGTGCGTTGGCGCGCGCGATCATCCATATGGCATCGGCTTAGCCAATTGGTCTATATTGTGTGCCGAAGCCCGCCGCCATCACGTTGCTGTCGGGCAAAACCCCTAGGCCCCCGTTGTTTATCGAAATTGCCGTCGTCGTCGTTCTTATTGTTCTGAACGGCTTGCTCGCCATGTCCGAATTGGCCGTGGTGTCGTCGCGTCCCGCCCGGCTACAGGTGATGCGTGATCAGGGATCGTCCGGGGCCGGGACGGCCATGCGGCTGGCGGAAGATCCGGGCCGGTTTCTGTCGACTGTGCAGATCGGGATTACGCTCGTCGGCGTGCTGTCGGGTGCGTTCTCGGGGGCGACGCTCGGCGCGCGGCTGGCAGACTGGCTGGAGACGCAGGGGCTTTCGGATACGGCGGCCGACACCGTCGGTGTGATTATGGTCGTAGTGGCAATTACGTATCTGTCGCTGATCGTCGGCGAACTCGTGCCCAAGCAGATCGCACTGCGCGATCCGGAACGGGTGGCGGCGCGCGTTGCGCCGGCGATGGCGATCCTGTCGCGGTTATCAGCGCCCGTGGTCTGGGTGCTCGATACGTCGGGTAAATTGATTTTGCGCCTGCTTGGACAGCATGGAGAGTCGGAACAGCGCGTCACTGAAGAAGAGGTCAAGACGATCATCGCGGAAGCCGAAAGCGCTGGCGTGCTGGAGGCGGAAGAGAAGGAGATGATCGCGGGTGTGATGCGCCTTGCCGATCGCACCGCGACGGGATTGATGACGCCGCGGCGCGATGTGGAAATTTTGAATCTTGCCGATCCGCCTTTGAATATCCTCGCCAAGCTGCGCGCGACGAAGCGGTCGCGGCTTCCGGTTCAAGACGGGGATGCGGATGAGATCGTGGGTGTCGTAACGGTCAAAGATCTCTACGACCGGCTTGCCGCCCAGGAAGCGGCAGGAGAGCTGCAGGACATTCGAGCGGTCGCCGATATTCAAATAGCGCCGGTGGTCAGCGACAATACGCGGGCGCTGGATGTGTTGAAGGCTATCCGATCTTCAACGGTGCATATGGCGCTGGTGTTCGACGAGTATGGACACTTCGAGGGCATCATCACGTCGAGCGACGTGCTGGAGGCGATCACGGGGGCATTCCAGGAAGAGGGCGAGGACGAACCGGCGTTCGTCGTGCGCCACGACGGGTCGTTTCTCGTTGCGGGTTGGATGCCGGTGGACGAATTTGCAGAACGGATCGCGATGCCGCTCGATCCGGAGGCCGATTACGAAACGGTGGCGGGCCTTGTGCTCAATGTGCTGCACCGGCTGCCCGATGTGGGCGAGAGCTTCGAGCACAATTCATGGCGCTTCGAAGTGGTCGATCTCGATGGGCGGCGCATCGACAAGATCCTCGTCAGCCGCGCGGCCTGAGGTGGCTGCGCGGCTGACGGCCCCTCCCCGTTAGACGAGCGCGGATGTCTTGGATGCGTAGCTGCCCGGATCCAGATTTGGGATGAGTTCAGAAGGGTCTTTTGACTTCTTGAGGCTGCCTTCAAGAAGCGCGCCTTCTGCAACCGATAGCGATTGATGCAGGATGTCGGCGTCAACTTCGGCAGTGGGGTGGACCACTACGACGGCTGCACGAATGGCACCCTTGATGCCGCCATGGACTTCGATTTTTTCGGCCGAGACGGTGCCGATGACGGACCCCTCTGAGCTGATCGTCACCTGCTTGCCAACGACGTCGCCGCGAACATCGCCATCGATCTGGAGCTTGTTTTGCGAGATAATCGCGATGTTCTGGCCGAGGATGGTCAGGTCCGTGCCGATGACGGACAGACCTGACGTTTGATTGGCGGATGCCGCGAACGGCGAACCTGGCGCGGGGGGCGGCGTGGCGCGAAGACCCATTCCCATCATGCCACCATTTTGTGCGGGTTGCGGGTTCGCCATGACGTTCAACTCCCTCTCTACATAACGGCCGATTGGACGCGGGACCCTTTTGGGTTCTTCAATTGAACGGCCGGGCGCGGCCGATATTCCCATCCGCCGATCCTACACGTTTTGGACATGCCGATCGACGCGCCGAACCTGGGCGGCATCGACGAACGGGCCATCTTCGACGCCGCGTACACGCACTATGACGGCACCGTTGCGATGCATGAGGCTCAGGAGGGCACCGGCGATCCGGACACCATGTGGAAGCGGCTCAGCGACGCGCTCGATCCCAATGCCTACGTGCGCGATCAGCGTGTGGCCGCGACGGTCGCAGAGCACTGGTTGGCGGGTGGGGCGCGTGCCGCGGAGGGGCTCAGCTTCCGTTTAGCGTGGTTAACGTTTGACCCACTTTCCGGCCAACACTGGGGCGACGGCCATCCATCCGTGCGCGCCGTCGGCCGCCGCTTTACCTCAACCTCATTTCAATTTTTGCTTGCGTGTTCAGTATGCTGGCGATTTTTACCTGCCATATGCACGCACTGGAGCGGTACCGTCATCCGGCTTCCGTTATGTTCTGATTTTGAACGATTAATAACGTTTTTATCAGAACCCGTTGACTCGATCCGTGTGCGGTATGTTAGTTATTGATAAAACCTTAACGGGTGTCCGCTGCCCGTAGGCCTCTTCCTCTTGCAATCTCCGGTGGACGAGCGCCCGGGTGCCAGCAGGAGTGTTGGGCGGCAGTGAGCACCTCCTGCGTTCCTGGTGTTCATGTGCGTATGTGCTCACTCGCCACCGCCGGTTACCGCCTCGCCGGCTCACCGCGCCCCCATCCGTTCGCCACTCCAGCCATGCCCGCGCGACGCCCATGTGCTTCGCGGCGGCCGCCTTTTGCCGCGCACGTGATTGCACCCTGATCCACGACGGAGGACTCAATGGCCAAGCTGCGAATTGAGCGTGAACTCATCAAGGAAGCCGGATTGTGGATGATCGGAGCGGATCACCTTTTGCTCGTCTTTCAGCAGGATGAATTCGACGACGGCAGTTCGCAAGAGATCTGGCGGGTCCTTGAAGGCACGTACGAGCCCGGACTTTTTGGTCCGACTTTGCTCGGCGTTGCTGGAGCCGACGAGATAAGAACGTTGTCATCGTCGAATGGAGACCTGACCGGCGACGCACTGCGGGAGGTTATTTCAACGCCTTGGTGGCGTGGGTCGACGGTCCTTCCGAGCTTCACGCCGGCGAGCGACTGGGCCATCAGTCTGTCGAACGGCCGTCAGATCGACCAGCAGAACTATTCGTACTTCGCATTGAATCTTCCGTTCAGCCCGCTGCCAACGGCTAATTCATCATCGGTCGTGGCGAGCCTGCTCTACTACATCGGGATCGATATCGCGCAAAACATGCCGTCGCAGTGGTTATCGTTCACCACCGGGACAAAAACGCTGCTCGGCAATTTCTCAGAAGACTACATTGAGCTCACAAATAATCTGAGCTTCGATACGATTCTTTCCGGCGATGGAGAAGATCGCCTGAAGGGGACCCACAACAGCACGATCCTTGAAAAGTTTTATGGTGGCCGTGACGACGACGTGTTCGATTGGAGTGGCGGCGTCAATTACTATCACGGGGGGCAACCTGACCTCGATTACGCACTCGATGGTAGCGACCGCCTCAACTATGCCGGCGTCGGCCGGGTTCTGATCACTGCGGGGGATAGTCCGGTTCCGCATTTATCACCGGATTTCCTTGCCTTTCATAGCGGCAGCTTCATCGACAAGCTGTTCTCGATCGACAAGCTGAGTTGGTACGACGAGAGCGATACGGTGCTCTTTGGTGAAGGCGTCAATTTCGAAAATGTCCGCTTGGAGTTGGACTTCGAGCAGGAGATGCCCGACACCCAGGGCGATCTGATGGATTTTTCCGATCAGTCGTCTGGCCTGCTCATGGCCCCATCCGACCGCCCAGACATTGTTTTGGTCGGGGCCGCCAACCAGGACGGGGAATTTACCGACGGCGGGATATGGGCCCGTTCGCTGGAATGGATGATCGCTTCAAAAGGGGATGATCTTATTTATGCAAGCTCGACATTGCTCGGTGTCGAGGGCGGAGACGGACAGGATCTCATCAGCGGCCGGACCGCATCGGTTCTGACGGGTGCCAGTCCTTTGGGCTACGATATCGAACTCAGCGGTGGCGACGGCGACGATACGATCATTTCGGGCATGGGCCGCAGTCTCGCGAATGGGGGCGAGGGCGCGGATACGTTCATTCTCTCGTCGCTGTCCGCCCGAGGCGGCGTGACTGAATTTGTGATTGAAGGCGCCGACGATAGCGATCGGCTTCTGGTTCCATTCAATTTTCTCGTTCCAGATGCCGGGCCTTTCGACGGATCGGAATTGTTTCCCATTCTCGGCGCCATTTCGCCCGTCATCGGAGGCGCGACGTTTGCAAACCTGCCGCAAAATCCTGGACCGGGGCCTCTCGGCGGTATGGATGATCCAGGCTTCTTTTATCTTGCAAGCCAGGTGCCGCTCGATGGCACGTGGTCGGGATCCTGGGACGGACGCATCACGATTACAGATCAGGTCGCCTTCAATCGGGATGGCAACGATCTTCTTATCCACGTTTGGAACGCGGGCCCGGTTTACGGAGAGTCGTTCTTGTCGATCTCGGGCCAGGACTTCGTGTTTCAACAGATCGACCCGGACCGGGTTTCGGAAGCCGTTATCCGCGTCGTCGACTTTTCGGAGGGGATGCTTGGCATCAACTTCTATGAACTGGGCGAGGAGACGCCATTCCCATTTCCAGGTGGCTCCGGACCTCCCAATCCCAGCAAGCTCTGGAATACGGCGCAGTTTGCGCAAGGCAACTCGCTGCTGCACGACGCGTTGGATGCGGCACCGGAAACGCCGATTTTTGACCGTCCATCCGACGGCGAGACCGAGGTGCGCGATCAAATCAGCGGCAATGAGCAGGACAACGATCTCATTGTCATCGCTTCTGCTCGCATTCCGGGAGAGTTCAATACAGGTGCCGATCTTTCCGGCGGGGGCGGCAACGACCGACTGACCGGAGGAGCGGGCCGCGACACATTGGATGGCGGCACCGGAGCCGACGTCATGGCCGGTGGACGGGGCGATGATCGCTATGTCGTCGACTCCGCGGGCGATGTTGTGACGGAGGCGGCGACGTCCGGCTTCGATGAGGTCATTGCATCGATCGACTATACGCTGACAGAGCACGTCGAGAATCTCACGCTCACGGGAGCGGCGGTGACCGGCCAAGGAAATGTTGGCAACAATCTCATTCGCGGCAATGACGCTTCGAACGTCCTCATTGGACTTGACGGAAAAGACCGTCTTCAAGGTGGGCGAGGCGATGACATTCTCGACGGCGGTATGGGCAACGATCTTTACGTCTACGTTGCGGGAGACGGCAACGACACGATTGTGCCAGGTGGAGCGGCGTCTGGTGTCGATACGTTACGCATTTTTGGTTTCGAGCCCCATCAGGTCAGCGCATTTCAATCGGCTTCCGGCGCCGATGTGATTTTGCGGTTGGTTGATGGATCACGCATCGTGCTGCAGGATTTTTTTGGCGGCGGATCGATCGCGGCCGTGGGCTTTGAGAATGACTTTGTCTGGGATGCGGCAGCGATCGGGACCGCAGCGCAGGCCGCTGGTCCGCTTTTGAATGACGCACCTGTCGCCGGTGACGATCTGGGTCTGGTGTCGGGGGCGAGGTCGGCCCTCATTCCCAAGACGCTGCTATTGGCCAACGACCGGGATATGGACGGCGACACGCTCACCATCGTGGCGGTGGAGAGCCTGACCGCGGGGTTTGATGCCAGCCTGACAGTTGGCGGCGACGTGCAGGTTGCGGCGGCGCCCGGGCAAGCGGGCCTTATGGAACTCACCTATTCGGTGTCTGACGGCAACGGCGGCATCACGATAGGCCGGATCAATATCACGATCATCGATAATGAGGCGCCGGTTGTCAGCGGCGATCCGATCGGAGAAATCGAGGCCGAATCTGGCTCCGATTGGATCTTCGATATTCCAAGCGATCTGTTTACCGATCCGGAAGGTGAAGCCGTCTTTGTCCGTGCCTCGCTGGCCAATGGCAGCGCTATGCCTGATTGGCTGACGTTTGACCCTCTTTTGCTGCGGTTTGAAGGGACCGTTCCGCAGGATTTCGAGGGAGATCTTGTTATCCGGCTGACGGGCAGCGATGGACCGGCTGAAACGGAGACGACCTTTGTGCTCCGAGCGCAAGGCGTAGTGCCCGGTCTGGCACTGTTTGGGACATCGATCGCGGATGTGCTGGTGGGCGGAGCAGGTCCAGACGAATTCTTCGGATTATGGGGGCAGGACACGCTCCTGGGTGGTGGTGGCGACGATGTGTTCTGGGCTTCCGGAAACGCCGGCAACGATATTTATGATGGCGGAACTGGGTTTGATGAAATTCGCGGAACCGCTGGAGACGACGTCATTGGCGTCAGAGCGGCGTTGACGACTGGTCCGACCGGCCAATCGGTGAACGTGCTGCTGGCGGGCATCGAAGCGATCGAAGGTGGAGATGGCTTTGATGTTCTAAAATTTGAGAACACAGCCGACTATATCGACCTGTCGATGGTGGAAGTGAGCGGCATCGAGCGCATTTTGGCAGGCGGCGGACCTGATACTGTGATTGGGTCTTCGGGCAATGACGTCATCGTCGGGGGTGCGCATCACGACGTGTTGTTCGGCGGAGATGGCGATGATGTCTTTTTATTCACCGGCCTAGAAGGAAACGATACGTTTGATGGCGGCGAAGGAATCGATACGATTCAAGGGTCGCAGGGAGACGATATTCTCTTCATCAGCGGGGGATCGGCGTCACTCGCATCGATCGAAATCATGGATTTCGGCGATGGGTTCGACATCCTTCGCTTGCATACGGCGAATGATGTTCTCGATCTCTCAGGTGTCGAGGTGAATGGACTGGAGCAGATCGAGGGCGGCGCGGGATCAGATTGGATCAAGGGTAGTTCTGGAAATGAAATCTTGGTTGGCGGCACACGGCAGGACACGTTTGTGTTCGCTGACATCTTTGGACAGGATACCATCGCCGATTTCCAGCTGCAGCTTCATCCGCGGGCGAACGGCGATCTGATCGATCTTTCGAGCTTCGGATTTGAATCGTATCTCGATGTTCTTGACCTCACACATGAGATCAACGGGCATAGCGTCATTCAACTCTCTCAGGTCGACTCTTCGATCACGATCCTCAATGTGGCCAAGTCACTGCTGCAGGCCGACGACTTCCTCTTGTGATCCCTATTGGCGCACACCTGCAGGCCGTGCGACAGTGATACTTGGCGTTTTGTGAGGCTTAGCAGGCCACAGTTATCATGAAGACCGATCGCCGGTTCAGTGTGTTGGCGGGCGCCGCTCTGGGGGCGGCTGCGTGGAACGTGCATCCCGTGCATGCCTGCCCACCCGACGCGACGGAATTGCGGTCGCTGACGGCGATTGCAAGCGGTCAATCGTTGATGCTGGACGACGGTAGCGAGTTGCGTTTGTCGGGCATCCTTGTGCCGACTGCGCGGGATTTTCCGACGCCGCCGGAGGATTGGCCCCTTGAAGCCGAGGCGAAGGCAGCGCTCGACAGGTTGTTGCAAAACAAAGTGCTGCGTCTTGGGGCGGCGCATTCGTTTCGCGATCGATATGGGCGGACGGTGGCGCACGCGGTTTCCGGCGACGGCCGGTGGATCCAGTCGGCATTGGTGGATGAAGGGCTTGCGCGTGTCGCGCCGCTGCCGGGCGAGACGGGCTGCGCCCGCGATCTCTTCGCGCGAGAGGCGGTTGCGCGCGCCAAAGGCGCCGGGCTGTGGGCGAACCCGGCCTATGCGATCCGGCCAGCGCGGCATACGCGAACGCTGGAGCGGCTGACGGGTACATTTCAGATCGTCGAGGGTTGGGTGACCGACGTGGGATCGACCCGCCGCGATGTCTTTTTGAATTTCGGACGGAACTGGCGATGGGATTTCACGGCTGCGGTGGATTTGCGCGGAACGCCAGACCGGGATGCGACGACCGCCCGCCTCAAACTTCTAAAAGGCCGCCTTGTGCGCGTGCGCGGCTTCATTGAAAGGCGCAACGGACCATTTATCGGACTGGCGTCGGCCGATGTGATCGAAGACGTGCCGGAGGGTCTAGCGAGTGGACCGTAGGTCCGGCCAAGGTCGAAAAACAAAACGCCCGGTGAGTGATTACCGGGCGCTTGCAGTTGTTTAATCGTCGCGATTTCAGGCGGCTTGGACTTCGTCGCCATCGGTGGCGGTGGCGGCGCCGTCTTCGGCGATGCGCCGGCCCTTGGCGCTCTTGGAGAGCACCTCGGTGATGCGCTGAACCGCACCGCGATCGTCCAACTTTTCGACGGCGGCGATTTCGCGCGCCATACGGTCGAGTGCGTCCTCGTAGAGCTGACGCTCAGAGTAGGACTGCTCAGGCTGGGCTTCGGAGCGGTAGAGGTCGCGGACGACTTCGGCGATGGAGATCAGGTCGCCGGAGTTGATCTTGGCGACGTATTCCTGGGCGCGGCGGCTCCACATGGTGCGCTTGATACGGGCGCGGCCCTTGAGGATTTCCATCGCACGCTTGACGATGTCGTCATCGGCGAGCTTGCGCATGCCGACACTCTGCAGCTTGCCGGTGGGCACGCGCAGGGTGAGCTTTTCCTTCTCGAAATTGATGACGAACAGTTCCAGCGACATGCCGGCGATTTCCTGCTCTTCAATTCCGATGATGCGGCCAACGCCATGCGCCGGATAGACAATGAATTCGTTGGTCTTGAAGCCGTGACGCGAGTTGACGGGCTTCTTGTTGGCGTCGACGCGTGCAGCAGCAGCCTTCTCGGCGATCGCTTTGGGCGATACCGGTGCGGCGGCGGCCGGTTTGGCGGCCACGGGAGCTTTAGCGGCGACTGCTGGAGCCGCGGGCTTGGCCGGCGCCGCGATCTTGGTGTTCGCAGACGTCTTGGAAACCGATGCAGGAACGGCACGAGCAGGTGCGGTTGCGGGGGCCGACGCCTGGGCTGCCTGTGCGCGATGGGCGGCGAACGCTTGCGCGGCTTTGGCGGCTTCCGAACGCGGCTGAGCGGGCACCGCCGCTTTCTTCGCGGGCGCTGCGGCTGCGGCAGGAGCCTTGACCGACATTACAGGTGTTTTTGCAGGCGCTTTCGCGGCGGCCGGAGCCTTGGCGGCGACGGCGGGCTTGGCGGCGACGGCGGGCTTGGCGGATGCAGCTTTCGCAACCGGCGCAGCCTTGGCGGCCGGAACAGCGGGTGCCTTCGCTGCGACCGTAACCTTCGCTAAAACGGGCTTCTTGAGGTCCTTCGCCGTTGCGGCCGACTTGCGTGCTGCTGCAGCAACAGGGCGTGCGTTTGATGCCACAGTGCGCGCCGCTGAAGAACTGGCGCCAGACTTTTCGGGTTGAGCGGCGACCTTGGCTGCCGTAGCTTTCACCGAAGTCTTTTTCTTCTGGGTCATTGCGCGTCGCTCACTCTCAAAGGGCTACTTGAACGGTCAACTTCATCGTGATGGCCTGAGCGGCTCCCCGAAGGAAACCACCGCCTGCCTCGTTGGGCCGCAGGCTTGTTGTCACGGTCAGGTCCCCCCTAACCGACTGAATGTCCTCATATTGGGCGTCTAGGACGCGCCGTCATCCCCATCCTTGTTGTCGATGGTGCCGCAGTGCTGATCGTGTTGCAGTGCGAACCTCGAAGCGCGCCAAGAGACTGGCAGGCCAAGCGGTACACATTTTGACCACTTATGTTCCTGCTCAGTTCCTCAGATTCACGACTTGAGGATGACGATATCACAAACTTCACTGAAAATGAAGGGCACGGCCGCGCGGGCCTGCAAAAGGGCTAAACGCAACGTTTGGATGCAGCCAGCGGCTAGATACTTCTATCGTCTAAAATTGTCGGTTTCACCTGACTGGCGGGTTAAATCGATCAACCAAATCAATTGCTTGTCTTCTTAATCGCCCTCGCCGGGATTGGCGGAGAAATACTTCTCGAATTTGCCCGCTTCGTCCTTATGGGCATCGGCGTCAGGGAGAGCGGACCGCTTGGCCGTCAGGTTCGGCCACTTATCGGCGTACTCCCGGTTCAGCTCCAGCCATTTCTCGAGGCCGGGTTCAGTGTCGGGCTTGATGGCGTCGACGGGGCATTCGGGTTCGCAGACGCCGCAGTCGATGCACTCGTCCGGGTGAATGACGAGCATGTTCTCGCCTTCATAGAAGCAGTCGACGGGGCACACCTCGACGCAATCAGTGTATTTGCACTTAATGCATTTGTCGTTGACGATGTAGGTCATGCGTTCGTGTCCTGTTCCGAACCGGATGGGCTGCCGATTCCGACCCCGCGTTGCTCATGGCGGTGAGGTCTCATAGCGGCGTCGCCGAAGCCGCACAATGCGAAAAAAGGCGCGAGCCTGGCGAAGGCTCGTAACACTTGGCGGCGGTCAGAAATCTCCTTTGAGCCGGTCGGTCAGACGGCGATCGCGCTTGGTGGGCCGGCCGGCGCCACTGTCGCGCAGGCCCGATGGAATTTCCGGTTCCGGTTTGGACTTGCCGTCGGGCGGAGTGACGGGGGCCGTAAGGTCGTCGAAGAGCAGGCGCGCTATTTCGGCAGAGCCGCGCCGGTCGCCCAAGGCCTTGACGGCGAGCACCCGGACTTTGGGGCCCAGCGATGCCGTGATGACGTCACCAACTTTTACGGCGTGGGCCGGTTTATCGGTCTTGATCCGGTTGATGCGGATCTTGCCGCCGGACACGAGGGCTGCGGCTTGCGTGCGCGTTCGAGCGAGACGCGCACACCAAAGCCATTTGTCGAGACGCTGCGAGACGGCGGCGGAGGTGCCCGGCTTAGAAACGCTGTCCGCACCCTCTGCCATACTCAGCCTTTATCGCGGCGTGTCTGTTCGAGTTGCGAGCGCAGGGCCATGAGCGCGGCGAAGGGACTATCGGCTTCCGCTCCGGCTTTGGCGCGCGGCGGGGCTGCCGTGATGGCGCGGGGCTGATTGCGATCCTCACGCCGGCGATCGCCGCGTTCGCCGCGATTGTCACGGCGCTGGTCGTCGCGGCGTTGATCGTTGCGGCGCGGTTCGTTGCGCTGGCCCTGCTGCGGACGATCGCCGCTGGCGCGCTTTTGATCACGATCGTTGCGGCCTTCGGGACGGCGATTGCGGTCGCGATCGTTCCTGTTCGGGCGATCCGATGTGACGCCTTCGGCGGGGGCAGCGGGAGCCGCGGCAACTGTTGATCCGTCGCCGGCTGATGCAGCCGGTGGGGGCTGATTGTTGCCGTTGGGCCGATTGCCGTGATGGTGACGCTCGCGGCGGCGGTGTTCCGGGCGGCCCTCGCCGCGTTCATGGGCCTCGCGGTGATGACGGCGTGGACGCCAGACATCTTCGTATTGGATTTCTGGGGCGGCATCGGCAGGCGCGGACTCTTCTGAGGCGACGGCCGGTTCAGCGGTGGGCGGTGTTTCCGTTGCGGCCTCTGCGGTGGCGACGGGCTCTAGAACGGTTGCGTCGGCGGACGGCGTTACTGCCGGCGTTTCGGACGTTTCTTCAATCATCTCCCCGGCAGCTGCGGGTTCCGCAACTGCGGCGGCGGGTGCTGACTTCACCGGGCGGCGATCCAGCCGGAAGCCAAGGGCCTTGAGCACTTTGCCGAGTTCATCGGGTGAGCAACCGAGGATCGACATCATCTCCGGCGTGGCAATAAAGCCGCCGTCGCCCGTCGAGCCCTTTGGTGGCTTTGCTTCAGGATCGCGATTGGCGCGCCAGGCGAGCAGCGGCCGGATCATGTCGGCCAAGCGTTCCAGCATGTCGAAGCGGATCACGCGCGGTCCGCAGACGTGATACCCGCACGAGCGGTAGAAGGCCTCCGGGAGATCGGGGGTCGCTGGCGCGGAGGTCAATCCGGCGCGAGGCGGCTCGGGCAGATTATCCGGGTCAAGGCCGGCGGCGGCTGCGTGTTTCAGCGACCACAGCGCACGTGTCAATTCGGCGGGGCCAGGCTTCAAAAGCTGCGGGAAGTGAATGTTGAACGCACCGAAACGGACGCCATACTTGCGCAGTTGTGCGCGTGACGGCTGATCAAGGCTCTTGAGTTCGTCTGCAACAACTTCGCGTTTCAGGACGCCGAAGTTCTCCTTCATCCGGAACGCAATGCCGCGCGCAAGGCCGGTCACGTCCTCAGCATTCGAGAGTTCGACGAGGGGCTTCAGCTTGCCGGTGATGTGTTCAGACAGCCACGTTTCAAGACGAGTTTGTACCTTTTCGCGATCGGGCCCGGAGATGTGCTCATCAACTAGCAATTCGACCGACGGCTTCAGAGGGTCTTCACCAGCGACCAGTTTGGCGATCTCTTCGCCGCGCCAGAGGATCTGCCCCTTCCGATCGATTTTGAAAGCGTCCGATTGGGCGGCGGCGACACGGCGGGTGCGCATGGCGAGTTCGCCGGAGAGCACGTGCGCGGCGGCGCTGCGGGCAGCCTTGCCGTGCACGCCTTCCGCTTGGGCATCCGGCGTGAAGCGGAAGCCGCGCAGGCGGCCCACGTAATGGCTCTCTACGTTTACGGAACCGTCGTCTTTGATCTCAGCGTTCAACTCTTCTTTATCCCGCATACCCTTCATGAGAGCGCTGGTTCTGCGATCCACGAAGCGCTGCGTCAAGCATTCATGCAACGCATCAGATAATGAGTCTTCGATGGCGCGGGTGCGGCCCTGCCAGTGGGCGGGGTCTTTCAGCCAGTCGGCGCGGTTGGAGACGAACGTCCAGGTGCGGATGTGGGCAAGACGGGTGGCCAGCGTATCGATATCGCCATCGGTGCGATCGGCCATGGCCACCTGGCGGGCGAACCAATCCTCGGCGATGCGACCTTCCGGGCTCATCAAGTCTTTGTACAGCGTGGCGATGAGTTCGGCGTGATTGGCGTTCGAAATCTTGCGATAGTCGGGGACTTGGCAGACCTCCCACAGGCGCTGCACGGCGGCAGGCGACGTGGCCAGACGGGCGATCTCATCATCGTCGGAAACGGTTTCGAGGGCGATGACGTCGTCGGCCATGCGGGCGCGTGTGAGGCGATGTTCGTTGGGAAGTGTCCGCAGGCTTTCGCGGAGGCGGCCCAGCGTGCGGAAGTCGAGTTCGCGATTGCGCCACTGGAGGACGCGCACCGGATCGAAGGTGTGCTGCTCGATGCGTTCGACGACTTCGGGATCGAGGGGGTCGCATGATCCGGTGACGCCGAAGGTGCCGTCGTTCATATGGCGGCCGGCGCGGCCGGCGATCTGGGCGAGTTCGGACGGCGTGAGATTGCGGAAGTTCTGGCCGTCGAATTTGCGCGTCGCGGAGAAGGCGACGTGATCAACATCGAGATTAAGCCCCATGCCGATGGCATCAGTGGCAACGAGAAAATCCACATCGCCGGATTGATAAAGCGCGACCTGCGCGTTGCGGGTGCGGGGCGACAATGCGCCGATGACGACGGCGGTGCCGCCGCGCTGGCGGCGGATCAATTCGGCGATGGCGTAAACGTCGGTGGCCGAGAAGGCGACGACGGCAGAGCGTTGCGGCAGGCGCGTGATTTTCTTTTCGCCTGCATACGAGAGTTGCGAGAACCGCGTGCGGGCAATGAAGTTGGCGCCGGGGATGAGATCGCCAATCGCGCCGCTCATCGTTTGGGCGCCGAGGAGCAGCGTCTCTGAACGGCCGCGTGCGTGCAAGAGGCGATCTGTAAAGACATGGCCGCGCTCGGGATCGGCGCAGAGTTGGATTTCGTCGATGGCGAGGAAGTCGACATCGACATCGCGCGGCATGGCTTCCACGGTGGCGACCCAGTAGCGGGCGCGCTCGGGCTTGATCTTTTCTTCGCCGGTGACGAGGGCGACTTTGTCGACGCCGACGCGGGCGACGATCTTGTCATAAACTTCGCGGGCCAGGAGGCGCAGCGGCAGGCCAATCATGCCGCTGGAGTGGCCCAACATGCGTTCGATGGCGAGATGAGTTTTACCTGTGTTCGTCGGTCCCAGAACCGCGGTGACGTTGCGGATGCGGGATTCGAGGTCGATGCCCATAAACGGCCCTCTGGCGTGGCGTCCCCGGCAGGCGGGGTGACCCTGGCATTGCACCGCCGGGAGGGGAGATCAAGGTTTTCTTAGCGGCGGCGCGGGGTGGCTGCACAGTGAAAAAAGCAAAACGGGCGGCCGGGAATGGCCGCCCGTCTGGGCTTTCATAGCTGGTTGTTCGCTAGTCCACCAAAGCGATCTCGGCGAGGCCGGGGGCGCTGACGTCGTACCGGGTCGTTTCAAGGGTGACCGTTCCGGCTATCGTTGGGATGGAGACGCGATACGGTGCCCAGAGGCCCGCTTCCGGAATCGGGCGGAAGGTCACTTCGATGCCGGCGGATTCGGAGAGGGCGCGGGTATCGGCGTTGGCGCGGTAGCCGGCAATAGGGGCGTATTTGATGCGGCAGACCAGGCCTTCGACGGCGGCGCCGTCACGGCCAGCGGAGATGGCTTCGCGGCGGGCCGGGATCAAAGACAGGTCAAAGCGCTGTTTGCCGTCGAAAATCGCGAGTTTGCGGCCACAGGGGTCGGCTGCGGGGCGGCTGACGGCCACGATGGCACTCAAGGGGTCGACGACGGATTTCACGTGCGCCTCTTTCAACGGCACGAAATCGTCCGGCTCGATGGTCTCGGGGATGGCCGTCAGCGAGGTGACGGTCCCTTTGGTGAAGCCCATCCGGACCGAGCCGGACTTCGACGTGCCCTGGTACTGGAAGTCGTAGCCTGAGGGCTCAAGGGCGGCGGCGGAGATCGTGCCCGCCGACCGGGTGACGCCGTTCCAGCGGAACGCGCCCAGGAGAGCGGAAATCTGGACTTCGGAGCTGGCGGAGTAGGTTCGGCCGGCGGTGCGCTGGTCAATGCGGACCGTCCCGATGTCGAAGCCATTGAAATAAATGGAGTATTTTCCAGATATCTCGAGTGAGCCGTCGGCTGAAGGGCCGGCGAGGGCTGGAGGGACAGGGCTCAGGCCCGCCGACTGGGCGAATACGGCCAGGGCCGCAAGACCGAGGGCGGCACAGCGGCGGCCGCGGACGCAGGGACTCGACATGGGTACACCACTCACAAACGGCGCCGGGGAGGCCCATGGCGCAGAACAAACACAACTCCGGGGAGAACCCGGTATTCCGAAGACCCTACGGTGGCGGAAATTCGTAAATACTTCCCTGAAGTGCGGCCGGAATCGGGACGATATTCGCCGGAAGGCCCCGGTTGGGCCCGCTTGACGGTGTGAAGCGGTGTCAGTATAGAACCGCCACTGCCCCGCTGGACCTCCGGCGGGGCCCTTCGTTTTTTGGACCGGTGCCGGATCGGCAGGTCCGCGCGACCAACCCCGGCAGGGACACTCCGGCAGGGACGGGCGCGAATTTCCCAGGAGATACGACCTATGACCCGTCGTTGCGAATTGACCGGCAAGCTGCCGATGAGCGGCCAGCTGCGCAGCCACGCAGAAAACAGCACCAAGCGCGTGTTCCGTCCCAACCTCGTGAATGTGACGCTGACGAGCGAAGCGCTCGACCGGTCGGTCAAGGTTCGCGTGAGTGCCCACGGCCTGCGTTCGGTCGAACATAATGGCGGCCTGGATGCCTATCTGCTCAAGGCGTCGCTCGACCAGCTTTCGCCGCGGCTGCAGAAGCTGAAGCGCGATCTGGTGAAGTCGAAGGCTGCGGCTGCCGCTTAAGGCTCATCGTTTTTACGGTTTGAAAAAGCGCGGATCGGTCGATCCGCGCTTTTTTCGTGGCTACAGTGTTGTGATCAGGAACACGATCAGGATTTGGCGCGCGGGAGCAGCGTGAACTGCAGGAGCAGCGTGCGCTGGAGCGTACGATTGAAATTGTCGTCGGAGATGATGGTGAGGACCGTGTCGCCGTTTTCGGCGGTGTGAACGGCGAGGCCTTCCATGTTGTCGATCTCGTCGGACATGTCGGCCTCGATCAGAACCTCGCCATCGAGCAGCGCGCCTGGCTTGACGGCGGCTGCATCAATGCGGCGGAGGCGCATGCGGACGCCTTCGAATATTGTGAAGCGGCGTTCCAGGAGGAGCAGCGTGCCGTCAGCCAAAGAGGCAGCCGCGGTGAGCGCGAAGCCGCCGCGCGAGACGACGTTCAACGGTTTCGGGTCGGCGCCGATCCAGATCCAACCGGCATGACGGTCATTGCTGCCTGCGTTTTCCGAAAAGGCGACGATGCGGCCTTTGTGCGGGCCGCCGCGCATCACCGTCATCGCTTCGATGCCATTGCGGGAGAATTTGCGCAGTGCGGCGGGGGGCGCGATGACCTGAAGAGGACGCCCAGGGGCGCCGTTCGACACCGTGTAGCGAACGATGCGATGATTTTGCTCGTAGGCCACGAGGACTTCGCCTTTGGCCAGCGTGCCCGAGACAAGGGATAGATCTTCCGCATCGCGTTCGCGATTGCGGCGCAGGGGATTGCCGTCGCGGGCAACGAGGGAGCCGATGGAGGCGGCGGAGAGGCCAATGGGGCGGGCGCCGCTGTAATCAATGCGGGCTTTCAGCCAACCGCCGGCATCGGAGACCGCCAGTAGATCGCGGCCGTCGGCGGAGAGAAGAAGTCCAGAATAGCCACCGAATTTATCTGTTTCGGCAGAGAGGACGAGGCCGCCTCGCCATACGACACGGCCATTGGACGGTTCGCTTACACCAGATCGCGAGAACGATCCGAGGGGTGCCGCTGTGATTGCGATGGTTTGCGGCTTGGCCAAACCGAGGGAGGGTTTGGAGCTGGCACCGAACGCAATGGAACCCGAGACGATGGCTGTGCCGGCGATGACCGTTGCGGCCAGGAACCCACCGCGCACGGGCTTCAAAACAGACATCAATCGCTGGTTCATGGGAAGGTTGGTTCGCACCGATCGCAACGGGATAGTCCCCTATGTCCGGCTCATCCGTTCACCGGCTTCAAACGTCGTGGGGACATTTACACACTTACACCGGCATCAGAACGGCGAAACTTTCGTCCAGTGTGCGGCGAAGAAGCGTGCGATAGCGGGCATAATCAGGCTGCCCCTGGGAGATGCGTCCGAACGCTGTTTTAGAGGCCGTGTCGAGCGGCACCAATGCGATCGGGGCGGCGACGGGGGTCAGCTGCGATCCGCGCCCGGATATCAGGGTGGCCAGAAGGCCGTGCATGGTGCCTTGGCTCGCGGGGCGGGAGAGAATGGCGAGCCGCTGCTGCCCGTGGCGATTGGTGACGAGATAGATGTGCCCAGTCTGCGAGGGCATGGCGACGAAGCCGTGCTGCGTGAAGGCGCCGTCGACGCGTTCGCTCTCGCGGAAGGTGAGGCAGGCTTGCGCCTCGTCCCAGCGGATATCGATGCGAAAGGCGGAGATGGCGGAGCGCTCACCGAATGAGGGGATCAGCGTGAGAAACGCGCCTTCGAGCCATGCCACCTGGGCGCGCGCGTAGCTGCCCAATTCATCGGGGGCAATGACGGGGCGCTCATTGGAGCGGCGGGCCCCATTGGAGCGCGCGGGGCGCAGGGATACGCCCAAGGCTTCTTCGAGGCGGACGAGTGTGGCGAGCGTGAACGTGCGCCGGCCGGACAAGACCTTCTCCAGTGTCGACACGCTGATGCGGGCTTCGTCGGCCAAGCGCTGACGGGAGATACGGCGGCGGGCGAGTTCTTCGCGGACGCGAACGATCACGCTTTCTACATCGTCGCTGGACAGGTGGCGGTCGGGCATATGAGCGGCTTTGAGTTTCAATTGCGGATGAAAAGGGGAAAGGACCAATCCTCACCTATCAGCACACAACGGGGCAGGATGAGGGCAACGGTGGCTGAACGCTCCGTTCAGAGCCGGTTCATCGGCCACGTGGCTAAATCTCCCTCATGCTGGTTCATCCGGAGCTTCAACCGGGGCCAGACAAGACAACTGAGGAGATCGACCCATGAAGCGCCTTTTGACTGCCACGCTCGTTGCCAGCGGACTTCTGTTCGCCGGCGGTGCTGCTCCTGCCTTCGCTGAACCTGGCTATGGGCGCGGCGACGGCGTTCATCGCGATGGCGGGTATCGCGATAGCGGCTTCCGCGACGGCGGATTTCGCGATGGTGGGCCGCGCCACGTCGAAGACGTCGGCCATCGTCGCGGCCACTGGCGCCACCGGCACGCCCGCCGCCACTGCTTCTGGGATCGCGTTTGCTTCCGCAATCGTTGGGGCGAAAAGCGCTGCCACATGGAGCGCGTCTGCCGCGGTCCGCGCTGGTAGTACCTGACTGCTTCATTGCATGAGTGGAGGTCTGGCTCTTGCCCCCCCCGGGAGCCGGACCTTCGCTTTTTTCGTTACCGCGCGTTTGCGGCGTTGCTCTAGAATTTTTCGCCAGGTGCGTATGTTGCAAGCGCCAGGGCGTGCACGCCGCCTGCCAATTCACCGGCGATGAGTTGATTGACCATCCTGTGGCGGTCGACGCGGGACACACCGGAAAATTTTTCCGAGACCACCAGGACGCGAAAATGGCTTTCGCCGGTGCCGGGCGAAGAGCGATGGCCCGCGTGCTTCTCGCTTTCGTTGATGATCTCGAGACGCACCGGTTCTAGTCCGATCATGAGTTTTTCGCGCATTTGCTGCTCAAGCGACATCTTGGTTTCCACTTCGTGTTGGATTGGATCGCATTGCACCGCGGTGTAGCGAAAAAGATTCCCGTATCGAATTTCCGCTGGGACCGCGACGGGAGCGTGGGTCTTGTGATAATGTGCCCGGCTTGTTTCGGCCAGTCGACCTCAGCATGCCATCACACATGAAGCTGAACTCAAAATACTTCGACTCCATCCGCGTGGGCACCAAACGGGCGCGCGAAGAGGAGAAACGCACGGGTGGGCCGCGCTGCCAATGGAAGGGGTGCGACCAGCCGGGGTCGCATCGTGCGCCGAAAGGACGCGGGCGGGACGGCGAATACTTCTCATTCTGCGTGGACCACGTCCGCGAGTACAACGCCACTTACAATTACTTCGACGGAATGTCGGACCGGGAAGTGGCCGATTTCCAAAAGGATGCGCTGACCGGACACCGGCCGACCTGGAAGATGGCGGCCAATTCGATGGCTCCAGGCTTGCGCGCCGGGCGGACCGGAGCTCCGCGGGAAGCGGCGGAACCGGCCGATCCGGCCGCTGCAGGCGATGATCCGCCGCCCAACGATCCCAGCGCCTTTTTTGCCTGGCGGGCGCGGCAATCGCGCTCAGCCCCCATCGAGAACCGGCGGCAGTTGCGGCCGCTGGAAAAGAAGGCCTTGACCTCGCTCGGGCTCAAGCAGGGTGCGACCAAGGACGAGATCAAAGCGCGGTTCAAGGAACTCGTTAAACTTCATCATCCGGACGCGAACGGTGGCGACACCCGGTCGGAGGAGAAGTTGCGTGAGATCATCCAAGCCTATAATTATTTAAAACAGGCTGGTCTCGTTTGACGGCGGTGACGTAACCTTTCGGGTCACCGCGTTTCGGACACTGAACTTCCCCTGACCGGGCAGCGTTATCCCCAGCTCCAACACTGTTGCGTGTGCTGTACCGTGCGCGCGGCACCCTCTCCATCATGCGAAGGACTTCCCATGCGCGCGCCGACTTCATCCGCTGCCACAAAGGACGCCACCGGACTGCCCGACATGAAGCTGTCGGTGCGCCAGGTCTTCGGCATCGAGTCGGATATGGAAGTTCCGGCCTATTCGAAGAGCGACGAACATGTGCCGGAGCTTGATCCGGATTACCTTTTCAACCGCGACGTGACGCTGGCGATCCTGGCGGGGTTCAAGCACAACCGGCGCGTGATGGTGCAGGGCTATCACGGCACGGGTAAGTCGACCCACATCGAGCAAGTGGCGGCGCGGCTGAACTGGCCATGCATTCGCGTGAACCTGGACAGTCATGTCTCCCGCATCGATCTCGTCGGCAAAGATGCGATCGTTCTTAAAGACGGTAAGCAGGTGACGGAATTTCGCGAAGGGATCCTGCCGTATTGCTTGCGCTCGAACACGGCGCTCGTTTTCGACGAGTACGACGCGGGGCGGCCGGACGTGATGTTCGTGATCCAGCGCGTTTTGGAAGTCTCGGGCAAGCTGACGCTGCTCGACCAGTCGAAGGTGATCAAGCCTCATCCGGCGTTCCGGCTTTTTGCGACGACGAACACGATTGGCCTTGGCGACACGTCGGGGCTCTATCACGGCACGCAGCAGATCAACCAGGGTCAGATGGACCGCTGGTCGATCGTGACGACGCTCAACTACCTGCCGCACGACGACGAGGTGAAGATCATTCTCGCCAAGGTGAAGTCGTTCGCGAAGACCGAGGCCAAGCGCAAGCAGGTCGGCGCCATGGTGCGGGTTGCTGATCTGACGCGTTCGGCGTTCATCAACGGCGATCTGTCGACGGTGATGAGCCCGCGCACTGTGATCACGTGGGCGGAGAACGCGGATATCTTCGGCGACGTTGGCTTTGCGTTCCGCCTGACGTTCCTCAACAAGTGTGACGAGCTGGAGCGGCCGCTGGTGGCGGAGTTCTATCAGCGTGCGTTCGGCGAGGAATTGCCGGAGAGCGCGGCGAATGTTGCGTTGAGCTGATCGCTCATCCCATGACCACACCACCAACCAAACGCAAAGAGTCGCCCAGTGAGCCGTTGAAACGGGTCGTGGGGCTGACGGTGCGCGCGGTGGCGGGCGACGAAACGGTGAATGTCGATTTTTCGCCGGGCAAGCCGCATCTTGAAGGTCACCATGTGCAGTTGCCGGAGCCGGCGCGGGTGCCTTCGAAGCGCGAGATCGCTGTGGTGCGCGGGTGGGCGGATAGTCTTGCCCTGACGCTTGCCTGTCACGACGAGAAGCTGCACCGGAAGCTCGTGCCACCCTCGGGCGATGCGCGGGCGGTGTTCGAGGCGGTGGAGCGCGCGCGTGTGGAGGCGATCGGCGCTAACCGCATGGACGGCATGGCGAACAATCTGGCGGCGAAGATCGAGGATCAGTTTGCGCACGGGCGTTATGCGACCGTGACCCGGCGCGAGGATGCGCCGCTGGACGAGGCGCTGGCGCTGATCGTGCGCGAGAAGCTGACCGGGCAGGCGCCGCCGCCGACGGCAAAGGCGTTGGCCGATGTTTGGCGGCCGGTGCTGGAAAAGCGGTGCGGGAAGACGCTGAAGCAGTTGGCGGCGAAGACAGGTGATCAGGAGGCGTTCGGGCGGCTCGTGCGCGATCTGTTGCGCACGCTGGAGATGGCCGAACAGCCCAACGAGGGCGAGAGCGAAGAGAGCGAAGAGGAACAAGAGCAGCAGCCCGACGGCGGCGACCAGGAGGCCGAGGGCGAGGAAGACAGCAACGACGGCCAGGAGAGCTCCGGCGAAGAGCGGGAGAGCGAGGGCGAAGAGGGCGATACTGCGGAAGCGGCTGATGCCGGCGAGACGCAGGACATCGAAATCGACGCTGAAGGCGAGGCGGAAAGCGATACGGCGGAGCCGTGGCGGCCCAATCTGTCGGTTCTCGATGCGCCGGAAAACTTTGGCTACAAAGTCTATTCGAACACCAATGACGAGGTTGTCGAGGCCGAGAAGCTTTCGACGCCGGAGGAACTCGACCGGTTGCGGGCGTTTCTCGATAAGGAGCTGCGCGTGCTTGCGTCGACGGTTTCGCGGCTGGCGAACCGGTTGCAGCGGCGGCTTTTGGCGAAGCAGAACCGGGCGTGGGATTTCGATCTGGAAGAGGGCACGCTCGATAGCGCGCGGCTGACGCGGATCATAATCGATCCCATGCATGCGCTGTCGTTCATGCGCGAGCGGGATACGGATTTCCGCGATACCATCGTGACCTTGCTGATCGACAATTCGGGGTCGATGCGCGGGCGTCCAATCATGGTGGCGGCGTGCTGCGCGGATATTCTGGCGCGGACGCTGGAGCGCTGCGGCGTGAAAGTCGAGATTCTTGGCTTTACGACCAAGGCCTGGAAGGGCGGGGAAGCGCGCGAGAAGTGGCTGGCGGCCGGTAAGCCCGGGAACCCGGGCCGGCTCAACGATCTGCGGCACATCATTTACAAGACCGCGGATTCGCCCTGGCGGCGGGCGAAGCGGTCGCTGGCGTTGATGATGCGCGAAGGACTTTTGAAAGAGAACATCGACGGCGAGGCGTTGGCGTGGGCGCACCAGCGCTTGCTGGCGCGGCCCGAGCAGCGGCGCATTCTGATGATGATTTCGGATGGGGCGCCGGTGGATGATTCCACGCTATCGGTGAATACGGGGAGCTACCTGGAGCATCACTTGCGGCAAGTGATCCAGGAGATCGAGACGCGGTCGCCGGTGGAATTGATCGCGATTGGGATTGGGCACGACGTGACGCGGTATTACCGGCGCGCGGTGACGATCACGGATGCGAGCGAATTGGCCGGCGCGATGACGGACAAGCTCGTGGAACTCTTCGAAGAAAAGGCGGAAGAGGGTCCCGCGGGGCCGCGCTCACGGGCTGTGCACTGATCAGCCGCTGTCGTCTTCGTCGGATGGCGCGAGCCGCTTGATGCGCAGGGCGGCGATCTTGTTGCGGGTTTTGCGCAGCACTTCGAAGCGGTATCCGTGGAAGATGAAGACCTGGCCCGGTTCGGGGATCGTCTGGGCTTCGTGGATGACGAGGCCGGCGATGGTGGTGGCTTCTTCTTCAGGCAAGTCCCAATCCTCGTGGCGATTGAGATCACGGATGGCGACTGTGCCATCGACATTGACGGTGCCGTCGGCCTGGGGTCGGATCGACATTTCATGGGTGTCGTGTTCATCGGCGATCTGGCCGACGATTTCTTCCAGGATATCCTCGAGCGTGATCAGCCCCTGCACCTCGCCGTATTCATCGACGACGAGGGCCATCTGGGCCTTCCTTTTCAGGAACTGATTGAGCTGGGTTTTGAGGCTCGTGGTGTCGGGCACGAACCAGGGCTCTTGAGCGAAGCTGTTGATATCGAGTTTTGCGACATCCCAGCCGACGCGGCCAAGCGCGGTGAGCAGATCCTTGGTGTGGAGGACGGCGACGATATTTTCGGGTTCGTCGCGCCACAGCGGCATGCGCGTGTATTGGGATTTGAGAATTTCGTCGATGATGTCCTGGGGGTCGCTGTCGGCTTCCAGCGTTTCCATTTTGGTGCGATGGATCATGATGTCGGCGACTTGCAGATCGCGCAGATCGAGGATGCCGCCGAGCATATCCGCATCGTGTTTAAGGACGGTGCCTTCCTTGGCCTGGAGATCGATGGTGCCGCGAATTTCGTCATGGGCGGCGAGGATATTGGCGGCGTCATCGGCTTTGGAGGGCGTGAGCTTTAGGATGAAGGACACAAGCGTCTCGATCAAAAAGACGGCCGGCCGCAAGACAATGATCAAAATGCGCATCGCGGGAGCGACAAGCAGCGCGATGCGGTCCGGGTAGGCGATGGCGTAGGTCTTGGGCAGAACTTCGGAAAACACCACGACGACGACCGTCATCAGGGCCGTGGCGTAGACGACGCCAACTTCGCCGAACAGATTGATCAAAAGGCTGGTGGTCACGGCGGAGGCCATAATGTTCACCAGATTGTTGCCGAGTAGAATTGTGGAGATCAGGCGCTCGGGGCGTTCGAGGAGGACATTGACGCGCTTGGCACGCTCGTCGCCCTCTGATTCGAGTGCGTGCATACGGGCACGGGAGGCGGCGGTGAGCGCGGTCTCGGAGCCTGAGAAGAGTGCCGACATCAGCAAGAGCACGATGACAACGGCGATGGTAATGGCGATTTCTGGGGACATGAGCGGGTTCGATCACTCTGGGGGCGTTCAAAGGGTGTTGTTCAGAAGCGGACGCATGAAGCGGCGCAAACGTAACACAGGCGGACGCTCTGCGTCCGTCCGGGGCATTGCGCCCGCCAGGTTATCGTCAGCCGGCAATTTCGCGGTCGAGGAACGCGCGGATCTTGGCCGGGTCGACATCGCGGGCGACGTAGGCCTGACCGATGTCGCGCACGAGGATGAACGTCAGCTTGCCGTCGCGGACCTTCTTATCCTGACCCATCAGGCGCAGAAGCGTATCGGCATCCGCTTTGTCCCCGGGGATGTCGCTTAACTTGGTCGGCAGGCCCACGGCTGCTAGGTGCACTTCGACGCGCTTGGCAGTGCCGGGCGGGCAGAGACCTTCGCTTTCGGAAAAGCGGAACGCTTGCGCCATGCCGATGGCGACGCCTTCCCCGTGGAGGAGACGGCTGGAATAGCCGGTCCAGGCTTCAAGCGCATGGCCGAAGGTGTGGCCGAGGTTGAGGAGCGCGCGGTCGCCGGTTTCGAATTCGTCGCGGGCGATGATGGCGGCTTTTGCCTTCACGCTCGTTTCGATGGCGCGGGTGAGATCGGGGCCGGAGTTGCCGAAGACGCCGTTCCATTGGCTCTCAAGCCAGTCGAAGAAGGGCGCATCGCCCAGCAGGCCGTATTTCACGACTTCGGCGTAACCGGCGCGCATTTCGCGCGCGGGCAGGGTGGCCAGCACATCGGTGTCGGCGATGACGAGGCTCGGCTGATGGAAGACGCCGATCAGATTCTTGCCTTGGGGCGTGTTGATGCCCGTTTTGCCGCCGACGGAACTATCGACCTGGGCAAGGAGCGAGGTGGGGATCTGCACGAAGCGGATGCCGCGGCGAAGGATGCCGGCGGCAAAGCCCGCGAGATCGCCGATGACGCCGCCGCCGAATGCGACGACGAAATCGCCGCGTTCGAGGCCCATTTCGAGAAGACCTTCGCTGAGCTTCGTCAACTGCGCGAAGCATTTCGTCTGCTCACCGGCGGGCAGCACGATGGAGCCGGCGTGGCGGTTCTCGGCCTTGAGCGACGCTTCGAGGGTGGCGAGATGGAAGTTGGCGACGTTTTCATCGGTGACGATGCCGCATTTGCCCTTGCCGATCCGGGTGGCGATCAAGCGGCCGGTTTCCTGCAGCAGGCCGGGGCCGATCAGCACATTGTAGCTGCGATCGCCGAGCGACACGGGCACGGTCTTTTCCGTGCGGGTGAGGCCAGTCATGGAATGGGCGAGCGTGGGCATCGGGGTGCGGGTTCCGTTCGTTGGTTCAAGCGACCGGCACGGTCGCCAGTTTGGCTTTCAGCGCGGCGATGATTTCGTTGACGATGACGTCGTGGGGGACATCGCGGCTTTCGACCGTGATGTCTGCTTCGGCGTAGATGGGATAGCGCTTGTCCATGAGGTCGCGCATGGTGGCTTCGGGGTCACCGCTCTTGAGCAGGGGGCGCGTGTCACGTTTGGAGACGCGGCGCATGAGAACGTGCAGCTCGGCGCGCAACCAGATGGAGACACCGCGCTCGCGGATTTTGGCGCGCGTGTCGGGATTGATAAAAGCACCGCCGCCGGTGGCGAGCACTTGCGGGCCGGACGACAGCAGGCGGGCGATGACGCGGCGTTCGCCATCGCGGAAGTAAGCTTCGCCATGGTCGGCGAAAATCTCGACGATGGACTTCGCCGCCACGCGCTCGATTTCTTCGTCGGCATCGACGAAGCCCAGCCCCAGGCGCGAGGCCAGCCGGCGGCCGACGGACGACTTGCCACAGCCCATCAGCCCGACGAGCACGATCGACCGCTCGCCCAATAGGGCAAGCACGGCGTCGGCGCTGGATGTGTCCTTATGCGGTTCCATCAACGTCCCAAGCGGCAAGAGCGCTCCGAATCATGCAAACATTTCGTGCGATTGGCCTGCAAATGCTTCCGCCCCCGTGTATTGCTCATCAGGGCGGGGAATTCAAATGTCACATCGGGTAGGGCACCGGGTTGCGGCGTCGGCCTGGATTTGTTTACCGTCCGGCGCGACCTTGAACATATTGGTGCCAACTTACACGGACAGACCCTTACAGGAACGGAATATCCAAAATGCCGAGCCTTTTCCGTTTCCTGTTCATCGTCGGTGCGCTTGCTGGGTTGTTCACGGCCGGCATGTGGGTTCTGGCGACAAAATATGAGCCGCAGCAACAGGAAGAAGTTAAAGTCGTGCCCGGCGTTAAAATCCGCAAAGAGTGAGCCGGCCGGGCCCATGCGCTCCTTATTTCGCCTCTTGGTGACGTGTGGTTTGACGGCATGGGTTGCCGCGCCACCTGTTTTTGCCGGCGGTATTCCCAGCCCGTTTGGCGAGCCGGAGACAGCCCGTCCGGCGGCTCAAAAGAAGCCGCCGTCCACGACACCATCGGGCGACGATATCTTTAAACCTAATGAGCTGCCGCCGGCCGCAGGGGGCGCAACCGGCACGATTGAACTGGAAGCGTTAGCCCCGATCGAGGCGGAGCCGGCCCCCGCTGCGGCACCACAGAACGCAGGACCGCCGGCCACTGCGCCGCCGCCACCGGGTTGGGGGGCGACCGGTGGACCGCGACCGGCCCAGCCGCAGCAGCCCGCGCGCGCGGTCCCGATGCCCCAGCCTATGGGGGACGAGGGATCGCGCGTTGTCATGCGCGACGACCTGGCGCCGGTGATGGCCCAGGACGGGTCTGGACTGCCTTACGAACTGTGGCAGGGCATGACGTTGGAGACGATCGAGAAGGCTATCGCGACGCTGGAAATTCCGCCGCGCTCACCGGCGCTGCATGGGTTGTTCCGGCGGCTCATCACGTCGGATGTGCCGCCCCCGCAAGGTGGTGGCAGCAATGCGCGATTTACAGCGGTGCGTGCGGAAGCGTTGGACCGGTCCGGTCTGATCGACGAAGCGGCAGCCGTGCTTGCCAAGGATGCGGGAGCTGCAAGCGATCCGGTGCTGGCGGTGCTTTCGGCGCGGACAGCGATTGCGCGCGGCAGCCGCGACGAGGGTTGCCGCGATGTGAAGGCGATGAACGCGGCGCAGGGCGCCCTGCCGCAAAGCCTCAAGGGGCAATCGATCCTCGTGCGGGCGTACTGCGCAGCCGTGGCGGGACAGAAAGAGTCGGCGCAATTACAGGTCGCGTTGGCACGCGACGAGGGTGTGGAGGAGAGCGCAGGGCTCCCCGGCATCGACGCGTTCGCAACGGCTGCCAAACCGCAGTTGGCCAAAGGGCAGAAAGTCGGCCCGGTGGACTGGCGCATTCTGGAGCTCAGCGGTCCCGTCGATGCGCAGGCACTGGTGGAGACGGCGGGGCCGGGTGTTTTGGCGATCATTTCGCGCGATCCGGCAACCGATCCGGCCACGCGGCTGGCGGCGGCGGAACGGGCTGCGCAATTCAATGCGCTTGCGCCGCTTGAACTCGCGAAGGCTTATCGCGACTTTGGCGGTGGCGAGGCAGGGGGAGAGGGGCCCGCTGCGGATGCGGTCCGGCATGCGGCGCTGTTTCAGGCGGCGGAAGACGAGGCGACGCCCCTTAAGAAGGCGCGGCTTATTCGATCATTTCTGGATGAGGCCCGACGGGCGGGGCTCTATTGGCCTGCGTTACAAATGATTGCGCCGGCGGCGGCGTCGATCCAGCGCGTGCCCGAAATCGGCTGGTTTACGGAGACGGCGATCGAGGCGGCGCTGGCATCGGGCAATTTTGGTGGCGCGCGGGCGTGGGCGGCGTTTGGCGGCACACTCGATGCACCGGGTGCGGGTACGGCGGCATTTGTCCATTGGCTGGCGCTGGCGGATCTCGCCGATCCGTTGTTGAGCGAAGGCCGATCGCGGCATCTGACGGCATTGGAAGAGATGGCGCAGCGCGGACGGTTTTCGCCGGAGCAATTGCACCGGCTGGCGACCGTACTTGATGCGTTGCAGGTTCAGGTTCCGATTCCGCTTTGGGAACTGGCCAGCCGGACGCCACAGCCCAACACGGGGTTTCTGCCGGAGACGGGCGTGTTGAGCGCGCTGGCGGAGGCGGCAAAGAAAAAGGAATTCGGGCATACCGTTTTGCTCACCATGCAGGCCTTGGGACCGAGCGGAGCGGAAGGCGCGCATATCATCTCGCTGGGCGACGGCATTCGGGCGCTGTTGCGGGCGGGGCTCGATCAGGATGCGCGCCGGATGGCGCTGGAAGCGCTGTTCATGGGTTGGCCGCGAGCGGCGGGCTGATGTCATGGCTGCGGACAATCACGCGCTGATCGGCAATTATCTGGAGATGCTTGCATCAGAGCGCGGCGCGTCGGCGAACACACTGGATGCGTATCGCCGCGACTTGCAGGATTTTGCGTTGTTCCTCGAAGCTCGTGACGTGCGGCTGCGCGAGGCGCGGCGCGAGGATGTGTCGGCCTATTTGGAACATTTGGGACGCGAGGGGCTTTCGGCGGCGTCGCGCGCGCGGCGGCTGTCGGCGGTGCGGCAGGTGTATAAATTTCTCGAGGCCGACGGCGTGATTGCCGACAATCCAGCGGCGGGTGCCAAGGCCCCGAAGATGGGGCGGCCGTTGCCGAAAACCTTGTCTGTCGCGGAGGTGGACCAGCTGATGGACGCAGCAGCGGCGGCGATACCGGGCAAGACGGGGCGCGAGTTGGCGCGGGCGGTTCGGTTTCGGGCGCTGCTGGAAGTGCTCTATGCGACGGGGATGCGGGTTTCGGAACTGGTGTCGCTGCCCCGCGCAGTTTTGGCGGGCGATCCGCGCGTGTTGACGATCAAGGGCAAGGGCGGGCGGGAACGATTGGTGCCGCTCAATACGCCGGCGCGGGCGGCGCTCGACAGGTATCTGACGCTCGGGTCAAACCCCGGCGACAAGCTGGCGCCGATGCTGGCGAACAAATGGCTCTTTCCCTCGCGCGGCGTGGACGGGCATGTGACGCGGCAGGCGTTTGCGCAGGAATTGAAGGCGTGCGCGATGGCAGCGGGTCTCGATGCGGAGCGTGTTTCGCCGCATGTGCTGCGGCACGCTTTCGCCAGTCATCTGCTCGATCGCGGCGCGGATTTGCGCACGGTGCAGCAGTTGCTGGGGCACGCGGATATTTCAACGACTGAGATCTATACGCACGTGTTGGAAGAGCGCTTGAAGAAGATCGTGTTCGAGCATCATCCGCTGGCGAAGCGGTAGCCTCAGCGGGAGAAGGCCTGACGGGCGAGCGCGTCGATACCTTCGCGCATGGCGTCGTAGATTCCGGGCTCCGTCATGGCGTGACCAGCCTTTTCAACAAAGCGCAATTTGCATTGGGAGCCCCAGGCGGTGGCGACCGCTTCGGCGGCGACGGGCGGGCAGAGCAAATCGTAGCGGCCTTGCACGAGGACGCCCGGGATGCCGCGCAGGCGCCAAGCCTCGTCGAGAAGCTGGCCTGGGCGCAGGAAGAAGCTATAGGCGATGTAATGCGCTTCAAGAATGGGCGTCGGCGGGGTGCGGCTGCCTTTGGAGGCGCTGCGGTCGGGTAGGATGGGCGAAGTGGGGATGAGTTCGGAGAGCGCGCGCTCGTAGGCGTTCCAGACTTGGGCGGCGGGCACATGGATCGCGGGATCGGGATCGCGCAGGCGGGCGACGTAGGCTGAGAGCGGATCGCCACGTTCGGAGACGGGGAGTTCGTGGACGAAGGCTTTATAGAGTTCGGGGCGAAAACGCTTTGGACCGTCGATGAAGGCCCATTGGATCTCCTCATCCGTGCCAAGGAAAATGGCGCGCAGTACGAGGCCTGCGACGCGCTCGGGGTGGGCTTGCGCATAGGCGAGGCCGAGCGTCGAACCCCATGAGCCGCCGACGACGAGCCAGCGCTCGATATTGAAGTAGCTACGGATGCGCTCGATGTCGGCGATCTGGTGGGCGGTCGTGTTGGCGTGGCAGTTCAAGTAGGGATGGCTGCGACCGGCGCCGCGCTGGTCGAAGAGGATGGCGTGGAAGCGGGTGGGGTCGAAGAGATCGCGGTGGGCGTGCTGGGAGCCGCTGCCGGGGCCGCCGTGCAGGAAGATGACCGGGATGCCATCCTTGGTGCCGCACTGTTCGACGTAGAGCCAGTGGCCGTCGCCGGCATTCAGCATGAGCGCGTCGAAGGGGCGTTGCGGGGCGCGGGTCTCGCTCACGTATGGGCCTTTGTTGGACTGTGGTTGGGGTCAACGTAGCCGATTGCGAAGCGCTGGTCAGCTTTAGCGATCACCGGGGGTGCGCGGGAGTTTGCGTTCGGTTGTGCCCAGAGCGTCGGCGAGGCGGGTTTTGGCGGAGCCGGGTTGCAGGGGCTTCTGTTGGCTGTCGTGCGGGGCCCAGGCGGTCATCACGAGCATTTCGAAGGTGGCGGGGACGCGGCCGTCCGGGTCGGCGAAGCGTTCGGCGTAGATTTCGCTGACGCGCATCAGCAGGGTGCGGCTGACTGGGACGCGGCGGCGATCAGAGAGGACGTTGCTGGCGCCCATGGCGCGCAGTTCGTGCATCAGATTGAGGGCGGAGCCGTAGCGCACGCGCATGATGTCGGCATCGACGACGGGAAGGGCGAAGCCGGCGCGCTGGAGGAGGCCACCCAGATCGCGGACGTCGGCGAACGGGGCGACGCGGGGCGAGGCGCCGCCTGAGATTTCGGATTCGGCCTCCAGCCATGCGCGCCGGAGTTCCAGCAACGTGGCGCCGCCGAACATGCCACCGATGAAGAGGCCATCCGGTTTCAAACAGCGGCGGATCTGGAGGAGAGCGCCGGGGAGGTCATTCACGAAGTGGAGGGTGAGAGGCGCGATGACGAGATCGAAGCTTTCGTCGGCGAAGGGGAGCGCCTCTTCATCCCCTAGGACCGGCTGCGGTGTTGCGGGTGGGAGGAGGGCTGCCGCCGTTTCCATCTCGACGACGGAGGCAAGCCCGCGGCCGCGGAGCAACGTCCCGATGGAACCGCCGTGGGCGCCGACGACGAGTGCGCTCGAGAATGTGCGCTGGATCAGCGACAGGCGCTCATCGACGTCGTCGCGAAACCGATCGAGCAGGAAAGCGTGACCGGCCATGTGGGGGGCTGCGCGCTGGCGGCGCTGGCGCAAAACATCGCGATCGAAAATGTGGTGCGGGTCGCTCATTCCACTCCGGTTTCCTTCGCCTCTCGCCTCGGCGCGCTGTTCGGACTACCATAGGGCATGCCGACCCGTGACCTCAAAGCGATCGACAGTATTGCCGCATCCGGCCGCCCGCGTTTCCGGGCCCGACTGCGGCGCGCGTGGTCGGGCTTATCGGATCTCATTCTGCCGCCGGTTTGTCTCAGCTGCCGCGAGCCGATGACGGCGCACAATACGCTGTGCGGTGGCTGCTGGATGCAGGTCGATTTCATCCGGCCGCCGCTGTGCGACCGGCTCGGGCTGCCGTTGCCGTTCGCGACAGGCGAGATTTCGCTGTCGGCTGCGGCGATGGCGGCTCCCCCGGTCTATGACAGGGCGCGGGCCGTGGCCCACTATTCGGGGCTGATGCGGCGGCTCGTTCATGATCTCAAATTCCATGACCGGGACGACCTGACGGTGCTGCTCGGCGGATGGCTGACGGAAACGGGCAAGGACCTGCTGGCGGAGGCGGATTTGATCGTGCCGGTGCCGCTCAGCCGGTCGCGTCTGTTGCACCGGCGGTTCAATCAGGCGGCGCGGCTTGGCGGGGAAATCTCGGCGCGGACGGGCATCGCCATGGATCCCCTATCGTTGGTGCGGGTGCGGGCGACGGCGTCTCAGGTGGGGCTGAGCCGGAGCGAGCGGGAGCAGAACGTGCGCGGGGCTTTTGCGGTGCGGGAGGCGCGGCGAGACCGGATCGACGGGCGGCGGATCGTGCTGGTGGACGATGTGATCACCACGGGGGCGACGGTGGCGGCGGCCACCCGGGCGCTGCGCCGGGCGGGAGCGGAGCGGGTCGATGTGCTGGCGCTCGCCATGGCGACGGGGGAGGGGCACGCGGATTAGGGGCGTTGGACGGGGGAGAGCGGTGGTAAATTGCGCGGCTGCGGCATCCCTGGACTTGGAAGTCTGACCCGCAGCAACCTATGATGCCGTTGAAAGCGACTGCTGGAAGGATCGCGCGCGGGATGAAACAGGTCGTCATCTATACGGCATCGAACTGCCCCTACTGCCACCTCGCCAAGGAACTGCTGCGCACTAAGGGCGCGGCGTATGAGGAAATCGACGTGACGGGCAACGCGCCGCTCCGGTCGGAGATGGCGGCGAAGGCCGGACGCTCGACCGTGCCGCAGATCTGGATCGGCGAGACGCACGTCGGCGGTTGCGACGACCTGCATGCACTCGAGCGGAGCGGCAAGCTGGACGGGTTACTCGCCGCCTGACCGTCGCCGCGACGCCTATCGCGTTCGGCCGTATCTCAAAACAAATATAAGGTCGTCATGTCTCATCCCACTTCCGGGCGCGCGTTTCGCGCCGCTCTTGTGCAACTCTGCTCGGGCCGCAACGTCGAGCGGAATGTGGCCGACGCCGTCGCGCTGATCCGCGAGGCGGCGGCCGGTGGAGCGCAGTATGTGCAGACGCCTGAAGTGACGACACTGATGGAATTGGAGACCGCAAAACTTTTTGCAGCGGTGGAGCCGGAAGAAGGGAACCGGGCGCTGCAGACGTTTCGCGATCTGGCTGCGGAGTTGAAGATCTGGCTGCACATCGGATCGATGCCGGTGAAGGTTGCTGCCGACAAAATTGCGAACCGGGCCTATGTGCTGTCGCCAGATGGGGCTGTGACTGCGACCTATGATAAGATCCACATGTTCGATGTCGATCTGCCCGGCGGGGAGAGCTACCGCGAGAGTAAGAATTACCGGCCCGGAGACAAGGCCGTTGTGGCGGCGCTACCGTGGGGCGGGCTCGGATTGGCGATCTGCTATGACCTTCGGTTTCCGCAGTTGTTCCGGGCGCTGGCGAAATCAGGGGCAAAGTTTCTCACGGTACCGGCCGCCTTTACCAAGGTGACGGGAGAAGCGCACTGGCACACACTGCTCCGAGCCCGGGCGATTGAGAGCCAATGCTTTGTTTTTGCTGCCGCTCAGGGCGGACGGCACGAGCATGGTCGGGACACCTATGGCCACAGCCTCATTATTTCGCCGTGGGGTCAGATTCTGGCGGAGGGCGGCGTTCAGCCAGGCGTCATCTTCGCTGATATAGACTTGCAGGCAATCGAGGATGCGCGTTCGCGCGTACCTTCCCTAGGACACGACCGCCCCTTCACCGTGGAGAGCCGGAGCGGACCATGATCAAGTACAGCCTGATCTGCAAAGTGGGTCACGAATTCGAAGGCTGGTTCCAGAATAGCGCTGCCTTCGATGTGCAGAGCGCCAACGATATGGTCGTGTGCCCGTCGTGCGGGACACACGAGGTGCAGAAGGCGCTGATGGCGCCGGCAGTGGCCACCCGATCCAACCGGAGTGAACCCGTTCAAAACCGGCCGACGCCGGGTCCGGACGCGACCACGCATGCCTATGTGCCGCCGTCGATTGCCGAAATCGTGCGCAAGATCCGGGCAGAGATCGAAAAGAAGGCGGAGTATGTGGGGCCTGATTTCGCCGAAGAGGCGCGGCGTATCCATTATGCGGAAAGCCCGGAGCGAGGCATCTACGGTGAGGCAACGTCAGACGAGGTGGCCGAACTCGACGAGGAAGGCATTCCCGTCTTCGCGCTGCCGGTGCTGCCGGAAGAGCGGAATTGACCCCCGGTTCGTAGGCTTCATACAGTCGACAAGGGCAGGGCCTAGGCTCGCAGCTTGGTCGCGGCTGAGCCGCACGTAACCCATGGTTTATACATGACATCGCCGTCTGACTTGCCGAACGCTCCCTTCGATATGGGCGAAGACACGCCGTCCAACCGGTCGGATAATCCGACCCTTGGCGATGTGATTGCCGCGCGAATGTCGCGGCGCGATCTCATGCGCGGGGCGCTGGCGGTTTCGGTCATATCAGGCACTGTGGGGCCCTTGGCGATCGCTGCCGCACCGCGCGCGGCGCGGGCCATAGAGGGGGCGAAGGCGCGGTTTGATTTTCCCGAGGTCGCTGCCGGTTCGGACGCGATGCATCATGTGGCGGAGGGGTATGACGCGGACGTGTTGATCCGGTGGGGCGATGCGGTGTTGGCAGAGGCACCCGCATTCGATCCTGCGAAGCCGTCGGCCGGGGCGCAAGAGACGCAGTTCGGGTACAACAACGACTTCATCGGATTTCTTCCGCTCGAGGGGCGCAGCGACCGCGGGCTGCTGGTCGTCAATCACGAATATACGAACGACGAGCTCATGTATTTCGGGCTCATCGGGTGGACGCGGAAGGGCAAAATGGCGTCCCTTTCAGATGAGCAAATCCGCGCGTCCATGGCGGCGCACGGCGGCAGCGTGATCGAGGTTGAGCGCGCCGATGGACAGTGGCGCGTGGTGAAGGGGTCCAAATATGCACGGCGCATCACGGCGTCGACACCGATGGACATCACGGGGCCTGCGGCCGGGCACGGTCTCATGAAGACTGGCGCTGATCCTTCGGGAACGCGGGTTCTGGGCATGCTCAACAACTGCGCCGGCGGGATCACGCCGTGGGGGACGTGGCTGACGTGCGAGGAAAATTTCAATTTCTATTTCTCCGGCAATGATGCCGCGCAGGCTTCGCCGCTGGCGGATACGTATGCGCGCTATGGCGTTCCGGAGGACTACTATCCGTGGGGACGTTTGGACGCGCGGTTCGATATGGCGCGGGAACCGAACGAGTGTCACCGCTTTGGATGGGTGGTGGAGATCGATCCGTTCGATCCCACGTCGGTGCCGAAGAAGCGGACCGCGCTCGGCCGCTTCAAGCACGAGGGGGCGGGTAATATCGTTAACTCGGATGGGCGGTTCGTCGTTTATCAGGGCGACGATCAGCGATTTGACTACGTCTATAAATTCGTCAGCGCGGGTAAAATCGATGTGACGAAAAAAGCGGCCAATCGCGACCTGCTCGATAGCGGGACGCTGTATGTGGCGCGGTTCGATGCGGATGGGCGGGGCGAATGGTTGCCGCTCGTCGCCGGCCATCCCAAACTCACCGCGTTTGCCGACCAGGGCGCCATATTGATCCATGCGCGGTTGGCGGCCGATGCACTCGGCGCCACCAAAATGGACCGGCCCGAGGACATCGACGTGCATGCAAAGACCGGCAAGGTCTTTTTGATGCTCACGAACAACTCGAAGCGGACGGCCGATGCCGTGGATGCCGCCAACCCGCGGCCCGAGAACCGTTTCGGGCACATCATCGAGATGACGCCGGATGGCGGAGATCATGCGGCGACGGGATTTGCGTGGGAAATCCTCGTCAAATGCGGAGATCCGTCGATCGCGGAGGTGGGGGCTACGTTCAATCCGGCGACATCGAAAGACGGCTGGTTCGGGATGCCGGACAACTGCGCGATCGATGCGGATGGGCGGCTTTGGATCGCCACCGACGGCAACAATGCCCAGGTGACGGGCCGGACGGACGGGTTGTTCGCGTTGGAGACTGAGGGGCCACTGCGCGGAACATCGCGGCTGTTCTTCCGTTGCCCGACGGGAGCGGAACTGTGTGGCCCGTGCTTTACGCCCGATCTGGAAACGCTGTTCGTTGCCGTGCAGCATCCGGGCGAAAGCGAAGACAAGAACGTGCCCGCCACGACCGAAAATCCCACATCGCGTTGGCCGGACTTCAAGGACGGCATGCCACCGCGGCCCAGCATCGTCGCCATCACGCGCAAGGGTGGCGGCAAGATCGGCGTCTAGCGCCCGCGATTAGCTCGCGTGGTCCGTATCCATCAGCACAAAATCCTCACCGGTGCGCGTATCGGGGTGCGAGGGCAATTCGGTTGTGATCAACACCATGCCGGGATGCATGCGGTCGGCCATGGCTTTGCGGACCACGTCATCGGCCTTGATGCGTTGGAGCACGGCTTCGTCGGGCTGGCCGAGCGGGATACCGGTCCGATCATGATGGGTGATGGCGTGCCACGTGAGGCCCTGGCGGCCGTCATGTGCGCCAACGAGCATGAAGACATGACGGCCGAGTGGGGTGGAAGGATCGGTGATCGTCGCTGGGCCGGATGCGATTGTTTTGCCGTTTTCGAGCACGGTGATGGTCATGTCGCCGTGGCTGACGATGACGGATGTGGATGTTGCGCCTTTGACCACTTCAGTCTGCCAGGGCAGCTTTTCGCCCTTGAGATTGGATTGCACCGACGTGAATTCGGATTCTGCATAGTCGCTGAGAACGAGGCCGGGATGCGTGATTTCCTTGGGGTCGGCGTGACTGCCGGCGAGGATGACGGGCGTGCCGACGTGAGTGATTCCGAAGAGAAGTTCGGAGAATTTACCCGGTAGCCGGATACAGCCATGTGAGGCTGGATATCCCGGTAGGTTGCCGGCGTGCAGTGCGATCCCGCTCCAAGTGAGCCGGTTCATATTCGGCATGGGCGCATTGTTATAGGTCGAGGACCGGTGGTTCTTGTCCTTCTCCAGGATCGTGAAGACGCCCGTGGGCGTGGAGTGTCCGGGCGCGCCGGTTGAGCACGTGGAAACGCCGATACGGATGCCGTTGCGATAGACGAAGACGCGCTGCTCGGGGATGGAAACGATAATGGCGACGGGGCCATCGGGCGACCGCTCGGGATGCCACGTGAACTGGCCGGGCTTCAACTCCGTGGTTTTTTTGTAAACGGGTTCGGCGCGCAGCGACGGGACGAGGAGTGCAGCGCCTGCGCTGGTGGCGGCAATAAGAAGGCTGCGGCGATCCAAAACTGTCATTGACTAGAACTCCACGACTTTATCGAGAACCATTTTCCAGCCGGCCTCGCCGGGACGGAGCTTGTATTGCAGTTGGCGCCATTTGCCTGTCGGGCGGGCCTCGGAGCCAGAACCGGTGTGGAGCTTGAACCGAGTCACGAGAGCATTTTCCACGACGGCGCTTTCGTCGCCACCGACGTAGCCGACGTTGTTCTTGGCGTCGTCGGCGATGGACGGCACGAAGATTTGCGACATGCTCTTTTTGTTGTTGGTCGAATAGGCGATGACGCCGCCGCGCTGGTCGCCGTTGGAGGTGGTGAAGACATAAATTTCCGGATCGCCGTTGGCGTCGATGTCGGCGACTTCGGCGCGGACGACGCGGCCGTTGACATCGTGGGTTACGGGATCGTTCACCGCTTTGAGGCCGGATGGCGTGATGGTGAGCTTTGTGTTGGCGCCAGCTGGTGTGGCGGAGACGTCGAATGTGATTCCCTGCAGTGAGAGTTGGTCTTTGTAGTTTTGGGCTTTCGCGGCTGCCGGCCACATGGAGATGAGGACAATTGCGGCGACGTAGTGCAGGCGAGGGGCGCTGTGCATTTTGAGGTCCCGGTTCAGTTCAAGGGCAGAGTGGCGGTGAATTCTTCCGGAGCCGCGATGCCGCGGATCCACTTGTGCGAGACGACCTTCCAAGCCGGATCGAGGGCTTGCAGCTCTTTGAAGAGCCCGGGCAAGTGGGCGGCGCCGTAGGTCAGATAGATTTTGGCGGGTGGATCCTGCTGGATCCGCTTGGCCAATTCGCGATTGCGGAAGTCTAGGATGACGGGGTCCATGACGCCCTTGTTGCCTTGCTGTTTGAGGCTCCAGGCAAAGAAGCCGCGGCAGAGGACGGCGCCAAGCTTCTTCTGGTCCTCCGTGCCACTGGCGACATAGGCCAAACCGGCGGTCAGAGTATCCGAACCGTTGCTTTGGGGTGTCTTCGAGGCCTTGTCGGCGGCAATGGCGGAAGCGAACGCGGGATCGGCGGCCATCAGGCGATCGAATTCATTCTTCATCTGGAGCGCGTTCACGTCGGCCGTGATGTGGCGCTCGGGGTGCACCTTGGCATCAGCCGAGAGAAGATTGAAGTAGTCGAGCTGGAACTTAAGTCCGCAGACTTCGCCGAGCTTCTTGTAGTTCGCGGAGAGATCGCCGCCACCGGCCAAGGTCTCGCTGAACCATTTGTCGCCTTCACCGGGTGATGGTTGAACGCCCTCGTAGTAGAGCGTGTAGCCGTCGGCGAGGGCCTTCTCGAGATCATAGACGATGGACTTATAGAACGGCTCCGATCCGACGTGGACCATGCCCTGGAATACGACGGATTTGGTGCCGTTGGTCAGGACGACTTGCGGCAACAGGTTTGGGCGGTCGCCGACGAGGAAGGCGGCGTAGTAGATGGGGAAGCCGATGATGGCGAGGAGCGCCAGCGCTAGGCCGGCTGCGGTTTTGCCGTAGGACCAGGCGGCGGGTGCGCGGCTGTCGGGGGCGCTCAGCGCGCGGTTCAGATAGAAGAGTGGGATGGCGATGAGGAAGGCGGCTGCAAGGATGGCGCCGACGATCCATTTCGGCCAGGGCCAGATGACCATGAAGCCCAAGAACCCGAACAGGATCAGGAGAAACCAGAAGATGCCGGCAAGGCCAAGTTTCAGGCGCTGAGCGAACGCAATACTCTCAGACATCATCACTCCACACTAAGCGCACGATTATACGTATCTATCGTGGGTCGCCCTCGCACTCCTTGACCGGCGCTGTTGTGACCGTGGCGTAGCGTCCATCTTGCGTCAGGACTTCAACGCAGGATTGGGTGGCGGCATTCCACCAGACGGTGATTTTGCCGTCCTTGGCTTCGGCGCCATGATGGAAGGTATAGCCGCGGGCGAGGAGTTCGCTTTCGCCGTCGCGGCCTTTGACGCCGGGGAGGTCGGCGAGAGCTGGCGGGGTGTCGGCGGCGGATGGCAATGCGACCATTCCCGCTAATCCGGCTGCGACGAGGGCTCTGATCAACGCATGCATCGAAACATTACTCCGGCTTTCAGAACCCCTCATACGTACCAGTCTCGCTGGCTGGGGCGCTATCGGAAAACGGGGATTTCTGGCCGACCGGGCATCTGAGGCCGTCCGGGTTGGGACGAGTTGTCTATTTCCCGGCGTTGGGCCTTGCCCGGCGGGCGAAGCCGGGTACAACGGGGGCACGGTTGGGGGGGCACGTTGGGCCGCCCGGAGCGGGACCGCACTCTGGAGATCTGAATTCATGAATGTGCACGCCAAGCCCGAGACGGGGTTTCCGCGCGACGAGGCGCAGGTCCGGCATAACTGGACCCGGGCGGAGGCGCTGGCCATTCACGATATGCCGTTGATGGATTTGCTGTTTCGGGCGCAGACGGTGCACCGCCAGTATTTCGATGCCAACCGGGTTCAGATGAGCCGGCTGTTATCGATCAAAACAGGTGGGTGTGCGGAGGATTGCGGGTATTGCAGCCAGTCGGCGCATCATGCGTCGGGCCTGAAGGCATCCAAGCTCATGGAAGTGGAGCGGGTGCTGGCAGAGGCGCGCAAGGCGAAGGAGACGGGGGCGACGCGCTACTGCATGGGTGCTGCGTGGCGCGAACCTAAGGACCGCGACATGGACACCGTGTTGGCCATGATCGAGGGCGTGAAGGCCATGGGCATGGAAACATGCATGACTCTGGGCATGCTCTCGGACACCCAGATCGTCAAACTGCGCGACGCGGGGCTCGATTACTACAATCACAACGTCGATACGTCCGAGCGGTTCTATCCCGAGATCATCAAGACGCGCACCTATGCGGACCGGCTCGATACGCTAGAGCGGGTGCGGGCGGCGGGCATGAAGGTGTGCTCGGGCGGGATCATGGGCATGGGCGAAGAAACGGCCGACCGCGTCGACATGCTGGTCACGCTGGCGAACCTGTCGGAGCATCCCGAAAGCGTGCCGATCAACATGCTGATCGCGATCCCGGGAACGCCGCTGGAAGGCCAAGATAAGATCGACCCCATCGCGTTCGTGCGGGTGATCGCGACGGCGCGGATCATGATGCCGAGGTCGATGGTGCGGTTGTCGGCGGGGCGGACGGAGATGAGCGATGAGATGCAGGCGATGTGTTTCTTCGCCGGTGCCAACTCCATCTTCTCCGGCGACGTTCTGCTAACGGCGGACAACCCGGGCGAGGACAAGGACGCGGTGCTGTTCGCCAAAATCGGCATGAAGCCGATGGAACTCGATGCAAGCGAGACCTCGGGCGCCGTTCCGAGCCCTGAGCGGCCGGCATGCACGAAGACCACGAGCGCTCACTAAAGGCGCTGGCCGCGCGCGGGCGCTTGAGGGCGCTTTCGCCACGGCGGGGCATCGATTTTTCGTCGAACGATTATCTGGGTCTGGGTTCGTCTCCGGAATTGGCTGGTGCAATCGCGGATTCGTTGGCGCGGGGCGTACCTGTGGGCGCCGGCGGATCGCGGCTGCTCAGGGGCAACGATCCGGAGCACGAAGCGCTAGAGGAAGATGCTGCTCAGTTCTTCGGGGCGGAGACGGCGCTCTACATGGGTGGCGGGTTTGCGGCGAACACCGCGATTTTTGCAACGCTGCCGCAGCGGGGCGATCTGATCGTTTATGATGACCTCATTCATGCCAGCGCACACGACGGCATGCGCATGAGCAAGGCGGAGACGGTGAGCGCGGCGCACAACGATGTTGGCGCGTTCCGCGACCGCATTGCGGCGTGGCGGGCGGGCGGCGGGACGGGGCGGGTTTGGATCGCCATCGAGAGCCTCTATTCGATGGAGGGCGATACGGCTCCCATCGCCGACTTCGATGTACTTGCGCGCGAGATGGATGCCATGCTCGTTATCGACGAGGCCCATGCGACGGGGATCTTCGGGCCAGAGGGTCGCGGGCTGGCACACACGCTCGAAGGGCAGCCGCATGTCGTATCGCTGCATACGTGCGGGAAGGCGCTCGGCGTGATGGGTGCGTTGGTGCTGGCTCCGAAGACGCTGCGGGACTTTCTCGTGAACCGGGCGCGGCCTTTCATTTATGCGACGGCGCCTTCGCCGTTGATGGCCGCGGGCGTGCGCGCGGCGTTGCGGCTTGCGGCGGATGCGCCGGAGCGGCGGGCGTTGCTGATGGAGCGGATTGCGCTCTTTGGGCAGGCGTTGCAGGGGCAGTGCGAAATTGCGGCAACGGGCACGCAGATCCAGCCGGTGATCGTGAAGAGCGATGCGCGGGCCGTGGCGATTGCGGGCGTGTTGCAGGACCGCGGCTTCGATGTGCGCGCCGTGCGGCCGCCGACCGTGCCGGAGGGGACTGCGCGGTTGCGGGTGTCGTTGACGTTGAATGCGAGCGTGGATGATACGTATCAACTCGTTGAGGCCATCTCGCAGGAATTGAAGAGGCACCCAGCATGACACGGCGCTTCGTGGTGAGCGGCACGGATACGAACGTTGGCAAGACGGTGTTTGCGGCGGGTCTTACAGGCGCACTCAACGGGACATATTGGAAGCCGATCCAGAGCGGCTTTGCCCCGGAGGGGGACAAAGAAGCCGTGATGCGGCTGTCGGGATTGCCCGCGTCGCACATTCTGCCGGAGCGTTACCGTTTAACGGCGCCGCTGTCGCCGCACCGCACGGCGGAGATGGAGGGGGTCGTCATTCAACCTGCAACACTCACGGTGCCTGAGGTTGCAAGTCCGCTCGTGATCGAAGGGGCGGGCGGGTTGATGGTGCCGATCACGCGCGAGTTCCTGCAGATCGATCTCTACCGCAAGTGGGATTTGCCGGTGATCCTGGTCGCGCGGACGACGCTGGGGACGATCAATCACACGCTGCTGTCGATTTCGGCCCTGCGGATGCAGGAGATCCCGATTTTAGGTGTGGCGTTCGTGGGTGAGGATAATTCCGACAATATTCGCACCATCGGCGAGATGGGCGAAGTGCGGGTATTGGGACGGTTGCCGCATCTGCCGCAGCTCAACGCGCACACGTTGCGTGATGCGTTCACGACGCACTTTCGCGCGGAGGATTTCGTTTGAGGCGGTCGACTGTCTGGCATCCATTTACGCAGCATGCGGTGGCACCACTACCGATCAAGATCGCGTCGGCGGACGGGGCGTATCTGGTAGCGGAGGACGGGCGGCGGATCTTCGACGGCATTTCGTCGTGGTGGGTGGTGACGCACGGACACCGGCACGCGCCGATTGTCGAGGCGATCAAACGTCAGGCCGACACGCTGGATCAGGTGATTTTCGCCGGGTTCACGCACGCGCCAGCGGAAGAGACGGCCACAAAGCTCTTGCAGCTGGTGACGCGCAGTCTGGGCACAAGTGATCTGGCGCATGTGTTCTATTCGGACAGCGGATCGACGGCCGTGGAAGTGGCGCTGAAGATGGCGCTTGGGTATTGGCGGCATAGCGGGGAGACGCGCACCCGCATCATTGCATTCGAGCATGCCTATCACGGCGACACAGTCGGCACGATGTCGGCGGGGGCGCGGGGCATCTTCAATGCGCCCTATGAGCCGATGCTGTTCGATGTGGCGCGAATTCCCTTTCCGGAAGCCGGGCGAGAAGAGGCGACGTTAGCGGAATTGGAGCGGCTGGTTACCGAAGAGCCGACAGCGGCGCTGATCGTGGAGCCGTTGGTGCTCGGCGCGGGCGGCATGCTGATGTATCCGGCGGCGGTGCTGCGGCAGCTTTTCGAGATTGCCAAGGCGCACGGGGCGCTCGTCATTGCCGATGAGGTGATGACCGGCTTCGGGCGGACGGGGACGGCGTTTGCGTGCGAGCAGGCGTGCGTGACGCCGGATATCCTGTGTGTGGCGAAGGGGCTGACGGGCGGCGTCATTCCGCTGGCGGCGACGCTTTCGACGCGGGCGATCTTCGATGCGCATTATTCGACCGACCGCACGAAAACGTTCTTTCATTCGTCGAGCTACACCGCGAACCCTATTGCGTGCGCGGCGGCGTCGGCCAATCTGGATATCTGGCTCAATGAACCGGTTATCGAGCGGATAGCAGCATTGGCGGCGATGCAGGCGGAGCGGCTGGCTTCGTTGGGGGGCGACTGGCGATTTACCAATTTGCGGCAAACCGGAACGATTGCGGCGCTGGATGTGGTGGTTGGCGATGGCGGTTATCTTGCGGGCATCGGGCCGAAGCTCTACGAACGGTTCATCGCGGCGGATGTTCTGTTGCGGCCGCTCGGCAACACCGTTTACGTGATGCCGCCCTACTGCACGACCGCTGCCGATCTCGGCCGTGTCTCTGCTGCGATCCGCAGCGCGGCGGATGCGGTGGCTTAGGCGCACAATCGAAAGTCCGACATGGGTTCCACGATCCTTGCCACCGGCCACTATGCGCCCGCTCGCCGCGTTGGGAACGCGGAGATCGAGGCGCGTCTTGGCTTGGAGGACGGGTGGATCCTGCGGCGTACGGGGATCTCTGAGCGGCGGTATGCGGCAGCCGACGAGGCGCTGTCGGATATGGCGGTGAAGGCCGGAGAAATGGCGCTGTCGCGGGTCGGCTTCGATCGCGCGCGCATCGGGCTGGTGGTTTTGGCGACGTCGACTCCGGACCATCTCCTGCCGCCGAGCGCGCCGCTGGTGGCGCATCGTCTCGGCTTGAGCCGGGCCGGTGGGATCGATATGGCGGGGGCTTGCGGCGGGTTTCTGCATGCGCTGACCTACGCGGATGGATTTGCGCGGCTGCATCGGAAGCCGGTGCTGGTGATCGCTGCGAACATTCTGTCGCGACGAACGAACCCGTCAGAGCGGGCGAGCGTCATTTTGTTTGCGGACGCGGCGGGCGCCGTGCTTGTGGCGCCCGATGAGCGGACGACTTCCGGCATTCGCGGCATCGATCTGGCGACCGATGGGGCGAGTTACGATCTGATCCAGATTCCGGCGGGGGGAAGCCGGCGGCCGTTTAGCGCGGTGGCCGATCCGGCGGAGACGTTGATGCAGATCCGGGATGGGCGGGCGGTGTTTCAAAAGGCCGTCGAGATGATGACCGAAACATCGCAGCGCGCGCTCGACAACGCTGGGATTGGGCTTGGCGACCTGCGGTATTGCATCCCGCATCAAGCGAATGCGCGGATTATCGGGGCTGTGCAGAAGAAACTGGGGCTCGCCGATGCGCAGCTTTTGTCGAGCGTGGCGGAGTATGGGAATAGCTCGGCGGCGACGATCCCATTTACTTTGTCGCTCAGGGCGGCAGAGGCTAATCTTCGCAGTGGAGATAAGCTGCTCTTTTGCGCGGCTGGGGCGGGGCTAACGGGCGGGGCGATCGTTTACGAACTCTAGAAGCGGCGTCCTCCCCCTTTTCGTCTCAATCGCGCGCATTGTAGAAAAGCTGTAGCCGCTGGGGGATTTTGTTATGTCGCGCTTGCTCTGTCTGGGTCTCGTGTTCGCGTTTGTGACGGCTGCGCATGGGCCGGCATTGGCCGCCAAGCGCGTTGCACTGGTGCTGGGGAATTCGGCCTACGCGCATGCGCCGCCGCTGCCCAATCCGGTCAATGATGCCAACGATGTTGTGGCAAAGTTGATGGATATGGACTTCGTTGTGTCGCTCGCCGTGGATGCGACGAAGGCGGAGACGGACGCGATCCTGCGTGAGTTTTCCGGCGCGCTTGAGGGCGCGGATGTGGCGATCTTCTTTTATGCGGGACATGGCTTGCAGGTGGCGGGGCAGAACTATCTGGTTCCCATTGACGCAAAGCTCGCGAAAGAGCGCGATCTGGAATTCGAGGCGGTGCGGCTTGACTTTGTGCTGAAGCAGATGGAACTGGGGCGCGAGGACAAAACCAATGTCGTGTTCCTCGATGCGTGCCGCGATAACCCGCTGTCGCGCAGCTTGGCGCGGACGATGGGGACCCGGTCGGCGAGCATCGGCAAGGGGCTTGCACAAGTGGACGCGGGCGTGGGGACGTTTATCGCGTACTCCACGCAGCCGGGGAACGTGGCGCTCGACGGGGCGGGCAAGAACTCGCCGTTCACGGCAGCGCTGGTGCAGCGCATGACGGAGCCGGGCAAGAACCTCACTTCGGTGATGATCGACGTGCGCAAGGATGTGATTGCGGCGACGCAAGGCCAGCAGGTGCCGTGGGATCATTCCTCCCTGACAGGCGACTTCTTCTTCGATCCCAATGCGAAGCCGGCAGATACGAGCGCACTGCAGGGGCGCGTGAAGGAACTGGAGAGTGCGATCGATGCGCGGACGCGGTCGGCGACGCAAGCGACGCTGACGCAGCTCAAGCAGCGCGTGAAGCAGATGGAAGATGAGACGCGGCGCGATTGGCAGAAGATCCACAACCTGTCGCGCAAGCGGATGAGCGCCACGGATACAAACGAACAGATGGAGATGCAGAAGGAATCCGCGGAGCTGCAGTTCGGAATCGTGGCGCGGGGCCGGGATGTTGCGGAATTAAAGGGCGAAGTTGAGCGTCTGGAAAAGGAACTGGGCATCGCCGTGGCGGAGCCGGAAGCGAAATAGTCAGGTCGGTTCCGGGGCCGTCGTCGCAGGTCGCACGGGCGGATGGCCGAAGGGGCGGCGCTTTTCGGCGTAGGCTTCACGGGCGGGGACTGAGACGATTTCACGTTCGGGCCAGCGCAGCGCGGTGAGTTTTCCGCCAAAACAGCAGCCTGTATCGACGCACAGCGTGTTGTTGACCCAATCGGCGCCGGGGACGGGCGTGTGGCCGTAGATGACAGCCGTGGAGCTGCGATGTTCGGCGGCCCAGTGGTAGCGGACGGGGAGACCGAATTCATCCTGCTCGCCCGACGTTTCGCCGTAGAGGCAGAACGAGCGGATTTTGTCGGTGTCGCGACCGAGCATGTCTTCTTTCAAACCGGCATGGGCGACGGCGAGTTGGCCGCCATCGAGCCAGAGGTGGATGGGCAGCTTTTCGATGAACGTGCCGACGTGGGTGCGGAAAGCGGGTGTTTCTTTTTCGAACTGCTCGGCCGTGCGGTCGAGTCCGTGGGTGAGTTTCACCTGACGGCCGGCGAGCCAGCGTACGAATTTCACATCGTGATTGCCGGGCACGCAGAGGGCATGACCCTCGGCGACGAGAGCGAGGACAAGGCGCAGCACATCGGGTGATGAGGGACCGCGGTCGACGAGGTCGCCGACGAACACGGCGCGGCGGCCGGGGGGTGATTTCACGTGTGCGCGGCGGCCTTCGCCGATGCCGTAGAGGCGGGCTTCATATCCGAGTTTGTGGAGGAGGTCTTGCAATTCGTCAGCGCAGCCGTGGACGTCGCCGATGATATCGAAGGGACCTTGGATATGGCGCAGGTCTGGGCTGTCGCGATGGGACGTGGTTTTGGCTTCGTTGGTCATTGCGGCGCACCATAGCCGCTTTTCGTGACGCGGGAACAGCGCGTAGCGCGACATCAAAACAAGAAAAAGGGCCCGCGGTGTGCGGGCCCTTCAGTCATATTCAGATGCCTCTGGGCATCAGGCCGGCTGTGGATTGCCGCCCGGTTCCGACCCCGTGCCGGCCGCCGTTTTACGGCTCGACATGAACTGATCGAATTCGGCGCGGTCTTTGGCGTGACGCAGGTTGTCGAGGAAGTCGCGGAATTCGCGTTGCTCTTCTTCTAGGCGGCGCAGGGTCGCCTCGCGGTATTCGTCAAAGGCGCGGTTGCCGCTGGAGCCAGCACCGAAGCCGGTGCGGACGTCATTACTCCAGGCCGAAGCCGTGCGTTCCATTTTGTCGGCAAAACGTGAGGGCCAGCGGCCCTTGTTCATGCGAGATCCGCAGCCCATGCGTCCACTCCAGAGAAGAAAAGCCAAAACCGCCAGCCCGACGGGCCAGAAAAGGATGAAACTGACGACCATCAGGCCGATCCACGCGGGTCGGCCGTATTCGTCGAGTTTCATGACCATGTCGTTCATTGCACCCACACTCCTTGTGACCGGTAACCCGATGTGAATGTTTATTACATTCACATATGTGGATCGCGGAAAGCAACTCGTCAAGGGGAGGGTTAAGGAAATCTGGAGTTGCGTAGCAAACGCAGCAAGATTCACTGCCAATGGCGGGGATGAGCCATCGAGGCTGCTCGACACAAGGCAATCCGCCGGAGCCGTCCTCGGCACAAGGCCAAGGTCAGCACCGGCGGTTTGGATGTTAGATCGACTGCACGGGTCCTGCTTCTGCAGCAGGGTCCTGGCAGACTAGTTCTTCTTGGAGGCCGTTTCGGCGGCCGGAGCAGCTGCGACTTCAGCGGGCTGGGCCTCTGCCGACGCGTCGGCTGCGGGCATCGGAGTCTGAGCGGCAGCGGCCTCGGCGGGTGCTTCGGACTGGGCCGTGCCCGCATCAGCGTTCTGCATGTTCTTGGCACCCGGGCAGGCGATGGCCGGCGTGACGAGGGCCAGGGCGAGGGCGGACACGGCGGCGATGGCGAGGGACTTCATGGGCGTCTCCTGGTTGGCCTCGCTGGATCGGCAGCGGGCCGGTTGACGGTCATGTGAGTACGCGAGCGCTAGGTTGCTCGTTCAATAGTCTGCCATGGGTGGCCGCATGAACGGGTTCACGTCGGCGTGAAGACGGCAATGCGATCAGGCAACATGGTTCTGCGGCTGAAGCCGTCGCGGGCGCCGCAAGGGCGCGGCTGGCCGACATTGCTCTCTTGCTGTTACCGATAGAACAGCGGTCCGCTCTTCGTGAGAATTGGAAATTTGAAGAAGGACGAGAGCGGAGCTGGCTCGTTCGAGAGCACCGGGAGACCCAATGCGGCGGAGAACGGCGCCGGGTTATCGGGTTGTGGACGACCGGACGATGCGTAGGTGGTCTTGATCAGCGACGGCAGACCGAAGATGAATTCGAATGGGTGCTCGCACTTCGTCAACAGCGGGAGACGGAACGCGCTGGAAAAGGGATGCTCGTCGTCCCATGCATACGACGGGCTCGCGGGTTCGGGGATGCCGGAATCGATGGGGCCGTGGCGGTCGACAATGGTTGTGGCCTTGAGACCACCCGTAAACGGCGCATGGACCGTGACCAAGCTCGCGCCCTCGCCGACGCGGCGGGCCAAGATCGCTGCATCGCTGCGTACGATGAAGGCTTTCATCATGCCGGCCAGAAGGCTCTCAGCGTGGTCTGCTGCGGGCGCGCCGTCTTCGCCGCGCGGGGGCGGAGTGAAGAGATGGACATCGGCAAAGCCTCTGCGCTTCAATTCATCCCATGCTTTGCGGGCATTCTCTTCGCTGGCATAGAGTCGGCTGATGGTCTGCATGGTGTGTCCATTCCACTAGAGGGCAGGCCCGCCGGGGCTGCTCCGGTACAATGCTTGAGATGCGGTCTGGTTTCGGCCTTCGCTGCGTCCGCGAACCAGCGGATACATCGCTGCGAGCGTGATGAGAAGTAGCAGTATCTCGATTGCATAAACGGTGTGGTAACCCGCCGCCGCGCCGAGGTCTGGCGCCCAGTGGTATCCGACATCGCGGATCAGGGCGCCCAGCGCCACCGCAAGGCCGGCGGCAGAGGCCTGGACCGCGCCCCATGTGCCCAGCGACAGTCCAACCTGCTCTTTGGGCGCAAAATTCATGGTGGCGGTCAACGTGCCGTGTCCGAACAGGCCAGCGCCGAGGCCGACCATGAGGACGCCCAGAACGAACAACCCGTTCGACTGAAAGAAGGCCGAGGCGATGACGGATGCAAATGCGGCGACGCCGAACAACGCGCCGTAGCCGGCCATGCGGAACGGGTCGGCGCCTTGGCTCAGCACGTAGGAGGCGACGGCGAAGCCGATCAAACCGCCTCCTGCCAACGTGGCGGAGAGGCGCGTGGTTTCACTCACCGTCATGGCGAGAACCTGGCCTCCATAAGGCTCGAGCAGCACATCCTGCATGCTGAACGCCATGGTGCCGAGGCCGACGATCGCGAGGAGCCGCAATGCGTGTTCGCCTTTGATGTAGCTGGCCCAGGCTTCGGAGAAGCCCGGCTCGTCGGGTTCAGTTTCGGGATCAACGCCGCGTCGGCGTGCTTCCTGTTTCCAAAGCGCGATGCCGTTCAAAACGATCGTGGCGACCGCCGATCCCTGGATCACCTGCACCAGACGGCCGGGCGAGAAATCAACCAGCAATGCGCCGTAGATCAGAGAACTTACGACCGAGCCGACGAGCAACATCACATACATGAGGCCGACGACGTTGGGCCGGTCCTCGGGCCGCGCGAGGTCGGTGGCGAGCGCGAGGCCTACGGTCTGGGTTGTGTGCACGCCAGCGCCCACGAGGAGGAAGGCGAGCGCTGCGGCGGCCTGCCCGATCCACGCCGGATCGTCGGCGGAATGTCCTTTGCCGGCGAGCACCAGAAGCGCAAACGGCATGATGGCGAGACCGCCGAACTGCAGCATGGTGCCGCGATAGATGTAGGGCACGCGCTTCCAGCCCAGCACGCATTTGTAGGTGTCGGAACGGTAGCCGATCAGCGCGCGGAATGGCGCGAAAAGAACCGGCAGCGCAATCATCACGCCGACGATCGACGCGGAGACGCCGAGTTCGACGATCATCACGCGGTTCAGGGTGCCGACGAGGAGCACCAGCGACATGCCGACGGAAACTTGAATCAGGGATAGCCGGAGGAGCCGCGACAACGGGAGATCGTCGCTTGCCACATCGGCGAACGGCAAAAAGCGCGGCCCAAGCTGCGCCCATGTGGTCATAATTTTCTGGCTGACTCGGTTCATGCCTGAAACGGTCCAGAATTGCCGGGGACCGGCAATGCGGTTGACAGCGGAGCGCCTGAGACCCGGGCTTCGAGCATCCCGGGTCTCAGGTCCGCACCATGGCTGAAGTGCGTTTACTTAACGGCTGACCCTGGGTCAGCCAAGGCGAGTTCGCCGGGAAGGCGATCCACCTTGATCACGAACGATGAGCTGTCGCCCGCGGCCGGTGTGACGTTGATCGCGAAGGCGGCTTTGCCGTCTTCGGTCCGCAGCACGACAGGCGATGTTCCCGTCGCGGGCGTGATCGCCGCGGCGGCTGTCACGGATTTACCGCTCCAGTAATCGCCCATGTAGGTGGTGTTGTTCAGCACCGCCGCATGCACAATGAGCGACGTGACTGCAACGCTGCCAAGAAAAAGTGGCAACCCGACTGTGGGCTGGACCACGCACCAGATACGTCCTTGGTTCATGATCGTCTCCCTCAGCCAAACCACGGGGTGTAGAGATAAGCGAGGAAGTGTGCCACCAGCGCGATCGCGCCGAAGACCCGCGTCCCGTCGATCAGATGCTTATGCAGCGCCTCTGATTCCTTGATCGTCAGGCCGGTCGGCCAGACTCTGTTTGGATCGTCCAAGCTATCCATAGCCGACTTCTCCTCGTTGACCGCCACGACCTATTTCGTGCCGGAGCCCACATGGCGTGGGTTTGCAGACGCGCGGTCTTTGCGAGAACCGCATGCGAAACTGTTTCAGGTCCGCAGAGGGTCAAAGTCCGGGCGAACCGCGCGCAGACGTGTCATCCAAAAATGACATGTTGCTCTGTCAAGTAGTTTTCACGCTTTCAGAACACTGTCAATCGGCGCGTAGTCGAAGGCGGCAGCGTTGCGCCGCAGCGAATTTGCGCGTTTGCAAGTTTGCGGACAGGTGCGCGCGGTCAAGCGAGTGCCTGGCGCGAAGCCAGCGAAGTTTTTGAATTTTCTTGGATTATTTGGCGGGGACGCCGAGGCCGTCGAGATAGATGAGGGTGGCGGCTTCAAGCAGGTCTTCTGGCGTCATGGGGATCGGGCGGCGCGCGCGGTCGCCGCGCGCAAAAAGCGATGCGATCCCATGCGAGAGCGACCAGATGTGGAGCGCCATCATCATGGCGGGCGGGCGCTTTTCCTTCGGCACCGTTTCGGCGAGTGCTTCGCAAGCTGAACGCAGGATCGCAAAAGCGCGATCCCCTTCGACGGCCATTTCGGGATAATCGGCGCCCGATAGGCCACTTTCGAACATGGCGGCGAAGTAGGCGGGTTCAGTGCGGGCGAAGTGGAGATAGGCGTGACCAACGCGGTCGAACGCGGCGCGCGCATTGGGTTTACCGCCACCCCATGCACTTTCTAACGCGCGCGCGAAGGCTTGAAAGCCTTGGCGGCCCACATCGGCGATGAGAGCATCGCGGTCGCGATAGTGGCGGTAGGGCGCGGCAGCGGACACACCGGCGGCACGGGCGGCCTCGGCGAACGTGAATCCGGCGGGGCCCTTTTGCGAAATGAGGTCGAGCGCAGCCTTCACCAGGGCTTCCCGCAGGTTGCCGTGGTGGTAGGTGCGGCGCGCACCGGTGTCGTCGCCTTTGCCCCAGCTCATGGTTCGTTCCATGTCATCGTTGGGCTTTTAGCTGAGTTGCAGGCGGCGTGCACGCCAGCTCATCGGCGGGGCGTGAAAAGACCCCCACCCCTGGCCCCTCCCCGCAAGGGGGAGGGGAAAAGTCGTCCTGCATCGGTGTTCAGGCGGTGCGGTGGCCGCGCACACCGAAGTAGAGGAGGAAGGCGTAGCTGGGGATCGCCATTGCGGCGTAGGCGAGCTGGAAGTCGACGTGCTGCTTCAGAAGGGCGAAGAGCCACGGCATGATGGCGCCGCCAGCGACGGCCATAATGAGGAGAGCGGAACCAGTTTCGGTGTGGCGGCCGAGGCCGCGGATGGCGAGCGGGAAGATCGCGGGCCACATCATGGCGTTGGCGAAACCGAGTGCGGCGATGAAGGCGACGGAGATGGCACCCGTGGTGGAGTAGGCCCCCAGGCAGAGAGCAATGCCCAGCGCGGCGGAGATCGCGAGGTAGTTTTCCTGGCTAACGACACGCGGGATGAGTGCGAGGCCGGCCATGTAGCCGATCAGCATCGCGGCCAGCGTGTAGGACGTAAACAAGCGTGTGGCGTCGAGGGGCAGGCCAAACCCTTCGCCATAGATGCCGATGGCGTCGGCGGCCATTACTTCCACGCCGACGTAGGTGAAGATGCCAACGACGCCGAGCCAAAGATGGGGATAGGCGAAGATACTTTTGCTTTCCGCACCAGGAACGTCATGAGCGTTGACGCTTTCGGGTTCGAGATCGGGAAGCGACGAGCGCAGGATGAGAACCGCGAGGGCGGCAAGCAGCGCGGCCATCAGCATGTAGGGGGCGTAGACCTGGGCGGCGAAGGCATCGAGCAGGGCGGCGCGGGCTTCGGGTGTGGGCGCTTCTTTCACGCGGCCGGCAAAATCGTCGAGGCCGTGCAAAACGAGTGCGCCGAATACGAGTGGGGCGAGAAGGCCCGCAAACTTATTGCAGATGCCCATGAACGCGATGCGGCGGGCGGCACTTTCGATGGGCCCGACGATGCTGACATACGGGTTAGCGGCGGTTTGCAGGAGGGCTAAGCCGGTGCCGATGACGAACAGGCCCGTCAGCGCGCCGATGTAGGTCCGGGCGGTGGTGAAGTGGCCGAAGAGGACGGCGCCCAGAGCCATTATAAATAGGCCCAGCGCCATCCCGCGCTTCATGCCGGTGGCGCGGAGCACGGCGGAGGCGGGAAGGGCCAGAAAGAAATAGGACAGATAGAACGCCATCGGGACAAGGAATGCGTTCACGTCGTCCAAGTCGAAGGCGAGCTTGACGAAGGTGATCAGCGGTCCATTGAGCCAGGTGACAAAGCCGAAGATAAAAAAGAGAAGGCCGATGGTGATCATCGGCCCCAGTGCAGTCTCTTTGTTCGCGGCGGGTGCGAGCGTCACGCGTCAGCCCTTGGCCGTCTCGAAGGCGGCGATGTGGCGGTCGAGATCGACGTAGGCGGGGCACGTGGTGCCGCAGCGGGCGGCGATCTCGGCGAGCTCGGCCTTGGCGCGGGCGTGCTCGTTCTTGGTCAGGTAGGCTTCGCCGAGATAGGCGCGCGCCACGACGAAGTTGGGATCTAGTGCGAGCGCTGCGGCATAGAGCGGAAGCGCTTTATCAACATCGCCCTGCTTGCGGGTGGCGAAGCCGATGTAAGTCAGAACGCGGGCGTCGCGATTGCGCGACAGATTCAAGTAGGCGAGCGCTTCGCCATAACGGCCGTTCTTTGCGAGCCAATAGCCGGCGTAGAACAGTTCGTCGTCCGACATGCCCGCGCGGGCGGCGCCGATGCAGGCCTGCCAGCCGGCGGAGCCTTTCGCTTGCGCATCGCAGCCGGCATTGGCGGGGCCGACATCCTTGGAGAACGCGCGGTCGTCGGCTGCGGCGCCGGTGACCAGCGCCAGCGCGATCGCGGCGGTGGTCAGGCCGCGAACCCAGGTCTTCGAAAGCATCTTGCGTCTCCCATGGCCCGGATAGCGCATCGGCCCCAGGTCTTATCCGGGGCCGACTGTGCCTCAGGCGGGAGGCCTCGCCAAGGGGTCGAATGCCGCAATTTGCGGCTTAGCCCTTGAGGGCAGCGGTCGCCTTGTATGTCGCGATATTCTGGGACAGTTGAGAATAGGCCTCGCAGGTGGTGCCGCACCGGCGGCCGATTTCACCGAGTTCGGCCACGGCTGCGTCGAGGTTGCCCTTCTGGATATGGGCTTCGCCGAGGTAGGCGCGGGTCAGCACCATGTTGGGGTCGCGGGCCAGCGCGCGGGCATAGTACGGGAGTGCCGCGTCGACATTGCCCAGTTTGCGGATAGAGAAGCCGATGCCGGTCAAGATGCGCGGATCGTTCTGATCGGGCGCCATCTGGAAAACGGCGAGGGCTTCGGCGTACTGACTCTGGCGGGCCATCCAATATCCGGCGTTATAAATTTCGTCGGTGGAGGCTTCCCCGCGCTTGGGCTTGCAGGCGGCCTTGGACTTGTTCTCGGGCTTGGTGCAATCGACCTTCTTTTTCACAGGCGGGTCGAAATCGGCAGAGGCCGGCGCAGCGAAAGCCAGCGCTATGGCGGCACAGCCGGCGGTGACGAGGGCGCGAAATGCCAACATGATTGATCTCCTCGAAGGCACAGGTTGGAATTCTAGACCTGTTCGATGTCATCTCAACGGCAAACCGCGCCCCGGGGATCAGTGGACGGGGACGATTTTGAGCTGCGCGACCTGCCGCTCCGCCACGTTCCGGCCCGAAGTGGCGCCATAAGTGGCCGTACAATAGGCAGGCAGAGGAACGCGCTTTGCGGTGGTGGCGGCGAAACGAAGGATTCGAGTGGAAGGACTACGTGCGGACGACGGTTCTCGTCCGGCGGCAGCAGAGGCGCGTCAAAATCGAGGCGGCCAAGGATGCGGCCGTCGAGGGTGTGAAAGAAGCCGGGCGCAAAGGGCTTGCCGCCGGGGCTGCAGGTGCGGAGGTCGCTGGCCAAGCGGCCGTCAAGATCGCCAAGTCGGCGGCGGAGGGCGCGGCGGCCGGGGCGGACAAGGGGATGGCGATTTTCGTGCGCGGGGCGGCAGCGGCGCGGTCGCGGATCGCTGAGTGGTCGGCGCCGGCGAATGCACGGCTGGCGGGGCCGCGTGTCAGTCTGGCTTTAGCGACGGTGGCTGCATTGGCGGGCGCGGGCGCCGGCATCCGGGTGGTGCAGTTCGGGTGGGATCTTGATGCGGTGCTGCTGTTTTGCGTTGCGCTGACGAGTGGTCTGCTGTGGCTCTGGCCGCGCGTGTTTTCAAATGCGGCCGAGGCTGAGGACGATTGGGCGATCCGCACCGAGCGCGTGGTGGCGGCCGTCGATCGGGCCGGGTCATGGCTGCCGGTGGGAGCGATGGCGGCGGTGGGTCTTGCGGTTGTGTGGTTTGCCGGACCCGTGCTCAGCCGATGGGTGAATAGCGCGGCGCCGGTGACTGTGGACGCCCCGGCGGCGCCCGACGCGAAACCGGCGGAAGATACGGTATCGGGGAGCGCACGCGTTGCCGGACCCGGGGAATTGCGCATCGGCGGCGGCATCGTCCGGCTTGATGGTCTGACGCTGCTCGATCCGGACCAGACGTGTCAGCGGGACGACGGGACGACGTGGGCGTGCGGCGCGGCGGCCAAACAGGCGTTTGAGAAACTGGTGCGGCGGCGGACGGTGACGTGCGTGATCGGTGGCGCGGCTGACGGTGTGCGCACCGGACGATGCTCTTCCGACGGGCGAGACATGGGCGCCGAACTCGTGCGCGGAGGACATGGCTTTGCCGATGGACTTTTGTGGGCGGCCTACTCGACTGACGAACAGGCGGCCAGCGAGCAAAAATCCGGCCTATGGGCCGGCACGGCGGAGCGGCCGGAAGCGTGGCGCGCGCGGCTTTATTCGGAGGCGGCCGCCGTTGCGCCGGGCGGCTGTCCGATTAAAGGGCGAACGTCTCGCGGCAAGAAAACTTACTTTCTGCCCCATAGCGCCGAATACGCGCGCACCACAATACGCGAAGACCGCGGCGACCGGTGGTTCTGTTCGGAAGACGACGCGATAGCGGGTGGTTTTTCTGCCCGCTAGAAATAGAAAGCCCGCGGTCGGGGGGAGACCGCGGGCTTAACAACATGGCACCTAGGGGGGATGGGGGGGGACGGCGCCACGCGTCCAATTAGAAAACACCTATCCCGCCCATTTCGCAAGATGTGGAGAAGGCTTTTTTGAATGTCGTGAATAATAAGTAAACTGAGTTTATTCTTCTGTATTGCGCAGGTTTAGTGCCTCTTCATATTTTTCGATTGCAGATCTTATTGCAGCGCGGCGGAGTGTGGCTGCTGATTTTTTAAGCTCCGCGTTTCCCGCGGCTGGATATTAGCCAGCCGATGGCCGCAGCACAAACTGCTACCGCCAAAACATACGCGGCGACCATCGTGGCGATTGAAACTGGCCAATTCGTATCGAGCGGCCCGGACAGGTCCGCGACCCCGGCGATCGCGTCGACCGCCAACGCAACGGGAAACACGTGCCAGGCCAACGGAAGGTGGGCGCCTGGGGCCGACGGCGCATTGAGCCAATCGATCAGCAGCAGGGCGCCGCCCGCACAATACAGGGCACTGACGAGATAAGCGAATTGGCGCCGAGTCAATTCCATGAGCGTTTCTCAACCCGCAATGCCGGAGCTCCAGCTACTGCCATCGCAAGACAAAGGACGACAGCTTGACATCGGTGTTTTGATCGGCCTCGGACGTTGTGGTGATATTGCCGAAGTTGACGTCGCCAATCATGCCCGACATGGCGAGCGCCGGATCACCGCGCAAGCCGACCCGTTCCGTTTCACCCATCAATATTTGATCGACCCAAAGCCGAACAACGCCATTCTTTTTGCCGACATCGTTCAAAATGATCTCTTGCTCCACATCCAACCAGCGTCCAAGCGGCCACGGCTTCTTGGCCGGGAATGCGAGCGGATTCTTCCAGCCTTCGTTGGTGGCGAATTGCAGGCTGACAAACATCATGCCGTCCCTGTTCCAGCCCAGACGCCCGACCGCGCCTTCGCCGACTACGGCATCGCCGCGCGGGTCGAAGCGGGTGCCGATCGACAGCCCGGGAAGTGTGCCGCCGTTGGAAAACTTCATAGTCTTGGGCAAGTACAAGCGGTAGCTGAGGCAGGCAGCGCGCGGCTTGGCTTCGAGCAGGTCGACGGGCCGCCAGATCAAACCGATGCCGCCGCGTTCTTGCTCGACTTGGTAGCCGGACCCGGTCCCCTTCCTCATCGTCACAGCCAGGACCGGCTCTTTGCTTCCCGATACGGGCGGCAGGACCTTCGCGTTGTCGAGCAGACCCCATTCACTCGAACCGAAGCGCGCCTGGAGTTCGCTTGGCGAAATGGGCTGGCCGGTGTCGGAGGCCAGCGATAGGCGGGTCGCGACGGGATAGCGCCCTTTGCAGATCGCTGCTTCTTCCGTCGTAAACGCCGAGGTTAGCACCCACCATACGACAATGAGCGCAGCCAGCGCGCCCACACCATTGACGATGATTTTGAGAGACAAATTCTGAGTCATGCTTTGGCCTTTCGACCGGATTAGCCGCGAAATGCGCGATTGACGTTGCGCAATACGGGTTCAATCAATTGATCGAGCAGCGTTCGCTGGCCCGTTACGAGCAAGATTTCCGACCGCATGCCGGCTTGGAGCGGAGATTTGCCGCCCGACGTTTGGGCTGCCCCCTCCTCAAGCTCCACGCGCGCGCTGAAATAAGGTTGGCCGGTGCGCTTGTCTTCCATGCTGTCGGCGGAGACCCACGCAAGCCGGGCCGCCATCGGGCGCTGTTCGCGCCAACTGGAGGCTGTCAGCCAGACCTTGGCGGGCATGCCGGGCTTGACGTTCTCAATCTGGTTCGGCGACAGCCGGCCTTCAATCACGAGGCGGTCGCCATCCGGGACGATGTCCATCAGCTTCGCACCGGGCCCGATGACGACGCCGGGTGAGGATACCTGCATATCGAGGACCCGGCCGGCGACGGGCGCGCGCAGAATGGCGCGTTCCAGTTCCTGCTCGGCCAAGACAATGCGGGATGCAATGCCGGCACTCTCTTTTTCGACTTCGGCGACTTGGCGCTGGAGAGACAGAACGCGCGATTTGGAGGCGAGCTTGCGGTCGGCAAGGTCTGCGATAGTCGCCGTTTCCATCTGAGCCAACTCAAGCTGACGACGCGCCGCGGCGGCCTGAGATTTCAAGGCGGCGACCTGTTCGTCGATGGTGCGGGTGTCGAGCGTGACGAGAATATCGCCCGCGCGCACCTGCTGACCTTCGACAACGTGAATTTCGGCTACGCTGCCGCCGCGCGTATGCTGAACGGGTTTGACCTTGCTTTCGACAATGACCGTTCCCGGCATTCCAACGCCTTTGTCGAGCGGTGCGAGGGCAGCCGTTCCAAAGCCCGCGGCCGCAAATGTAACAATGACAGCGAGGCCGAGAAGGAGGGGGAGACGGATGTTCAGTCGCGGCACAGCGCGTTCGTGGGCGGTGAAGTCGGTGGACGAAGTGGTGAACGTCAACATGGGGTCCTCGGACGGTTCGGAGCGGCCAGTTAGTGTACGGCTGGCTGTTCGCTGCGTTCGGCTGCCGGGCGGCGGTCGAGCGGAATGCGGCTCTTGACCTCTGCAGCTGGACCGGCGGCCTGAATGGTGCCGGCGTTCATGACGACGATGCCATCGCATAGTTCAAGCAGGCGCGGATCCTGGGTCGCGAGCACAAGTGTCGTTCCGGCGGTTTTAAGATCGTTCAAGGTTGCGACGAGCCGGCGCAACGCCGTGCCGTCCAGGCCCAATTCCGGCTCGTCGACCACCACGATTCGAGGTTGGCCGAAAACCGCGCGGGCGAAAGCGACAGCGCGGCGCTCGCGCAAGGCCAGTGCATGGCCTTGGGGACCCACAGACGTATCGAAGCCGAAGGGCAGAGACTTCAGTGTCTCCAGAACACCGGCGCGGATGGCGGCGTCAGCAATGGCCATCATGGGCGCTTCGCCGAAGCGGGCGATGTTTTCGTGAACGGTGCCTTCGATGAGGAGCGGCTCGTCGGGCAAGTAGCCGATCGGTGGGGCGGGCGCAATGCGCTGCCATTTGGCGATCGGAATGCCGTCGAGGTCGGCGGCGCCCTGGGAGGGAATGATGGCACCGGCCAGAAGGGCAGCGAGCGTGGACTTGCCGGATCCATTCGGTCCGACAATGCCGATAACGTCGCCGGGTTCGACCGTCAGGGAGACGGAGCGAAGCGCGGGCGCTTTGCGGCCCGGATGGAAATAGGTGACGTCGCGGATTTCGATGCGGCCAGCAATTGGCTCGCCGGAGGCTGCGAGGCGCGGCGTAACGGCATCGGGGGGAAGGGATGCGAGACGGCGATAGCCAGCGTACGCGCCTTGCAAGGCACGCATCGAACCGACCAGGCCTTCGAGAGGGGCTAAGGCGCGGCCCAAAAGGATGGCGGCGGCGACGAGGGCGCCGGGTGCAATCTCGCCGCGGATGACAAGCCAGGCCCCTACGCCATAGAGCGCGATCTGGGCTGCGATGCGGACGAAGCGCGAGATCGCGCGAAGAAGAGCCGTGCGCTTGCCGATTGAATAGCCGGCGCTGACTTGGGCGCGGTTGGAGAGTTCCCAGCCATCGGCAGCGCCGCGCGCGAGCCCGAGGGCGCCTGCATATTGCGCATTGCCGGTGACGGTCTGCCACCACTGTTGCGAGCGCTCAGCGCTCTTGGCGCGCTCCGCTTCGGCCCGCGAAGTCACGGCGCCGAGGAGCAGCGAAATCCCCAGGAGCAAGGCGGCACAACCGGTTGCCATCAGCCCAATGGTTGGGTTGAGCGCGAAGAGTGCCAGAAGAAACACTGGCGTCCAGGGCGCGTCGAAAAACGGAATGAGCGAGGGGCTGGCGATAAAGGCGCGCAGGCGGTCCAGCGCAGCGGCATCCTGGCGCATTTCTGCACCTGGGGTCGCGAGGCGGACGCCGTTTTCAAGGATGTAGTGGCCCAGTTCATGGTCAAGCCAATAGGCCGAACGCAGCAGGATGTTGTCGCGTGTGAATTCGACGGCGGCGGACGTGAGGAGAGCGGCCGCGACCATCGCGGACAGGAGCAGCAGTGTTTCGAGGCTGCCGAGGGGGACGACGGTCTCGAAAATCTGGAGAATGTAGAGAGGTGTGGCGAGCATCAGGATATTGATGCAGCCGCTGAACAGGAACGCGGCGAACAGCGCGCGTCGAACCTGTTTCAGCATCCGCCTCGAGGTACGCATGACAATGCCCTACGGGTCAGAAGCTTGGTCTGTGCCCGTCACGGAATGACGAGCCCAGTCAGACTTCTTAAACCTCAGGGGTAAACGTTTTGATAACCAACGCCGGACCCGGCGTGTTCCGAAATGGAACAGCCGAGCCCGGCGGCGGTGTCGCGCGATACGTGTGGGCGGCTCACGCGATCAGTTGTCCGTCGGCCAGAAGCGAGGCGGCGGTGACGCCATGGACGTTCTGCAGCAAGACGACGTTATAGAATGAAGAGCCCACCTTAACGGCGACCATTGAGCCAGCCGAGGTGTCAGTCACTTGGACTTGGCTGGCGGGATCGACGCCAAACAGCGCGTTCAGCCCGAGGAAACCATCTGTGATATCGGTGAGGTCCAGGCGATCGCCAGCGCCAAAGTCTGTGATGGTGTCGACGCCTTGTGACTTCTTTCCAGAGACAATGTCCTTTTCCAACCAGACGAAGGTGTCGTTGCCCGCGCCGCCCGTGAAGATATCCGAGCCTTCGTAGCCGCGGAAATAGTCGTTGCCGGCGCCGCCGTCGAACGTATCGACCGCTTTGCCGCCGTAGAAGCTGTCGGAGAACGACGAACCGATGATTTTCTCGACGTTCGAGTAGCGATCGTTGCCCATGCCGGACACGTTGCCGTCGTCGACCGTGACCGAACGTGTCGCCTTGGAGTAGTCGAGAACATCGTAGCCCGTGCCGCCGTCGTAGCGGTCGTCGCCCGCGCCATCGATGAATGTATCGTTACCTGCGCCGCCGTTGACGCGGTCATTGCCGGCGCCAGCTTCAATGATGCTGTTGGCGTTCGTGCCGGTGATTGTATCGTTCTGTGATGTCCCAATCACATTTTCGATGGAGATCAGTCTCTGATTGCCCGCGCCGGACGCCGTGCCTGTCGCGAGATTGACCGTTACGCCCGTTGTCATTTGGGAGTAGTCGACCGTGTCCGAACCCGCACCCCCGTCGTATGTGTCGGTGCCGGTGGTTGCGATGATGCGATCGTTCATGTTGCCGCTAGCGATCATGCTGACGTTTATGGCGACGTCCGACATTGCGTAGCTGACGCCGTCTTGAGCAATGGCGGTCACGTTCAACGTGAACGGGCTGGGGTTAGACACCGTCATTTGCAAGCCACCGAGGTCGGCGGACTGCAGCACCCACGAGCCATCGCTCTGACGCTGGCCGGCCGACAAAGTCGCACCAGAAGGAACGCCGCCAATGCGCACCGACAGGGTTTCGGATCCGTCTGTGTCTGTCAGGGCTGCCGCGATGGCGAGGGCGAAGGTCGCCTGGCTGGCATGCTGGTCGCCACGGAGGTTGTCGTTGCCGCGCGTACCGGTGATTGTGCTCACGCGGGCGACGGTATAGGTGACGTCGCTGGCGGACAGGACGGGCGCGTCAGCCTTTGCGGCAACTGCGACGTGGACCGTCTGCACGATGCTTTCGCCGAATGCATCCGTGACCCGCACGGAGAAGCTATCTTCGCCGCTCTTGTTTTGGCCGGGGACGTAGGCAAAGGCGCCGGTGGCCGCATCCAGATTGACCGACCCTGAGGCGGGACCGGCTTCGATCGAATAGGTCAGCTTGTCGCCGTTGGCGTCCGTGGCCTCGATGACGCCCTCGACCACAACATCTTCGCTGGTCGTGAGCTCGACTTCGCCGGCTGCCACCGGCGCTACGTTCAAGAGATGCGCAATGCTGACGGGACGGCCATCGACGGTGATGGAGAGATTTTCGATGCTATCGACGGTCAGGCCGAGCGACTGGAAGGCGAAGGCGCCGTCCGCGCCGGAGGACATCCAGTCCTGGAACGCGGCGACATCGCTCAGGAATGCAGGGGTCACGTCGCTGGCCGCGAGCATGAGTTCGACGAGGTCGACGCCGTCGCCGCCGGAAACAGTGTCCGTGCCGTCGCCCACGCGCTGGAGGAAAGTATCGTCACCGCTGCCGCCGGAGAGGCGATCGTTGCCCGTGCCGCCATCGATGACGTCATTGCCGTGACCGCCGTCGATCACGTTATGCTCGATGCCGGTGTGGTCGAAGGATACGGCGAGGGCGGCGGCATTCGTTGCGGATTCGCCGGTCGCTTCGGTGGCGCTGACGCTGACGCTGATTTCAAAACCGCCAGCGGACGCTGGTGCGGTGACGGTGAGACCCGGAAGATCCGCTGCCGACAGTAGCCATGTGCCATTATCCTGGCGCACGCCTGCGGAAAGCGTTGCCTCGCTGGGCACGCCAGCCAGCGTGATGCTGAGCGATTCGGAGCCATCGGCATCGGACAAGCCGGCGTCGATTTCGACTGCAAACGTGACCGTATCCGGCGCAGCGTTGCCGACGATCACGTCGTCGCCATCGGTCCCGATGACGGGCTGCGCGAGGGCAACAACCACATCGCGCGATGAGACAACCGGCGCGTCGGCGACCGCTGTAACAGCGACGTTGACGGTCTGCGTGGTGGATGCGCCGGTCTGATCGGTGATGCGGACGGTGAAGGCGTCCGTGCCGCTGGCGTTGGCGGCCGGGGTGTAGATGAACGCGCCTGTGGAAGCATCGAGCGTGAGCGTGCCGTTGGCGGGACCGTTTTCGACGGTGAAATACAGGGCGTCGCCATCGGGATCGGTTGCAGCGACGATGCCTTCAACTGCGACGTCTTCCGCGGTTGTGACGGACGCCACGGCGGCTGCGACCGGCGCAGCATTGAGGAAGTCGTCGATCGCGACGGCCGTGCCATCGACGGAAATGGCAACTGCTTCCAGCACGGAGATGGTGAGTCCGAGGGACGCGAATGTGAAGCTTGCGCCGCTCGTCTGGGCGGCAAGACCTACTGCAGAACCGGCGGCCTGCGATTGTCCTGCAGCCCACTGTTTGTAGGCGGCGAGATCGCTGCGCAATGCGGCAGTGATGTCGGCTGAGGTGAGTTCGAGTCGGAGGGTGTCCGTACCGGCGCCGCCGATGATGGTGTCAGCGCCGTCGCCGGTGCGCCAGATGATGATATCGTCGCCGGCCTCGCCGTTGATGATGTCGTTGCCTTCGCCGCCAATGAGGGTGTCGTTGCCAATGCCGCCGAAGAGGCGATCGTTGCCGGTGTTGCCGAAGAGGGTGTCGTCGCCGCCGTCGCCGATGAGGATGTCGTCGCCGATGCCGCCGTCGACATAGTCGTTGCCGCCGCCGCCGTAAACGCCGTCGTTGCCATCTTCGCCGAAGATGCGGTCGTTGCCAGCGTCACCGGTCAGAATGTCGGCGCCTTGACCGCCGAAGATCTCGTCGTCGCCTGCGCCCGCGTTGATGCGATCGTTACCCGCGCCGCCTTCGATGCGATCGGCGTCGACCGTGCCGTTCAAAACGTCGTTTGCTGCTGTACCTGTAATGGCTGCCACGAACCGCTCCCACACGATTTGAGATCAATATGGTCCGACATTGCAGGGAAAGTGTTTTCAATGGCGTGGAGACAATGCTTCGATTTGTTCGCAAATCGAGAAATAGCCCGTGCCGTGCCGGGACAGGTGAGAAGACTTTATTCAACAGTGCTGGGATCATCTGAATGCTGATCACTCGGCGTTTCGCCGGTTTCCCTTAGCCGGCAAAACGCCGTAACGTGGGGTGCCGGACGCGTGCCGTCCGGCACGGATTGCCACGCGAGGAACCATTGACGTGCTCGATTGGCTGCGCCGGATCTTTGCGACCGAGCACACGCCGCGGCCGGCGCTGACGCCAGAGCCGCGCGGCCTTCATGTGCTCCATAATGGGGACTTGATCACCGTCAAAACGCCCGGAGCCCCCGATGTCGCCATCGCCTGGACAGACATCACGGCGGTGCGCATCGTGTCGGGTGACGCGACCGCTGACCCGCCGGACCTATTCTGGCTGATTGCCGGGGGGGATCGGCGACGGCCCGTTCTGGTGCCAATGGGGGTCGCCGGCGAGCACGACCTCGTGCACGCCATGCAGGAGCGGCTGGACGGGTTCGACAACATGGCCGTCGTGGAAGCGATGAGCGCCAAGGGGCCGATCGGGTTCAAGGTCTGGGACGCCGAGATGTCCGGGACCAGCGACGCTTACTGACCGAAAGGGCGTCCGGCTTGCAATCGCCCGCCGGATCGGGAATGTGCGGGCAGCGCCAGACCGGCGCGGAGACCTCGATGATCGACCTGTCCGCGCGCGCCCCGCAAGCACCGAGCCGCACGCGCTTTCTCCTTTATGAAAACCCCATTGCCGGCGTGGCCCGCCGGACGCTGACGGACGACGTGTTGTCTGTGTTGCAGCGGCGGGGGTGCAGCGTCACCCGGCTCAGCCCGGGTGCCGATTTGGCGCTTCTCGACTGGGACAGGCTTGCGAACGAACAGGACGCCATCCTCTCGGCTGGCGGCGATGGAACACTGCGGCACGTGGCAGCCCGGGTACCGCAGGATGTGCTGCCGATCGGGATCATTCCGCGCGGCACCGGCAACGTTCTGGCGGAAGAAATCGGACTGACGCGCTCGCCCGCCCGCATTGCCGATGCTCTGATGCACGGGCCCGCCGTGACGGCCACGGGGGCGCGCGCAAACGGGCAGCCGTTCTACCTCATGGCCGGGATCGGCTTTGACGGGGAAGCCGTCCGCCGCCTCGATACGGATTTCAAACAGAAGTGGGGGAAGCCGGCCTACACGCGGCCGGTGCTGACGAGCCTCGCCATGCCCGAACCGAGATTGCGGGTTTCACTAGACGGCGGGCGGCAGGCCGACGCGGGGTGGGTGCTGGTCGCGAATGCCCGGCGCTATGGGGGATCGTTCAAGCTCTCCAACCACGCGGGGCTGCATCAGCCGGGTCTCATCGTCTATCTGCTGCCGCGCGGGGGACTGATCCGCCGCTTGACGCATTTGACGGCGCTCGGGCTCGGCGCGCTTGAGAGGATGCCGGGTGTGGAAGTCTGGCCGGCAATGGAGATCGAGATCCGCTCGGATTTTCCATCCGCTGTTCAGATCGACGGCGATGCGTTCGGAACGCTGCCGCTCAAAGTAAAATGGGGCGAGCCGAAGCTCGCCCTCATTGTTCCCGAGACCTATGCCGCGCGGATTGGCGCCGGCGTTATGCCCGCACTTCAGCGAACGTGACGAGGCGGCGGTTCTCGTTATCCCATAGCTTCAGCTTGGCGCACTTGAAACTTTCCCACAGCGTGATGCGGTTCATGGTCTGCAGTTCGGGACTGCCGTTGATGCAGTCCTTCAAGCGGTAGTTGGGGATCATACTGTTGAGGTGATGGATGTGGTGCAGGCCAATGGAGCCGGTGAACCAGTTCAGCACGGGGTGCAGCGCGTAGTACGAACTGCCGTATAGGGCGGCGACTTGGAAGGTCCAGTCGTCGGAGGATTCCCACACGGTTTCTTCGAACTGATGCTGAATGAAGAACAGCCAGCCGCCTGCCGCTGCCGCAATGTGGACCATCGGCCAAACCACGAAGAACAGGTTCGAGTATCCGGTGAAGGCGCCGATGATGCCATAGACCACGGCCATGCCGAGGTTCAGGCCCATCACACTCTTCCACGTATCTTTGGCGGGGTAGGGATGGAACCACGGGAACCGCTGGATGATCATGAAGTAGAACGGCACGCCGATGCCGAACAGGATGAGCGGATGACGATAAAGCCGGTAACGCAGCTTGCCCATCGGGGTCAGCGCGTTCCACTCGTCGACCGTCAGCGTGTCGATGTCGCCGACGCCGCGCTTTTCGAGGTGGCCGGACGTCGCGTGATGCTGAGCATGCTCGCGCCGCCAGAGGCCGTACGGCGTGACGGTGATGAGGCTCATGGCGCGGCCCATCCAGGTGTTGGCGGCGGTGGTCGAGAAGAACGAGCCGTGGCCGCAGTCGTGCTGGATGATGAAGAACCGGACGACGAGTAGGCCACCGGGAATGGCGAGCAGGAGTGTCGCCCAGTAGTGGTTTTCGACCGTCATGAACATCGCCGTGACGATGGCGAGAAACGGCACCACGGTATTCAGGACCTGAATGACCGCCTTGCGGTTGTCTGCGCCACGGAATTTCGCGCAGTGCTGCGCGAGTTTCATGGCCGAGACTTTCAACGCGGCGCGCCGGTCGGCTTCGGCACGCTTGTCAGCGGCGGTCTCGACGGCGGGTGTTTCGGGGGGGAGGTGGCGGGGCGCAGCCTGCGCGACGGCATGGGCTTGAGGCATTTAATCCGGATGTTGTTCTTCAGTTGAACGTTCGCCGATGGAATGGCGCGTAGCATATTCGCTCCCGGCGGGCGAGAGCTGTTGGAGTTGTCGCACAGCTTCTGAGCACTATTCCGACTGCCCTGTGCGCAGAGTGCCGCAGGTTGATGGCGATTGTTGCGGTGCGATGACGACGAACCCGTGATTTAGATCAATTCCAATCGGGCCCCGTGCCGGGTGCGGGGTGGCGGCGCGCCACGCAAAAAGGGGCCGCGTATCCGCGGCCCCTTCCTCAAATGGTGCCTTTAGGTGTGGTCTAGTGCTGACCCCAGACCTCAACGACCGCCGGTGTGCCTTCGAAGAGGTTTTTCAGGCCCTTGGCGAGGTCGAACCGCGAGCGATACTTGGCCTGGATTTCCTTGATGGCCGAGCGGCCGGCCTTGAATTCCAGCGGGCCGTAGGGATTGCCGGGGTCGACGCGTTCGCGCATCGTGAAGACTTCATCGGGGCCGGTGAAGAACACGACGCGAATTTCACGCAGCGTGATGGCGCGGTCCTTGGCGACAATGCGGAGCTTTACGAAGCCGCCTTCGTTCTTGCCGACCGTGATCGTGTCCTTGTCGAAGCCGGTGAAGCCGGCGGTCTGAGCGCCCAGCAGCACCCAGCCGGCGTTGAACTTTTTGCCTTCACCGTTGGGACCGAGCCAGCCATCGGCGTACTGACCGGTGACTTCGATGCGGGCCTGGCCCTTAAAGTTGGGCTTGGAGCGGTAGCTCATCTGGATTTCGCGGATGAACTTGTCGCCCTGGACTTCCAGCCATGATGTGCGCGTGTTGGCGCGGATGTCGGCGTCAACGGCCAGATCCTGCTCGCTGCCGTCCATATAGACGACCTTTAAAGTATTGATGTGGACGTCGTTGCCCAAAACGCGCAGGCGGAGACGATCGAATTTGCCGATTTCACCGCCAACCTTGATCACGTCGCGGTCGATGCCGAAGCCGACATTCTGATAGCCGAACATGACGTCGTTGCCGTCAAGGACGGCGCCCTTATCCGCAGCAACCGGAGCGCCAGCATCTGTTTTCTCGGAGAGATCGCCAGTTGCTGGACCTTTGGGCCGTTCCATGCGGCGGCCGTCGCGCGTCTGAAGGCCGAGGACCTGGAGCGAGCCTTTGCCGCTCGTTGCCTTCCAGGTGAGGCTCACCTTATCGATGAACTTGTCGGCGGAGCCTGCTGCGATTTCGCGGCTGCGTTCGCCTTTCTTCATGTCGATCTGGCGGTCTTCATTGTGGACCGAGCCATCGGAGTAGATGATTTGCACGCGCTGCAAATCGATGGTGGAAGAGCCCTTGTTCTTGACGCGAATGCCGCGGAAGGCGCCCGGCGCTTTACTGACATCGATCGTGGTGCTGCCGTTCGTGCCAACATCAATGGTCTCAGTGCCGATGCCGACGAGATCCTGCGCGTGAGCAACGCTGATCGCACCGGCTGCCATGAGGGCAAGCCCGGCCATAAATAGCCTTCGCAACATGAAACTCTCCCCTTATCTTTTCTTTCGAAGCCCCCGGCTTCGCAGATAGATTTATCTGAAACCCGACGCCCACGGAAGGCAACCCTCCGAACGCATTCTCGGGGCATCCCGCGAAGGTGTGATGCCCGTTTCCCACGCTATCGGCGTTGCCGGCGCTCCATGCGTGTCAAGTTGTGCGAAAATGTGCGGGTTGTTTACCTTGTTTAGAGAGACGTGCCCTCAGTCATGACAACCACGTCCTGCAATGATGCGCGTCAGACCTTCGCGCTCGATGCGCTGATTTCCGACGTTGCGGCGGCGATGCCGGGGCGCTGCCTGACCGGGGCGGCGATCTGCGCGCAGCACGCGGGGACGCTGACAGGTCTTGCGCCGCAGCCGCCCGATCTGGTCGCGTTTCCTGAAACAGCGTCGGACGTGCAGTGCGTCGTGAAGCTTGCGCGCGTGCATGGATGTCCGATCATTCCCTTCGGGGCTGGAACATCGCTTGAAGGACAAGCGAATGCACCGCGCGGCGGGCTGTCGCTCGATCTGTCGCGCATGACGCGCATCTTGCGCGTTGGTGCGGACGATCTCGATGTAACGGTCGAGGCGGGCGTGACGCTTGATCAACTGAATGCCGCGCTGCGCGATACGGGATTGTTTTTTCCGGTGGACCCCGGTGCGGGGACGGCGACGCTCGGCGGGATGGCATCGACGCGGGCGTCGGGGACGACGACGGTGCGCTATGGGACCATGCGCGAGAATGTGCTGGCGATGAAGGTTGTGCTGGCGGACGGCACGTTGATTTCGACAGGCACGCGGGCGCGCAAGTCGGCTGCGGGATACGATCTCACGCATCTGTTTGTCGGGGCGGAAGGGACGCTCGGTGTCATCGTCGAGTTGACGCTGCGGCTGCAGCCGCGGCCAGACGGGGTGTTGGCGGGTGTGGCGGCTTTTCCGACGATCGGGGCAGCGGCGCACGCGACGATCGCGGCGGTGCAATCAGGGATCGCGCTGCAGCGGATCGAACTCATCGACACGGCGATGCTGCGCATCGTGAATGCGCAATCGGCGGCGGGACTGCCGGAGGATGGACCGGTGCTGTTTGTTGAGATTGCGGGGACGCAGAAGGCGGCGGCGGAGCATCTGGCGCAGTTCATCGAAATCGCTAAAGGCGAGCATGGGCGGTGGCTGGGGCAGGCGGCGGGAGAAGACGAGCGCCGGGCGTTGTGGCGGGCGCGGCATGACGCGTTCTGGAGCGTGCGGTCGGCGTTTCCGGGACGGGATTTTCTGGTGACTGATGTGTGCGTGCCGGTGTCGCGATTGGCGGAGTGTTTGGAAGAGACGGTGGCGGATCTGGCGGCGTCGCGGCTCGACGGGCCCATTGTGGGGCATGTGGGGGATGGGAATTTTCATACCGTACTGGCGTTCGACGGCGCGGATGGCGAGGTCCGCGCGCGCGTCGATGGCTATCTCGACCGGCTGGTTGCGCGGGCGCACCGAATGGAGGGAACATGCACGGGCGAGCACGGCATCGGGCAGGGCAAAGCAAAGTATCTGGCGGCGGAGGCGGGCCCGGCGCTGGCCGTGATGCGGCAGGTGAAAGCGGCGCTAGATCCTTCGAACCTGATGAATCCGGGGAAGATGTTTTGAGACCAGCGACGGATATGGCAACGCCCGGGGTTTAGCCCGGGCGTTAAAGCGGTCTGTCGTGATTATGCGCGTTTTAAGCGGCGGCGGCGGGCTTGAGGCCGGGGCGGGCGTTGCGGACTTCGGCGTCGACGAGGCTTTCGTACTTGGCGAAGTTCTTTTCAAACATTGCGACAAGCGACGCGGCGGTGGCGTCGTAGGCCTTGGGGTCGGTCCAGGTTTCGCGCGGGGTGAGGAGCTTCGAGTCGACGCCAGCGAGTGAGAGCGGGACCTGGAAGCCGAAGAGCGGGTCGGTGCGCATGGGAGTGTTCTTCAATGCGCCGGACAGCGCCGCGTCGAGAAGGCCGCGCGTGACCTTGATGGGCATGCGTGAGCCGGTGCCGTACTTGCCGCCGGTCCAGCCGGTGTTGACGAGCCAGCAGTCGACGCCGTGTTCGGCAATGAGGCGGCGGAGCAGCGTGCCATAAACCGAGGGGTGTCGCGGCATGAAGGGTGCGCCAAAGCAGGTCGAGAAGGTCGCCTGCGGTTCGGCGCCCATGCCTTTTTCGGTGCCGGCGACTTTGGCCGTGTAACCCGACAGGAAGTGGTAGACGGCCTGCGCGGGCGTGAGTTTTGCGATGGGTGGCAAGACGCCGAAGGCATCAGCAGTGAGCATCACGATGTTCTTGGGGTGGCCGGCAACGCCCGTGGCGGAGGCGTTGGAGATGGCATCCAGCGGATAGGCGGAGCGGGTGTTTTCGGTCAGGCGGCCATCGTCGAAATCGGTGGCGCCGGTAGCGGCATCGAGCGCAACGTTTTCCAGGACCGTGCCGAAACGGTTCGAGGCGGCGAAGATCTCGGGTTCGGCTTCCTTGGACAGGCGGATTGTTTTGGCGTAGCAGCCGCCTTCGAAGTTGAAGATGCCGTTTTCGGACCAGCCGTGTTCATCGTCGCCCAGAAGCGTGCGGTTGGGGTCGGCGGAGAGCGTCGTTTTGCCGGTTCCGGAGAGGCCGAAGAAAATGGCGCTGTCGCCGTTGGCGCCGACATTGGCCGAGCAGTGCATCGGCATGACGTTTTTCTGCGGCAGGCGGTAGTTGAGATAGGTGAAGACGCTCTTCTTGATTTCGCCGGCGTAGGATGTGCCGCCGATGAGGACGATGCGGCGCGTGAGGTTGACGGCGATGACGGTTTCGGAGCGGGTGCCGTGGTAGTCGGGCGCGGCGCGGAACGAGGGTAGCGCGACGATGGTGAGGCCGGGCTCGAAGTTCTCCAGTTCGCCGGGGCCGGGGCGGCGGAGAAGATTGCGGATGAAGAGGGCGTGCCACGCGTATTCGCAGAAGACGCGGGTGGGCAGGCGATGGACGGGGTCGGCGCCGGCGAAGAGATCCTGGACGTAGAGTTCCTTCAACTTCGCGAAGGACAGGAAATCGTGGAGGAGGCGGTCGAACTGCTCTTCCGTCATCGATTTGTTGTTGTCCCACCAGATGGCGGGTTCGGTGTCGGCATCGCGGACGATGAACTTGTCGTTGACGCTGCGGCCGGTATGTTGGCCGGTTTCGACGACGAACGACCCGGAGGCGGCGAGGCGGCCTTCGTTGCGGCGGATAGCCGTTTCAACGAGCTCGGGTGTGGAATTGTTGATGGAGAGCTTGCGGCAGGCGTTCAGTGGGAAGATTTCGTTCGACATCTGGAGACCGGGGCTCGCATTTCGAAATTGAGCCGCGCGTCCGAGTGGGCGCGGGCCGTGACTGGAACGGACGCATTCCCTGAGTACAGACTTCGCCCGGTCGTTTGGTGCCGGACGCTCTTTTGCTGCCGCGACTCGCGGGAGGACACACAGGATTGTTCGCCAAGCTGGGGGCCTCGTTAGGCCTGACACCGGGCGAACTCAACCCATTCGAAAGTATAGGGCTATCGGGCGATAGGAAAAGCAAATCTCACGACTGCGGTGAATTGGCTGTGCGTGCATCGGCGGCGAGTGCGGCGAGCGCCTTGCGGGCGTCGCCGGGTGTGGCAATCGGCGCGGCAAAGGTGATGCGGAGCGCGCCGGCTGGGCCAATCATATCGAGACCTTCGGGATCAATTCCGGTCATTTTCCAGGCAGCAGGATCTTGATGCTCGCCGATTAAGCGGGCGGCATAGAGGGCGAGGGCCTCGGTGTGATCCTCATTCATATGCGCGACGATATCCGGTTCGGCTTCGAGGAGAGCGGTGGCGCGGATGACGTCGATCAGAATATCGGAGGGTTTTAAGTCGACGATGCGGCCGAAGCCGCCAACGTAGTGGGCACGCTCGATTTCGAAGCGGTAGAAAGCGAAATCGGTGAAGGCGGCGTACATTTCGGCTTCGGGATGACGGGCGAGGAACCGGCGCTTTTCGTTGGCATTTTCTGTGATGGCGACGCGGCCCATCAGGCTCACTCGGCCACCGGCAAGCGGGTCGCCCTCGGGGCTCGTGCCGTCGATGAGGAGGCCGGTGCGGGTGTCGCTCAGGATATTCTGGGTGTGGATAGCCAGCCGCGAAATGAGCATGAGTGGGGCGCCATCGGTGGCGCTGGCCAGCGTCACGAGAGAGGCATACGGACCACTGTTTTGGCGGTCGAGCGTCGCCAGGGCGGCTTTGCGGGCCTCGCGCACAAGCTTTTTCACAGCCTCTGCAGGCGTGCCCTTGAGTGCTGATTTTGCTGGCGTATTGTCCATTTATACCCGCCTTTTGGCGACCGGGCGCTTTGCGCTGCCGCCGCCGTTCAGCTACGGTTCAGCCGCATAGCCCGACAACTGACCGGCCACAATCGGTCGCAGGGGCATCGCACCATTCTGAAGCTTTGCCACAATTCGACTCCAGTTGGGGCCATAGTGCGCCGTGAGCACAATGAGGCGCCCTCAGAGGATATAGGGACCATGAAGGAAAAGACCACCATCGCGTTGGTCGATGACGAGCGCAACATCCTGACCTCGCTGGGCATGGCGCTCGAAGCCGAAGGCTATAAGGTCCGCACGTATAATGACGGCGTGGCGGCCCTGGAAGCCTTGACCGAAGATCCGGCCGATCTGGGCATCTTCGATATCAAGATGCCGCGCATGGACGGCATGGAACTGCTGCGCCGCGTGCGCCAGCAGTCGGATATGCCGGTGATCTTCCTGACGTCGAAGGACGAGGAAATCGATCAACTGTTCGGCCTCAAGATGGGCGCGGACGATTACATCACCAAGCCGTTTTCGCAGCGGCTCATCATCGAACGCGTGCGGGCGATCCTGCGCCGCTTTGCGCCCAAGGACGCCAGCGCGCCGACACCAACAGTGTCGCACACGCTGGAGCGCGGCATGCTGAAGCTCGATCCTGAGCGGCACACATGCCACTGGGATAACAAGCCCGTAACGCTGACCGTGACCGAATTCCTGATTCTACAGGCGCTGGCACACCGGCCCGGTGTGGTTAAGACGCGCGATGCGCTGATGGATGCGGCGTACGATGATCAGGTTTATGTTGACGACCGCACCATCGACAGCCACATCAAACGCCTGCGTAAGAAGTTCAAGCAAGTCGACGACGATTTCGACGTGATCGAGACGCTCTATGGCGTCGGCTACCGGTTCAAGGAAGCCTGATTGGCGCGTTGACTTATAATTCGCCGGGGCTGCCTTGATATACTCAGGCGGCCCCGTTCGTTTTTTGCGGGCGGGTGTACTTCTAGCGGACGCGGAGAGGCGATTTGGCGCTCGACACGCAGGGAGTTCCGGCAACGAACGTGCTGACGGATCCGTTGCGCGCACTCTTCCGGCGCGGGCTGCGGCTCGTGCGGCGCGTGCAGCGGGGACGTCCGTTCCGGTCGGCGTCGGCGAGCCTGACACGGCGCATCTTGATCGCCAATCTCGTTGGCCTCCTCGTGATGATCGGCGGCATCTATTATCTCAGCCACTACCAGACGTGGCTGGTGGAGGCGAAGAAGGAGTCGCTGCGCACGCAGGGCGAACTGATCGCCGCGGCTATTGCCAGCGATGCGCGCATCGAGCAGGGCAACATCGAGATCAATCTCGACAAGGCGAACCGTCCGGACAAGGCACGCGTGCCTTATCGCGACGATGGATTCTCCTCGTTGCAGCTCTCCATACGGCCCGAGCGGGCGACGCCCATTCTACGGCGGCTCATTCAGCATACAAAGAACCGGGCGCGCATCTACGGCCGCGACGGGACGCTCATCGTCGACACGTCGACACTGCTGACCAAGGGACAGCTGGCGCGGCCGGCCGCGGGCGTGGAGCAGACGTCCAAGCCAAAGAACTTCTGGACGCGGCTCACGGCCGTTCTGATCGACAAACATCTGCCCGTTTACAAGGAAATTGGAAACGCCAAGGGGACGTCCTATCCAGAAGTGCGCGCGGCCTTAGAGGGGACCGCCACGCCATTGCTGCTGCTCGACAAGGACGGCGAGCAAATCGTCTCGATGGCGGTGCCGATCCGGCGGGCGAACACGGTGTTGGGTGCGCTGCTTCTGTCGACGCGGCCGGGCGACATTGAGAAATCCCTCAACGAAGAGCGCTGGCGTATTGCATTGCTCGCCGTGATCGCTCTGATCGCGACGCTGGTGTCGTCGCTCCTGCTGGCGCGGACCGTGGCTGAGCCGATCCGGCGTTTGTCGGACGCGGCCGACGAAGTCAGCCGAAACATCAACGCGCGCGCGCATTTGCCGAATTACGCCGACCGCAACGACGAAGTGGGGCAGCTGTCGCGGGCATTCACCTCCATGACGGCGGCGCTTTACCGGCGGATCGAGTCGAGTGAGAGTTTTGCCGCCGACGTGGCGCACGAATTGAAAAATCCGCTGACGGCGGCGCGGTCGACGGCTGAAAGCCTCGTCTATGCCAAGACCCCGGAACAGCGCGATGAACTGGTGCGCCAGATTCAAAATGAGTTGAAGCGGCTGAACCGGCTGATTACGGACGTGTCGAATGCGTCGCGGCTGGATGCGGAATTGGCACGGCAGGCGATGGTGCCGACGTTGATCACTGACGTCGTCGACAGCGTGGCGAAAATTTTCCGCGACATTCTATGCGAAGACGGACGCAGCGTGCGGGTGGCGGTCGATCCGTCCGTGGATACGCCGACACTGAAGGTGACAGGGCACGAGGGCCGGCTTGGGCAGGTGATCACCAATCTCGTCGACAATGCGGTGTCGTTCTCGCCGGCGGATGGTGTGGTGGTGTTGACGGTTAAGCAAACGGCGCAGCACGTCGAAATCACCATCGACGACGAAGGGCCCGGCATTCCCGAGGACCGTCTGGCGATCATCTTCGACCGGTTCTATACGGACCGGCCGCAATCGGAGGCGTTGCGCGGAAAGAACTCAGGGCTTGGGCTTTCGATCTCACGCGAGATTGTGCGCGCGCACGGCGGGGAGGTTTGGGCCGAGAACAGGCGGGCGCCGGGTTCGGCGCCGGAGAGCCCGCCGGTCGGCGCGCGGTTCGTCGTGCGGCTGCCACGTCTCATTCAGACTGCGCGCGGAGGGTCGGGTGGCACCCACCGGCGCTACTGAGGACGTTGTCCTGCATGGAACGGCGATCGTGCTTGGGGATCGCGCGGTGCTGCTGCGCGGACCGTCGGGGACGGGAAAGTCGGATCTGGCGCTCAGGGCGATGGCGGCTTCGCTCGGTCGTTTTTCCGAAGCAGCATTTGAGCTTGTCGGCGACGATCAGGTGATCGTGCGCCGCGCCGGCGAGCGGCTCGTGGTTAACGCGCATCCACAGCTGGCGGGCCTCATCGAAGTGCGGGGGCTCGGGATTTTGACGGTGCCGCATAGGGCCGAGGCCGGGCTTGTGCTCGTGGCCGATCTGGTCGGCGGCGGGCACGTTGAGCGTTTGCCGGACCCGTGGCCGGTGACGGACGTCCTAGGGGTTCCGGTGCCGGTGATGCGCGTGGCCCCGTTCGAGGCCTCCGCACCCTTGAAGCTTGCCCTGGCCCTCACGCAGCAGCCTTGGCTCAGCGTGGCAAATTAGGGACTTTGCCTGATGGCACTCAACGCCAAGGGGCTTTTGCGAGACACCGAACAGTTGTAAGTCTGCCCGCCGCGATCAAAGCCCAGGCGTTCGCGCCTGCTTGATCCATCGCGTGGGCCAAGGAAGACCGGATGATCGGACTTGTCATCGTCACGCACGGCGGACTCGCAACGGAGTTCCGCGCCGCGTTGGAACATATCGTCGGCCCGCAAAGTCAGCTGGAGACGGTCGCCATCGGACCGGAGGACGACATGGCCCAGCGCCGTGGCGACATCCTCGATGCCGTGACGCGCGCCGACAGCGGCGAGGGCGTGATCGTGCTGACGGACATGTTTGGCGGGACTCCTTCAAACCTCGCCATTTCGGTGATGGATGAAGCACCGGTGGAAGTGATTGCCGGTATCAATCTGCCGATTCTCGTGAAACTTGCGTCGCTGCGGCGGGAGCTGCCGATGGCGGAAGCCGTGGCGCGGGCGCGGGATGCGGGACGCAAGTACATCAAGGTCGCGAGCCAGGAATTGTCCGGCGAGAGTTGAGTGCGAGCGGCGACCGATGCCTGAAATCAAAGACAGTCCGCAGCCTGAGGCGATCGTGACGGTGGTGAACCGCAAGGGTCTGCATGCGCGCGCGTCGGCGAAATTCGTCAAGCTCGCCGAGACGTTCAAAGCGGATGTGACCGTGACGCGGGATGGCCAAGCGGTCGGCGGGTCGTCGATCATGGGGCTTATGATGCTGGCGGCGGGACCGGGGTCGCAATTGCACATCCGGTGCGCGGGACCCGAGGGGCCGGAAGCGCTGGAGGCGCTCGTAGCGCTCGTTGAGATGGGGTTTGGCGAGGAATTGGCCGAAGAGGGGTAGGCTCGCGCTGCCCGCAGGCCGACCGGACATCGCGGCGATACCCCAGTCCCCTTCCTCGAGCGCTCTGCCGGCCCGATGGGTCCTCGGGACGCCGGCCTGCGCCCGGGCAAGCGAGCGCGAGTATGACAGCTGTGGGTGGGTTGCCCGGGTCGAATACGGCGGCCTCGCCCTGTGAGACATAAAGACTTGTTTATATGTTGTTGCCTGCTCTCCGGGGGCGGGGTATAGGGGGCCGGAACGTGGGACCGGCGGCCGACAGGTCAGGTGGGACCACAAGTTGTCTATTCATCCCCCGATCAGGAGCCCGGAATGACCGCCACCGACTACATCGTCAAGGACATGAGTCTTGCCCCGTTTGGCCGCAAGGAAATCGAACTGGCCGAGACGGAAATGCCGGGCCTGATGGCCATCCGCGAAGAATACGGCCCATCGCTGCCGTTGAAGGGCGCGCGGATCGCGGGTTCGCTGCACATGACCATTCAGACAGCGGTGCTCATTGAGACGCTGAAGGCGCTTGGCGCCGACGTTCGCTGGGTGTCGTGCAACATCTTCTCGACGCAGGATCACGCGGCGGCGGCGATCGCTGCGGCCGGTATTCCGGTGTTTGCCTACAAGGGCGAGACGCTCGTCGAGTACTGGGACTACACGGCGAAGCTGTTCGACTGGCATGGTGGCGGTACGCCGAACATGATCCTCGACGACGGCGGCGATGCGACGATGCTCGTCCATCACGGCCTGCGCGCAGAAAACGGCGATACGGCATTCCTCGACAAGCCGGAATCGGAAGAAGAGGAAATCTTCTTTGCGCTCATCAAGCGCCTGCTGAAGGAGAAGCCGAAGGGCTGGTTTGCCGAAGTGGCCAAGAACATTCGCGGCGTTTCGGAAGAGACGACGACGGGCGTGCATCGCCTCTACAAGCTCGCGGAAGCGGGCAAGCTGCTGTTCCCGGCGATCAACGTGAACGACTCGGTGACAAAGTCGAAGTTCGACAATCTTTACGGCTGCCGTGAATCGCTCGTCGACGCGCTGCGCCGCGGCACCGACGTGATGATGGCCGGAAAGGTCGCGTTCGTGGCCGGTTTCGGCGACGTGGGCAAGGGTTCGGCGGCCTCTTTGCGGCAGGCCGGCGCGCGCGTGATCGTGTCGGAAGTCGATCCGATCTGCGCACTGCAGGCGGCGATGGAAGGCTATGAAGTGGCGACCATCGAGGATGCGCTGCCGCGTGCGGACATCTTCGTGACGGCGACGGGCAATCGCGACATCATCACGATCGAGCACATGCGGCAGATGAAAGATCGCGCCATTGTGTGCAACATCGGCCACTTCGATAACGAGATCCAGGTCGCGGGCCTCAAGAACTTCAAGTGGACCAACGTCAAGCCGCAGGTGGATGAGATCGAGTTTCCGAAGGGCAACCGCATCATCCTTTTGTCGGAAGGCCGTCTGGTGAACCTCGGCAACGCGATGGGGCATCCCTCGTTCGTGATGTCGTCGTCGTTCTCCAACCAGACGCTGGCGCAGATCGAACTCTGGCAGCATCGCGATGACGGCAAGTACGAGAAGCAGGTTTATACGCTGCCGAAGGTGTTGGACGAGAAGGTGGCCGCGCTGCATCTGGCCAAGCTCGGCGTGAAGCTGACGAAGATGTCTAAGGAACAGGCCGACTACATCGGCGTGCCGGAGCAGGGGCCGTTCAAGCCCGAGCACTACCGGTACTAGGATTTACGGGCGGCGCATCCGGGCGTTGATCCGGATGCGGCTAGACGATGGAAGCGGCGCTGCCCGAGCGGGTGGCGCCGTTTTTTGTTGCGAGATGGGCGGCGTGTGGGGCGGCTGCACTGGTCAGGGGGGACTTGGGTCCGCATAATCGGCGAAGCGATTCGCAGGGGCCCCGTACTGATTCGGCTGCAGGTCGTTTTCCCAGACTTTTCGAAGAGTTGCAGCCGCTCCGGCGCAGCTTAGCCATTTCAGACTCTGACCGTGGCCCCGCCCAGATCCCATGCGTAGCACCTACCGCGCCAAAATTGGTGGATCGCGCCTGGAGCTTGCCATGCTCCTCGTGGCGGCGATTTCGTGCGTTTTGGTGCTGACGATCAACGTCAGCGGCGAGCGGACCCAGCAGGGGGCGGAGACGGCGGGTCTCAATGCCCTGCTGATCATGGTGCTGGCGGCGGTGGCGATCTTTGCCGCGGTGGCGACGATTCTCTCGGCTTATGCGGGGTCGCGGCGGGCGAGCAATCAGCGCAATAGCGAGTTGCAGGATTTAAGGCGGCGGCTGGCTTCGTCGGAAGCCTTGATCCGGGCGGAGCCGCAGATCCTCGTTCATTGGGAGCAGGGGCGCGGTCTGGAGATCGTGGCGCAGTCGCTGAGCGGGATTGCGGGGTTGCCGTCGAGCCATCAGGAGTTGCTGCGGTTCGGAATGTGGCTGGAGCAAAAGTCGGCGGCGGATTTGAAGCTGGCGCTCGATGCGCTGTTTGCCGAAGGCCGGGCGTTCAACATGATCCTGCGGACGATGGCGGGCGGGCATCTGGAGGCGGACGGGCGGGCAGCGGGTAGCCGGGCCATTCTGCGGTTGCGCGATGTGGCGGGCTATAAGCGCGACCTGGGACTCATTCTCGATCATCAAAAGAAGATTTCGCGCGATGTGCGGTCCAGCCGGGCGCTGCTGAACGCCTTGCCAAGCCCGGCGTGGCTGCGCGACGGAAACGGGCGGCTGACCTGGGTGAACAAGGCCTACGTGACGGCAGTTGAGGCGGCGAGCGAGGCGGAAGTGATCGCGTCGCAGATCGAGCTCCTTGAATCCCGGCAGCGGCGGGTCATTGAGCGCAAGAACAAGGCCGGTCAGGTTTATGAGGAGCGGCTGGGGCTGATAGCGGGCGGGGATCAGAAAGCGCACAAGGTGGTGGTGATCCCGCTTGCGGATGCGAGTGCGGGCGTTGCCATAGATGTTGCGGCGCTGGAACAGGCGCAGACGGCACTCGACCGGCAGATCGCGGCCTACGACCGGACGCTGGACCGGGTGACGACGGCGGTTGCGATCTTCTCGGCCGACCGGCGCCTGACGTTCCACAACGAGGCTTACCGGACGCTGTGGCAGCTCGATGAAGCATGGCTGAAGACCGGCCCGCAGGATGGGTCTATTCTCGATCGCTTACGCGAAGACGGACGCGTTCCCGACGTCGCGAACTACCGCGAGTGGAAGTCGCGGCTGCTCTCCTGCTACGCCGACACCAAAGAACTGGAAGACCTCTGGCACCTGAAAGACGGCCGCGTGGTGCACGTGGCCGCCGAACGCCGCCCGGATGGTGGCGTGACGTATTTCTATGACGACAAGACGGAAGCGCTGTCGCTGGAGCGGCGCTATGTGGCGCTGTCGCGCGTGCAGGGCGAGACGCTGAATAATCTCAAAGAAGGCGTCGCGGTGTTCGGCACCGATGGCCGCCTGAAGCTGTTCAACAACGCGTTTGCACAGATCTGGCGTATGTCGCAGCGGGTGCTGGCCAGCACGCCTCACATCGACGAATTCGTCGGCAATGCGAAGGTCCTCTTCGACGACGGGCACACGTGGCAAAAAATCGTGAAAGCGGTGACGTCGTTCCAGGTGGCTCGCTCACAGCTTGAAGGGCAGATGGTGCGGCCCGACGGCAGCGTGATCGATTATGCCGCCACGCCGTTGCCCGACGGCGGCATGTTGCTGACGTTCGCCGACGTGACGGATGCCAAGGCGTTCGAGCGGACCCTGAGAGAGCGTAACGAGGCGCTCGTCGCCGCAGACAATCTGAAGAACCGCTTCATCGGTCACGTGTCGTACGAACTGCGCACGCCGCTGACCAACATCATCGGGTTCAGCGAACTTTTGGCGAGCCCGCATATGGGCGATCTCTCCCAGAAGCAGCGCGAGTATCTCGACCATATCTCGCAGTCGTCGACGTCGCTCTTGTCGATCATCGACGGCATTCTGGATTTGGCGACCATTGACGCTGGCACCATGGAGCTCAAGACATCCTTGGTCTCGCCGCGGGATGTGATCGATGCGACCATCATGGCACTCCGGGAGCGGGCCGTCAGCGCCGATCTCACGATCGATGTGGCGGTGGAGGATGGCTCTGCACCGTTCGAGGCGGACGAAGCGCGCGTGCGGCAGATCCTCTACAATCTTGTTGCAAACGCGATCGGCTTCTCGCGTTCGGGTGGGTTGGTGAAAATCGAGTGCTGGCGCGATGCGGGCGATATCGTGTTCGCGGTGGAGGATAACGGCATCGGCATTCCGCCCGAACAGCAGGCGCGGGTGTTCGAGCGGTTCGAGAGCCGGTCGCAGGGGTCCGAGCACCGGGGGGCGGGGCTCGGACTTTCCATCGTGAAGAGCCTTGTGACGTTGCATCGCGGCCGGGTGAACCTCGACAGCAAGCCTGGAATTGGAACGCGCATCACGGTACGGTTGCCGGTGCGGCCCGCCGGGTCGCAGCTTCTGGAGCAGCACGAGCACGAGCGCGCGCCCGCATATGCCAATAACTTGGACGCTTCCTAAGGCCGCAGAGCCCGCTGTTCTCCGCCTTGCCCACCTGATTGCCCTGAAAATCCGGCCCGGAGATACGCTCGCGCTGTCCGGCGATTTGGGCGCGGGTAAGACAACGTTCGCACGCGCGCTTATCCGCGCTGTCCTTGGAGAGATTGACGCTGAGGTCCCGAGCCCGACGTTCGCGCTGGTGCAGACCTATGACGCGCCGCGGTTGTCGTTGGCGCACGTCGATCTCTACCGGCTGGCGGATGAGAGCGAGGCGCTGGAACTTGGCATTTCCGAACTTGCCGAGCGCGGAGCGGTGATCATCGAGTGGCCGGAGCGGTCGCCGTCGCTGTTGGGGCCGGATCGGCTCGATATCGCGCTTGCCGAAAGCAACGATGCGGACAACCGCGATGTGACGGTCACGGCGCATGGAACGTGGGTGGCGCGGCTGGGGCGGTTGCAGGAGATCGCGGCGTTTTTAGCTCGGATCGGGATCGCGCCGGATGCGCCGGTTTCCTATCTGCAGGGTGATGCGTCTGCGCGGGCTTATGCGCGGACGCTGCGCGACGGCGTGCCGGTGATCCTGGTGGACTGGCCCCCGCAGCCGGATGGGCCACCGATCAAAAATGGTTTGCCGTATAGCCGGATTGCGCATCTGGCGGAGGGAACGGCGGCGTTCGAGAGTGTCGGCGGATTGCTGGCATCGGCTGGACTCGTCGTGCCGGAGACGTTTGCTGCCGATCATGCGCGCGGGTTGATGCTGATTGCCGATCTGGGCGATCGCGTCTTTGGCGTCGAGATCGGAAAGGGCACCGATCAGGAGACGATGTGGGCGGCGGGAACGGAGACGCTCGTTGCCATGCGCGTGCTTGACGAAGGCCGCGTGCGGGAGTGGAACGGGAGCACGGGGCGCGCGGCGCCGGTCGGCGACTACGATCGCGGGGCCTATGAGATTGAGACGACGCTGGTGCCGGATTGGTATTGGCCATTGGTGAAGGGCGGGCCCATTCCCGGGGACGTGCGGGCGGCGTTCGAGGCGGCGTGGGCGCCGGTGATCGACCGGCTGTGCGCCGATGCGAGCCGGGGCCTTTGCCTGCGCGATTATCATTCGCCGAATTTGCTGCATATGCCGGAGCGGGGCGGGGCGGCGCACAATCAGGTCGGGATCATCGATTATCAGGATGCGCTGATCGGGCATCCGGCGTTCGATCTTGTCTCGCTGTTGCAGGATGCGCGGCTCGACGTGTCCCCCGGCATCGAAGACCGCTTGTATGCGCGCTATGTGGCCGCCGTTCAGGCGCGGGAGCCCGACTTCGACGCCGCGGCATTCCGTTTTGCCTATGCGGCGCTCGGCGCGCAGCGCAACACCAAGATCCTGGGCATTTTCGCACGGTTGTGGACACGGGATGGTAAGCCATATGGCGCTATCTGGAACGGGGTCTCGCGCACCCCGACCTCAAGCCGGTGGCGCAGTGGTACGACGCGCATTTTCCGGCGACGGTCCGTCGCGAGGCTCCGCGGGCCTGAAGCATCGGCAAAAGTTCAACGGAGTGTAACGTGATCGATACCGCGATGATCCTCGGCGCCGGTCTCGGCACCCGTATGCGGGCATTGACTGACCTCGTTCCGAAGCCGCTGGTGCGGCTCAACGGGAAAGCGCTGATCGATCATGCGCTCGACCGGCTAGAGGCGGCGGGAATCACGCGCGTCGTCGTCAACGTGCACTATCTGGCCGATAAGCTGGAAGCGCATTTGAAGGGGCGCACGAGTCCGGAGATTGTGATTTCGGATGAGCGTGGGAGATTGCTCGATACGGGAGGCGGCGTGGTGCATGCGTTGCCGCTGTTGGGCGACAATCCCTTCATCATTCACAACGCGGATACGGTGTGGATCGAGGGGATCGGCGGGTCCTTGTCGCGGATGATTGCGGCGTGGGACGGGGAGCGCATGGATAGCCTGATGCTGCTGGCGCTGTCGTCCTCAAGCGTCGGGTATGACGGGCATGGCGATTTCAACATGGATTCGGCGGGCGTGCTGACGCGGCGGACGGAGCGGCGCGAAACGCCCTTCGTTTTTGCCGGCGTATCCATCGCGCATCCGCGGATGTTTGCGGATGCGCCGAAGGGAGCGTTTTCGCTGAATAAGGTTTGGGACCGGGCGATTGCCGACAAGCGGCTCTACGGGACGCGGCTCGACGGGGTCTGGATGCATGTCGGCACGCCGGAGGCGTTGGCGGAAGCCGAAGCGCGATTGAAGCTGGAACAGGTGCGCTAACGGCATGGGGAAGGCTCAGCGCATTTATACGGTGCCGGCGGGGCAGCCGTTTCTGAAAGCACTGGCGCGGGCTTTGCTCAACGGCGATCTGCCGTCACCAGGTGGGGAGAAACCGAGCGCCGTCGATCTGACGGGCATCACGCTTTACTTGCCGACCCGGCGCGCGACGCGGGCTCTGCAGGAAGCGTTTCTCGCAGAGGGCGGCGGGCGGGCGATGCTGCTGCCGTCGATTCTGCCGATTTCGGAGGGCGATGAGGATTTGTCACTCGTCATGGAAGCGGCGCGCGGGGCGCGCGGGGCGGCGATCGGTCCGGCGATCAGCGAGATGCACCGTCGGCTGGCATTGACGCAGTTGGTGATGCGCTGGTCGGAAGCAATGCGCGGGGGCGACGGCGGCGGCATCGAAACCGTGGCGGCCGGTGCGGCGACACCGGCGCAGGCGGCCACGCTGGCATCTGAGCTGGCGCGGCTCATGGACATGGTCGAGACCGAGGGCGTTTCGCTCGGCGGGCTCAAGGACATCGTGCCGGAGCTTTATTCGGAGCACTGGCAGAAGACGCTGCAGTTTCTGGAGATCGTGACGGCGCACTGGCCACAGTATCTCGATGCGTACGGTTTCCTTTCGCCGGCCGAGCGGCGCAATGCGGTGATCCGGGCGGATGCGGAGCGGTTGACGCAATCGCCGCCCATGGGACCAGTGATCGTGGCGGGCGTGACCGGTTCGGTGCCAGCGACGGTGGAATTGATGCGCGCGGTGGCGGCGTTGCCGAATGGGGCGATTGTGCTGCCGGCGCTCGATACGACGCTCGATGAGGAGAGTTGGGCGACGATCCTTCCCGATGCGGATTTGAACGCGCATGCCGAGCATCCGCAGTTTGGGTTGGCGAAGCTGCTGGGGGAGTTGGGCGTGGCGCGGGCGGATGTGCGCGTGTTGCCCGGCGCGGAGGTGGATGCACAGCAGCGGGCGCGGGAAGAGTTGATTTCGGAGGCGCTGCGGCCGTCGCGGACGACGGGGCGGTGGCACTCGTATGTTGCGACGTTGCGCGATGCGGAGACGCGCGCGGCGGCGCTCGAGGGCTTGAGTTTGATCGAAGCGCCGATGCCGCAGGATGAGGCGGAGGCCATCGCGCTCATTCTGCGCCATGCGGCGGAGACGCCGGGGCGGACGGCGGCGCTGGTGTCGCCGGACCGGTTGCTGGCGCGGCGGGTGGCCATCCGGCTGGAGAGCTGGGGCATTCGCGTCGACGACTCGGCCGGGCGGCCGTTCGCAAAGACGGTGCCGGGAGCGTTCCTGGAACTCGTCGTCGCCGCGCATGCGGAGGGCTATGCGCCGGCAACGCTGATGGCGCTGCTCAAACATCCGCTGACGCGGCTGGGGCGCGATCCGTTTTCCATCCGGCGGGCGGCGCGCGCGTTGGAGATCGGGGCGTTTCGGACGCCGTTTTTCGGGCAGGGGCTCGATGGCGTCGAGGCGGCGCTTGAGCAAGCGCATCACGACACCGATACGGGCGAGCGGCGGCATCGCGCGGTGCGGCGGCTATGGGCCGAAGACTGGGATGGGGCGCGCGATCTTGTTGCTGCTTTGAAGGCGGCGTTCGCGCCGATGGCGGAGATTGCGGCGAAGGGCCTGGCGGTGCCGATTGCGGATCTGGCGCGGGCGCATGTTTCGGTGGCGGAAAATCTCGCGCGATTGCCGGAGGGCGATGAGGCGTCGTCGCCGCTGTGGCACGGCGAGGCGGGGGACGCGGCGCAGCGGTTCTTCGCGGAGTTGCTGGCGGAGGGATTGCCTGAGGTGGCTGTGCCGCTGGCGGATTATCCCGATCTTTATCGCAGCCTGATTTCGGGGATCAACGTGCGGCCGCGCGTGCCGGTGCATCCGCGGCTGTTCATCTGGGGGCCGTTCGAGGCGCGGTTGCAGCAGACGGATGTGGTGATCCTTGGCTCTTTGAATGATGGGACGTGGCCGGAGTCGGCGGATCCGGGCCCGTGGCTCAACCGGCCGATGCGGAACGATTTGGGGCTGCCATCGCCGGAGGAGAAGATCGGGCAGGCGGCGCATGATTTCGTGTCGTTGATGGGTGCGCGTGAGGTGATCCTGACGCGCGCACAGAAGGTTGATGGCGTGCCGGCGGTGCCGTCGCGATGGCTGTTGCGGTTGCAGGCGCTGCTCGATGGGGCGGGGGCGCGGGCGGAGTTGCGGCCCAATCAGCCGTGGCTGGGATGGGCACGGCAGCGGGATGCGATCGTGCGGCGGGCGAGTGCGCCGTGTCCTGAGCCGAGGCCGCCGGTTGAGATGCGGCCGCGGAAATTGTCGGTGTCGCGGATCGAGACGTTCATCGGCAATCCGTATGCGATTTTCGCGCGCGAGATCTTAGGGCTGGAGGCGCTCGATCCGTTGGGGACGGAGCCCGGTGCATCTTTGCGCGGGAGCATCATCCACGAGGCGCTGTCAAAGTTTGCCAATGCGTATCCGGCGGCGTTGCCGAATGACGTGCGGCGCACGCTGGTTGGCATCGCGCAGGGCATTCTCGACGACTACCGGACGCATCCGCGGATCGCGGCGTTCTGGGTGCCGCGGTTCATTCGCTTTGCGGAGTGGTTCGCAGAGACGGAGGCGGAGCGGCGCAGCGGTATCGAGCGGGTGGTGTCGGAGACGAGCGGGCAACTTGTGTTTGACGCGCCGGGGGGGCCGTTCACGCTGACGGCGCGGGCGGACCGGATCGACGTGACGGAGCGGGGGCTGGTCATCACCGATTACAAGACGGGGACGCCGCCCAACTCGAAGGCGGTCAACAGTGGGCGGTCGCCGCAATTGCCGCTGGAGGCGGCGATTGCGCTGGCAGCGGGGTTTGCGCATGTGCCGGCGGGGCATGTTGCGATGCTGCGCTATATCCGGGCGTCGGGCGGGCAGCCGGCGGGCGAAGTGAAGGACATCGCGAGCGACGATATCGTGGCGCTGGCGGCTCAGACGCTCGACGGATTGAAGCGGCACATTGCGCGGTTCGACGATGCGGTACGGCGGCAAGGGTTCTCATACGACTTCGATGACTTTGCGCATCTGGCGCGGGTGGCGGAGTGGTCGGCGGCCGAGGGCGAGACCGGCGATGAGGACGCGGCATGAGCGACAAGCTGGCTGCGATTGCGCGGGAACTGGAGCGGACCACGCGTGTGCAGGGGCAGGCGTCCGATCCGGCGGCGTCGGTGTGGGTGAGTGCGAACGCGGGGACCGGCAAGACGCACGTTTTGAAGATGCGCGTGTTGCGGCTGCTGCTCGCGGGCGTGCCGCCGCAGAAGATCTTGTGCCTCACGTACACGAAGGCTGCGGCGTCGGAGATGTCGAAGCGCGTGTTTGAGGATTTGGCGAAGTGGGTGACGCTGGCGGATGAGGCGCTCGCCGGCGAACTGGCCAAACTGCTGGGCCGGGCGCCGGCAAAGGAGGAAATGGCGCGGGCGCGGACGCTGTTTACGGCATCGATCGAGACGCCGGGCGGGTTCAAGGTGCAGACCATTCACGCGTTTTCGGAGCGGCTGTTGCAGCGGTTTCCTCTGGAGGCGGGGGTGACGCCGGGGTTTGCGATCCTGGATGAGGTGGAAGCGCGCGATCTCAAGTGGCAGGCGATCGACGCCGTTCTGGCGGAGGCGTGCCGCACGCCGAAGTCGCCGCTAGCAGCGGCGCTGGATTGCGCGGTAGCGCACGCGGTGGACGACCGGTTCGATCAGATTCTCGGGGATGCGCTCAATCACCGGGGCGCGATTGAGGATGCGGCGCGGCTTGAGGGCGAGCGGTCTGGATTTTCGGAGGCGGAGGTGCGGCTGCGGCGGCACTTTGGCGTGCGCGAGACGGTGTCGAGCGGCGCGCTGATCGATGAGCTTGCCGGGCTACTGCCGGCGGCGGATTGTCTGAACCTCGCTGAACTTTTCGGACGGGGCTCGACGAACGATCAGAAGCGGGCGACGGCGTTGCGCGAGATCGCGGCGGCGGGAGCGGCGCGGTCGCGGGCCCAGCTGATGCGCGACTTGTTTTTCGACTCCAAGGGTGAGCCTCGGGGATCGTTTGCGACCAAGAAGACGGCGCAGGCCTATCCCGAGACAGAAGCGGTACTGTCGCGCGCGCAAGGCGCGTTCGTGCCGTTGTGGCGCGAGTTCGTGGGGTGCGAGGCCGTCGAGGCGACGATGGCGCTCTACCGGCTTTCGGACGCGGTACTGCAGAAGTATAGCGAGGCGAAGAACCGGCGGGCCGCGCTTGATTTCGACGATCTCATTCAGCGCACGAAGTCACTGCTCGCTTCGCACGGGTCGGCGGAGTGGGTGCTCTATAAACTCGACAACGGGCTTGATCATCTGCTTGTCGATGAGAGCCAAGATACGAGCCCGGCGCAGTGGCAGGTGGTGGGGCGGCTGGCGGAGGAGTTTTTTGCCGGCAGCGGCACGCACGAGACGCCGCGCACAATTTTCGCGGTGGGGGACGAGAAGCAGTCGATCTATTCGTTCCAGGGCGCGGCGCCAGAGATGTTTGCGGCCATGGGCGCGAAGTTCGCCGGGCTAGCGCAAAGCGTGCAGGCGCCGTTTCATCGCGTTGATCTCAACGTTTCGTTTCGAACGACGTCGCCGGTGCTGACGGCGGTGGATACGGTGTTTGCGGATGCGGCGCGGACGCCGGGCGTGCCGGCGGGCGATGGCGGCATCCGGCATATTGCTAAGCGACTGGGGCAAGCGGGATCGGTGGAGATCTGGCGGCCAGAGAGATGGCAGGATGGCGATCCCGGCGATGTGTGGGCGCCGCTTGATGAGACATCGACGACGGCGCCTTCCCTGCGGCTCGCCGAACTGATTGCAACGACCATCCGTGGGTGGATCGATGCGAAAGTAAAATTGCCGAGCGCGGACAGGCCGATTCGTGCGGGCGATATTCTTATCCTTGTGCGCAAGCGGCGGCCTTTCGCGGGGCCGATGGTGGCGGCGTTGAAGACGGCCCGTGTGGCTGTGGCGGGTGCGGACCGTCTGGCGCTGACGCAGCACATTGCCGTGCAGGATCTGATGTCGCTCGGCGGATTTCTGACGCTGCCGGAAGACGATCTGGCGCTGGCGGAAGTTTTAAAGTCACCGATCTTCGATTTCGATGACGATGATCTGTTGCGGCTGGCGCATGGGCGCAAAGGGACGTTGTGGAAGGCGCTGCTCGATCAGGCGGCCGGGGATCAGCGCTTTGCGGTGGCGGTCGAGACGCTGAAGCGGTGGCGGAAGGCGGCTGACTTTACGCCGCCGTATGAGTTCTGGGCGAGCCTGCTTGACCGGGACGGTGTGCGGGCAAAGCTGATTGCGCGGTTGGGACCGGATGCAGCCGATCCGGTGGATGAGTTTTTGAATGTTGCGCTGACCTATGACGATGGCGCGCCGGCATCGCTGACGGGATTTCTGCATGCACTGACGCAGGATGATCGCGAGATCAAGCGCGATACGGAGCATGCGCGCGATGAAGTGCGCGTGATGACCGTTCACGGCGCCAAAGGTTTGGAAGCGCCGATTGTTTTCTTGCCGGATACGTGTGCGACCGGCACTGCCAACAGCGGCGGGAAGATCGTGGCGCTGGAAGATCTGCGGCCCAATGCGGACGCGGCTGCGCCGTTCGTGTGGCCGGTGAGCGGATCGAAGAGCCTGCAGCCGATTGTGGACGCGCGCGAATTGCAGAAGCAGCGCGATGTGGAAGAGAGCAATCGCCTTTTGTATGTGGCGATGACCCGGCCGCGCGACCGGCTGATCGTGGCCGGGTTCGAGGGTAAACGGGGACGGGGGAAAGGCTGCTGGTTCGATCTGGTGTGCGCGGGACTCGGCGTCGATCCCGATGCGCCGGGAGATGACCCGGTGCTGTGGCGACTGGACGAAGCGCAGGCGGACGGCGTGGCGCCGGATGCGAAGCCCAAAGACGCTGCGGAGGATGTGTCGCCCGTGGCGCGGCCTGCTTGGGCTTTGACGGCGGCACCGCGCGAGAAGTCACTCAGCATTCCGCTCGCACCGTCGCGGCTGGCGCCTTACGAGACGGACGATGCTGGTGAGCCCAGCCCGGACGAGCCCGCGCGCGATCCGCTGGCCGAACCTGCGGCGTCGCCGCCTGTTGTAGCCAAGGGAGACGGGGCGGGACTGGCGGGCGACCGCTTCCTGCGCGGAACGCTGACGCATGCTCTCTTGGAGCATCTGCCGGGGATCGCTGCGAAAGCGCGGACCAAAGCGGCGGCGGCGTATCTGGAGGCGCGGGCGGGGCATCTGCCGGAGCGGGCGCGGACGAGCATCGCCAAGGAAGCGCTGGCGATCCTTGCCGATCCGACTTTCGGCGCGTTGTTTTCAGCCGCGAGCCGGGCCGAGGTGCCGCTGGTGGCAGAAATCCCCAATCCGTCCGGGCGCGGGCCGGCGCTCAAGTTGACGGGCCAGATTGACCGGTTGGCGGTGACGGACGACGCGGTGCTGATCATCGACTACAAAACGAACCGTGCGGCTCCGGCGTCCGTGGAGGATGTGGCTCCGGTTTACCTGTATCAGCTGGCCGCTTACCGGCTGGCGTTGGCGGAAATCTATCCGGACAAGCCGGTGCGGGCGGCGCTGCTATGGACCGAAGTGCCGCATCTGATGGAAATTCCTCCTGCAATTCTGGATAGATACGGGGCTGATTTGTGGTCGCTCGATGCGGCCAGCCTTGACGCGGCGGGCGGGCGTTCTTAAGTCTTGCGTCCGATCAAGGCCGGTGGCTTCCCTGCGCGCCGGCGTCAACAGAGAGATCCCCATGGGCAGCGATACACCCGTCGTTTCCGACAGCACGTTCGATGAGATCGTGTTGAAGTCGACCGAACCGGTCGTCGTGGACTTCTACGCGGAGTGGTGCGGGCCGTGCAAAGCCATGGCGCCGACGCTGGACGCCGTGGCCGCCGACATGAAGGGCAAGGTCAAGATCGTGAAGGTGGACGTGGACCAGAGCCCGGGCATCACCACGAAGTATGCCATCCAGGCGATGCCGACGCTGATGGTGTTCAAGGGCGGCGAAGTGAAGGCGCGGCAGGCCGGCGCCATGGTGCAGAAGAAGCGCCTGGAAGACTTTATCAACAGCGCGCTGGCTTAAGCGCGACATCAACAGGGCGCTCGCTTAAACGGCGTTGCTCTTCTGAAAGTTGGAAATCGCGCGGTGCGAGCCGCGCGGTTTTCTGTTTGAACGGGTTCAGTTGCCTTGGACTTCGACGCCTTCCTGGCGGGCCAAGACGTGGCCGGCGAGATAGAGCGAGCCGCAGATAAGGACGCGCTTGGGAGCTTGGTCGAGGAGTTCGATGCGCTTCAAGGCGCTCTCGACGTCGTTGGCGCTGTCGGCGGAGAGGTCTGATTGATTGGCCACTTCAGCGAGGACCTCGGGCGTGAAGGGTGCTTCGTGCGCGCCGGGAATCGGCACGGTAACGATGTGGCGAACGAGGCCGCGGAAGGGCGAGAGGAAGCCCGTGGCATCCTTCAGGCCCATCATTCCGCAAATGAGATAGAGCGGCTTGGGGGCGCGCTCTTCGAGATCGGCCAGCGTCTGCGCCAGCGCGATGCCGGCAGAGGGATTATGGCCACCGTCGAGCCAGAGTTCGGAGTTGCGGCCTAATAGATCGGGCAACGGGCCGCTGTCGAGGCGCTGCATGCGGGCCGGCCATTTGGCGGTGAGCAGACCGCGTTCGATGGCGGCCTCGTTCTGGCGCAGTGCCTCGATCTGCAGTGCGGCGGTGACGGCGGTTCCGGCGTTGACGATCTGATGGCGGCCGACAAGCGCGGGAAGCGGCAGATCGAGGACGCGCGTTTCCGTTTGCACGACGAGGCGGCCGTTTTGTTCGAAGGCGTCGAAGTCTTGGCCCCAGACGATGGGTTTGGCGCCCGTGCGGTGCGCGGTGTCGACGATAACGGCGAGCGCTTCATCATCCTGCTGCGCGACGATGCAAGGAACGCCGCGTTTCAAGATGCCAGCCTTCTCGGCGGCGATGAGGCCGATGGTGTGCCCGAGCTTTTCGGCGTGGTCCATGGAGACGGGCGTGATGATGGTCAACGCGGGCTGCTGAACGACATTGGTGGCGTCGAGGCGGCCGCCGAGGCCCACTTCGAGGAGGATCACATCGGCGGGCGTTTCGGCGAAGGCAAGAAAAGCGGCCGCCGTGGTGATTTCGAATTGCGTGATGTCGTCGCCGTCGTTGACGGCCTGGGTGCGCGTCAAAACGTCGACGAGTTGATCTTCGCCGATGGGCTGGGACACGCCGTCGGGGCCGGCCAGTTCGATGCGTTCGTGGAAGCGGACGAGATGGGGGGACGTATAGACGTGCACGCGCAGGCCGGCGGCGGAAAGCATCGCCTTGAGGAAAGCCGTGGTGGAGCCTTTGCCGTTGGTGCCGGCGATGTGGACGACGGGCGGCAGCTTTTCGTGCGGGTTGCCGAGTTTGGCCAGCAGGCGCTCGATGCGGCCGAGCGACAGATCAATCAGCTTCGGGTGAAGAAGCTTGAGGTCGGCCAGGAGCTTGTCGCTCTTTCGCATGGCTGGTTTTCTGCTCGATCGGCTCGGCGGCGTGACGGGGAATGCCCGATCTCTATTGGGGCATTCTCACTCGGCCTGTCTACGCCGTTATGACCGGAGGCAGACCGGCCGGCCGGATCAACAGTCCGTGCGATCCCTGCGGCGGATGGTCTGGCGGACCGTGGGTGTCAGTTTGAGGTGGACGTGTCGCCGGATGCGGGTTTGGTTGTCTTGGCTCCGGTATCGCGTGCGGTGATGGCCTTGGTGTCCGCGATGGACGGCGGGGTGGTCGTCGTTTCCATCGGCTGCGGATCGATCCCTGAGATGGCGCTCTCGCGGGCGGCGTTTTCCAACGGGCGGCCGTTGGCGACCGTGCGCCCGATGAAGCGCTTCGGCTTGGTGTTGCCATTCATCAGCACGCGGCAGACGCGCGAGAGCGTTTCGCGCAGCTTATGGCGATGGACGACCATGTCGATCATGCCGTGGTCGAGCAGGTATTCGGAGCGCTGGAAGCCATCGGGCAATTGTTCGCGGATGGTTTGCTGAATGACGCGGGGGCCAGCGAAACAGATCAGCGCGCCCGGCTCAGCGATGTGGATGTCGCCGAGCATCGCATAGGACGCGGTGACGCCGCCGGTGGTGGGATCGGTGAGGACGACGATGTAGGGCAGGCCCGCTTCGCGCAGGCGCTGTACGGCAATCGTCGTGCGCGGCATTTGCATGAGGGAGAGGATGCCCTCCTGCATGCGGGCGCCGCCGGAGGCCGCGAACAGAATGAAGGGCGTGCCTTTTTCGAGCGCGCGATTGAGGCCGGTGATGACAGCTTCGCCGGCGGCCATGCCGAGCGATCCGCCCATGAAGTCGAAGTCCTGGGCGGCGGCGGTGATGGGCTGGCCGTCGAGTTTGCCTTCGCCGATAAGGACGGCGTCTTCCTGGCCGGTCTTGGCCTTGGCATCCTTGAGGCGGTCGGTGTATTTGCGGCCGTCGCGGAATTTGAGCGGATCTTGCGGGACGGCCGGGACGGGAACGTTTTCGAACACGCCGCCGTCAAAGAGGGCAGTGAGGCGGGCGCGGGCGCCCATGCGCATGTGGTAGCCGGAGCCGGGGACGACGAACTGGTTCGACTCGAGGTCTTTGTAGAAGACCATCTGGCCGCTCTCGGGGCATTTGACCCAAAGATTGTCGGGCACTTCGCGCTTCGTTGTGAGAAAGCTGCGGATCTTGGGCCGGACGACGTTGTTGATCCAGTTCACGGACTTCTGGCTCCTTTAGGAGTGCGGCGACGTTGATCGCTCGCGAATACATAGCATGCCGGATGCGGTTGTTTCAGGGCCGGGGCGTCGCAATCTGTGGGAGATTTCGGCGCTTGGTTAGGGCGCTACCCCGGTTCGCACCCAAGTTTTATGATTTCAGGGCGCCGCTCAGGCTTTGGACGAGTTGTAGGACCCCAGATGCGGTCGTGGCCGTGGGCTTTCCGTCCTTGTCCAGACTTTCGGCGATTTTGGTGACGAGCGCCGAACCGACGACCACGGCGTCGCCATGGCTGGCGAGTTCCTTGGCCTGTTCGGGCGTTTTGACGCCGAAGCCGATGGCGACGGGGAGGTCGGTGGATTTTTTGATGCGGGCGACCTGGCGGCCGACGTCGGTCGCCTTAGCGGACCCGGCACCCGTGATGCCGGTGATCGAGACGTAATAGACAAAGCCGGAGGTGTTCTTGAGGACCGCGGGGAGGCGCTTGTCGTCGGTCGTGGGGGTGGCGAGGCGGATGAAGTTGAGGCCGCGGGCGATGGCGGGGACGCAGAGTTCATCGTCGGCTTCGGGGGGGACGTCGACGACGATCAGACCATCGACACCGGCTGCGACGGCGTCGTCGAGGAAGCGTTCGTTGCCGTAAACGTAGATGGGATTGTAGTAGCCCATGAGGACGATGGGGGTGTCGGCGTCGCTCTTGCGGACATCGCGCACGAGTTGGAGCGTTTTGATCATGTTCTGGCCGGCCTTCAGAGCGCGCAGGCCCGAAGCCTGAATCGGCGGGCCGTCGGCCATGGGATCGGAGAACGGCATCCCGATTTCGATGACGTCGGCGCCGGCGCCGGGAAGGCCGGAGATGATTTTCAGCGAGGTGTCGTAATCAGGGTCGCCCGCGGTGACGAACGTGACGAGGGCCTTGCGGCGTTCGTTGCGGAGCTTAGCGAACCGCTTGTCGATGCGTGTGTCGGTCTTCATCGTGGCTCCGGATCAGATCTTCATGCCCAGCGCTTTGGCGACGGTGAAGAGGTCTTTGTCGCCGCGGCCGCAGAGGTTCATCACGAGCAGGTTGTCCTTGGGCAGCGTGGGCGCGAGCTTCATGACGTGGGCCAGTGCGTGGCTCGGTTCAAGCGCTGGAATGATGCCTTCCATGCGCGTGCAGAACTGGAGCGCGTCGAGGGCTTCCTTGTCGGTGATCGAGACGTAGGTGACGCGGCCGGCGTCTTTCAGCCAGGAATGTTCAGGGCCGACGCCGGGATAGTCGAGGCCGGCGGAGATGGAATGGCCTTCGAGGATCTGGCCGTCGCTGTCTTGGAGGAGATAGGTGCGGTTGCCGTGGAGGACGCCGGGCGAGCCGCCGTTCATCGAGGCGGCATGGCCGTTCTCGACATCGAGACCGTGGCCGCCGGCTTCAACGCCGTATATCGCGGTGCCTTTGTCGTCGAGGAAGGGATGGAAAAGGCCGATGGCGTTGGAGCCGCCGCCGATGCAGGCGACGAGCGTATCGGGGACGCGGCCTTCGGCAGCGATCATCTGCTCGCGTGTTTCCTTGCCGATGATCGACTGGAAATCGCGGACCATGGCGGGATAGGGATGCGGGCCGGCGGCGGTGCCGATGAGATAGTAGGTATCGGTGACGTTGGTGACCCAATCGCGGAGCGCTTCGTTCATGGCATCTTTGAGCGTGCCCGCACCGGCGGTGACCGGATTGAGCTTGGCGTTCAAGAGGCGCATGCGCGCGACGTTGGGGGCCTGACGCTCGACGTCCAAGGCGCCCATGTAGATTTCACAGGGCAGGCCATATTTCGCGCAGACGGTGGCGACGGCGACTCCGTGCTGGCCGGCACCGGTCTCGGCGATGATGCGCGTCTTGCCCATGCGGCGGGCGAGCAGGATCTGGCCGAGGCAGTTGTTGATCTTGTGCGAGCCGGTGTGATTGAGCTCGTCGCGCTTGAAATAGATTTTGGCGCCGCCCAGTTCGTTGGTCATGCGCTCGGCGAAATAGAGCGGGCTGGGGCGGCCAGCGTAGTGCAGGTTAAGGTGGTCGATCTCGGCCTGGAACGTGGGATCGGCTTTCGCATCCTCGTAGGCGCGCTCCAGTTCGAGGATGAGCGGCATCAGCGTTTCGGCGACGAAGCGGCCGCCGAACATGCCGAAGAAGCCCTTGTCGTCGGGGCCGGTGCGGTAGCTGTTGAGCTTCACGTCTGCGGTCGTTGCCATATCGAATTCTCGCCGTTCAGGACCGAATGCGGGTTTGCGATTTCAGGTCCCCTGCTTAGCCCCCTTCGCCGCCTGAAGGAAGCGGCGGATGAGCCCAGGGTCTTTGCGGCCGGGCGTGCTTTCGACGGTGCGCGCGATGGCCTCGGCAACGTTGTCAGGCGTGAGGCCGCCGGCGAGCGCAAAGTCCGTGCGGTCTTTGATGCCGTCGAGGATGTGCCAATCGAACGCTAGACCGTTGCCTCCGGGAAGCACTGCGGCCGGATCGGGCTTGGCGTCGTAGAGCACGATGTCGGCCAAACGGCCGGGCGCGAGGTAGGCGAGGCCCGATTCCATGTCGGCGGCGCTGGCGACAGGGATGGCCTTCAGAATTGGCTTTTTAAAGTGTGCGCGGATGGCAGCGACGCGCTCGAGCGACTCGTGGCCGTGGAGTTGGATCAGGTCGGGGTCGACATCGTGGATGATGGCGAAGAGGTCGGCGTCGGTGGGATCGACGACGAGGGCGACGGTCTTGGTGCTGCTGTTATGGGGAATGCGATCGCGGAGTGCGCGGGCGGCTCCGTGCGCGAGGTTGCGGGGGCTTTTGGGAAAGAAGACGAGGCCAACATAATCCGCGCCGCCGGCCACTGCCGCGTCGAGGCCGGTCGCATCGGTGATACCGCAGATTTTAACGGCGGTGGGCATGGATCACATTGCTTTTGTCGGACGGGCCCGTCCGGTGGGGCTTTCTACGGACAGCTGTCCGAAGGTGCAGCGGGAACGTTAGCTTATCAGGCTGCAGTGCGTTCGGCGGGTGCCGGTAAGTCGCGGCTGCGATCGGCGACGCTGGCGTCGCGTTCGCGGGCGAGCCGGTCGGCTTCCGTTTGCCATCGCCGCGATTCAGCGGTTTGCATGCGCGCTTGGCGGCGCCAACGCGCCTGGCCAAACCACGTCGCCAAACCGCCGAGGATGACGCCCAAGATCAACGCGGCAAAGAGGTAGATGTAGAACGGCAGCGACACCGACACGAGCGGCGCTGTTGGATTGAAAGGGTCGAGCACAAGCGTTGCCGCGTGGCGATTGGCGATCGCCAGCGTGACGAGCGCGGCGGCAGCGGGAAACGCGATCAGAATGGTGACTATGCGTTTCAGCACGTGGCCCTCGCACGACGCGTGTGATGCTCAGATCGCGACGTTGGTCAGCTTTTGGCGGCTTCTTCTTCGCCATTGAGACGATCGCGCAATTCCTTGCCCGTCTTGAAGAAGGGCACGAATTTTTCTTCGACCGGCACCGGGGCGCCCGTGCGCGGATTGCGGCCCTGGCGAGCGGCGCGATGTTTCACCGTGAAGGCACCAAAGCCGCGTAGTTCGACGCGATCGCCGCGCGCCAGAGCATCGACGATTTCGTCGAAGATGACGTTCACAATACGCTCGACGTCGCGGTGGTAGAGATGCGGGTTCGCACTCGCGATCTTCTGGATCAGTTCCGACTTGATCACGGGCTCCCCCGAAAGGTTTGTTTTTCCTCAGTTTTCAGGAGGTTGCCAAACGGAAAGCATGCCGTCAAGGCCAAGTGTGGCGAAGGCGCGGGTTCGGGACAGGATTTCAGCCACTTCGCGGCCTTGAGCGCCGAAAAGGTTACCGGCGGCCGCCGACAGGGCCGAGGCAAGGCCCCAGGGGCTGTCGGCTGCCGGCTTCCAGTCGATGATTTTCAGATCCTTGTCGAGGCCGCGCTTCTCCTGCAGCCACCGCTTTGCTTCAGCTTCTCCGCCGATTTCGTCGACCAGCTTGTGCTTGAGCGCGTCGCGGCCGGAGAAGATGCGACCCTGATCGAGGCCGGGAACGTCGGCGAGTTTGATGCCGCGGCGCGTTTCGACGAGTGAGCTGAACCAACGGAAACTTTCGTCGATCATGTCTTTCGCGACCGCGAGGGAGGGGGCGTCGGCAGGGGCGAAGGGCGAGGGCGAAGCTTTGAGGCTGCCGCTCTTTACCTCGTTCATTTTCACGCCGATCTTGCCCAGCATTTCGGAGACCTCGGGCCACTGCATGAGCACGCCGACGGAGCCGGTGATGGTATTGCCGCGCGAGACGATGTGATCGGTGCCAAGTCCGACGATATAGCCTGCCGACGCCGCAACCGTGCCGAATTGGCCGACAACGGGCTTTTTGGCCGCGGTCAGGCGCAGTTCTTCGTAAATGGCCTCGCCACCGGTTGTGGTGCCGCCGGGGCTATTCACGAAGACGATGACACCCTTGACGTTTTCGGCGTCGCGGACCTTGCGCAGCAGTTCCAGCTGCGGGCGGTCTTCGGTGATGGTGCCGGTGATGTTGACCCGGGCGATGTGCTTTTGGGCGAGCACGCCGCTGGTTTCATCGGCAGAGAGAAGGTAGCCGCCGACCGCTAGGACGAGTGCGGTGATGGCGAGGCCGCGCCAAAGGCTCAAGCGGCGGCGCAACTGGCGGCGATCGAGGATGATCTCGGTTTCAAGCGACATGGCGGGTGCAAACTCCGTACGTTCGCGCGGGAGGGGCTCCGCGCACACCTGAACTCTTTTATGGTTTCAATCCGCTAAGAAAGGGTCAGCGCGGCGAATGACAACCAAGATGCTGGGCATTGACTAAAGAAAAAGCGCGGCACCAGCATGGCGCCGCGCTCTTATTGTTTCGATCCGGTACGGGTTTTAGGAACCCGTTCGGGACGATGGACGAGCGATTACTCGCTCTCTTCCTCGTCGGTGTCGGCATTCCGCTTCTTGATGGCGGCCTTGAAGATGTCGCCCAACGAGGCGCCCGAGTCGGACGAGCCGTACTGCGCGACGGCCTGCTTCTCTTCGGCGATTTCGAGCGCCTTGATCGAGACCGTGATGCGGCGGGCTGCCTTGTCGGCGGTGAGAACGGCGGCGTCGACCTTCTGGCCGACCGTGAAGCGCTCGGGGCGCTGCTCGGAGCGGTCACGCGAGAGATCGGAGCGCTTGACGAAGGCGGTGATGTCGCTGTCGGCGATCTTCACTTCGATTCCGTTTTCCTGAACGGCGACGACTTCGCAGGTGACCGTGTCGCCCTTCTTGTAACGCGAGAGCGTATCGGCCGGGTCGCCGGCAAGTTGCTTGATGCCGAGAGAGATACGCTCCTTGGAGCTATCCACGTCGAGCACCATGGCCTTGACGTTGTCACCCTTCTTGAACTCCTTGATGAGTTCGTCGCCGGGCTTGGACCAGTCGAGGTCCGAGAGGTGGACCATGCCGTCGATGCCGTTGTCGAGGCCGATGAAGAGGCCGAATTCCGTGATGTTGCGGATCGGGCCTTCGACGATCGTGCCCTTCGGGTGAGCCGAGAGGAACGCATCCCAGGGGTTGTCCTGGGTCTGCTTGAGGCCCAGCGAAATGCGGCGCTTGGTGGGATCGACTTCGAGGACCTGCACGTCGACCTGCTGACTCGTCGAGACGATCTTGCCGGGGTGAACGTTCTTTTTGGTCCAGCTCATTTCGGAGACGTGGATCAGGCCTTCGACGCCCGGCTCGAGTTCGACGAACGCGCCGTAGTCGGCGATGTTCGTGACGTTGCCCTTCAGCTTGGCGCCGACGGGATACTTGGCTTCGATGGCGGCCCACGGATCGGACTGGAGCTGCTTCATGCCAAGCGAAATGCGCTGCGTTTCCGGGTTGATGCGGATGATCTGCACCTTCACCGTGTCGCCGACGTTGAGGATCTCGGAGGGATGATTGACGCGGCGCCAGGCCATGTCGGTGACGTGGAGCAGGCCGTCGATGCCGCCCAGATCAATGAACGCGCCGTAGTCGGTGATGTTCTTGACGAGGCCGTCAATGACCTGGCCTTCGGCCAAGCGCGAGACGATGTCGGCGCGCTGTTCGGCGCGGGTTTCTTCGAGAACCGAGCGGCGCGAAACGACGATGTTGCCGCGGCGGCGATCCATCTTGAGGATCTGGAAAGGCAGCTGCTGATGCATCAGCGGGCCGACGTCGCGCACGGGGCGGATATCGACCTGCGAACCGGGAAGGAAGGCTACGGCGCCGTCGAGATCGACCGTGAAGCCGCCCTTGACCTTGTTGAAGATGACGCCCGTGACCTTCTCGCCCTTTTCATGCAGGCGTTCCAGGCGGGTCCAGCTTTCTTCGCGGCGGGCCTTGTCGCGCGAGAGAACAGCTTCGCCCAGCGCATTCTCGACGCGCTCGAGATAAACTTCGACGGTGTCGCCGATCTTGATGTCGCCCGACTTGCCGCCGACCCCGAATTCCTTCAGCGCCACGCGGCCTTCCATCTTGAGGCCGACGTCGATGATGGCGAGGTCCTTTTCGATGCCGACGACCTTGCCTTTGACGACCTGGCCTTCGAACACGTCGTCCTTCGCGAGGCTCTCGGCGAGGAGGGCTGCGAACTCATCACGCGACGGGGAAAATTCTTTGGAAACTTCGGCTGACATTCAGGCTCCTGGTAACGGTCTTGGTTGCGGCTGACAGGGGCTGGTTATGAGCCCTCGGCGGCACGGGGTTGATGTTTGAAACCGGCACGGCCCGGAGCGCACGGATGTGCGACCAGAGGCTTTGATGCCGGCGGATGTGATGCTGCTGGGTTGATGCCACCGTGATGGGCGTTTAGTTGCCCTGCCAACACGTTTGGAGCGGCCCGCGTTGGAGCCCCTCCGTTGACCCGGCCTTACCTCTCGGCCGATCCGACAGTGGCGTCAGATGCGCGGGGAATAGCGGAAATGGGGCTGGGAGGCAAGGGGTGGGGTGTTGCCAGTTTCGCGTGTGGGCTCTGGATGGCCGGGTCACGCCCGGCCATGACCGGGGGGTAGTTTAGCGCGAGATGATCCGCACAGCAGATGCAAAAACCGCGTCGGCGTCGAGAGTGGTTGTGTCGATGTGGATGGCGTCGGGAGCGGCGGCGAGGGGGGCGATGGCGCGGGAGCTGTCGCGGGCGTCTCTTGAGAGGATGTCGGCGAGCAGGGCTTCGTACGTGGCGGGTTCGCCGCGGGCCTGGTGTTCGAGATGGCGGCGGCGGGCGCGCTCTTGCGGCGTGGCGGTGACGTAGATTTTGATATCGGCATTCGGGCAGACGACGGTACCGATGTCGCGGCCGTCGAGGACGGCGCCGGGGGCTTGGCGGGCAAAGTCGCGCTGATATTGCAGAAGCGCTGCGCGGACTTCCGGGATCTTGGCGATGACGGAGGCCTTGTCGCCGGCGGGCACGCCGCGGAGTGCGGGATCGTCGAGCGTGGCGGGGTTCAGGTTGCGGGCGGCGGCGAGGGCGGCCCAGCGGTCGTCGAGGCGGAAGTGAGCGTGTTCAATATCGCGGGCGACGGCGCGATAGAGCAGGCCGGTATCGAGGACGTGGAAACCGAGGTGGGCGGCGATGCGCTTGGCGAGCGTGCCCTTGCCGGAGGCGGCCGGTCCGTCGATGGCGATAATCATGATGCTCGGTGTCCCGTCCCTCTTCCGTCTCTGCCCGTGCCCCAGCACGCCGGGCTGGTCAAGTGGCAGAAGGGAGGTCGCGACGCCTTATCAGTCGGGAAGGCGCCTGGAGAGGGGCCAGCGGCCGGAGCAGGTGCTGCGTGGGCTTTCGGGCCCGATGTCGCGCTTCAAGATATCGGCGTGGATGCCTTCGAAGCGGCGCGGAGGCGGCGCGGCGGCCTCCCTCTCGATGAGATCCGTGCGGCCGAGACGCTTCAGTGCGACATAGACGGCGATTTCGAGATCGCGGTCGCGGCGCGCGGTTTCTCCGGCGGGAAGGAGCGCCAGCAGCCGTTCGCCAGCGGACGCAGCGTCCCGACCGACGCGGCAGACGCCATAGACGTGGACGACGGGAGACGACTTATTCTTGCTATTGGCCAGAGCGTGCAGCACGGGCAAAGCCTCCGGCCCAAGATCGCCGAGACGCATCGCGAAGTCGTCCGCGACAACCCAGTCGCCCCGCTCGACCAATGGCAGGAGTTCCGGCAGCAACGGCCGGGCGATCCCGGAAAACTGGGGATGAGGAAAATAGGCCACGATCGATTGCATGACGCGTGCGGTTTCGTATCGGGCAGGCGGACCCGCCACATCGCGGGCGATAGCGGGGCCGATGGCGGAACTGCGCGCCAGCGCTATTTTCGGATTGGCGATGAGGCCGGAGACGTCATGCACCGTGAGGCGCCGTTCCACGCCGGCAATGGCCGCATCGAGATTGGCGAGGGCCCGATTGTAACGAGCGCTTTGAGAGTTGGCCAAAGCTTGGCCGACTGCGTTTCGACCTTCGGATGCTGCGGCCGAGAGCGACGGTGTGCGCCGTCCAGTCAGTTTCAGAACGTCGGCGATGGCGGCCACGGTGGCGCCGCCATAGGCTCCGTTGCCGCCCAATCCCACTGCTTTGCGGTGGAAGCCGAAGAAGCAGTCCCAGCTTGGAGCGCCGGAGTTCAAAGCGCAGCCCATGACCGGCATCGGCAGCCAGCCCAGGATCTCGGCATGTCCTGTTGTGAGAATGGCCATGCCGCCCAATCCATCGGAGATGGTGGTCGTGGTCAGCGAATGCGGCAGCAGCTGGCCTTTCTGCGCTTCGCGCGTGGCCGCGACATGAAGCGCGGGCCGGCTGGGATCTTCGGGCATCTGAACGATGCAAACGTCTTTGCGAAGTTTGCGCTCACCGTTCGAAGACTCATGGATCCACGAGGCCGAGATGCCGCTCGGCAAGCTGCCTCGTTCGCTTTGCAGCCGGTTGCATGTTTCAGCGTCGGCGAGACGATATCCCAAATGCTGAGCCGGTTCGAAGTTGTCGTTCGATACGTAGGCGACCGGCAAGGCGTACTGCTGGACGAAGGTCCGCGGCGCGCCAGATAGGTCCTCCGACCGATCGTCGAACACTAGGACCTGCTGCACTGGATCGTAGACGATCGACTGAGCCGCGTTCTCCGCCTTCAGCCTAGCATCGAGTGCTAAGTAGCGTTCATGCGTCAGGTGGGCATAGACCGCGTAGCCTCCGAACCAGATTAGCGGGGCGATCAGCCAGCGTCTGTCCGCACGTCCGAGAAGGGTTTCGGCGGCGAGGGCGAGAAAGGCCAGATTGAGCGTCAATACTGACCAGAAGGGCGCGGCGAAGAGCATCAAGAAAACGCCGGTCAGAGGAAAGAGCTGCAATAGCAGAACAACGCCCGTGACCAGGAACAGGGTTGTGGAGACCCGCAGTCCAGAAAACATGTGCCGGAATGGCGTGATCGCCTTGGGTACGTTCATGGCGGAAGGTTAGCCGCAACGCGTAAACAATTCGAAACTTTCTCTGGTCTACGGGACCGAGCGGACCCGCGAGGCGCTGAACGGTGCCGCGGCGGGAACTTTACCGCGCGCTGACTGTTTCCTCTCCGTATCCTTTTCAGAGGAGAGGCCAGTATGAAGCGTGTCATCATCTGCGAAGACGATCTTTTGCTGGCCATGGAGATCGCGCATGAGGTGCAAGAGGGCGGGTCGGAGGTCGTCGGCACGTTCTATTCCAGCTTTGATGCGTGGCGGGCGGCGGATCATCTGCGGCCCGATATTGCGATCATCGATCTCAATCTTGCCGATGGTGACAGCGGTTTGGCGCTGGCAACGCACCTCGTGGAGATTGGGTGCCGCGTTATCGTGGTGAGCGGTTCGACGCTGGTGCACCCCGAACTCGGGCGCATTCCGCATTCGTTCGTTTCAAAACCCGTTCCTCCCGGCATCATCGCGGAACTGACTGGCCCGGCGGCCGTTCATCTGGCGACCCACTAGCCATTCGCGAGTCCCCCATGCTTATCCGTTACGGCTGCTCGTTCGAGCTCCAACTTCCCCAGGACACACCGACGGTGTGCTTGATCGATGTGCACACTAGTCATGCGCAGAACATTGTGCCGAATGCGTTGTCTTTCGAAACATCGCCAAAAGTCCCAACCGAGACGTTTATCGATGACTTCGGCAACATCGCGCGCAGGTTTACGGCGCCGGCAGGTGTGATGCGGCTGTCGCTCGGCGGGTTGTGCCGGGCGGATGGAACGCTCGACCGGCGCGATCCCTCGGCACGCGTGCTGCCAGTGGACCGCTTGCCGGATGAATGCTTGCCCTACCTGGCACCGAGCCGCTTTTGCGAAAGCGACCTCATGGGTCCGCTGGCGTGGCAGACATTCGGACACCTGCCGCGTGATACCGGCTTGATTGAGGCGATCTGCACGTATGCGCATGAGCGCTTGCGGTTCGATTATGCTCAGGCGCGGGCGACACGGACGGCGTCCGAAGCGCATCGCGAGCAGGTGGGTGTGTGCCGCGACTTTGCGCATCTGGGCGTGACGCTGTGCCGGGCGCTGAATATTCCGGCGCGCTACGTCAACGGTTACATGGGAGACATCGGCGTGCCGGTGGACCCCAATCCGATGGACTTTAATGCTTGGTTTGACGTCTATCTGGAAGGCGGTTGGTACACGTTCGACGCGCGGCACAACTGCCGCCGCATCGGCCGCATTCCGATCGCTCATGGGCGTGATGCAGCCGATATTCCGATGCTGCGCACGTTTGGCGCGCACGCGCTGAGCGCATTCCATGTGACGACGGAGCTGGCCGACGCGGAGCAGGCGGCGGCTTAGGTCACCCGCGAAGCGCATCAAAGATTTTTGAATTATTTTCAGGGGCCTGACATGGCGACCGGACGACGCGGCGTGGCAACGGCCGTGAAGGATTTGCATGACGGTGAGCCGGTTTGGGCGCAGTCCACTTACAGCACGATAGCCGTCAGTGCTTTGACCACGGCGCAGCGTTGCGATGTGCTGGTCGTCGGTGCCGGGATCACGGGTGCGCTCACCGCCTTGCATTTGGCGGAAGCGGGCTATGATGTGATCGTGGTGGACCGGCGCGAGCCGGGGACGGGATCGACGATCGCCAGCACGGCGATGATCCAATTCGAAATCGACGAGCCGCTCACGGGACTGGAAAAGAAGATCGGTTCGGCTAAGGCCGCGCGCGTGTACCGGCGATCCCTTCAGGCCGTCAAAGACCTCAAGGCGCTCATCAAGCAATACGAACTGCGAGCGGACTGGGTGGACCGCGATACGCTTTATCTTGCCGGCACCAGTATGGGACACCGGGCGCTGGAACAGGAAGCGCGGGCGCGCGAGAAAATCGGTCTTCCGAGTACCTATCTGGATGCCGCGGCTTTGAAGGACACGTACGGGTTTGACCGGACGGGCGCGATCATCTCGGCGGGCGCGGCTGAACTCGATCCGATCCGCACATGCATTGCGTGTCTCAAGGCGGCGCGGGACATGGGTGCGAAAATTTACAGTCCGGTTTCGGTGACGACTTCGGAACAAGTTGGCGATGACATTCGCGCGGCGACCAACGACGGGCCGGATATCATTTGCCGGCACCTCGTGATGGCGACGGGATATGAGGTCAGCCCCGCCATTCCAAAGGGCTCGTTTGACATTGTGTCGTCGTGGGCGATCGCGACGCAGCCAATCAAGCCGCAGCGCTTCTGGCGTGACCGGTGTCTCGTCTGGGAGGCTTCCGATCCATATCTCTATATGCGTGCAACAGCGGACAATCGCATTGTCATCGGCGGCGAGGATGCCGACGTTGCGGCACCCAGCCGACGGACCGCCGCGATTCCTGCGAAATCGAGAAAGCTTTTGGAAAAGGCCAAGGAGTTGACCGGGCTCGATGAACTCGAGTGCGTGTATTCCTGGGCGGGGGCGTTTGCGGAGAATCCGAAGGGGCTGCCGGTGTTCAGGCGGCTCGACCATGTCAAGGGCGGCTATGCGATCTTAGGCTGCGGCGGCAATGGGATCACGTTCAGTGTGATTGGTGCGCAGATCATCCGCGATTGGATCGGCGGCAAGATCGACCCCGACGCATCGCTGTTTCGCGGTTGATCTGGAACGGCACCTCTTTGGCGGGGTTCTTTCGGTATGCCGGGCATCGTGCCCGGCGGTATGTGGAAGGACACACCATCATGGATAACCCCGGCATTTATCTCGTCGCTTGGTTGCTGATTGCCCCCGTGATCGGCGCGTTGTTTCTCAGTGGACTGGGTTCGTCGCGGACGGCAACACGGCACGACAATAGCCTTTAAAACTAAGCCGGCCGGCGTTTTTTGCCGGCCGGCATCCTGGTCGCTATTGCTCCAAGATCATGTCGAAGCCGCCGTAGATCAGGCGTTTGCCATCGAAGGGCATGGGATTCTTATCCGGGGCAAAGCGCGGGTCGGACATCACGGCCTTCATGCCCTCGTTGCGGGCTGCGCGCGACGGCCAGACGATCCAGGAGAACACGACGGTTTCATCGTCCTTCTTTTGAACCGCAATGGGAAACGACGTGAGTTTTCCATCCGGGACATCATCGCCCCAGCATTCGACAACGGAGAGGGCGCCGAGTTCCTTGAACACGCCGGCTGCCATTTTGGAGTGGTCGAGATAGGCCTGCTTATTGGCGGTGGGGACGGCTGCAACAAAACCATCAACGTAAGACATAGCGGTACTCCTTTCGCTTGCGGTTAGAGGGTGCGGGCGAGTTCTTCGAGCTGTTCGGCGCATTTCGACCAGCCTTCGTGGAAGCCCATTTGTTCGTGACGCTGCGTGGCATCATCAGTCCAATGACGCACGCGGGCGGTGTAGAGCGTGGTGCCGTCGCCGTTATCTTCGAACGTCACAATGCCGACCATGAACGGCTCGCCGGCCGGCTCCCAGTCACCAACGAAGGCATCGGTGAAGACGAGCTTCTTGCCCGGAATTGCCTCCAGATAAACGCCCGCGTTGGGGAATTCCTGGCCATCGGGGGAGCGCATCACAACCATGCTGCGGCCGCCGGGCCGGGCATCGACTTCGGCGTGCGATACGGCCCATGGCTTGGGGCAGAACCATTGCTTCATTAGGGCTGGCTCAGTCCAACAGCGGTAGAGATTTGCAGGAGAGGCTTTCAGCGTTCGCGTGATGACAAGTTCGCGGTTACCTGCTGGCTTCGTGTCCATTTCACTCTCCTTCAGCACCCGGGGCCGGCGCGCATTGCGGCGTCGGCGGCTATCTGGATTTCTTGAGGCGATAGGGTTTTGACGGCGGTAGCGAGCGACCAGCGGTGACCGAATGGATCTTCGACGACGCCATACCGATCACCCCAGAACATTTCGGCCAGCGGCATGATGGATTTGGCTCCCGCGTCGACGGCACGCTTGTAGAGCGCGTCGACGTCGGGGACTTGCAGGTGGATGGTGACCGGCGTGCCGCCTAGTGTGGACGGCGCGGCATTGGCGTTGGGACCGGCGTCGCGGAATTCATCGACCAGCATGATGACGTTGCCGCCGACCATGATGCCGGCGTGCATGAGCCGGCCATCGGGCGTGGGGAGCCGCATCATTTCCTCGGCGCCAAATGCTTTTTGGTAGAAGTCGATTGCGGCGGCGGCGTCCTTGCACACGAGATGGGGCATGAGCTTGGTGCTGCTCGCGGGGGCCGGAACGGCGTTGGCGTCACCGTCGAGATAGACGGCGGCGTTGGTCATGGGATCGAAGGGGATCGAGACGTGTTCGTGGATGACGCGCCATCCGCCGCCGTTGCGGCGGAAGACGACGGTAATGCGCATCCAGGTGCTGCCTGCGGGATGATCGGCCGGTTCAGGCACGAAATGATGCAGGCCGTGAACAATGGCGAGATCGCCATCGACGTGGATGGTGAGATCCTTGTGCTCGGAGCGGAATTTTTCCGGAAAGTAGGGCATGCATTCAGCCCAGATGCGGCCGATGTCACGGGCGCCGACGGTGCGGCCGGGGGGAATGGCATCGAAGAGGACCGTGTCGGGGCCGTAGTTGGCGACGATCTTTTCGGGGTCTTTGGCTTCAACTGCGCGGGACCAGTCCGAGACGAGACGTTCGATCTCTTCGACGTCTTTGGCATTTCCTGTTGCGGCTTCCATGGCGAACTCCCTTACTTTTCGCTTTTGAACAGGGTCGTGATGTAGCGCTTCAGATGATCGACGCTTTCGGCGGCGACAGCGGGGCCGCCTTCAGCTTTGGCGAGAATGAAGGCGCCCTGCAGAACGGCTTGCGTATGGAGCGCAAGACTTTTTGGCGTGAACGTTCCGTCGAGCCCGTGTTGAGACATCGCAGCGGCAATGTCGGCCTCGAGTGTGGCGGCGTGATCAGTGATTGAGGCGGCGCAGGCTTTGCGGATGTTGTCATGGGTCGCATGGACTTCCTGCAGCATGGTGCCAGCGAGGCACGTGAACTCGGAGATCTCGCCACGCAGCAGCTCTTTGCGGAAATCGATGTAGGCGAGGATGCGTTCCACAGGATCAGCGGGCTGATGGTAGGGCGCTGAAGCGAAGAGCGCGCCCGTGACCTCGGACCAGTGTTTCGCGGCGGCGACGGCCAGGTCGTCCTTGGAGGCGAAATGGTGGAAGAAGGCGCCCTTTGTGACGCCAGCTGCGGCGCACAGGTCATCGACCGTGGTGGCGGCATAGCCTTTAGCGCGGATGAGCGCGACGGCGGCGTCGAGAAGTTTGATGCGGGCAGCAGGCGGGCGCGCCATGGGCGGGGATGGGTCCTAAAACGGGGAGCAGCGGGGCTTGCGGCCAAAGAACAGCAGGGCCAAGCGCCCAGCTTGCCGTTTTGCCGGGGCTTCCCCTCGCAATTGAACTGGAGATGGACGCTGCACATACCTTTACATACCAACTGGTTGGTATGTTTACAAGGGGTCAGACGCGGCGGGGCTTTCGGCGGGAGGCAGAGGGGCATGGCGGAAACGATCGGGTGAGGGGTCGGGGGGGCGCGCAAACGTGCGCGGTGCACCTGTGCGAGATGTAAACCAGCTTGCGAGAACGTGGTGCTGCACGGGTCCGGTGGCGCCATCGCGCGGCATGGATGTGCGTGAACTGAGGTCGCGTACACGTGCGAATTTTTAGGTGCGCAATCGTCTTCGAATGGCCCGCTCGCTGCCATAACGCGTGCACAATGTCGGCCACCTTGGGTGCACTCCAAAATTGGAAAGGCTTGCGGATGATGATGCGGTCTCGCGCGGCGCTTGGTCTGATGCTCACGGCGGCGATGGTGTGCCTTTCGATGCACGTGATTTCGCAGGCCACAGCCGACAGCATTCCAACCGATGGTTTGACCGTGACCATTGCCGGGCGCGCGATGCGATGCGGCGAGACACCCGTTTATATGGACAATGAGATGCCGACCGAAGGCATGTCGGTGCCGGGCGAGGGGCTCTACCTCAATCCGTTTTTGTTGAACCGGCAGCCGGCGCCCGTGCGCATGTTCATCTTCAAACATGAGTGCGCGCACGAGGTGACCGGGCCGGACGAATTCGGCGCGGATTGCATGGCGGCGCAATCGGGCGCGCGCGAAGGCTGGCTGAAGTCGAGCGATATCGATGCGGTGTGCCGGTCGTTCGCAGGGCCGGCGACGGAAACGCATCCGTCGGGCGATGACCGGTGCGCTCATATCCGGCAGTGCTTTGCCGGATCGCAGGTCGCGGGTGCGGCGAGCCCGAGTGGGCGAAGTGCGCGAGCCTCATCGTGGTCGGCGGCGGAGAGCGCGGCAACGCGCGAACGAGATTTTGACGCCGGCGATGCCTGGCCGGGCTATTCAAGTGAATTCGAGTAATCGCGCGGTGCGTCAGCTTCTATAGCTGGCGCCGAGGCGTTCCATGAGGCCGCGGAATTCGGGGAAGCTGGTTGCGATCATGGCCGTGTCGTCCACGGTGACGGGCTTGTCGCTGGCAAGCCCCATGGTCAGAAACGCCATGGCGATGCGGTGATCGAGATGCGTGGCGACGGTGCCGCCGCCCGCGACTTCACCGGTGCCATGGACGATGAGCGTGTCGCCGTCGACGGTGGCGCGGACGCCATTTGCTGCGAGACCGGCTGCCGTGGCGGCGAGGCGGTCGCTTTCTTTCACCTTCAATTCGGCGAGGCCATCCATGCGGGTGTCTCCGTGCGCGAAGCCGGCGATAGCTGCGAGCACGGGATATTCGTCGATCATTGAGGGGGCGCGCGCGGCGGGGACGTGGACGCCTTTCAGCTTGGAATAGCGGGCGCGGATGTCGGCGATCGGTTCGCCGCCTTCTTCGCGTTCATTGAGGAAGACGATGTCGGCGCCCATTTCCTTCAGCGTCGTGTAGAGGCCGGTGCGGGTTTCGTTGACGAGCACGCCTTCGACGGTGACGCCGGAGCCGGGGACGAGGAGTGCTGCACAGATAAGGAAGGCGGCGGACGAGGGATCGCCCGGGACGACGACGTCGCGGCCTTCAAGTTCGGCGTCACCATGGACGGTGATGCGCGTGAGGCCGTCGCGCACTTCGGTTTCTACTTGGGCGCCGAAGTAGCGCAACATGCGTTCGGTGTGATCGCGGGTGGGTTCTTTTTCGATGACGGTGGTTTCGCCAGCGGCCATGAGACCCGCAATGAGGATGGCGCTCTTCACCTGCGCGGAGGGAACGGGCAAAACGTATTCGATGGGAACAAGGTGCGACGAGCCCTCGACGGTGAGGGGAAGCGTGTCGCGGTCTTCGCGCGTCAGCAGACCCATCTGGCGGAGCGGCTTCAGCACGCGGCCCATGGGACGGCGGGATAAGGATGCATCGCCCATCATTGTGACGGTGATGTCTTGGCCGGCGACGACGCCCATCATCAGGCGGGTGCCGGTGCCAGAGTTGCCGAAGTCGATCGGGCCGTCAGGTTGCTTGAGGCCGCCCGTGCCGCGGCCGAGCACGGTCCAGGTGTCGCCGGACTTGGTGGCCGGGGTGCCCAGCGCTGTGACGGCTTTGGCCGTGTTCAGAACGTCTTCGGCTTCGAGCAGGCCTTTGATGGTGGTTTTGCCGGTGGCGAGGGCTCCGAACATCAGGGCGCGGTGGGAAATCGACTTGTCGCCGGGAACGCGGAGGGTGCCGGTGAGGGGGTTGGAGGCCTTCACCGCGGTCAGCGGGGCGGGATTTGCGCCATGTGCGCTGGATTTCGACACGTGCCGTTCCTTTGGTCGGTCCGGGCCCAGCCTGAACGGCGGATTCCCAGCAAAAGTGGTTTCCGGAGGCGGATAGACCCCCTGGCGCGGGGGTTGTCAACGGTGGGGGCCGCGCCGCCCGGCTCGCTGTCTTGGTTGCTATCTGGGCGGGCCGGGGATGCGGCGGGGTTGCATGTGGTGGGAATTGCTTTTGACAGCCGCCGGTGGCTGTGGCATCCCCCCTTCCTTCCATTTCATTCCCGGGGTTGTCCATGTCGACAAAAGCTGCGCGCGGGACCAAGCGCACCTGCCAGAGCAACGAGTGCGGCGCGCGCTACTACGATCTCAATCGCGATCCGATTTCCTGCCCGATCTGCGGCACGATCTACACGATTGCGCATTCGGCTGTGCCGATCACGGCGGCGATGATCGACGAGAAGCCGCGCAAGGCCAAGAAGGAGCTGGTTGCCGACAAGGAACTGGCGCCGGAAGCCGCGTCGGAGGTCGAGGGCGACGAGGCGCTGGTCGATATCGAGGAGGCGGAAGATATTCCGGCCGACGACGACGAGACCTTCCTGGAACCGGAAGAGGAAGAGGGCGGCGACGTGTCGAACATCATCGGCGGACCGGTCGCCGAGGGCGAAGAAGAAGTTTAACGAGTCGGAGCCGCGCGGTCCTGTTTTCCCCGCGCGGCGTCGACTTGGCACTTGCAGTTTGACGGGTTAGCGAATAGAGAGCGGGTCTCGCAACGGTCGCGGCCTGTCCAAGGTCGCCGGCCACCCTACCCAGGTCTTAAAAGACCCGAAATATCGGGGCCATAGCTCAGCTGGGAGAGCGCTTGCATGGCATGCAAGAGGTCAGCGGTTCGATCCCGCTTGGCTCCACCATTTTATCACTCACGCGCCTTACCGGCGCTCCGTGTGGGCGCCGCTTGCGGCGGGTCGCCTTGCTCCCCGGCTCTTCGGGCCGAAGTGGGTGGTAGCTAAATCCGCGAACTTGCTTCCTGGCCCTTCGGGCCGAAGGGGTGTCGTTCTGTGGCACCAGCCGTCGAAGCAGCAGAGACTGCTTCGGCTTAATCTCAAATCACACAAGTGAGGGTGCGATGCCGCTGTTGCGGGTGGATGTTTATGAGGGGCGGTCGGACGAGCAGTTGAAGGCTGTGCTCGATGCGTTGCACCGGGCGATGCTGGCGGCGTTCGGCGTGCCGGAGCGCGACCGGTATCAGATCGTGCATGAGCATTCGCGGTCGCGGATGATCATGGAGGATACGGGGCTCGATATTCCGCGGACGGCGAGCTTTGTGTTCGTGCAGGTGACGACGCGACCGCGCTCGCGCGAGATGAAAGAGACGTTCTACCGGCTCGCGGCGGAGGAATTGGAGAAGTCCTGCGGGATCGCGCCATCGGACGTGATGATCAACATGGTGACGTGCAGTGACGAAGACTGGTCGTTCGGGCATGGGCGGGCGCAGTTTTTGACGGGGGAGCTTTGATTGGCACATCCGACTCCCCCACCGGGGAGCCGGCCTGATGCGCTTTGACATAGAGAAAAAGGCCGGGCGACGCGCCCGCCCTTTTTCGTTTGGTGGATGCTGCCAACCTAGAAGTTGGCTTTGACTGTCACGTAGGCGGCGCGCGGAGAGCCCGGGCTGATGTTGTTATTGTTGTGCGCCGATGGGTAATACACTTCGTCGAAGATGTTCTCGACGTTGACCTGGGCTTGCCAGTTCTCGTTGATGTCGAAGAAGAAGGCGGCATCGACGCGGGTGAAGGACGGCAGTTCGACTCTATTATTCAACTCCGCGAAGCTCGAATCCTGGTGGATGATGCCGAGACCGGCTCCGAACCAAGGCAGGACTTGGTAGCGGTTCCAGAGCGCATAGATGTTCTCAGGAACGAACGGCACATCCTTGCCGACATTTGCCGGCGCGGCTTCCACGACGCGCGCGATTTGATGGCCCCAGCTGGCCGAGATCTGCCAGTCTTTGGTCACGAAGCCGGTCAGCGAGAGTTCGCCGCCTTCCGTTCTTGTCAGGCCGACTTGCTGGCCGATCTGCGGTCCAGCGGTGATGATCTGATTGGACCGGTCGAGCCTGAACATCGCACCATTGAAGAACAGGCGGGGCGCGATTTCCCACTTGAAGCCGATTTCGTCGTTTTGGAATTCTTCCGGTTCGAGGTTGTCGCCTGAGACGCCGCCGGCGGCTGCGAGGTTGCCGAACTGGTCTCCAGCACCGGGCAGAAACGAGTTTGACGTGGCGATGTAGATCGAGGCGGTTTCGGTGGGTTTGAAAACGGCCCCGACGCGATGCGACCAGACTTCGTCGACGCGATTCAGGCTCTGCGGATTCCCGCCATTGACACCGGCGGTACGGCCGTCGAAGCCAACGTCGAAGCGGTCAAAGCGGAGGCCGCCGATCAGTTCGAAGTACTTCGTGATTTCGAGCTGATCTTGCGTGTAGACGCTCTGGGTCTCGACTTCGGTGTGCCAATCGCGCGCAAACACATTGAATGGGATCGTGGCGAACGTCGTCGGATTTGCAAACGGTACCGGCGTAGAGCCCGGCGGGAACGTGGGATTGTTGCGGAAGTTATCGGTCTCTTGATACGAGAATTCAGTGCCGGCGAGGAGCGTGTGGCGAATGCCTTGCCCCATGTCCCAGCGAAACGTTACATCGGTTTGGTTGACGAAGGTGTCGCGTTCGGTGCCGTTGATGTAGCCGCCAAGCGCGACATTGCCACCGATCACGGGACCATTGGCGAAGATGTTTGCATAGACCTTGTCATAGGTGGCGAGGAACGTGTGGTTGCGGACATTGACGCCGTTGTCGAAGCGATGTTCGAGCGTGGCGGTGGCTGTGTGGCCTCCGAAATCGGCCTGGCTCGCGTCAGGGTTGCCGAAGAAGGCCTCGATGGGTCCGCGTGATGGGCTGCCATTGAAAGAGGGAACGCCACGATCAACGGTGCGCTCGTCTTTGTAGTACTCGTAGCTGAGCGAGATCTTGGTGCTGTCGGCGGGGCGGAAGGCCAGCGTGGGATTGATGCCGTAGCGCTCGAGTTCGAAGAAATCGCGGAAGTTTTCCGAATTCTCGTACATGGCGTTGAGGCGGAAGGCGGCGTCTGGTGAGATTTTGTCGCCGACGTCGATGGTGGTGCGGGCGCGCTCGAATGAGCCGGTCGAAGCGGTGACTTCACGCACGCGCTCGCCATCGGCCTTCTTGGTCACGCGGTTGACCACGCCGCCGCCGCCGCCACGGCCGAACGTCATCGCTGCCGGGCCCTTCAGGACTTCGATCGCTTCGACGTTATAGAGATCGCGGTAATATTCGATGTCGTCGCGTACGCCATCGACGAAAAAGTCGGCTGTCGTGTTCTGGCCGCGAATGGTGATCTGGTCGCGATGGCCTTCGCCTTGCGCAACCGCGACGCCGGGGACATAGCGCAGCGCTTCACCGACGGTCTGGCTGCCGCGGTCTTCGGCCTGTTCCTTCGTGATGACAGTGATGGCTTGCGGGATGTTCTTCAAGGGCGTGTTGGTCTTCGTAGCGGTGGATGTGCCGGTTGCGATGTAGCCGTCGATGCCCGTGGTTCCGGTACCCGGCACGCCTGGCGCATCAGAGCCTGGGCCTGATGGTGCACCTTCGGCTGCGGCGACGGGGCCGGCGTCGTCGGGGGCAACGACATCGGGAATGGGTGACGGGGCCTGGGCCGGCTTTTTGGCGGCGGCTTTCGGCTTTGTCTTCGCCTGGGCGGACGGCTTGGGTGCAGCAGGTTTGGGCGCGGCCTGCGCAGGTTCATCAGCCGGTGTGATCACCTCGACTTCAGGGAGTACAGGCTCGGATCCCGGAGGAGGAGATTGGCTTTCCTGCGCGAAGGCGGCGGTTGATAGCAGGAGTGCGCCAAACGACACCGACGCGATCAGCGTGGCACGAACGGTTGAGCGATTAGACGGATTGGCAGACGGAACTGCGGCGCGAACGATGCGTGACATTGGATACCCCCAATGGTCGAGATTCAAGGTCTCGAGATCAGGCGTCCGGCTAGGCCGGACGGTGCCGCGATGGCGGCGTGATCTTTTCAGCAAGGCATCACGCAGCTGTCAAAGGCGATGATTTACAACTATTGTAAAGTGGACTGATTCTGTCGGGATTCTCCAGTCATTATGGCTTTTCCTGAAAGTGCCGATCAACAATTGGCGCACGCGTGACGCATTTCTGCAACGTTCGAGCGGGCGCTTCTTTAGAGCGATTTTACAAAGGCAAGCAGCGCATCGCGCTCTTCGCGGGAAAGGTTGGCGTAAGCGTCGCGAGACTTTTGTGCTTCGCCGCCGTGCCAGAGAATCGCTTCCTCGATGGTGCGGGCGCGGCCGTCGTGGAGGAAGTTTGTGTTGCGGCTGACGGCGCCGGTGAGCCCGAGGCCCCATAGTGGCGGTGTGCGCCATTCGCGGCCGTCGGCATCGCCTTCGGGGCGATTGTCGGCGAGGCCTTCGCCCATGTCATGCAAGAGTAAGTCCGTATAGGGCCAGATCTTTTGATTTGAGAGATGGGGCTGATCCGGCACACTGCCGGTGGTGTGGGTTGGCGTATGGCAGGACGCGCAGCCGATGGAGTTGAAGAGCGTCTTGCCGGCGAGCGTCGGCGGATCGTCTGGGCGGCGGCGCGGTGGGACGGCTAAGTTTTGCGAATAGAAGACGACGAGATCGAAGAGTTCGCGTCCGATCTCGTGGCCGTCCTGGCGCGGGCTGTCGCCGTGGGGCGCGTCGATGCAGACTTTTTGCGCGGGGGTGCATTCTCCCGAGCCAGCAGGAAACATCGGGTTTGAGATTCCAATGTCGCCTGAGAAGGCTTCCGCGCTCTGTTGGGCCACAGTGGCGTTGCCGGCCTTCCAGCCGAAGCGGCCGAGCATCGGTTTGCCGTGTTCGTTCGACCAGACTTCGTTGACGCGGCCGGAAATGCCGTCGCCGTTCTTGTCGTCGGGATCGGCGGCGGCGCGGATGGTGGCTTCCGGGATTGCTTCGAGGAGGCCAAGGCCGATCATCTGCGGGGCGACGCGGGGCGAGATCATCGTCTTGGGATGCAGCGGGCCGTAGCCGAGATCGGTGACGGAGTATTTGGGCTCGCGGAGTGTGACGGTGGTGCCGTTAGCGAGTTGCACGGGTTTATCCGTGTAGTCGATCCGCATGTGGCCTTCGATCGGCACGCCCTGCACTGAATGGTTTTGCAGTTGGTGGCCATAGGTCGGCTCGGGGATGACATTGATGCGGCGTTCGGCGAGCTGCTTTTTGTGCTCTTCGGTCTCGGGGAGGATCGAGAGGCGCAGGAACATTGAGACGGCGGTGTCGCCGGGGAAATTTGCGGTGGGCGGCGTGCCGCGGCCGTCCTTCAAGTGGCAGTTCTGGCAGCCGCGGGCGTTGTAGAGCGGGCCGAGGCCGTCGCTGGAGTCGGTTGACGCGGGTGGTGTCACCCAGAGCTTGCGGAAGATGGAGTTGCCGATGCGGAAGCGGCCTTCGTTCTCGAAACTGATGCCTTGCGAGGGCTGCGAGAAGGCGTCGCGATTGACGCGGCTACGGCGCGTGGTGGCGCCGCCGCCTGGGCTTTCTTCGCCGGGCTCAAGCTTGGATTGCGCGGCGAGTTCTAGGATGCGCGCGCTTGGCGCTTCGATGATGAGCTGATCAGTCGGCGCCGTGGGTTCGGCCGCACTGCTGACAACCGCGCCGAGGGCAAGCGGAGCCAGCGCGGCCAGACCGATGAGGAGAGGGCGATTGGGCACGGGCGTTCTCAGCCTTTGTCTCCGCCGGTGACTTTCTCCGGCGCGTCGAGGCTGTCGGAGCCGAGGATGGCGACGCCGTCGATGTTGAGAAGGGCAATGGCGTCTTCGAAGGTTTTGGCTTGAACCGCGAGGGCATCA
>NCCZ01000003.1:0-112500 GCA_002279935.1 Hyphomicrobium sp. 12-62-95 | reverse complement strand
GGGGATGGTGCTGGGTACGCTGTTGGGGATCCGGGGGACGCCGTTTGGTTCATCACATCCGACATCGGCCGCGCACGCGCCCGGGGCTCCGCCCGGTGCGCGCCCGCTCGTCCGATCATCCCAACGGACTGCCCCATCTCTATCGCGGGTCGCGTGGCCGCGGCGCGCGCGCCGACGTGTACGCGGCGGATCATGCCGACAGCCGTCAGAGCGGGCGGTTTCGCTGGCTTCTCAGCACGGTGCTGGCTGCAGCCGTCGGCGCCGTCGCGATTATCGTTGTGATCTATGGGTCGACCGATCCGCGCGATGTCGCCGAAGGCCGAATGCCAACACTCGACCGGCTGCGCATGGATGCGGCCATGGCACCGATGCCAGCGCCGCACCGTCCCGACGACGGATTAAATTGGGCGGTTGCAAAAACGGACAGGCTGCAAATCACGACCGGCGCAACATCGACGCGCTACATCATCCACGAGACATTGAAGCAGCGGCGGAATGGACGCGAGTACATTTACGCCAAGCCCTACGTTCGCATCGTCTCAAGGCTCGCGCCCGTGCCGGCGAATTACGCGGATGTCATTCCGCCGTTCAATCCGCTCAAACTTTATGCCGACAGCAAACCGGTTGCGAGCAATCGCGAAGACGACACGATTTCGCAGAACCGCGATGTGAACGTGCGCGTCGTGGAATTGCTGGGCGGATTTCTGCCCGGCGAAGACGGACAGGAAATGGACGTTGGCGAGGTCGACGATCTCGTGCAGCGCGCCAGCTTCGATGTTGGCGCGGACAACGCTGCAGCGGAAGCGCCCTTGGTGGAGGCCGGCACGGAGCCGACGGCGGCAGCCGCCGCCACGCCGCAAGAGGCACCGAACACAACCAACCTCGCCAAGACCCTCGTCGAGGCCGAGGAGCCTGATGAAGAGATCGAGGGTCTGACAACGCGCGTGGTGAAGGTTGGACCGCGCGATACGCTGGCGAAAATTCTGGCTGCGACGGGTGCAGAAACGTGGGTGGTTCGCGAAATTCTGGCGTCAGCCGAGACGATATTCCGCGATGAAAATTTGAAGGCCGGCCAAGAGGTGCACATCACGCTCGTGCCCTCGCTGGATGATGCCAGTAAATTCGAACCGACGCGGCTTTCGGTGTTTGGCGACGGGCACGAGCATTACGTCACTGTGAGCCGGAGCGCCGGCGGTGACTTCATTGCGAGCGCGACGCCGCCGGAGCAAAAGTTCATGCCGGAGCGGCTTGCGCCGTCCGATAGCGGGCTGAGTGCCACGCTCTATGCCAGTCTCTATCACGCGAGCCTTGTGCAGCAGGTTCCCGGTGAAACCATTCAACAAGTGCTGCGGGTGCATGCGTCGGAAACCGACTTCCGGCGGCGGCTTCGCGCGGACGACACGGCTGAGTTCTTTTTCGATCTGAAGCAGGACAACGGCGCGGACGGTCCGCCGGGCGAATTGCTGTACACGGCGATCACGACGGGCGGCGAGACGTCGAGTTATTTCCGTTTCCGTTCGACCGACGGCGAGGTCGACTACTACGACAAGGATGGCAACAACTCGCGGAAGTTTCTGATGCGTAAGCCGATCCGCGGCGACTTGCGGCTGACGTCGGGCTTTGGTCTGCGCCACCATCCGCTGCTTGGCGTGCGCAAGATGCATACGGGTGTGGATTGGGCGGCACCTGTCGGCACGCCGATCCTGGCGGCCGGCACAGGCACCATCGAAGAGGCACGGCACAAGGGATATAACGGCAACTACGTTCGTATCCGGCATGCGAACGGCTATCAGACCGCGTATAGCCACATGGTGCGCATCGCACCGGGCGTGCAGCCGGGTGTAAAGGTCCGGCAGGGGCAGGTCATCGGCTATGTCGGGTCGACGGGTTTATCGTCGGGCCCGCACTTGCACTACGAGGTTCTGATCAACACCCGCTTCGTCGATCCAACATCGATCCAGGTGCCTCGCGAGCGTAAGCTGACGGGTAAGGATCTGGCCGACTTTCAGCGCGAGCGAGCGCGGATCGAGGAGCTGATGCGACGTGCTCCCGTGATGACGGCGAGCCGGTAGGGGCTGCTGCCTCGCCGTACGGATCGACGGCTGGCGCTGCGGGGCCGATGCGTGCTCGCACCCCTCCAATTTCGAATGCGGTAACCATTCAGAGTCATGCGGTTGATTTCTGCTTGAACTATGTTCATGGAGATGTATATTGATATTTGAACGATGTTCATTTTGATAGGAGAGACCGCTATGTTTGATCGTTTGGCCCGTATGTTCTTGGGTTCGGCCGTCGCCGACGCGCCGCTGCTCACCCCGGACATCGCCGGGCTGGAAACCCCTGGCCGGCCGCCGCAGTGGATCGCGCACGGTGTCGGAAAATCCCGTTCAATCAATGGAAAAGCGGCATGTGTTGAGCCGTTCTTTAACCATGTTGCGGGCGATACTCGCTTCAAACGCGCGGCTTAGCCCGGCCGCCCTCCGTCAGCCCCTTTGCGTATCTGTAGGACGTCCAACCATGTTTCCCGACCTCTTGAAGACCCGCCGTTTTGCCAGCCTGTTCTGGTGCCAGTTTCTTTCGGCGCTGAACGACAACTTCGTCAAAAACGCGCTCGTCATCCTGATCTTGTTCAAGATCGGCGAGGCGGAGGGCGCATCGCTTGTGGCGCTTGCCGGCGCGGTGCTTGTGGCGCCGTTCTTCTTCCTCTCGGCGCTCGGGGGCGAGTGGGCCGACAAGTACGACAAGGCGGAATTGGCGGAGTGGCTGAAGCGGTTCGAAATCCCGATAGCGTTGGTGGCGGCGGCCGGCTTCTGGTTCAACTCAGTGCCGGTTCTGTTTGTGGCACTCGGCGGCTTCGGCGTCATGGCGGCGCTGTTCGGGCCGATCAAATACGGCATCCTCCCCAGCATTCTTGACAAAAAGGAAATATCGGCCGGCAACGCGCTGGTCGAGAGCGCGACGTTTGCCGCGATCCTGATCGGCACAATCGCAGGCGGGCTGATGGTGCATCCGGAGGGCACGGCGTGGGAACTGCCGGTGGCCGTCGTTGTGCTCTCCGTTCTGTGCTGGGTGGCGGCGCGGTTTATCCCGAAGACGGGGGCGGCGGCGCCTGATCTCGTCATCACGAAGAACCCGCTGACGTCGACGTTCGCGCTCATCAATGAACTGCGCGAAGACCGCCGCTTGTGGACGGGTGGTCTGATCACAAGCTGGTTCTGGCTGGTCGGCGCGGTGGCGCTCTCGCTGCTGCCGGTGATGCTGAAGGACGGGATGAACGGCACGCAGGGCGTGATTACGCTCGGCTTGCTCGTGTTCACGGTCGGCATTGCGGTTGGGTCGTTCCTCGCCGCGAAGGCGAGCCGGATGCGGCCGAACATGGCGCTGGTGCCGGTTGGCGCATTTCTGATGGCTGTGGCGTGCCTGGACCTTGCGTGGACTGCATCGGGTGTCGTGCGCGCGCCTGAGCCGCTCGGCGTGGAAGGATTTCTCGCCAGCTTCACGGGCCTGCGTCTGGCTTCGGGCCTGTTCGTGCTGTCGCTCGCGGGTGGGTTGTTCATCGTGCCGGCGTTTGCAGCCGTGCAGCTGTGGGCACGCGACGATCACAAGGCGCGCGTGGTGGCGGCGTGCAACGTTCTGTCGGCCGGGTTCATGGTGGGTGCGAGTCTCATTCTGGCGGCGCTGCAATGGGCTGGATATTCGACGGCGGCTCTGTTCCTCATTCTGGGCGTGGCGAACCTCGTCGTGCTTGGTCTTGTGCTGAAGGCCTGGGGCAAGCATGGGCTGAAAGATCTCGCCATGTTCCTGTTCAAGACGTTCCTGCGGCTTGAAGTGAAGGGCATGGAGAACCTGCCGGCGGCGGGGACGCGCGCGATCATCGCGCCGAACCATGTGAGCTTTCTCGACGCGGCTTTGATGCACTCGATCATGCCGGACTTCGCGTCGTATGCGATCGATACCGGTATCGCGCAGCGCTGGTGGGTGAAGCCGTTCCTGCAGCTTGCCAAGGTTCACCCCATCGATCCAACAAAGCCGCTTTCGACGCGGCATCTCATCAACGACGTGAAGGGCGGCGACACGCTCGTCATCTTCCCGGAAGGGCGTCTCACGACGACGGGCGGGTTGATGAAGGTCTATGACGGCACGGCAATGATTGCCGATAAGGCGGATGCGATCGTCGTGCCGGTGCGCATCGACGGACTGGAGCGGTCGCACTTCGGCTATCTCAATCGCTATCAGACGAAGAAGTCGTGGTTCCCGAAGACGACGGTGACGATCCTGCCGCCGGTGAAGTTGCCGGTCGATCAGACGTTGCGCGGCAAGGCGCGGCGTCAGGCGGCGGGCGCGGCGCTACAGGACATCATGGTCAACACGGCCGTGCTGACGGCGAACCTCGATCAGACGCTGTTCTCCGCACTCGTCGAAGCCAAGGCCGCGCGCGATACGGGCAAGCCCGCCATCGAAGACGCGCTCGGCACGAAGCTGTCCTACAAGAAGCTCATCCTTGGCGCGCAGGTGCTGGGCGCCAAGATCGCGCCGCTGGCGCCGGAAGGGGCCGCTGTCGGCGTGCTCTTGCCGAATGCGGCGGGCGTGGCGGTGACGTTCTTTGCGTTGCAATCGATTGGCCGCGTGGCGGCGATGCTGAACTTCTCGGCCGGCGCGCAGAACATGATCTACGCGTGTCAGGCGGCGAAGGTGGATGTGGTTCTGACATCGCGCGCGTTCGTGGAGAAGGCGAAGCTCGGCGAGGCGGTGGAGAAGCTGTCAGCCGTTGTGAAGATCGTCTATCTGGAAGACGTGAAGGCTGAGATCGGGACCGGCGACAAAATCAAGGGTCTGTTGCAGGGCTCCAAGGCGCAGACGCAGCGCCGGCCGGACGATCCGGCGGCGATCCTGTTCACGTCGGGCTCGGAAGGGACGCCGAAGGGTGTCGTTCTCTCACACAAGAACCTCTTGGCGAACGCGTTCCAGTGTCTGCATCGCATTGCGGTGAACGGGCAGGACAAGGTGTTCAACGTGATGCCGGTGTTTCACTCGTTCGGGCTCACGGGCGGTCTCGTGATGCCGCTGATCGGGGGCGTGCCGGTTTATCTTTATCCGTCGCCGCTGCACTATCGCATCGTGCCGGAACTCGTTTACGGCTCGAATTCGACGATCATGTTCGGCACCGACACGTTCCTCACCGGCTACGCGCGCTCGGCGCATCCGTATGACTTCCATCGCATTCGCCTGATCGTTTCGGGCGCGGAAGCCGTGAAGGATCGCACGCGGCAGACGTATATGGAGAAGTTCGGCGTGCGCATTCTGGAAGGCTACGGCGTGACGGAGACGGCGCCGGTGCTGGCGATCAACACGCCGCTGTCGAACAAGTCGGGCACGGTCGGCCGTCTTGCGCCGCTGATGGAAGCGCGGCTGGAGCCGGTGCCCGGCATCGAGGACGGCGGACGGCTTTATGTGCGTGGTCCGAACGTGATGCTCGGCTACATGCGGACGGAAAACCCGGGTGTGCTCGAGCCGCCGGCCGAGGGCTGGCACGACACGGGCGACATCGTCGCCATCGACGCGCAGGGCTTTATCACGATCAAGGGCCGCGCGAAGCGGTTTGCCAAGATCGCGGGCGAGATGGTGTCGCTTTCGGCGGTGGAGGCTTTGTCGGCGGAGCTTTGGCCGAGCCTCGTGACCATCGTCGTTTCGATGCCGGATGCGCGCAAGGGCGAGAAGCTTGTGTTGCTGACGACGGACAAGGGGATCGCGCGGGATCAATTCCAGCGGTTGGTGAAGGCGAAGGGTGTGTCGGAGTTGAACATTCCGGCGGAGATTTTGGTGGTGGATCACATTCCGCTGCTGGGGTCCGGCAAGCCGGACTACGTGTCGGCGACTAAGCTCGTGAAGGAGACGTTAGCCCAGCGGCCTGCGAAGCCGGTGGCGCTGGTGGAGGAGCCGGTTGTTGCGACGGGCGAGCCGAAATCGGCGGCGTAAGGCACCCCCACCCTCGGCACAAGGCCGAGGGCAGGCCCCTGCCCCTCCCCGCAAGGGGGAGGGGTTTGCCTCGGCGCAGATGCCAAGCCCTCATTGACTAGAGGTTACACGAAGACGGCGGCGTGACTCGCCAGAGCGAACAATTGGAAGGGATCTACGATGACGCGCGTCGCGATATTATGCGGAACCATGTCTTGCTGTGTTTTAGCTGCGTGCGGGCCGTCCGGTGGTGACGACGTGAGTGGGGTCGATTCCAACCTCAACTGCTCGGCGATGATCAGTGCCGCCAACTCGCTCGTTGTGAGCGGAAAAGTGGAGAGCGATCCTGAGCTGGCGAAACGCGCTTTGGTGACGTCGATGACGTATCTCAATGCCTATGCCATTCCCAAAGGACTGAAGGAGGCCGACGCTTTCACCGAGGTGAAGGCCCGTCGTGCGACCTTGCTCGAGACGCTGTCGCCCGACGAGGTCATGCGCCGGGCGAAACGGTGCATGGAGCGTAGTCCGCTGTAGCGGCATGGCTGGCAGCCCGAATGTGGCTTGCCCCTCACACACGTCGCGCCCCTCACCCCCGGCCCTCTCCCCGCGCGCGGGGAGAGGGGGACGTGGGCGGCAGTTCTGTTTGAGCGTGCTGAACCTTGGGTCCTCGGGACCCCGGCCTGCGCCGGGGCAGGCGAGCCCGAGGATGACAGCGGGGGTAGGATGCTGTTGTGCGCGCATCCTCTCTCCAAGCGAGCGGGGCGACGAGGACGGGCGGTGCGGAGAGTTACGGAGCCGAAATGGCGTATTGGGGCCACAGTTATCTATTGGTGTGGGTTTACGGGCGGGTATGATCTTGTCCGGGGTTGCCGGGCTCGCCAATCTCCTTTTTGATTGTGTGAGGTGCCGCACTTGGGCGCCGGGATGGGTGGAGACGGCGCATGGGTTATCTGCGCGTCATATTGCCGGTGGTGGCCGCCGGCTTGATGATGGGTTCGCAGCCGGTTTGGGCGGACACTTGGTCCGACGGCCGGCCTGTGTTCGAGAGCGACCGGCGGGCGCAAGAAGAGCAGGAGGCGGCGGAGCGCGCGGCGAACCGCAAAACGTACGAGCCGACCGTTTACCCGAAATACATGGAGGGCGGCGAGCGGCCGGACTTCAAGCCTGCTGTGCCGCCGATTGTTTATTTGAATCGGCCCGAAGAGCCGGGATCGATCATCGTCGATACGCAGGCGCGCAAACTCTATTTCGTGCTGCCGGACAGGAAGGCCTATGCCTATCCGATCTCGGTGGGGCGCGACGGCTTCACCTGGACAGGGACAGAGCGGATCAGCCGCATTGCGGAATGGCCGTCGTGGACGCCGCCGCCGGAGATGCGCCAGCGCGTGCCGGGGTTGCCGGTGACAGTGTCGGGCGGCATGAAGAACCCGCAGGGCGCGCGGGCGCTTTATCTGGGAAGTTCGATCTATCGCATTCACGGCACCAACAACGATCGCACGGTGGGACGCGCCAATTCGTCGGGCTGCTTCCGGCTGACGAACGAGCACGTGGTGCATCTGGCGTCGATCGCGAAGGTGGGGGCGAAGGTTCACGTCATGCAATCATATGCTGGCGGGGTCAGCGAGAATGCGCCGTTGTCGTCGATCTTCGGGTTCTTGGGACCTGAGCCGGCAGCAAAGCCTGCGAAGCCCGAGAAGAAGAAGCCGGTGGCGCAGAAGAAGAAGCCCGCGACACCGGCAGCTGCTGCCGTGCAAGTTGGGCAGCCCGCAGCGGCGCCGGCCGTCGCTGCAGTGAAGGCCTCAACGCCGCCTGCCGCAGTGCCGAGCACTGAGACGCCAGCGACGGCTGCTGCAAGCGCCGCGGCTGAAGCAGCAGCGGCTGCGAAAGAAGCTAGAGCTGCTGCGGCCGAAGCTGTCGCCGCTGCACGGGCCGCGACTTCGCCTGGGGCGGCGAAGACCGTCTCGGCGCAGTAGCTGCGCGGCAGATGATCTGATGGTCAGGCGGGTGGCGATACCGGTGTGTGAGTGCCGGCGCCGGCATCGACGGACCGGGCTGATGCCGCAAGGGCAGCTTCTGCATCCTCGGCCGTCTTGGTCGAAAACATGACCTGCAATTCGGCCCCCGTGCGGGGTGAATACTCACCAATTCCATCGCGGCCGTAAAAGGCTTTGAACATGCGGCGCGCGCTCGCCACCGAGAGTGGGCCGATCTCAATCACCTCATCGATGCGTCCCGGGCGGATGATTGCAGGATCGAGGCGGCCGATGTGATTGGTCGTGGCGATGAATTTCAGGCCATCGGGCGTTTGCATGCCGTCCATGGCGTTCAAGACTTCGTGGAGGGGCGAGGATTGCTGGGCAACGATGTTGGCCGCGCCCGCCGCGTTGCCATCTGGACCAGACCGGTTCAGCCCGCCCGAAATCGTGTCGATATCCTCGATCACGAACAGGTCCTTGGCGGTGCCATGCATGAACGCGGCGCCAAGGCCGTGTAGCGACTTGATGTATTTGATGTTGAAGTTGAACGTCGAGGCGATGGCGTGGATGAGGCTCGTTTTACCCGTTCCGGGAGGGCCATGGAGGATGATTCCGAACTTCCACGGGATGCCGCGCTCGGCGTGCCATTGTTCAGAGCCGATGAACCACGTGATGCGCTCCACGAGACGCGACTTGACGGCGTCGTCGACGAAGACGGTGTCGAGGCTGCGCTTATGGCGGCGCAAGCTGCCGGTGCTTCCGCTGGTGCCGTACAGCGTGACGCTGATCGAGTTGCGGCGGTCTTCCGGTTGGCTATCGCGCAAAAAACGCTCGGCGACGGACCGGTCTCTGGTCAAGAACGCGACGTTGATCGTCTCATACGGCACGACCTGCTGGGTTGATCGCGCCTTGGCGTATTTAAAGAGTTTGCCGTCGTAGGTGCCCCAACCGGAGCCGAAGCCGGTTTGCAGCGCGCCTTCTTTCAGTTCGAGGGAGCGACTGAAAAAATTGATGCGGCGCCTTTCGATGAAGTGATCGACGTCGGCATATTCGCTCGACAGGCTCTCGATGGAGACCTTGGTCCAAAGTGCGGTGCCGAGGGCTTCCATGATTTTTTCGGGAACGGCGCGCAACACGTAGAGTACGGAGCCCGCCAAGAGCGTGCCGACACCGGCTGCCAAAATCGGATTGGATGCGAGCGCGGTGGTGATGGCTTCGATGAGGGACATGGTTTTGGATCGCGATTTGGACGGCTGGATGAGCGTCCATAGCGGGCAACTGCCAAACAATCCAATGTTATGGAGAGGTCACGCGCAAGCACACATGCGCTATAGCGGTCAGCCCCCGCATTAAGGGGGCTGACCTGTGCTGTTACGCGGCGGTTCTGACTTTGGTTAGGTTTTGTTCGGCGGCGGCTTACGCCGCCGCCTTCACGGGCCAGCCGTTGATGGTGATGGCGCCGTCGCGGACGGAGACTTTGACGTTGTCGCCATCCTTCACGCCGCCGGCCAAGATCTGTTCGGCGAGCGGGTCTTGGACTTGCTTTTGGATCACACGCTTTAAGGGGCGGGCACCATAGGCAGGGTCGTAGCCGCGATTGGCGAGCCAAGTGCGGGCGGCATCGTCGAGTTCGATCGTGATGTTGCGATCGTCGACGAGCTTTTGCAGGCGGCCCATCTGGATATCGACGATCTGGCCCATGTCCTGCCGCTGGAGGCGGTGGAACAGGATGATCTCGTCGAGGCGGTTCAGGAACTCCGGCCGGAAGCGCGAACGGACTTCGGCCATCACTTCATCGCGCACGGCCTCCGTATCCTCGCCTTCCTTCTGTTCGACGAGGTACTGGGCGCCGATGTTCGACGTCAGGATGATGAGCGTGTTCTTGAAGTCGATCGTGCGGCCCTGGCCGTCGGTGAGGCGGCCGTCGTCGAGCACCTGGAGGAGGATGTTGAACACGTCCGGGTGAGCCTTCTCGATTTCGTCGAAAAGGACAACCTGATAGGGCCGGCGGCGGACGGCTTCGGTGAGCGCGCCGCCTTCTTCATAGCCGACGTAGCCCGGAGGTGCGCCGATGAGGCGGGCGACCGAGTGCTTCTCCATGTATTCGGACATGTCGATGCGCTGCATGGCGGTATCGTCGTCGAAGAGGTAAGCCGCGAGCGCTTTGGTCAGCTCGGTTTTGCCGACACCGGTTGGCCCTAAGAACATGAACGAGCCGATGGGGCGGTTCGGGTCCTGCAGGCCGGCACGCGCGCGGCGGACGGCGGTGGAGACCGCAATGACGGCTTCCTTCTGGCCGACGACACGCTTGCCCAGCGCGTCTTCCATCTTCAAGAGCTTATCGCGTTCGCCTTCGAGCATCTTGTCGACGGGCACGCCGGTCCAGCGCGAGACGATGCCCGCGATCTGGTCGGGGCCTACGGCCTCTTCGACCATGGCGCCTTTGCCGTCGTTGGTTTCGATGTCCTTCAGTTTCTTTTCCAGATCCGGAATGACGCCGTAGGTCAGTTCGCCGGCGCGCGCGAGGTTGCCCTTGCGTTGTGCCAGTTCGAGTTCATTGCGGGCGGCGTCGAGTTCTTCCTTCACCTTCTGGGCGGAGCCAAGCTTTTGCTTCTCGGCCTCCCAGCGCGCGGTCATCGCCTTGGACTGCTCTTCCAGATTGGCGATTTCGGTTTCCAATTTGGTGAGGCGGTCCTTGGAAGCCTGATCCGTCTCCTTACGCAGGGCTTCACGCTCGATCATCACCTGCATGAGGTCGCGGTCGATGGCATCGAGTTCTTCGGGCTTGCTATCGACTTGCATGCGCAGGCGCGAGGCTGCCTCGTCGACCAGGTCGATGGCCTTGTCGGGGAGGAAGCGGTCGGTGATGTAGCGGTTCGACAAGGTGGCTGCCGCGACGAGTGCGCTGTCGGTGATGCGAACGCCGTGATGCAGCTCATACTTCTCCTTCAAGCCGCGCAGGATGGAGATGGTATCTTCCACCGTCGGCTCGGAGACGAAGATGGGCTGGAAGCGGCGGGCGAGCGCTGCGTCCTTTTCGATGTGCTTGCGGTATTCATCGAGCGTGGTGGCGCCGACGCAGTGCAGTTCACCGCGGGCGAGTGCGGGCTTCAACAGGTTGCCAGCATCCATCGCGCCTTCGGATTTGCCAGCGCCGACGATGTTGTGCAATTCGTCGATGAAGAGGATGATGCGGCCTTCTTCGGACTGGACTTCGGAGAGCACGCTCTTCAGACGCTCTTCGAATTCGCCGCGATATTTTGCGCCCGCGATGAGGGAGCCCATGTCGAGCGCGAGGAGCTTCTTATCCTTCAGGCTTTCTGGGACGTCGCCCTTGACGATGCGCAGCGCGAGGCCTTCGGCGATGGCGGTTTTGCCGACGCCGGGTTCGCCGATGAGGACGGGGTTATTTTTGGTCCGGCGCGACAATACCTGGATCGTGCGGCGAATTTCTTCGTCGCGGCCGATGACGGGGTCGAGCTTACCAGAGGCTGCCGCTTCGGTGAGGTCGCGGGCGTAGCGCTTCAGGGCGTCGTAGGCCTGTTCGGCGGACGCGCTGTCGGCGGTGCGGCCTTTGCGGATGTCGTTGATGGCGGTGTTGAGCCCCTGCGGGGTGACGCCGGCATCCGTGAGGATCTTGGCCGTGTCGGTGCCCTTTTCGAGCGCGAGGGCCAAGAGGAGGCGTTCGGCGGTGACGAATTTGTCGCCGGCCTTCTCGGCCACCTTCTCGGCGGCGTCGAATACGCGCGCCAATTCCTGGGCAATGTAGAGTTGGCCGGCGCCGCCGCCGGAGACTTTCGGGCGCTTGGCGAGCGCGCGTTCGACGGCGGCTAGCGCTTCGCGCGAGCGGCCGCCGGACCGGTCAATGAGACCGGCGGCGAGGCCTTCCTCGTCGTCGAGCAGGACTTTCAGGAGGTGATCGGGGGCGAACTGCTGGTGGCCCTCGCGCAGCGCAAGGCTCTGCGCCGACTGGACAAAGCCTTTGGCGCGATCGGTGTAGCGATCGAAATTCATGGGTCAGACCTTTCTCGCGCGCCGTTCCGTCCCTGAGGCCCGGTGGTTGGCGCCGTAATTATTGTATCCGCATCCGGCGGACCCGAAGGCTCCGCGTGGTGTGCTTGCTGAGATATGGGTGCCCCCGGCGCCGGAAAAAGGGGCTGCGACGTGATCTGTTCAAAGTCATCGAAGCTGGGTCATCGATGCCGGCTTGATCGGCCGGGTGTTCTGCTATTGTCGGGACCGATCCTATCCGATCTTCGCGAGACTTGCCGCCTTGACCGCATCTCCCCTATCCGGCGCGTCGCTGACCGCCATCTACCGATATCCGGTGAAAGGTTTGTCGGCGGAGCGATTGCCGGCCGTGGACCTTCGCCCTGGTGAAGCGCTGCCGTGGGACAGGGCGTTCGCGATTGAGAATGGGCCGGGGCGGTTTGATCCGTTGAAACCGGCGCACGTGCCCAAGATCAGTTTTCTGACGCTGATGCGGCATGCGGATCTGGCAACTGTGACGAGCCGGTTCGATCCGGAAACGCAGGTTCTGACCATCAGCCGGGATGGAGGCGAGGTGGCGCGTGGGTCGCTTGAGACGCCGGCGGGGCGGGCCATCATTGCGCAGTTCTTTGCCGAGTACATGAAGGACAGCCTGAAGGGGCCGCCGCGCATTGTTCAAGCCAAGGGGCATGTGCTGTCGGACGAGCCGGACCCATGCGTTCATATTGTCAACCTTGGTACCATCGCTGAACTGGAGCGCGTTTCGGCGCATCCGATCGCACCGTTGCGGTTCCGGCCCAACCTGATCGTGACGGGTGCGCCCGCATGGGCGGAGTTCGGCTGGATTGGGAAGACGCTGCGCATCGGCGGCGTCGAATTTCAGGTGACGGAGCGCACGGAGCGCTGCGCGGCGACGAATGTCGATCCCGTGACCGGGCGGCGCGATCTCGATATTCCGGCGCTGCTGCTGCGCACCTACCGGCACAGCGATTTGGGCGTGTTTGCGCGCGTGGTCAGCGGCGGACGCGTGGCGACGGGAGACGTGGTCAGTTTGGCTTGAGAGTCCGCAGTGCGCGATCGGCCACGGCGAGGAGACGGGCGTCGGCGCCGCGGGGGCCAACGAACTGCACGCCGAGCGGCAGGCCGCCGACGTTGAGCAGAGGAATCGAGATCGCGGGCAGGCCGAGATAGGTCCAGATGAAGTTAAACATGGGCGAACCGGTGGCCGAGAGGCCTTCGGGCGCGACGCCTTGCGCGGCGGGGGTGAGGATCGCGTCGTATTCGGCGAAGATGTGGTCGAGGGATTGAGTGAGCGGTTCGCGCCGGGCGATGGCTGCTTGGTATTCGGCTTCGGAGACGGTGCGGCCTTCGGCGATGACTTCCTTCAGCGTGGGGGACATGACGGCGGCATGCTCATCGACGATGGGGCCGTAGTTTTTGGCGATGTCGTGGAATTGCACAGCGCGTTGCAAGCCGCCGGTGTCGTTGAAAGAGCCCGGCATCCCTAGTTCATCGACGACATCGGTATTGGCAAGCGCAAGGCTTTCAAGTGAGTCGCGCATGACTTGATCGCCTTGCGGCCAAGCGGGTGTCTTGATGAAGACAAGGCGCAGCGGGCGATCGGGCGTGTCTGGGAGTGCACAGGGCGTACCGGAAAGTACCGCCGTCAGCAGCGCGAGATCGGCGGCGGAACGGGCGTAACCGCCGAGCGTGTCGAGCGGCGGGCTTTGGGCGATGACTCGGTCGAGCGGGACGAGGCCGAAGGTGGGTTTGAAGCCCATGACGTCACAGTACGACGCGGGGCGGAGGATGGAGCCTGCGGTTTGCGAGCCGAGTGCGAGGGGGACATGGAAGTCGGCGACGGCTGCGGCGGAGCCCGAGGACGAGCCGCCGGGTGTGCGGCTCGGGTCGGCAGGGTTGCGGGTTTTGCCGGGGCCATAGAACGCGAGTTCGGTGGTAACGGTTTTGCCGAGGATGACAGCGCCAGCGGCCTTCAATCGGCGGACGACTTCGGCGTCGTGGGATGGGCGGCGTCCGGCGAAGGCGGGCGTGCCGTGCTCGGTGGGCAGGTCTTGGGTATCGATGATGTCCTTTATGCCGACGGGGACGCCGTGCAGTGGGCCGAGCGGCATACCAGCTGCACGGGCCGCGTCGGCGGCGCGGGCTTGGGCGCGGGCGAACACAGCGTCCAAGTGGGCCCAGGCGCCGATGACGGGTTCGCGGATGGCGATACGGCGCAGACAGTCATTCACCAAGTCGACGCTGGAGAGGCGGCCACTGCGAATTTCCTCAACGCATTCAGTTGCCGACAGTCGGTGAAAATCGTTCATTCTAGCCCCCATTTCGCCGCTCAGTTTGCGCATGTGCACGTGAAAGCGCCAACTCATTCCTGTGCGGAAACTTTGACCGGATTGACTTGTCGCGGGACGCGACGTTTGGCCGAGCCGTTTGGTCTATCAGTCACTTGACGGCCTTCCGTGTCACTTCCTATAGCTGCCCGACTGTTGAGCAAGAGGGATTAAACGTTCAGCGCTCTTCCGTTCCCGCCGATCCTTGGGTTGGCGGGCCCGAGATTGTCGCGACCGCTGACACGCTTCCCGGCACCTTTTTCAAGGACGCGCTATGACGAAAGAGCCTCGCCGCCCCGGCCGCCATTTCCTACAGATCCCCGGTCCGACGCCGGTGCCCGAGCGCGTTCTGGCCGCCATGTCGCGCCAGATCCTCGATCACCGCGGCCCGGACTTCCAGCGGCTCGGCAAATCGGTGCTTACGGGCGTCAAAGGGCTCTTCAAGACGAAGAACCCGGTCATCATCTATCCGGCATCGGGAACGGGCGCGTGGGAAGCCGCGCTGACCAACACGCTATCGCCGGGCGACAAGGTGCTGATGGTCGAGACGGGCCAGTTCGCGGTGCTGTGGAAGCAGATGGCGGATCGCCTCGGTCTCGTGGCCGATGTGATCGCCACCGACTGGCGGATCGCGGTTGATGCCAACCAGATCGAAGCCAAGCTGCGGGCGGACAAGGACCGGTCGATCAAGGCCGTGTGCGTCGTGCACAACGAAACGTCGACGGGGTGCTGCACGCGGCTTGATGAAGTGCGCAAGGCAATCGATGCGGCCGGCCATCCGGCGCTGTTCATGGTGGATACGATTTCGGGATTGGCGGCGGCCGATTTGCGCCATGACGAATGGGGTGTCGACGTGACGGTGGCTGGCTCGCAGAAGGGCCTGATGCTACCGCCGGGGTTGTCGTTCACGGCTGTCAGCGACAAGGCCATTGCGGCGACGAAGACGGCGAAGCTGACGCGCGCCTACTTCAACTGGGACGACATGCTGGCTTCCAACGAAGGCGGCTTCTTCCCGTACACGCCGGCCACGGGGCTGCTTTACGGACTTCAGGAAGCGATCGAACTCATCAACGACGAAGGCCTGCAGAATGTGTTCGACCGGCATGAGCGTCTGGCGGAGGCGTCGCGTCGCGCGGTTCGTGCATGGGGCCTGGAACTCAACTGCCGTGAGGCGAAGTACTATTCGCCAGCGGTGACGACGGTGCTCATGCCGGACGGTCACAATGCAGATCAGTTCCGCAAGATCGTGCTCGACACATTCAATATGTCGCTGGGGACGGGGCTCAACAAGCTCGCAGGCAAGGCGTTCCGCATCGGGCATCTGGGCGACACGAACGAGCTAACGGTGATGGGTGCGCTGACGGGCATCGAGATGGGTCTGTCGATTGCTGGCGTGCCGCATAAGAAGGGCGGCGTCGATGCGGCGATGGCTTACCTCGCCGAGGCGATGAAGCCCGCGAAGGCGGAAGCCGCCTAAGCGGCCGCGCCTCTCGCTGAAGAAAGCGAAACGCCGCCCGGGGGACCGGGCGGCGTTTTCATTTGCCGTGGTGTCAGAGGGCGGCGATCAGGGTTTGAGACCGGCCAGCGTGATTTGCATCTGGCAGCGGCGGCCCAAACGCATGAAATTCGAGCGCACGCAGCTTTTCACTTTCGGAACGGTCGGGTTCTCGCCGATGCACAGGCGGCGCACATCGCTTTCGCACGCGGCGCGCAGGGCCGGCGTGACTTCCGGCGGCATCTTGAAATCTTCGGCCAGTGAATGGCCTGCCGACGCGAGGAGCGCGCCTGCCGTGATCATCATCTTAAGGCTCATGGGATCGTCCCGTTTCATTTTTATTTTTTCAGAGTCCTGCAGAACCATGCGAGCAGGGTTCAAAAAAGGCAAAAGCGCAGTCCGGCGACAGTTAACCGCAAGGACGACAGGTGGATAATGGCGCCGCATCAAGCGCGGCGTGACGAACGGACGCGATTGCGCCGCTCATCGCGGCGACGCGACGCGCGATCGTTAAGCTTTATGCGTCCGAGACTTCGCTGCCGAAAATGCGCAACAGCGCTTCGCCGAGGCGGACGCTGTCGAGGTCATCTTTGTGAATGACGTCGCTGGCGCCGGCCGCCATTAATTCGAGGCGGCGCTTTTTCGTCACTTGGCCGCTGATGACGACGATGGGGGCTTCGTATCCAGCGCGACGGAGGAAGGGGATCGTGTCGGTGGCGCGATCGGCGGGCTTCAGGATATCGTCGAGGAAGATGAGTTGCGGCTTGCGGTTGAGCACGCAATCGACTGCCGTTCCCAACGTCGCGGCATGGCGCACTTCAACATCGTAACCGAACATGACGCGCAGCGTGGCGCGGATGCGATCGGCGTCCGGGGCGTCGTCATCCACGACAAGCACGTCGTTCAGCGCCGGCACAGCTTGCCGGAGCTTGGTCACGTCGCTTTTTCTGGCGAGGAAATCCCCACCCGTGCTGCCGGAACTCACGTGGCCGTCCTGTCTTGCTTGTTCTGCCGTTCAAAGGAGCGGTGTAGCGGGTTACCAAACACGCCGGACTGGACCAATGCAAGACCGACAGCGTGATCGGCGCCCTTTTCGGACCAAAGCGCTCGGCAATTGCTTAACTGAGCGGTCGATCCGCCGTGGTCAGCGTATCGGCCAGTGAACGGTAAACGTTGTTCCGCGTGCGGCCGGGGCGGGGCTATCCACGCGAATGGTGCCGCCGGCGGCCTCCACGGTGCGCCTGACGAGGGCCAGCCCCATGCCTTGCCCGGGTTTATCTTGATGGGGACCTAATTTGCGGAAGGGCAGGAATGCGACGTCACGATGTTCCGGCGCAATGCCTGGACCATCATCGGCGACAGTGACGATCAGTTGGGCTGGCTCCGCGACAGCGGAGATCCCAACCCGGCCCGTCGGGCGGTCGTGGTGCTTGACGGCGTTTTCGATCAAGTTGCGCAATACGAGATCGAGCGGCGCGGCCATCGTGTTGACGACGGGCCAGGTGCCTGTGATGTCGATGAGGAGTCCCGAAGGGCCGTCGATGGTTGCAACAATGGTGCGCACGACCGCTGCGGTGTCCACCGGAGCGATGGCGTCGCTCTTGCGTGTGATGCTCGCATAGTCGAGCAGGGCCGACAGCATCCCGGTCATGCGCTGCGAGAGTTGACGCAGTTTGCCGATTTTCTCGCGAGCGTCCGGCGTGGCGCCCATCGATGCGGCGTCCAGATCATCCAGAGTGTAACGCAGAACGCGCATGGGCGACTGGAGATCGTGGGACATGACAGAGGCGTAGGATTCAAGATCGGCGTTGGCGCGTTCGAGTTCGAGGTTGACGCGCTGGAGTTCGCGGGTCCTGGCGGCGAGTTCGGATTCCGCGATCAGGCGGGCGCGCATCTGAGCGGTCAGCTCGACTTCGAGATCGGAGCGGGATTCGGTGCGAGCGACGAGCAACATGTAAGCGCCCTCGTCTTGCGACCAGGAGACGGAGAGGGTGGCGCGAGGGCGGCGGCCCTGCGGAGTGACGAGCGTGACGTCGGGCAATTCGATGATGTCGCCAGAGCCGCGCTGAAGCGCTGCAATGTCGTCCTCCATCCCGACGAGCGCATAGATGCTTGAGGTCAGAGGCTCACCGATGGCGACGAAGCGGGCCAGATTGCCGTATGTGCCGTTGACGATGAGGTCGGAGCCGACCCACACAAGGCCATAGACGTCACGCTCGGCCAACTGGCGGACGGCCGTCAGCAGCGGGGGGGCGGCCAGCTGCCGGCCGGGATCAGAGGCGTCTGCGGTCAATGGCATCTGCTGTTTCTGAAAAGACGGTCTTGATGTTGTCGCCGGTTTTGGCGCTTGTGCGGTGCAGGGGCGCGCCCATGCGGCTCAACGCGCCGGGAAGTGCGACCTCGTCGCCGGGGTCCAGGAGATCAAGCTTATTGAGGACCAGCGACAGGGTGCGGCCGGGCAGGGCTTCGCGGAAGCCATCTGCGAGAGCGGCCAGCGTATCCAGAGTATGCGGGCGCGTGACGTCGCCGACGATGACTGCGGCGGATGCTTCGCGCATATAGACGTGGCGGAAGATCTGCTCGCCGAAATTGCCGTCCGTATCCCATACGATCAGCGCCATGGCTGAGCGCGTCGGCGTTGCGGGGACTTCATAGCGATAGACGTCGACGCCAATGGTCGGCTTGTAGTTCATCTCGAAGCGGTCGAAGACGAGCCGCTGGACGATCGAGGACTTCCCGACCCCGATTTCGCCCAACAGCATCACTTTGCGCGCGATCATCGCGGCGCCTCGCCCTCGAAGCCGACTTCGAATTCAACGCGGCGGTTGGGGCTGCCGGTGCCTTCGTCGTTGGAGATGTTGCGCAAGTCGGTGCGACCAATGACGACGAGGCGGCTGCGCGGCACGCCGGCTGCGACGAGATCGGCCTCGACCTTGTTGGCACGCGATAAGCTCAACGGCGAATTGCGATCCGCGCCGCCCAGGCCATCGGTATAGCCGACGATGCGGACCACCGTGCTGTTGCCAGACATCAGGGCGGCCAAGTCGGTCAGGTGCTTCTTGGAGACCGCGACATCGCGGTAGGCATCAGCTTCAGAGAAGAAAATGGCGTGCGCGCGGGTCCAAGCTTCGAGCTTTTCGCGCGCGGTCTGGACGGGGAGAGATTTGCGCAGCGCAACGGTCTGAGCGAGAGCAAGCGCCACGATCTCGGCTTCCTCGGCGGCGGCAAGAACGGCGGACACTGGCGTTGCGTTGCCAGCAGGGGCGGCCGCATCCTGCGGGCGGGCGGCAAGAAGGGCTGAAAGGCTTTCCGTGGCGAAGCGTGTCCGGTTGGCCGCGTTCGTCAGGTCCTTCGCTTCGGACTTTTCAATGTCGCTCAGAGTGCGATCGAATTCGGCTAGCGCCGCCTTGGAGCGGGCCTGTTCGCTGGCGGGCAGGTCGGCTGTCAGCGACGCAATGATCGAGCGGGCGCGGGAAAGGCGGGTGGCGGCGCGGTCCCGATCGCGCTTTTCTGCTTCTTCTACGATCTTCCGATTCAATTCGACGGTTTCGCTGGCGATCGTACGGCTCAACGCGTCGGCTTCCGTCGCGATAGTGCGGCTCAATTCATCGGCCTTGCCGCGCAGGCGATCGAGTTCGGGTTCGACATCGGCGAGCGGGTTGGGGACGGCGGCCAATTCGTCGGCGATCATTACGCCCGGGAGTGCGCGCTTCAGGCGATCGATAACCGTGTGCTTGGCACTGGCGACTGGAACGAGGCCCGTGACGGTGAGGCTTTCGCCGAGGCGGCCCACCACAATTTCAGCAGGATAGCCGCGGATCTCCGCGCTCTGTGTGAGAACATCGCGCGCGATGCGTTCGGTTCGGCCAACGCGCCAATCAGCGTAGAGCGTCCAAGCGATCCAGGCGGCGAGAGGAAGGCCGATGAGGGCTGCGACCAACTTGATTGGGCTGATGCCGCCGCTGCGGCCTGCGAGTTCGGCCTGCTTTTCGGCAATCGACGACGTGAGCGTATCGGCGAGGCCGGACAGTACGGCGGGCCGGTCGTCGCGCGCGGCGGAGCCCAGCTTACCCACCGAGTCGAGGAAGGCATCGTCGATCAACTGTTCGACGGCGACGGGGGCGGAGCCGGAGCATTTGGCGGCGAGCAAGTATGCCACCGACTCGCGCAAATAGACGCGATCGCCGCCGAGATCGATGTGGCGCATGGCATTGCCATCGGCGTCGAAGGCTTCGGTGGCGAATTCGTTGATGGCGGTGAGAACGCCGCTCATGACTTGATCGCGATTGCCGCTGCCGTCGGTGGGCCAACGCTCGACGAGTTCGCCGGTGCCGCGCCGGATCAAATACAATTCTTCGACGGTGAGGCGCTGGCTGTCGGCGATGGCGAGTTCGGCGACGGAGCGGCCGGTGGTGAGGCTGCGCAGTCGCAGCATCACCGGGTTCATCTCAAGGCGGCGGTTGATCTGGTCGACGAGGTCCTTCATGGCGCTCGCGACATAGGCTTTCACGATACGGCCGGTGACGGGATAGAGCGCTTCGACCAGTTCATCCTTGCTGTTGCGGATTTCGGTGCGGACAGTGTTGACGACGAAGGGTGCGACGGCATCGGAGATGTCGGCGTGCTTTTCGCTCTCGGCGCGGCGGAGAGCGCCGTCGAGAATGGCGGCGACGCTCTGTTCGAGTCGGGCATCGTCACCGACGCGTGCAGCGATCTCGTCGATGCGGGCGGCGATTTCGGCGCGGCTGCGGCCTTCGCTTTCGCCAAGGCTGCGGAGAGCGGCGGACAATCCGGCTTCGGCAGAGGATGTTTTGCCGGCGAGCGCATCGATGCGTTTGGCGAGATCGGCGAGCGTCTGCGCTTCGCTGTCGAAGAGCAGCTGCTTTAAGCGATCAATGCTGTCGGGCATCGCCGGCACCTCACCCATGTCGGCCCGAGCTCCCGTCAGCCGCGCGACAGGCGGTGAATATTTTCGGAGAGGTCGAGCACCATGCGCGACAACTCATCGAAGGCCGCACGGCGGTCGGATCCAGTGTCGGCGGCAAGTGCCTCTATGCGGGCGGTGAGGGCGTCGACGCGGCGGAAGACGAGGCCTTCCAGATCGCGCAGACGGCTTTCGACGGCGGCAAGGCGGGCTTCTTGAATACGCAGGTGTTCGCCGACGAGAAGTTCGCGGATCTGCTCCATGCGGTCTTCGGCGCCGTCCCGGGACTGCAGTGCCGGTTTCAAATCATTGGGCGGGATGTTCATGCCGCTGTCCGCGCTACTCGAGTGTCAATGTATGATTGTGCTGAAACACACATTCAATTCCTATACCAACTTGTCACAAACACAAAGCGTACGGGGGGTGAAAACCGGCGCGGGCTACGGCGTCAGGACACGTTAATGCTGTTTGGATGAACGGCACGCTTGAAGGCGCTGTAGCTGCGATCGATGCGCGCGGCGATCGGATCGTGCGCTGCCGTGTGCGCGACGACGGCTGCGGCGATGCGCGATACGGCGGCAGCAAAGGTGGCATTAGGGATTTTAATGACGGCGCCGTCGCGCGCGGCAATGGCGTGTTCGACTGCGGGCCGCGTGATGTCGGCATCGGCCAATGCGGCACGAAACTCGGCACTCAGCGCTGCTTGGACGGCGGCTTGTTCGGCGGGCGTGAAGTTTTCCCAGACGGCAAGATCAACTTTGACGGCAAGCGCGCCGCCCGACTGACCCAATGCGCCGGCAAGACCAAATGGGAAGCGCGCCGGAATGCCCACCGCGCTGGCGTGAACGGGGCTGCCCCAAATGACGGCGGACACTGCGGGCTCAGTCAAGGCGGCTCCGAGGGCCTGTTCATCACCCAACACCGGTATCGCGCCCAGCGCACGAAGGACGTCGCGGTCGAGACCGCGCGCGACGACCTTCAGGCCCGAGAGGTCTTCAGGCGCCGAAATGGGCGACTTCGACCAGAGGATCGGATTGGAGCCGGTGTGACCGGCGAGGAGCGGCTTGAAGCCATGCGGGGCGGCGAGATCGTCCCACAAGTCCTGGCCGCCGCCGGTGATGAGCCAGCCTTCGAGTTCGATGGGCAAAAGCGAATGTGACCCTGGCAAGCCGCCAAAATATGCAAAGGCTGGATGCAGCGCGGTGTCGGCACAGACTGGCGCAATCGTGATATCAGCTCTGGGACCGATGTCCGGGTGCATATCGAGGGCAATGCTGTCGCCGAGCGCCGTTTGAATGCGGATCGCGAGGCGGTGGGCGTCGTCCGCCAAGCCTGCATGGTTCGCTGTCCAGGGCATCGCGACCGTCAGGCGGCGCTGTGAAAGCCCCGCTCCGGCGGCTGCCGCCGGCATCGCGGCCGCTGTCGACGCGCATCCAGCCGTGAGGGCTGCCAGCCCCCCGGTCGTTTTTAGGAAATCGCGACGATCCATTCTGGGAGGCTCCGCTCAAAACGTATGCAGGGACCATCAAAGCCGAATGCGGGCCGGAACTCAACGGCCGGTTGGCGCACATGGATCGGCTGGGGGTGCGTTGGGCGGCGAAGCTTAGCGGAAATCAGGGTCCGCGATCGGGGAGAATCTGGCTCAGGGAGTGGAAGAAGATCTCAGGTCCGACATATCCAGCGATGCGGCCGACTTCGCGACCGTTTTCAACGACGAGTACGGTCGGGATGGTGTCGATCGGGGCCTGGAGGGCTAACCGGTCGACATCGGGGGCGTTGATATCAACGAAGCGCATGGGAGCCGATTTGGCGCGGGGCGACGTCGTGTAGGTCGGGGCGACATCGCGGCGGAAAAGTCCGCAGTAAATGCAGTTGTCGATTTCGACGACGAGGACTTCTAAGCGGCTGTCGGGCAGGGCGGAGGTTTCGAGATCGACGAGGGCGCGCACCGGTGCGATGGACAACGCCATCACGATCACAGCAGCAATAACGCAAACAAAACGGGACACGGCGGCGGACCTCGCGATCGGAAACGGGACGATCCCGTGTCCGATCCAAAACGCGCGCCAGTGTAGGGGAGATTTTTGCCGGCAGCCAGCTGGTGGTTAATATCAGAACGGGGCTTGCGGCTGCAGAGAGCCCATGAAGAAGACCGCGCCCATGAGGAGCACGAGGCTGGCGCCGATGAGGCCGGCGCTGTCGGCCACCAGCGTGGCCCACCCGCTATCTTCACCGCCGAAGCGCGCGGCGAGATCGCGCGAGCCCACCGCTAGCGTGGCCAATACGGAGACCGTGATGGCGGTGCCGATGGCCATAGCGAAGGTGGCGAAGACGCCGGCCCAGAGCAGCCCTTGGGAAAGCGCGAAAACGAGCACCAGAATAGCGCCCGTGCACGGGCGGATGCCGACGGAGAAGGCGATGGCAAGCGCTTTGCCCCACGTCATTTCGCCCTGGAGTTGGCTGGGATCGGGCATGTGCGCATGGCCGCAGCAGTCGTCGTGCGTGTGCGCGTGATGGACGTGTGATTCGCCATGGTGATGATCGCAGCCGCAGTCATGGGTGTGGACGTGAGCATGATCGTGTGCGGCGGCAGCGGGCGCGCGGGTGTGCGTGTGCGCCTTGACGGCTGGCGCACGGCTTCGACGCGCCAGGATTTGGCGAACCTGTCCGACCAACAGCCATGCACCGACGGCGGCGACGAAGGCCCAGCTGATGGTTTCGATCCAACGCTCGGCGGCGCTCATCTCCATGCTCGTCTTGTTGAGAACGATGAAGAGGATGCCAACGAGCACGATGGCGGAGAGCGCCTGGATGAAGGCGGAGAGAAACGACAGCATGATGCCGCGGCGGACGGTTTCGCGGTTGGCTAGAACATAGGACGAGATAATCGCCTTGCCGTGGCCGGGACCGGCAGCGTGGAGAACGCCATAGCTGAAGCCAATGAAACCGAGGACGAGGGTGGCGGTGATGCTGCCGGCCTCTTTGAGGTCTTTGACGGCGTTGGCGAGTTCACGGTTGAGACGCTGCTGCTGGGTGAGCAGCCAATTGTAAACACCGGCAAACATGCCGGGTTCGGCAACTGGCGCGCCCTGTCCGGGACGGCCCGCGGTCAACGCACGGTCGGGCGTGACCTGGGCGAAAACGGGTCCGGTGGCGGCGTCAGGTGCTGCCATCACGGGTGTTGAGAGCATTCCGGCGAGACAGACGAGTGCAAGAAGCGCTGCGATGCGTGCGATCATGTTTTGGCACACGAGAGATGGACGGTGGAAGCATAGCCCAGACCAGCGCCTTCGTTGGCATTGCCAGCCGTCATTTGACCCCCGAAAGCGTCGTTGAGCTTCTGCAGATCGGCGAGATCTTTATCGGCGTTGCCGACAACGGCGCTGCAGCCGGCTGGCGCCCCTTCGCTGAGGCGAATGGGATTTTCCTTGGCGAGGTCGAAGGCGATGAAAAACGTCTGGTCGTAGACGGCGAATTCAAAGCCTTGCGTGTCGGCGGGCACGGGCTCGGCGATGGGAAGGGTGAAATTCAGCGAGAGAACGCCGTCCTTGTGCTCGAGCCAGTAATCCTTCGGCGGGGCGAGCTTGACGGGCGTTTCTTTGATGCGGGCGTAGGTGAAGAAGTCAAAATCCTTCAGGCCATCGATATTGACCTGGGCCAGTTCGGCCAGTTCGTCGCGCGAGTAGACATTGTCGCCATTCTTATCGAGACCTTGGACGGCCATGGCGGTGTACATGTCATCGAAGGTCCAGCGGTGCTTGAAGCCGGCCACTTTGCCAGCGTCATACATGACCGTGGTCTCGACATTGACCCAGACGTGCGGATGAGCCGCTGCCGGGGGCGATATGGCGGCCAGCGATGCGGCGGCTAGAGTTGCCGCAACCGCTGATCTTGCAGCTCTTGTCATGGTGCGTCCCCTTGCCATTGAACAATCCCAGTGCCTTCGCGCGCGTCCTGCTCGTTTTTTCGTGCACCCGTTACGGCAGACATATGGTTACAGCTTTGCACAATACCACTGTTCGTCACCGGCGTGGCGTGGGTAGGGCGAACCGGCACGCCGGGCGGCAGCTGTTTGACGTCGGCTGGTCATACCCTTTGCCATGTGGCACAAGTTGGATGTTATACTATCCACCGGCAAGTTCGGTACTCAGGAGGGCAAGCGCTTGGCATTGGCACAATCCGGCTTTCGCAGCGAAATTCGTAGTTTATTCAAGTCCTTGGCGGGATCTTTCGGGCGGGCTGCGGCCATTGGGCTTGCCTCAGCTTTGGTTGCGGTGCCTGGCACCGCACGGGCCGAGGAGTTGAACGTTGTAGCAACTATCAAGTCGATCCACTCGCTGGTGGCGCAGGTGATGGGGGATGTGGGGGCGCCGCGGTTGCTCGTTGGGGGGGCAGCGTCGCCGCACACCTACTCCATGAAGCCGTCGGACGCGCGAGCGCTGAACGCGGCGCGGGTGGTCTTCCGGGTTTCGGAGGAGATCGAGCCGTTCACGCGCAAGATCGTGGCGTCGTTGCCGAAGTCGGTCTCTGTCGTGACTTTAGCCGACGCGCCGGGTTTGAAGCTCCTCGACAAGCGGACGGGCGATACCTTCGAGGCGCACGACCATGGCGATCATGGGCATCACGACCATGGCCATAAAGATCATGCACATAAAGATCATGGGCACGCCGATCACGACGGGGGCACGGTGCGCGACGGACACGTCTGGCTCGACCCGGAGAATGCCGCGGCCATGGTGCGGGAGATTGCGCGCGCGCTGAGCGAAGCGGCGCCGGAGCATACGGCGACTTTCAAGGATAACGCGGATAAGGCGATTGTGGGCATCGACGTGCTGGCCAAGGAGATCGAGGCGGAACTGGCGGCGGTGAAAGGGAAATCGTTTGTGGTGTTCCACGATGCGTATCAGTATTTCGAACAGCGTTTTGGGCTGACGGCGGCGGGTGCCATTACCGTTTCGCCGGAGGTGCAGCCCTCGGCGAAGCGGCTGTCGGAGATCCGCGGCCAGATCAAAGCGCTCGGTGTGGCTTGCGTTTTTGCCGAGCCGCAGTTCAAGTCGAAACTTGTGGCAACGGTGATCGAAGGTACGGGGGCGAAGGCGGGGACGCTCGATCCGGAGGGCGCGGCGGTGGAGCCGGGCGATGGCGCATATGCGGCGCTGTTGCGCAATCTGGCGCAGGGGTTGACGTCGTGTCTGGGCACGTAGTTTTGGTGCGATGGTGAGGCTGACAGCCTGAACTGGACAAAACAAAAGGGGCGGTCACCTGGAAAGGGACCGCCCGACTTTTAAATCAATGCGCGTCGCGCTTATTCGACGGCGACGGTGCGCGTCGGCGTTTCGCCCTTGCGGCCGTAGGTGACCATGCGGCGCTTGGCTGGAGCGGCCGGTTCGGTTTCGCTTTCGCTCGCCATGGCCGGGCCGGTCTTGAAACGCTCCCACGTGACGGTCACGACCGTGCCGACGGGGATGCGCGGATAGAGATCGAGCACATCTTCATTGAACATGCGGATGCAGCCCTTGGACACGGCTTCACCGATGGTCCAGGGCGCGTCGGTGCCATGGATACGGTAGGTGCTGGAACCCAAGTAGAGGGCGCGCACGCCCATAGGGTTCATGGGATGACCGCCCGGGACCCAGGCCGGCAGACGCGGATTTTCGCGCAGCATTTCGGGCGTCGGAGTCCAGGACGGGTTTTCGCGCTTCTGGGTGACGTTGAGGCGGCCTTGCCAGCGGCTCTGCTCGCGCGGGATGGCGATCGGATAGCTGATCGCCGTGCCCGGCTTGGTGATGTAATAGAGCCGGCGGTCGCCGAACGACGCGATCAGCTGACCGGGGCGGAATTTGGTATTGAAGCTTACGGTGGAGCGCTTGCCGTCCCATTCGGAGTCGCCGCCCCAAAGGGATTGCGCTTGAGCAACCGCCGGTACAGCGGTGGCCATGATGAGTGAGGCTCCGACGATGGTCAGGGCCCGGGTGAGGATGGAGCAAACCCGCATTCTGCTAACTCCAGTCTTATGCTCAACGATGGGATGTGGGCCGGACAACGGCCGAACCCAGTGGCCTATCGTTAGTGTGAGTATGGTGAAAGCTTCGTATATCGCAGGTTCGCTTTCGACGTGAGGTCTTTCCGGCCACACTTGGACGTGAAGCGACCAAATCCATCGGGAAAAATATGCTTGTATTGTCCATGGCTTGAGCACTCCGTGGGCAGTTGCTGAGCCGACTTGCCTGCTTTTCACGTGAACGCGGGGCCGACCCTACGGTTGCGCTGCACAAGATGGCGCCAGTCGGATTTTCTATTTTTCGTTTGCGGACGGGGTAGGGCCGGCTTCGGGCAGGCCGGCGGCGTTTGTGTTGCAGCGTCTGCTCTTTTTGTTCTTGTCTTGTTCTGTTTGTGCTTGACCCGGGAGGGTTGGCGGGGTAGGAACAAATCAAGTACATTGTTGCGTGGCGTCCCTGTTGTGAACCCCCGTTGCGAGCGTTTGAGTCATGGACAAGGCGGCCCACCCCCTCGATCTCCCGTCCGCGCTGCCAAGGCCTGCGCCCCATGTGGATTCAGATGAGTCTGTGAGTTTATCCGGGGAGACGCGTTTTGTTGCGTCTCTGTCTCCCCGGGTGCCCCCGCGCCGGAGCAGCGCCCTCTCAGTGGCTGCTCCGGCGTCCCCGGCGGGGGCGAGAGAAACGCTTGAAACCTTGCGCCAGCGCATTCTCGCCATCGAGCGGCCGAAGCTCGAGATTCGGCAAGGCATTGGCGAGGAGCGTGATGCGCGGTTGGGGCGGGCCGGCCTTGGGGCCGGACCGCGGATGGCGGCGTGGTCGCTCGGCGCACCTGAGATCGATGCGCTCATGGGCGCCAACGCGCTGGATATGGCGGCCTGTCACGAACTCAAACCACAATCGGCGAAGGCGGCCTCGCGTGCGGCGGCGCTTGCTTTTGCCCTCGCGCTGGCGAAGCGGCGTCTCGATGGTGCCGCACGCGCGGGGCGGGATTTGCCGCGCATTCTCTGGTGCACGTCGCCGCGCTCGATGCTCGACACGGGCGCCTTGTATCCTCCCGGCCTGGCGCGCTTCGGGCTGAACGCCTCGTCGTTTCTTTTCATCGACGGGCGGCGCGAAGACGACGTGCTGTGGGCTCTGGAAGAGGGCCTGCGCTCGGGCAGTCTGGCGCTGGCGGTCGGGGCGCTGTCATCGATCGGGCTGACGCCGGCGCGGCGTCTCAGTCTGGCGGCGCGGGATGGGGCGACGCCGCTGCTTTTGCTAACGAGCGCACGCTCTTCGCAGAGTGCGGCGACGGCCACACGCTGGCGGATCGATCCGGCGGCGAGCGGCGCACATCCGTTCGATCCCCGGGCCCCGGGTCTGCCGCGGCTTGCCGTGCGGCTGGAGCGCTGCCGGTCGGCGCCGCCCGCGACCGAAGCGGCAATGATTTTGGAATGGTCTCATGAAGCGTCTCGTTTCCGTGTGGCTGCCGCAGTGGCCGATCGAACGGTTGAAACGGCACCGGCCCGGCGCCGTGCCGGATGACCGGCCATGCGTTCTCGTCGCCGGTGGAGCGCACGGCATCCGCATCACAGCGGTCAATGTGCGGGCGGCGCGGGAGGGTGTGCGTGCGGGCATGAGTCTCGCGGATGCGCGGGCGGCGGTGCCGATCCTCGTCTCGCATCCGGCTGAGATGGAGCGGGACGCGCGGGCCTTGACGCGACTGGCGCTCTGGCTGGGGCGCTACGGTCCCAGCCGCAACGTGGAGGGCGAGGACGGGGTGTGGATCGATACCACGGGCGTGGCGCATCTCTTCGGCGGCGAGGCGGCTTTGATGGAGGATCTGGTGCGGCGGCTTGCGGGGTTTGGCATCACTGCGCGGGCGGGGCTGGCGGGAACGCCCGGTGCCGCCTTTGCGCTGGCGCGTTTTGCGACGGTCAAGCGCAGTGCGGTGCTGGCACCCGCGGGCGAGGCGGCAACGCTTGCTGCCCTGGCGGAATTGCCAGTCGATGCGCTTAGACTTGCGCCGGAGACCGTCGTTCTGTTGCGGCGGCTGGGGCTCGCGCGGGTCGGGCATCTGGCGGCGTTGCCGCGCGAAAGTCTGGAGCGGCGGTTCGCGTCGGAGGCGTCGTCACGCTCCAGAGCCGGACAGGTCAAAGCGAAAGCGCTGGCGGAGGCGGTGCTGGTGCGGCTCGATCAGGCGTTGGGACGAACAGAGGAGCCGCGGGCGCCGCTGGGTGAGCCGCCGGTTCTGTCGGAGCGGCGCTCGTGGGGCGAGCCGCTGATCTCATCGGAGGCGCTTGTTTCGGAAGTGGGACTGCTGGCGGAGGATCTTGCGCGCGCATTGAAGGCGGCGGGGCTCGGCGCGCGGCGGATCGCGCTGTCGCTTTATCGCGCCGACGGCACAGTCGCGCATGCCGATGCGGGGATGGCTCGGGCAAGTGCGGAGGCTCCGCATTTCCTGCAGTTGCTCGATGCGAAGCTTTCTCAGATCGACGCGGGGTTCGGCATCGATGTCGCCGTGCTCGATGCGGTCTCCGCCGAACCGCTCGATCCAGAGCAGACGACGCTGGGGCGGGGCGGGGCGGCACCCGAGCAGGCGATTGCGGCGCTTATCGACCGGCTGGCGAACCGGCTTGGGGCCAAGAACGTGTTCCGGCTTGCTCCGCGCGCGAGCCACATTCCCGAACAGGCGGCGATGCGGATGGCGCCACTGGCGCCGTTCATGGAGAACAGCGGGTTGCCGGGCGCCGCGCCGGCTGAGCGGCCATTTCTGCTTTTGTCGCCCCCCGAGGCGATCAGCGTGATGGCGGAAGTGCCGGATGGACCGCCGTTACGCTTCACGTGGCGGCGCGTTGCGTATGCGGTGGCGAAGGCGGCGGGGCCGGAGCGGATCGCGCCGGAGTGGTGGCGGCAGCTCGGGGAAGCCGAAATCTTGGCGTCTGATGATGGGCTCGATGGTGAGGCTATCGATCCTGGCCAGCGCGAGAAGACGCGCGACTACTACGTGGCGGAGACGGGCGACGGGGCGCGGTTCTGGATGTTCCGCGAAGGATTTTATGGCGCGGCGGATCAGAGCGGGCAGCCGCGCTGGTATCTGCATGGTCTGTTCTGAGGCGATGTGTGATGCGTTACGCAGAACTCGACGTCACGACGAACTTCTCTTTTCTGCGCGGGGCGTCGCACGCGGACGAACTCGTCGCGCAGGCAAAGGCGTTGGGGATTGAGGCGATCGCGGTGACCGACCGCAATACGCTTGCGGGAATCGTGCGTGCGCATACGGCGGCGAAGGCTGTGGGCTTGCGGTATATTCCCGGCGCGCGTCTCGACATGACCGATGCGCCGAGCCTGTTGTGCCTGCCGATGGATCGAGCAGCGTATGGGCGACTTTCGCGGCTGATTTCGCTGGGGCAAGGCCGTGCGGAGAAGGGGCAGTGCCTGTTGCGGCTTGCCGATGTGGCGGCACATGCAGCGGGCAATATTTTCATCTGCGTGCCACCGGACGTGATCGATGAAAAATTTGCGGCGGACCTGCGGCGCGTGCGCGAGGCACTGACGGGGGCGCAACTTTATCTGGCGGCATCGCATGGCTTTCGCGGCGACGACCGGGCGCGGATGGGGGCGCTGGCTGCTCTGGCGCGGACGTGCGGGGCGCCGCTCGTTGCCACGAACGCGGTGCTCTATCACGCGCCGCAGCGGCGTCCGCTGCAGGACGTGCTGACCTGCGTGCGTGAACACACCACGATCAATGAGGCGGGTTATCTGCTGGCGGCGAATGCGGAGCGGCATTTGAAAAAGCCCGCGGAGATGGCGCGGCTGTTTCGCGGCACTGAGGAGGCCTTGGCGCGGACGATCGAGATCATGGAGGCGTGCCGGTTTTCGCTTGATGAACTTGTCTATGAGTATCCCGATGAACCGGTGCCGCCGGGGACGACTGCGCAGGCGCATCTGGAGGCGCTGACGTGGGAGGGGGCGGCGTGGCGTTTTCCGAATGGCATTCCAGACAAAGTTCGGGCGACGATCGCGCGCGAGTTGCAGCTGGTCGCGGAGCTCCAATACGCGCCCTACTTTCTGACGGTGCACGACATTGTTGCGTTCGCGCGGTCGCGCGGCATTCTCTGCCAGGGGCGCGGATCGGCGGCGAACTCGGTCGTGTGTTATTGCCTCGGGATTACGGCAGTCAACCCGACGGAAGTAAACCTGCTGTTTGAACGCTTCGTCAGTCACGCGCGCAAGGAGCCGCCGGATATCGACGTCGACTTCGAGCACGACCGGCGCGAGGAGGTCATTCAATACATCTACGCACGTTACGGGCGCGACAGGGCGGGATTGGCGGCGACGGTGATTTCGTATCGCGCGCGGTCGGCGGTGCGGGATGTGGGCAAGGCGATGGGCTTGTCGGAGGATACCGTTTCGGCGCTGGCCGGCATGGTGTGGGGAACGCGGTCGGGCGGTGTTCTGGGGGATACGCGGGTGCGCGAGGCGGGGCTTGATCCCGCCGATCCGCTGCTTGCGACCGTGTTGGAGTTGACGGAGGAACTGATCGGGTTTCCGCGGCATCTGTCGCAGCATGTGGGCGGGTTCGTGCTGACGCGGGGGCCGCTCATCGAGATGGTGCCGGTCGGCAATGCGGCGATGGATCAGCGGACGTTCATCGAGTGGGACAAGGATGATATCGCGGCGCTCGGGCTGTTGAAGGTCGATATTCTGGCGCTCGGCATGCTGTCGTGCATCCGGCGTGCGTTCGAACTTCTGGGTGCGCATCACGGGCTTGGCATGACGCTGGCGAAAGTGCCGCGCGAGGATTCGGCGACCTACGACATGCTGTGCCGGGCGGATTCCATCGGTGTGTTCCAGGTGGAGAGCCGGGCGCAGATGAACATGCTGCCGCGCCTGAAGCCGCGCTGTTTCTACGATCTCGTCATCGAAGTCGCAATCGTTAGGCCGGGGCCGATCCAGGGCGACATGGTGCATCCGTATCTGCGGCGGCGTTCGGGGCAGGAACCGGAAGTTTATCCGTCGCCGTCACCGGAGCATGGGCCGGCGGATGAGTTGAAACAGATTCTCGGCAAGACGAAAGGCGTGCCGCTCTTTCAAGAGCAGGCGATGCGGATCGCCATGGAGGCGGCGAAATTTTCCGACGAAGACGTCAACGATCTGCGCAAGGCGATGGCGACGTTCCGGCGGCGCGGCACGATCGGACTGTTGGAAGAGAAGATGGTCGAGCAGATGACGGCGCGCGGATACAATCGCGAATTCGCCCAGCGCTGCTTCAATCAGATCAAGGGGTTTGGCGAGTATGGTTTTCCGGAGAGCCATGCGGCGAGCTTTGCGCATCTCGTTTACGTGTCGTCGTGGCTGAAGTGCCATTACCCGGCGGCGTTCGCTTGCGCGCTCTTGAACTCGCAGCCGATGGGATTTTATGCGCCGGCGCAGATCGTGCGGGATGCGCGCGAACACGGCGTGGAGGCGCGGGCGGCCGACATCAATTGCAGCAATTGGGATTCGACGCTGGAGGATTGCGACGAAGGCGGGCCGGCGCTGCGGCTGGGATTGCGCCAGATCGACGGGTTGCAGGAGGAGGAGATTAAAAAACTCGAGGTGGCGCGGGCGCGGGGGGCGTTCGGATCGGTGCACGATCTGTGGCAGCGGGCGGCGTTGCGCTTGCCGACGCTGGAAAAACTCGCGGCGGCAGATGCGTTCCGTTCGCTCGGGCTGGACCGGCGGCAGGCGCTATGGGAGGTGACGGCGCTGGCCAATGCGCCGCCGCTGCCGCTCTTTTCGTGGAGCGCGGCGCGGGAGACGGGTGCGGAGCCGGAGGTGATGCTGCCGGAGATGCCGCTTTCCGAGCATGTGGTGAACGACTACCAGACGTTGCGGCTTTCTCTCAAAGCACACCCGATGAGTTTCCTGCGTGATCGGCTCAGGGCGGAGCGGGTGGTGACGTGCGCGGCGTTGCGGGGGATGCGCGACGGGCAATTCGTGAAGGTGGCGGGCGTTATTCTGGTGCGGCAGCGGCCGGGGTCGGCCAAGGGCGTCGTGTTCATGACGCTGGAAGACGAGACGGGGGTGGCCAACGCCGTCGTGTGGCCGAAGATGCTGGAAAAGTACCGCAAAACGGTGATGCAGGCGCGGCTGATGGTGATCTCAGGACGCATCCAGCGGCATGAGAGCATCATTCATGTCGTGTCCAACCACCTGGAGGATCGCAGCGACTGGCTGATGCTCTTGTCGGAATGGGCGGGGGACATGCCGATCCCCATCGCGAACGCGGATGAGGTGAAAAATCCCGGACCGGAGCCGCCGGCAGCGGAGGCGGAGGGGCATCCGCGATGGTCGCGCGGGGGGCTTGCAGTGCGGCCGCGCCCCATGCATCCGCGTGAAGAGCGCGTGATCCCGAAGTCGCGGGACTTCCATTGAAACTGTTGGACATTTTCTGATGCGGGACAGAACCCCTGTCACAGAAAGGCAACGCTTGAGTGAGGATCGCGCCGCAGGCGGGGCTCGGTTCGTCACAGGGTGGCTGCTTCCTGCTAGCGTCCCCGGACGATCGACACTCCAGGCAGCGTTCCCCGACCCCGGGTGGCGTCCCCGTGCGGTGTGATCTCGAGTTTCGTCATTGTTTGGAGAGTGTCCATGTCCAAGTTCCGCGCCCTTGCCTGTGCGCTTGCTGCCCTTCCCCTTTCCGCCCTCGTTCTCGGCTCCACGGTCACTTCGGCCGCCGCCAAGGATCCGGAAGTAATCATCAAGGTGACGAACGTCCGTGCGCTCGACCGCGCCGACGAAATGTCCGACGGCGACTTCTTTGCGCGTGTGACAATCAACGGCGAGAAGATCGAGAGCCCGGTGGTCAAGCAAGACGGTAGCATCAAGCCGGATTGGATTCTTGCCAAGAAGGTCAAAGCCGGCGTCGTGAAGGTCGACTTCCAGATCATCGACAAAGATCTGACGGATGACGACCCTGTCGACGTCAATCGCGTCGACAACAAGCGCAACCTGGAATTCACGGTCAACACGAAAACCTGCCGCATTGATGGATTTTCTTCGCGCTTCAAGTGCGGTCAGAAGATCACCCGCGGGGGCAAGGAAAAGAAGGCCGCCGAAGTGACCTTTATTGTGATGGTCAAGAAGTAAGCTTCGACGCCTCTCTTGAGATTTGAGACAGGGCAGACGCCGCAGGGGCGTCTGCCCTTTTTCTTTTGGGCGATGGCGCGTAGGGTTGGGGCTCGCTGAATTTGAGGGCAGCCGGCTTTGATGATGTCTCTTGCGACCGACCGTGTTGCTTCTTGCGGCATGAGATGCATGATCGTCACCGCTGCGCTCATCGCATGGCAGGCGTTGACTGCGAGCGCGGCCTTAGCCCAGCGCCAGTTGTTCGAGCCGGAAGCGACGACGACGCGGACCGAGGGCAGCCTTGCGCGGGCGAAAACCTTCATGGTGACGACGTCGAGCCGGCCTGCCTCCGAAGCCGGGTTGGAAATGCTGCGCGCGGGCGGATCGGCGGTGGATGCGGCGATTGCAGCGCAGCTCGTCCTGGGGCTCGTGGAGCCGCAGTCATCAGGGCTCGGCGGCGGAGCGTTTCTCCTACACTGGGATAAGGCGGCGAAATCGCTCGTTGCCTATGACGGGCGCGAAACGGCGCCGGCTGCGGCCAAGCCCGACCGTTTTCTGAAAGACGGGGCACCGTTGCCGTTCGAGACGGCGGTGCGGTCGGGGCTCAGCATCGGGACGCCGGGGCTCGTGCGGTTGTTGAAAGCCACGCATGAGAAGCACGGCAAGCTGCCGTGGGCGCAGCTGTTCGATCCCGCGATCCGTCTGGCGGAGAACGGCTTTACGGTGACGCAACGGCTGCATCTGTTGTTGCGGCTGACAGGGATTGATGCGTTCGGCGAAACGGCGCGCGCGTACTTTTTCGACAAAGACGGCTCGCCTCTCGCGGCGGGGGCCGTCGTCAAGAATGCGACTTATGCGGCAACGCTGCGGGCGATCGCTGCGACGGGGCCGGACGGATTTTACACGGGCGACGTGGCGGCTGCGATTATGGCCGCGGTGGCTGGTGCGCCGAATTTTGCCGGCGATCTCACGGCTGCGGACCTTGCCAATTATTCGGTGATCAAGCGCGAGGCGGTCTGCGCGCCCTATCGCGAGTATCGCGTCTGTGGGATGGGTCCTCCGTCATCGGGGGGCATTGCGATTGCGCAGATCTTGCAGTTGCTGGAGCCTTTCGATCTTGGACGGGTGTCGGACGGGCGGCTGCCGGCAGGCGGTGTGCATCTCATTCTGGAGGCGGAGAAACTCGCCTATGCGGATCGCGGCCGGTATCTGGCGGACCCGGCGTTCGTGACCATTCCATCGGGCCTCACCGATGCAGCGTATCTGGACGAGCGGCGCAAACTCATTGATCCGGCCAAGGCCATGCCGCCGCCGCCGCCGGGACTGCCGCCGGGCGTTGCGAAGCGCGCGTTCGGGGCCGACGCGACATTGGAGACAACGGGGACGAGTCATATTTCCATTGTTGATGCGGACGGCAATGCGGTGGCGATGACAACAACGATCGAGGGCGTCTTCGGATCGGGCGTGATGGCGGCGGGGTTTCTGCTCAACAACGAATTGACGGATTTTTCCTTCCGGCCGGTGGATGCCGAGGGACAGCCAATCGCCAATCGCGTGGAAGGAGGAAAGCGTCCGCGCAGCACGATGTCGCCGACGATCGTGTTCGACGACAAGGGGGATGTGTTCGCGGTTGCCGGATCGCCGGGGGGCGGGCGGATCATCATGTTCGTGGCCAAGGCGCTCATTGCCTTGATGGACTGGAAGCTCGATGCGTATCAGGCGTCGTCGCTGATGAACTTCGGCAGCATGGGCGAGGGTGCGGACATCGAAACGGACTGGCAATCGATCATGACCGGGCTGCGTTTGCGCGGCTATGGGCATTCGGTGAATGCCGACCTCATGAACTCCGGTTTGAATATCCTTGCCGTGCGCAACGGCGCACTGGAAGGTGCAAGCGATCCGCGCCGTGAGGGCGCGGCGCTTGGAGATTAGCAGCCATGACACGCCGGCGGATCACGGTTGCGGGCGCGGGGATCATCGGGTTGTGGCAGGCTTTGACGCTTGCGCGGCGCGGCTTCGGCGTGATGCTCGTCGATCGCGAAGTGGAACCGCTGACAAGAAGCGCGAGCCGGCACGCGGGGGCGATGCTGGCGCCATGGGTGGAGGCAGAGTCGGCGCCGGCCTTGGTGCGCGACTATGGTGTGGAAGGTCTCGTGCTGTGGCGGGACGTCTATCCCGATGTGGTCAACAACGGTAGTCTCGTGGTTGCGGTTGCGCGCGATCAGCCGGATCTGGTGCGATTTGCCAAGCTGACGGCGCACCACCAGACGCTTGACCGCGCGGGGCTCGCCGCCGTCGAACCCGACTTGGCAGACCGGTTTTCGTCGGCATTGTTTTTTGCCGATGAAGCGCACGTGGCGACCCCGCATGCGCTGGCGTTTCTATTGCAGGCCTGCCAGGACGCGGGCGTCGATCTGCATTTCGGGCGGGCGCTGGAGGAGAGCGACCGCGAAACCATCATTATCGATTGCCGGGGGCTGGGATCGCGGCACCGGCTGCCGGATCTGCGGGGCGTGCGTGGGGAGCGGCTGCTGATCCGCACGTCAGATGTCACGTTCGCGCGGCCGATCCGGTTGTTGCACCCGCGGCACCCTCTGTATGTCGTGCCGTGGGGGGAGAACCGTTATCTGGTCGGCGCGACGATGATTGAAAGCGAGGACGCGGGGCCGATGTCGGTGCGGTCCGCACTCGAATTGATGGGGGCGGCCTATACGCTGCATCCGGCGTTCGGTGAGGCGGAAATTCTGGAACTCAGTGCCGGCGTGCGACCGGCGTTTCCCGATAACGTGCCGCGTGCGCGGGTGCTCGACGGCGGGGCCAGCATCATGGTGAATGGGGCCTACCGGCACGGCTTCTTGTTGGCACCCGTGCTGGCTCAGGCGGTGGCGAACTTCCTGCAGAGCGGAGCCGGGCACCGGTTGCTGGAACACTAGAGCGCGGTCGCTTTTATTAAATCACAACCGCGCCCTAGCCTTCTAATTTGACCGACGATTCACGCTTCGGACTGAAAAGGTCCGAAGCGATCGTGGTCTCACCGCAATTGCCCCCTGGCGAGGGCGCGGGATGCCGGTTATGTTTTTGGCCATGAACACATCCGATCCCAATACCACTGATACCAGCAGATCGTTCGGCTTCCGCACTGTGCGCGAAGAGGAACGGCAAGGCCTCGTCAACGACGTGTTTTCAAAGGTCGCGGAACGCTACGACCTGATGAACGATCTCATGTCGGGCGGGCTGCACCGGCTCTGGAAATCCGACTTCGTCTCGATGCTCAATCCGCCGAAGGGCGCGAGTGCCTTCCGACTGCTCGACGTGGCGGGCGGGACGGGCGATATCGCGATGCGGACGCTTGGGGCTGGCGGGCCGAACACCAGCGCGGTGATCTGCGACATCAGTCCGGAGATGCTGGATGTGGGGCGGCGGCGCGTGGCGGATGCGGGTCTGTCGGATCGCATCACTCTGATCGAGGGAAACGCGGAAACGCTGCCGTTCGATGACAAAAGCTTCGATGCCTACACGATCTCGTTCGGTATCCGGAACGTGACGCATATCGATGTTGCGTTGAACGAGGCGTTTCGCGTTCTCAAGACGGGCGGGCACTTCCTGTGCCTGGAGTTCTCTGAAGTGCAGGTGCCGATCCTTGACCGGATCTACGATTTCCATTCGTTCGAGGTCATTCCGCGTCTGGGCAAGCTGACGGCGGGCGATGCGCAGCCGTATCAGTATCTCGTGGAATCCATCCGCAAGTTTCCCAAGCAGGAGGCGTTCGCGCAGATGATCCGCGATGCGGGCTTCCAGAACGTCAGCTACCGTAACCTGACCGGCGGCGTGGCGGCGATCCATTCGGGTTGGAAGATCTGATGGCGCGGACCATTCGCATTGGCAGCTGGAGTTACGACCTGCCCGACTATGCGCCGGCGCGGATGGCGATTGGCGTGCTTCTGATCATCTTTGGGTTTCTTGGCTTTCTGCCGATCCTGGGGTTCTGGATGGTGCCGCTGGGGCTCGTGGTGCTGTCGTACGACATTCCGCGCGTGCGGCTGTGGCGGCAGAATTTCAAGACGTGGTGGCGCGGGGGCAAGAGCGAACCGCCGCCGGAGTTGCGCAAGGGCGATGGGACCGGACCACAGGCGTAACGTGAGCCACGATCTCAATCGCAGAACTGTACTGGGTGGCGCGTTGGCCGTTGCGGGAGCGGCGGCATTTGGATCGCGCACGGTCGCGGCGCCGGCGCAGTGGTACATCGGGATCATCCCAGACGAGCCCTACGATATTCGCATCGTCGATAAATACCGCATTCCCGATCAATTCGAGCGGCAGGTGGTGGCGTTCCGTGGGCCGGAGCCGGCGGGCACGCTGGTGGTCGCACGCAGCGAGCGGTTTTTGTATTACGTCGAGGGCGGGGGACGGGCGCTGCGGTTTGGCATTTCCGTCGGGCGGCAGGGGATGGAGTGGCAGGGCGAGGCGGTCGTGGGACGCAAGGCGAAGTGGCCAACGTGGACGCCGACGGCGAATATGCGGGCGCGCGATCCGTCGTTGCCGGTGAGCGTACCGGGCGGTCCTGCGAACCCGCTCGGCGCGCGGGCGCTCTATTTGTTTCGCAATGGTGTCGACACGCTTTATCGCATCCACGGGACGAACCAGCCGTCGAGCATCGGAAAGGCGGCGTCGTCGGGGTGCATCCGGATGCTGGACGAGCACATCTTCGAACTCTATGCGAGCGTGCCGACGGGGACGAAAGTGGTCGTGCGGTAGGCGCGCTCAGGCAGCGGACAAGACGGCAAGGGCTTCCTTGGGGTCGATGCGGCCGTCGTAGAGGGCGCGGCCGGTGATGGCGCCTTCGAGCAGGCGGTATTCGGGCTGCATGAGGGCCTGCACGTCGGCAATGGAGGCGAGGCCGCCGGACGCGATGACGGGGATTGATGTTGCGCGGGCCAGTTCGGCGGTGGCGGGGAGGTTCAGGCCCTTTAGTACGCCGTCGCGTTCGATGTCCGTATAGATGATGGCCGAGACGCCCGCATCTTCGAAGCGGCGGGCGAGGTCGATGGCGGTCAATTCGGACGTTTCGGCCCAGCCTTCGACGGCGACTTTTCCTCCCTTGGCGTCGATGCCGACGGCGATGCGGCCGGGGAAGCGTTTGCAGGCTTCCTTCACGAGGGCGGGATCGCGGACTGCGATGGTGCCGAGGATGACGCGCCGGATGCCTTTGGTGAGCCACGTCTCGACGGTGGCGAGGTCGCGGATCCCGCCGCCGAGTTGAACCGGCATCTTCACGCGCGCGAGGATGGCGTCCACGGCGGCACCGTTGACGGGCTTGCCGGCAAACGCGCCGTTCAGATCGACAACGTGGAGATAGGTAAAGCCCTGAGCTTCGAATTGGGCGGCCTGGTCGGCGGGATCGTCATTGAAGACGGTGGCTTGGTCCATCTCGCCGAGCTTGAGGCGCACGCACTGGCCGTCTTTCAGGTCGATGGCGGGGAAGAGGATCACTTTTTTCTCGCTGCCGCAGGGGTGCGGTCATAAGATTGCTGGAGTTTAGCGCGATCAATCGCGTTCCGTTCAGTTCGTCAAGCGTTCGAGTCTCCGATGCCGCTGCCGTTTTATCATCGTCCTGAGCCTGCCCCACCCGCGTTCAACACGGCGCGGCCGCTCACCGAGACCGATGCCATCGAGATTTGGATCGCGAAGTGGCTGCGCGTTCGGCGGAAAGATCTCATCGCGCGGTATGATTGCGACCCGCGCCGCATCTATGAAATCTGGGAAGGCGTGCGCTTTCCGCGCGCGAGAGAGAAAGCGCTCGCGCAGTTCTCAACACGCTATCCACAGCTGGTCGGAGCGGTCGATTCCAGCCTGCATAAACGGCTCCCACTCAAGACCCGCTCGCCGGACCAGCTGAACCTGTTTGGCTGATACAAGGACACCATACAACCGGACAACCGCTTGTATTTCCTTGCGAATTTATTTCGCCGCATCACGTGAGAACAAAAGCTGAACTTTGGCTGGACGGGGCCCGCGACTCACTGCATGTTCTTCCTATGTTCACGGCCATAGAGTCCCCCCCGCGTTCCCCGTAGAATAGACAGCCTTACTCCTCCAGCCCAAGGAGCTCCCCCGATGCGCACTTACCTTATCTCCTACGACCTCGCGAAGCCCCACGTTTCCAAGCACGTCGTCGCCCACGCCATCATGAGCCTCGGCTCGAGCTGGGCACGTCCGCTGGAGAACACGTGGTACGTGCGCTCGGACGAAAGCGAAGAGACCCTCGAAGCCTGGCTCGGCCGGTACCTCGAGTCCGATGACGGACTCCTGATCCAGCCGGTGAAGGAAGACGCAGTGATGACGAACACGTCGCTCCGCTGGTTCCGTCAGCGCCGCGCCGGCATCGATGTCTCCGAGCACACGAACATCATCGCCTTCCCGGTTGTCGCGCCTCTGGCCGGCGAGCGGACCGATGAGCCGGAACTGCCGTTCGCGACCGCGTGCTGAGTTTGTTCCTCGCGTTGACCCCTTTCGACTGCCCAGTCGATTAGCTGTCTCGCCCTCTCTCTCCCGCGGGGATTGTTCATCCCCGTTCTCTCAAGCGAGACAGCCCTTCCGCCTCCCCCCGAGGCGGTCAAACGAGGCCGGACCCTCTGCCCAGAGGTCCGGCCTTTGTTGTTTGGGGGGTTAGGGTGTTAGGTTGGCGATGACGCCGCGGTAGTTCTTCATCAAGGGTTCGGCGATCTCGTCGATCGAGTGGACGACTTGGCCGTCGGCGAACCCGAAGGTCTCGGGTTGACCGGGGCTTGCTTCGAAGAATTTCAGTAAGTGGCCCTTCTTGTGACCACCCACATAAATCTTGAAAAACTCCGAGTAGTCCTTGTGATTGAAGCCTGTGAGATGTTGCCGTTCAGTGACGGTTTGACACCGCTGAGCTACTTCAATCAAGCAGCGCTGGAATACTTCGTACTCGCGTTGCGTCGTAATCGCCCCTGCTGACGCTTTGGATACGGGAAGACGGACCGCGCCATCGCGCTCGCGCCGGACCTCGGGGAGAATTTTGGCGACTTCCTTAGCCACTGACCGAAGGAAGGCATCGGCGACGACGGGCTGATAGGCACCGATCAGCTTGTCGGTCACGCGGCTGAAGTCCTGGTTCTGGAGAACCATGCGGCAGAATTCTTTGGACGGGCTTTGGAGTTCGCGACGCCACCAGCGCTCGATGCTGTTTTTGATCCGGAGCCTTTTGGAAAGTTCCGCCACGTCGTCAGCAGCAAAGTTCTTCGGTTGGATCGCCTCCAGAAAGGTCAGTTGATCGATATCGATTTCACCTGATCTCATGCTGTCGAGTTGGAGGATCAGGAACGGTTCTGGAAGTTCTTGATCTGGTTCCATGCGCTCGAAGAAACGGTGTTCCCGCCCGTTCGTAAAAACTCCGAGGGGCGCGTCCCTAAGTTGCTCAGATCGCATGTATCGAGCGAGTTGAGACGTATGCCGGTCAAGGACAACGTCGCGAGACTTACATTCGACAACGATGATCGGCTGACCTTCGGCATCGAAAATTGCAAAGTCAGCGCGGCCTCCAGAGGCCTGTGCAAAGCCTGCGGCCGCTTCAGCTTGGAAAGTTGACTGTTTGGATGCGTCATAACCTAGAGCCGCGAAGAATGGGACTATGGCACCAAATTTGGTCCGCTCTTCGTTTTCGCAATTCGGGAGCTCTTCGAGAATTTTGCCAGCTACCTCGGGCCAGTCTGTTTCCGCCATTTTTGACACCCAACATCGCTAGGTCTTCCGACGGCTGAGTGTAATGCTCTGGCGGTTCAATTCAACCAACGGTTTCGGGTTTGGATTTGGCGGTGAGGCGATGGCCTTTGGGGGCGCCGCGGGCGTAGCGGGCTTCGATGTATTCTTCGACGAGTTCCTTGAATTCGTCGGAGATGCGCGGGCCGCGGAGCGTCGTGAATTTTTCGCCGTCGACGAAGATGGGGGCGGCAGGCGCTTCGCCAGTGCCCGGCAGCGAGATACCGATATCGGCGTGCTTGGATTCGCCGGGGCCGTTGACGATGCAGCCCATGACGGCGAGGTTCAGGTTTTCGACGCCGGGGTAGCGGGTTTTCCAGTCGGGCATGCGGTCGCGGATCATGTCCTGCACATCGCGAGCAAGTTCCTGGAACGTCGTCGATGTCGTGCGGCCGCAGCCGGGGCAGGCGGCGACGACGGGGACGAAGGCGCGGAAGCCCATTGTTTGGAGCAGTTCCTGGGCGGCGCGGACTTCAATGGTGCGGTCGCCGCCGGGTTCGGGGGTCAGCGAAAAGCGTATCGTATCGCCGATGCCGCGTTGGAGCAGGATGCCCATGGCGGCGGACGAGGCGACGATGCCCTTCGAGCCCATGCCGGCTTCGGTGAGGCCGAGGTGCAAGGCATAGTCGCAGCGGCCGGCCAGCATGTCGTAGCAGGCGATGAGGTCTTGGACGGCGGAGACCTTGGCGGAGATGATGATCTTATCCCGGCCGAGACCGAGTTCCTCGGCGCGGGCGGCGGACAAGAGGCCGGACTGGACCATGGCTTCGCGCATGACCTCGCGGGCGTCTTTGGGATTTTCCGAGACGGCGTTGGCGTCCATCAGGTGGGTGAGGAGTTCCTGATCGAGCGAGCCCCAGTTGACGCCGATGCGGACGGGTTTGCCGTACTGGATCGCCATCTCCACGATGGAAGAGAACTGCTTGTCGCGTTTGTCCTTGAAGCCGACGTTGCCGGGATTGATGCGGTATTTGTCGAGGGCTTCGGCGCAGGCGGGGTTTTCGGCGAGCAGCTTATGGCCGATGTAGTGGAAGTCGCCGACTAGGGGGACCTTGACGCCGCGCTTCAGGAGGCCGTCGCGGATGTGGGGGACGGCCTTGGCGGCTTCGTCGCGGTCGACGGTGATGCGGACGATTTCGGAGCCGGCGCGGGCGAGGGCTGCCACCTGTTCGATGGTGCCTTTGATGTCGGCCGTGTCGGTGTTGGTCATGGACTGCACCACGACGGGGGCGCCTCCGCCGACAATCACGCCGCCGACAGACACGGCAACCGAGGGGCGGCGCGGAGCGAGAGTGAGGCGGCCGTCGGTGGTCATATGGTCTTGCCTTTTACGTGACGCCGGCTGCGATGGCGCGCCGGGTGTTTTACTTTTCCTAGCCCATCGGGACGGGGATCGCCAGATGGACGCGTGGTTAGCGGCGACTGGAGATTGCGAGGGACAATCCTGCGATTAATGCCATGCAGAGAACGATCGAGGGGCCGCCGGGTGCGTCGGCGTTAGATGAGAGGGTCAGCCCCAGAGCGACGCTGGACGCGCCTACGGCGGCGGCGGTGACGACCAAGCCTTCGGGGGTCGAAGCGAAGGGACGTGCGGCGACGATGGGGACGATGAGGAAGGCGATTGCGAGGAGCACGCCGACGATCTTCATGGCGATCGCAATGGTGAGTGCCAGGACCACGATGAAGGCGGCGCGGACGCGGCGGCTCGGGACGCCTTCGGCTGAGGCCAGTTCTTCGTGGACGGCCACGCGCAGGAGCGGCTGCCAGAGCCAGGCCATGACGGCGAGGACGACCGCGCCGCCGCCGTAGATGAGCCAGAGGTCGGCGGTCGTTACGGCGAAGACATCGCCGAAGAGGTAGCCCATGAGGTCGACGGAGGGGCCGGCGATCAGGGCGGTGGCGATCACGCCCAGCGCCAGCGTGCCGTGATGCGTGAGACCGAGGATGGCGTCGAGGGGGACGAGTTTTTGGCGGCCGAGGACGATGAGGAGAGCTGCGACGGCAAGCGTCGTGATCACAACGCTGATAGTGACATCGATGTTGAGCAGCAGGCCGAGCGCCACGCCGACGAGGCTTGCCTGGGCGACCGTTTCGCCGAAGTAGGCCATGCGGTTCCAGACGAGGATGGCGCCGAGCGGGGCGGCGATGATCGCAAGGCCGATGCCGGCTGCCAGCGCGCGCAGTAGAAACGGCTCGATCACAGGGTTTCCCCGTGATGGTGGCCGTGGGAGCCGGGCAACTCGCGGCCGTCGAGGCCGTGGGCGTGGTCGTGGTGGTGGCGATAGACGCCGAAGTTGCGGGCGGTTTCGGGGCCGAAGAGGCGCATGTATTCGGGGTGCTGGGCAACCGTTTCGGGGACGCCGGAGCAGCAGATGTGGCGGTTGAGACAGAGCACGCGATCGGACTGGGCCATGACGACGTGCAGATCGTGGGAGACGAGCAGCACGCCGATGCCGCGCTTGTCGCGCAGATTGCCGATGAGGGCATAGAGGTCGGCTTCGCCGGTGTAGTCGACGCCGCGGACGGGTTCGTCGAGGACGAGGAGTTCGGGATTGGCGATCAGCGCACGGGCCAGAAGGACGCGCTGGAGTTCGCCGCCGGAGAGTTCGCTCAATTGCTGATCGATGCAGCGCTCGGCGCCGACTTCGGCGAGGACGGCGCTTAAGGCGGCGCGTGGCGCTTTATGGCCGAGGGCTAAGAAGCGGGCGACGGTCATGGGGAGCGCGCGGTCGATATCAAAGCGCTGCGGGACGTAGCCGACTTTGAGGTTTTCGACGCGGCTGATCTCGCCGCCGTTGAGGTCCTGGACGCCGAGCAGGGCGCGGACAAGGCTCGTTTTGCCAGAGCCATTGGGGCCGATGAGGGTGACGATCTCGCCGGGGTGGATATCGACATCGACGTGGTCGAGGATCAGGCGGTCGCCGCGCAGCAGTGTGAGGCCGCGGGCGGAGATGAGGGCCGAAATGTCGAACGCTTTGGCGGGGCCGTGGTCGTGGCCGCACGCGCAGTCATGATCATGATCGTGATGCGCGTGGTCGTGAGCGGCTTCAGCGGGTGTCGCGCCGGTCATACGTTCAGTTCTCCCGTCTGGTCCGGAGCGTCAGGCTTTTTCGGCAGCAGTCGTGCAGCGCGGGCAGAGGCCTTGGACCTCGACGAACTTAATGCGGGGGGTGAACTTGGCCTCTTTCGCGGCCTCGCCGATGAGATCGAAGATATGCTGGCCATCGACCTCGCCGACGGCGCCGCACTTTTCGCACGACAAGAATATGGGGCGGCGGCCTTTGACCGTGTGGTCGGTGCGGCGGCAGGCGAAGAAGGCGTTCTTGCTTTCGAGGCGATGGATGACGCCAGCATCGAGCAGTGCGTCAATGGCGCGGTAGATGGAGATGGGCGCAACGCGCGTGCCTTTTTCGCCGAGGCGGGCGAGTATTTCGTAAGCGCCGATGGAAGCGTGGGTGGCGGCGATCTCTTCGAAGACCTGCTGGCGCAGCTTGGTAAAGCGCAGGCTCTTGTCGGCAAAGACCTTGGCGGCGCGCTCGACGGTCTGGGCGAGCTTCTTGGCGGTTTGCTGGTCGGGATTGGGAAACGGCGACCGCTGGTTGGCATCTGCTTTCGATGGGGCCTGAGTTTCGCTCATTGTTCACCCTTGCTGCCGATCGCCGAACCCTGGACCAGATCTCAGCGCTTGTGGTTATGGTTATATCATAACAAGCGTCGTGGCCAAGGCCATAGCTGGCGGCCACTGAGCAGGCCCGGAGTAAATAAACTTTAATCGAAGGCAAGGGTCGCGCGCCGCAATTTAGACGCCGTACCACCTTGAATTGGCGGTGTGTGCGACGGATCACGGGCGCACGGCCGTTCCGGACTGTGGGGCGGATCACAGTGGCGGACCGGGCGAAGCCCGGCCGGATACGGATCGCAATCGCGCCGCTTGGGGCTGCAGGGGTTTCTGACATGGCTGAGACGACTGTTCCCACCGCGCCGGTTGCCGGCATCGCATGGCCCGATATGGCGGCTTTGCAGGATCCAGCAGCCGTGCAGGCGCTTTCGGCCAAGATTTTTCTGGGTGTCGCGATCCTTCTGGCGCTGGCGGGGCTTTACCGCATCATGCCGCGGATCTGGAAAGCCATCGAGGATGTGTTTTTCACCAACTGGCGGCTGGCTTTGCTCGGCACGACCGGCATCGTTCTGTCGCTCGCGTCAGGGTGGACGACCTGGGACGGGATGCGAAATTTCACGAACGAGCCCGTTCTCTCGTTCATGATCACGTTCGGCATTCAGGGCATCATGCTGATCATCGCTTGGTTGATCGGCGAGAGTTTTGCGACGGGCATGAGCCAGAGGGCGGCGGCGCCATCGGGCGGGCTGCCGCGGCCGTTGCAGGCGGCGATGGGCGGTCTGATTGGCGTGCTTCTCTTTATTTCCGTGGCCGCCATGTTCCTCTTTAGAGGATCGCTCTTCGGGACAAGCGACTCGCCGCCGGCGCCGGTCGCGATGGGCGATGGTCTCCTCATCATCGTTGCCGGTTTGCTGATCGCGGCACTCGTGGCGCTTTATTCGGCCAGCGATGTCGTAAAGCCTTATCTGCAGTCGACGCGGGTGATCGCCAAGAATGCGATGCTGTGGGTCATGTTCCTGGCGTGCATGGCGTCATCGGTGTTCTTTTCATTTGACAGCCGCTTCAATGCGATCTTTCCGCAAGAGGAGCGCGTGCGCGCGGCGGAGTTGCGGGCGCAAAACCAAGTCGCGGGGATTATCGCCGACATCGGGCAGACGATCGAGACGCGGCGGGTGCAGGCGGCGGACCAGCTCTTCAAGTCGGAGGGGTGGCTTGCCTACGACGCGGAACTCGACAAACTCGCGACGGCGTCGCGCGGGGCGGAGAAGCTGATTGAAGCCTTCTACGTCGAGCAGATGGAAGAGCGCCGGCGCGGCATTGCCGAGCAGCAGGAGCGGATTGCCACCGCGCAGAGCAGCCAGGCCGGATTGACGCTGAAAAAGGCGTCGCTAACGGAAGAGGTGGCACGGCTTGAAGCCGAACGCCCCGGGCTCGTTGCCGAATTGCAGACAAAGAAAAGCGAACTGGATGCGCGCGCCAAAGAGGTCGATGCCAAGCGCGTGGAGGCCATGGCCGAGGAAAAGGGTGTCGAGGGGACGCTCAAGGTTGGCCGCGGGCAAATCTACCGCGAGCGGATGGCGGAACTTGGAAAGCTGCAGGACTACACCAAGATCGGCGAGCAGCGGGTGCGGGATGCGCAGAAGCGCGTCGACGAAACCAGCGGCCGGATCGATGCCATCAAGCGTGAACTGGCGGGGATCGACGGAAGCCTTGCCAAGCTAACGGGCGAAGCGGACACGGCGCAGCAGCGTATTGCTGCGGCCAGCGAACCGGCACAACAAGCGGCAGCGCTGCCGAAGATTGATCCGGCGCGGGTGCTGCCGGAGTTCGAGGCCGCGCGCGTGGCTTTCCGGCAGAAGCCCGATGGGCCGGGTTTGAAGGCTGTGCATGAGCAGTGCTCACAACTTCTGAACGCGATGGCCTCGACGCCCACCACTAAGGAGCGGGTGTCGGGGTTGGATTGCGACCCCAAGCGGGCGCAGGAGGCGGCCAGTTTGATGTTGGCGCTGGATTCGGGCGCACAGGTTTTTGCGGCCTCTTGCGTGGGCGGGGAGAAGCTTGCTGCCAATAAGTCGGCTGACGACTTGCTGGGCTTCTCGCGGCGCTGCCTTGCCGACAGTGGACTACCGTCAAACGATACCGATGCGCTGCGTACGAAGATCAACTTCATCGAGCTCAATCGGGACGACAAGGCGCACAACTTCGTCGTGTCGATCAACGCGTTTCAGGATGGTAACCGGCTGGCTTATCTGGCGCTTGCCATTGCGGTCGCGATCGACAGCCTGATCTTCATGTCCGGGCTTTTCGGTGCCAATGCAGTGCGGTCGCCGCTCTCCGACGTGCCGACGACGAAGGCGCGGACGGCGGAACAGCTGGAAGGCATTATTGAGAACGCATTGCTGCCCGATACCTTCGAGACCGCGCGCGTGACGCTGATGGCCATGCGGCCGATTACGAACGATCGTGGGTTCATGGCGGAGGTGCGACCGGAGCGGCTCGATCCGCAGAGCGCCGAGCGGGTCTTGGGTGTGCTGAATGCCGGCACAACGATCCATGCCGTGGATTTCGATCACGAGCAAGACCGGTATCTCGTGCGCGCTGAACTGTTCGAGTTTCTGTCGGGCATTTCCAAGAAGGCCTTCCAGGCCAATGCGCAGCACGCGACGATTGCCGAGATGGAAAAGACAGTTTCGGTTGCGTTGCTGCCGGACGTGGCGCGCAACATCGATACCGTCCTCTCATACATGCATCCGATCACCGAGAAGCATGGTTTCATGGCAGAGATAAAGCTGGCGGAGGTAACGGACGAGGCGGACAAGCGCGTCGTGCGTCAGGTCTTGAATGCGGGATCGGTGCATCAGCGCGTGCAGCGGACGGATGCCACGGGATCGCATTATTTCATTCACCGCGATCTCTATCAGACCTTGGCGCGGCTCCGGGCCCGCTCGCTGTTCACATCCACCAGCTACCGGCTGGATCACGGGCCGCATGAGCGCGCACCGATTGCCGGGGGGCGTCTCGATGCGACGCCGCCAGCGTTGGAGCACCATGCCGCCGCCATTGCTGGCCCATCGGACGACGTGCCGGCGGCTCACGTTCAGCCGCGCAGAGAGATCGACCCGAAGATCATCCGGCAGCGGCTAATGATGGGCATGGGTCTGGCACCCTCGCTTTACCGCGACCTCTCAGGGACCGGGGCCCTGGAACATGCCAACGTGCTCGGCGAGCAATTGCGCCGGCTGTGCCAGCAGCAGCGCGCCATCGGTGTTCACATCGATACAGACCTACAGGAGTTTAACGAGGAACTGGACCGCGCGGCCGCGGCGATGCGGCATGAGGAATTTCCGGCCGATGCCATCGAAGAGGTGGCTGATGAGTTGCGGCAGATTTTGCCGGCGTTGCTTCTGATCCAGGGCGGCCGGTATCAGGAAATCGTCTTGAAGCTGATCGGAAGTCTCGAGGCTGAACATGGAGCGGGCGATCTAGACCTCAAGGGGCAGCAATTGCTGCAACGCCTGAAACTGCATGAATTGCAATTGAGCAAGATCGGCCGTAGCGACAGCAGCGATTGGCAGAAGCTCGGCGGCTTGATCGAGGATTTCGCCGAAAGCGCTCCTCCTGGCGATTGTCGCTGGGAGGCGGGTCAGCGGCGGCCGAATTGATCACCAGCGTTGGCGTGACGAGCATGAGGCCCCGCGACGCGGGGCCTTTTTGTGTTGGAAGACGATGACCGGCGGGCGCAGCGTGGTTAGTTTTTTCTTTCGAGCGCCGCAAAGTTTCGACAAATCCGGTATTTGAAAAAGTAACCCGGATATTTCGAATTTGACCCAATCCGTATAACGAAAATTTTAATTCAAGATTTCGTTTACTTCCTCAGGACTAGCGTCGGCCAGTCAACTCTTGATGGCGGATAAACCCATGTCCCGCATTAAACATAACTTTCTGAAGTTGAATGAGTTGCATGCGTCGCAGTCGGGCGCGATCGCTCCGATTTTTGGGCTCATGTTAATGGTTGTTATGATTGCCACGGGCGTCAGCATCGACACCGCACGCGGCAACCGTATTTCCAGCATGGCATCCAGCGCGCTCGACGCCGCCGCATTGGCGGGCGCTAAGGCGTTGCGACTGTCGGAGCCGACTGATGCGGAATTGACTGCGCTGGTTCTCGATTATTTCAATACGAACTTTCAGCAAAGCAGTTCCAACGCCGCTGTCTATAGCATTTCTGTGGTGCCTAATCGACAAGACCACAGCGTTGAACTGGTGGCGAACATTCGTGTTCCGACGACCATCATGGCAATCACGGGCCGTGAACATATGGACGTGACCGTCAACGCGGCCGCGGTGTTCGACGTGAAGGATGTTGAAGTTTCGATGATGCTCGACGTCAGCGGTTCGATGGCGGGATCTAAAATCGAGGATCTGAAGGCGGCTGCAGGAGATCTCATCGAGATTTTGCTACCGACCGACATCCCGCATTCGAACCGTGTGGCCATCGCTCCGTTTGCTACGGCGGTCAATGCGGGGGGGCTGGCGGCGAGCATTTCAAACGGCGTTGACAGCCGCGGCCGATCCATGCCCGGCCGATACACGACGTGCGTGACGGAACGGCCGGGTGCGCAAGCGTTCACGGACGCCAGCCCTTCCACGGCCAAGTTGAACCGACGTTCGGCCAGCTGCCCCGTCGCGGAAATTCAGCCGCTGACAAACGACCTGGATGTGCTGGGCGATGCGGTGGATTCGCTGGCAGCCAGCGGCATGACGGCCGGTCACCTCGGCATCGCCTGGGCTTCTTATCTTCTGTCGCCGAATTGGAGCTCGGTCTTCTCGGGTGATCCGCCGGTTGCCTATGACAATACCGACTTCCGTAAAGTTGCGATCCTGATGACCGATGGCATGTTCAACAACTACTACGAAAATGCCAACGGCACGTCGGTGACGCAGGCGCGGGCGTTGTGCGACTCAATGAAGGCGAACGGCGTCACCGTCTATACGGTGGGCTTCCAGGTTCCGGAGGAGGTTGTGCCGACGCTGCAATATTGTGCGACGACGCCGGCACACTACTATCCGGCTGAGGACGGGGCGGCGCTGCGCCAGACCTTCAAGGAGATCGCAAAGCGTCTTAACGGATTGCGGCTCTCGTCGTGATCGCACTCAGCAACGCGGGCCTGCTGGCCGCCAGCCCGGAACGGGATGGCGGCCACTTTTTTTGGAGCATCAGCCTGGAAACGGGACGACAACTTGGCGTTGGGTTCCCAAACCTTCGATCATGAGTTCCATGACGTCTCCGGCTTTGAGGTACTGCGGTGGCTTCATGCCGGAGCCAACGCCGGGGGGCGTGCCGGTGGTGATGACGTCGCCGGCTTCGAGCACGCAGAACTGCGTGATGTAGGCGACGAGATAGGGAATCGAGAAGATCATCGTGGAGGTGGAGCCCTTTTGACGGGTCTCGCCGTTGATCTTCAATTCCATGGCGAGGTTGGACGGATCGACTTCGTCGGTCGTGACGAGCCAAGGGCCAAGGGGGCCGAAGGTTTCGGCGCACTTGCCCTTCATCCATTGGCCATTCCGCTTCATCTGGAAGCGGCGTTCGGAGACGTCGTTGCAGATCGTGTAGCCGGCGACGTAATCGAGCGCGTCTTTTTCTTCGACATAGCGGGCGCGCTTGCCCATCACGAAAGCGATCTCGAGTTCCCAGTCCATGCGGTCAGAGTTTTTGGGATAGATGACGTCGTCGTTGGGGCCGCAGATCGAGTTGCCGAGCTTGTTGAAGAGGATCGGTTCGGAGGGGATTTCCTGTCCGGTTTCGCGGGCGTGGTCGGCGTAGTTGAGGCCGACGGCGATGAAGCTCCAGGGGCGCGAGACGGGCGCGCCGAGGCGGACGCCTTCGGGGGCGAGGGGAAGGCTTGCAGGATCGAGCGCGCGGAGGCGGTCGAGCGTTTCCTTGCCGAGTGTGGCGCCGCCGATATCGGGCACATGGGCGGAGAGGTCGCGGATCTTGCCGGCGCTGTCGACGAGGCCCGGTTTTTCCGTTCCCGCATGTCCAAACCGCACGAGCTTCATCGTCACTCTCCCCATCGCTGGCCAAAATCGGGAACTTGCATGCGCGAAAAGTGACGGCCGCGCAAGCCGACGGGGCGGGCCGGAGCGTCGCGGTGGGATTAGGGGCGGCCGAGATTGCGGGAGATTTCGTCGGCTGCGGTGATCTTGGGCGCGGTGCGGGTTGTGCTGGCCACGGGCACGGCGGGGACCGGCGGCGGGGGCGGAAGGAGCTTGTTCTGCGGGTTGGTGCGGGCGTGGCTCTTCAGATCGTCGAGGAGGACTTCGAGAAGCGGGGCCGCGACCTGCGCGGCGTGGAGCGACGTGGCCCAGGGTTCGCGGACGGCGCCGGTGCCGACGAGGACGACATAGCTGTAGGCGGCGCCGTTTGAGAATTGCAGGCCGCCCGTGGTCCAGACATCGACGGTGGCGTTGGGGTCTTCGGTAACCTGGGTGCCGGTCTTGGCGAAGTGGAAGCGCAGATCGTTGCGGCGGGCAGCGCACCAGTGCGACAGCGATCGCAGCGTGCCGGCGGGCTTCTTGCCGGTGGTGTAGCAGAGCGGGGCTTCGAGGAGCGCCCGGACGAGCGGCACGGCTTCGGGGCGGATCACGTCGGAGGGGAGGACGCCGGTGGAGAGGGGGCCAGCGGCTGCAGCGGCGGCATTAGTGCTCGTGTAGTCGTAGGATTTGACCAGCGTCGGTAACTTCACGGGGACAGAGCCGCGGCGCAGCAGCGACGCCAGCACGATGGATGACATCATATGGACACGGCGGGGGCTGCCGGAGATCTGGCCGAGGACAACGGCGGTGGAGGGTGGGACGCCGTCGCCAGCCGCATCGGCGGGGGGCATGGTGAAGCCGAGTCGGTCGATGAGCTTTTGCACGCGAGATTGGCCCACGAGCGCGGTGCGGTTGATGAGCGGCGGGTTGAGCGAACAGGCGAAGGAGACGATGGCGCGGCGGCCGTGGCGTTCGCTGCCACCACGGGCGCAGGTGTCCAGGCCGCTCGCGGGGGCCTCGGTGTCGAGATAAAGGCTGTTTTGGGTGTCGCGCATCGTGTTGGCGATGGCGATGGCTGCGATGATCTTGCCGGTGGAGGCGATCATGCGCGGATCGTGTTCGGGTTCGTAGCGGCCGGTCTCTGGGCTGCGGGCGACGGAGGCGCCGAAATAGGCGGCTGTTTCGCCCGTCTCGTAGTAACGAACGATTTCGCCTTTGTGGTCTGCGGCGACCACGACGACGTTGGGGATTTTCGTTTCCTCGGTGGCGCGGGCAGGATCAAGCGCGTAGCCGGCGGAGATCTTGGCGCGTTCGTTTTGGTCGATCCGAGCGAGGGCGGCCGTCACCTTGGAGGTGAACTCGAGGTTTTCGATGGTGTCGAGGGTGGTCGTTACGCCGCGAACGTACGAGCGCCAGGAGAAGCCGTAGGTCTGCTTCATTTCCTCTCGCACGCCGAAGCGGGCCGACGGCATCAGCGCGTTGGCGCGGATGACGGGATTGGCTTGCGCGCGGGCGGCGAGGGTGGGTGCGAATTTATCGAGTGCTTCCTGCAGGCGCGGACGAACCTTCGGATCGGGCGGACCGCCGGCGAGGCCAACGAGTTCGAAGACGATATCGGCTTTTGTTTTCTCGTCGGTGATGAGCTTTTCGGCGCAGGTGCGGGCGCGGACTTCCGTGATGTAGCGCCAGCGGTCGAGGCGGACCTCGTTCAGCTTATCGCTGCCGGGCATGAGGATGATCGGCTTATTGACGGCGGAGGCCAGAACCATCTGCTCGGCGATGGTGAGTTCGCTGGCTTCTTTGCCGAAGACGATGCGGCTTGTGACTTCGACGCCGTGTAGGGGCGAGCCGCCGGTGCGCTGCGCGAGCCAGATGTGATTGGCGGCCCACTGCTTCAAAGGCGTATCGCCGTCTTGCGTCAGAACGCGATGAACGACCGGGGCGAGCCACCACTCGCCGAACTTGCGGCGCAACTTATTGAAGCCGCCTTCGCTGGCGTCGGGCGGGGTTTTATAGATGACGCGCACGAATTGCATGGGCAGCGTTGAGCCGCCGACGCCGATGCTCGGGCGCTTGGCGGCGATGGTGCGCTGGATGGACGACAGCGGGATTTTGAGCACGCCCAACAGATCGATGCCGTAAGGGTTGAGCCACGTGCCTAGGTAGCGATCTTCGTGATAGACGAGGCACTTCCAGTAGAATTCCGGGACGTCGCGGACCGGGATGGATTTGTGGTCGGGATTGGCCGTGTAGTCGCCAAGCTCGATGGAGCGGTCGGTGTAGTTGACGTCGCGGACGCTATCGAGGCGGGGATCGAAGGTGCCAACGAAGCTGCCGCGGCGATCGTAGATCGCGGTCGCGATCCATCGCTCGGCGTCGTACTTGAGCTTGTCGGCGATGGTATAGGCACCCGTGACCGCCCGAATGGGGGCGACGACATAAACGAGACACACTGCGAAGGTGACATAGGCGAATGCGGCCAGGAAGACATGCCGCAGGGGGCCCAGACGGGGGTTGAAGGCGACCCATTCGGTGAGAAAACGCAGCACGAGCACCGGCAGGCGGGCCAGTGTCTCCAAAACCGCAGTTAGGAATTTGATGATATTTCCCATGGACCTAGCTGATTGCGTCCAGACGCACGCCGGGCGCGCGGCGGCGCCGGGATTAGGCGTAGCGGCCGTTTATGGCGCGGCCTCGGCCCGTTTGCGGCTTGGCGGTGTTGGCTTCTGGCCCGAATGGGGCCTTGGTGCCGACGGGCAACGCATGGAATATCCGGGCAACCACCTCGTTCTCATGGCGAAGCGCCGCGGAGAGGGCATTCCGTGACGGAAGATGTAAGGGCCCGGATGATCGAATTCCTGCCGCGTTTACGCAGGTTCGCATTCGCGCTCACGCGAAATATGGATCAGGCCGACGACCTCGTTCAGGACACGTGCGAGCGTGCGCTCTCACGTCTTGACCAATGGGAGCCGGGAACCAAACTCGAGAGTTGGATGTACCGGATTGCCCAAAATCTGTGGCTCGACCGCAAACGCTCCGAAAAGGTGCGTGGACCTGCCCTCGACATCGACGAAGCCGTCGGCGTGGTCGGCGAGGATGGCCGGGCCGTGACTGAAAGCCGTTTGACGCTGGCGGCCGTCAGCGAAGGAATGGACCGCCTTCCGCCGGATCAGCAGGTGCTCGTCGCCATGGTTTGCGTGGACGGGCTTTCCTACAAAGACGCGGCCGCGATCCTAAACGTGCCGATCGGGACAGTCATGAGCCGCCTCTCGCGGGCGCGACAAGCTCTCTATCAACACATCGCCGCCGATGCCGGCGTGTCCACCGCCCAAATTCAGGAGCGCCTCCATGGTTCACGTTCCTGACGAACTCATCATGGCTTATGCCGACGGGCAGGTGTCGCCCGAGGAAAAGGTATGGCTGGACAGCATTCTGGCCGTCGATCCGGCAGTGCGCGCGCGGCTTGAAGTTTTTGCGGCGACCGGGCCGGGACAGTTTTCGCCGTTCGATTCCGTGCTCTCGGCGCCCATTCCGGACCGCCTGATTGCAACGGTTCGCGGCACGCGGTCTGAGACACGGGCTGCAGCGCCGCGGCAGAGTTTGATAGAGCGCTTTTTCCCGAATGGGTTCGGTCTCATGCCGGCAGCCGGTTATGCGGCGGCACTCGCCTTGGGTGTCGGCATCGGGACATCCTTACTCTCGGCGCCCAACACGACATTGCCGCTGATCATTGCGGATCGGGATGGGTTTGTTGCGTCGGGCGACCTGCAGGTTGCACTCGACACGAAGGTGTCGGGCGACAAAGAGCTCGTCAACGAGGGCGATATTCGCCCCGTTTTGACGGTGCGTGATGGCGAAGGCCGCGTCTGCCGGCACTACGAGATCGTGCAACGGCGGAAAGGTCCGCAGGGGCTCGCCTGCCGCGAACGCGATGGCAAATGGCGCATCACTGTGTTGACCGGTGGCGAGGCTGGAGCGTCGGCGCGGAATGCGAGCCAGGGCGAGAGCGATGTTCTCGATGGCGTGATCGGCACGGCCATCAAGAGCATGCCGGCACACAGCGAACTCACCGGCGCGGAAGAGGCTTATCTCATCCAACAGGGTTGGGGCGGTGTGCCTGCCCTGCCTGCTCCGGGCGCAGGAAATTGATCGGCCGCCTGGAATAGCTGACGCGCCACAGCGTTTTGATCTTGTTCTTGGCTCCCTGAGACAGACTGCCGGCGAAACGTCCGGACCGCCCCGAAGGATCAATGCCGGCGGACTGTCGAACAGGAGACTTGGTGCTCACTCCGGCTCAAACTTTCCCGCACGGGTTTGAGCTGGAGCGACACCAGGACGGGGATAGGCCTAACCGCCCTCCTGGCCAATCCCCGATGCGAGGCCCGTTTCGCTCCTTATCCGGAAGCCCCCGCTGCCGGTTAGATTGCGAACGGGCCTCAATTCATTTCTCAATACGTGACCTTGAATCATCATCGGCGCGCGATGATGGCCGACGTGCGTGACCGCACGACGATTTGACAACCGGCAATTGGAAAGTTCAGTGGTGCTCAGGCATGGAGACATGCCGAACGTGACGCCATCGGAACTCAAATCAGAAGCGTCTAGAATGCGTTCAAAAGAACGAATAATCCGACGCCCACGGCTGGCCCGAGCATCGACGCCAGCACTAACGCAAAAAACGATTTACCTGCCATAACTCACAACCCCGCACACGACCGGTCCTTTGCCGGCTTTTCTTGCGTCTCTCAGCCCTTCCCCAAGTGCCCTGAGACGCCTTGCACCGCGATGTGTCCACGCCCTGTCACTTCGCGATCACACAACATCTACACGGGAAAAATACCCGTGGATCAGCTTTTTGCATTTCTGTCATAATGTGATCTCGCAGTGGCGAACGTGATGACGCACTGCACAAAATGTAGCAGAAACGACACGAAGTCTCTGATTTTACAGGCTTAAACGTTGTCTAATTGCGCGCCGTAGCGCCGGAAATTAGCGCACGTCGAACAACTTGAGCTGTTTTTCGTCTTGCCCTTTGGTCTCGTGGGCCAGTTGCTCAATGCGATCGAAGGGCACCTGTTCGGCTTCAATGAGCGAGCGCTGCGCCTTCATCGAACGCACGTGGCCTTCCTGGACGAGGTGGAATTCGCCGACGGTTTGATGCGGCAGAACCGCTGCGGGATCGAGCCCGCTTTCGCTCTGGAAGGCGGCCTTCAGTTTGCGCAGTGCGGTGTCTTCACGGACGCGGCCGATGAACCAACTCGTGATCTGGTCGCGGCTCTTGTAGTCGAGGTCGCCCGGCGACTGGGTTGCGAGCATGAGGCCGAGGCCGGCGGAGCGGGCGCGCTTGAGCAAGCTCTGGAGCGGCTCGGCGGTGGCCGGCTTCGCGTTGGCGGGAATGTAGAGGTCGGCTTCGTCGAACATGACCACGGCCTGCAGTTCGTCGTTGGGGTTGCGCTGGCAGAAGCGGAGTGCCTCCGACAGGAACTGCGAGACCCAGAACAGGATGTTCTCGTTGTCGCCGAGGAAGCCCGTGTAGATGATCGACAGGCGCGTGCGGCCGTCGCGGGCAAACGGGCCGATGCCCAGCAGGCTTTCCATGCGCAGGCTTTCGCCGCCGCCTTCGAAGAGGGCGGAGTTGCGATGGCGCAAGCTATCGAGCTGTGCAACGAGGTCACGCCGGATCTTGCCCGACGGGTCCATGCGCTGCGTGAGATCGGTAAGTTCGGGATCCTCGTCTTCGAGAAGCGCGATCAAGTCGGCGAGTGTCACTTCGCGGCTGTAGCGTGTGCCCAGGATGCGCAGTGCGACGGAGAGCGTGCCGGACTGTTTCTGGTGCGTGGCGGAGTTCTTCAGGTGCAGCATTTCACCGAGTGCTGCGGACGAGAGGTTAGCCAGCAGCTGTTGTTCGTGCTCTGGCAGTTCGTTGATGCCATTGGGCAGCAGCGTGATGGAGATGGGACGGCCCGACGCGCGGCCCGGCGTATAGACGGCAACATCAATGGCATCGGCGAGCTTTTCGCGTTCGCCGCGGCGTTCGGTGAATTCGTCGTCGTTGGCGCGCCAGACATCGGGGTTGGCGTAGGAGCACAAGTCGCCCTTACGGTCGAGGAGGACGGCGGGGATGCCTTGCAGCAGAAGCTGCTCGATGAGGCACAAGGCGAGCGTCGTTTTACCGGAGCCGGAGCCGCCGAGGACGGCGGCGTGGCGCTTCAGAACATCTTTATTCAGCGTGACGGGACGCGCTCGGCCGCCGCTTTCGCGTCCGGCGAGTATGGAGCCGGCGCTGCCGTTTTCGTCGAGAATGACGGAGAGCGGCAGTTGCTCGTCGTTGGCGGCGAGCGGTTCGGCATCGCCTTCGGCCCAGGCCGTCGTCCAGCCGCCCGGGGAGGATGCTGGCGCGTCGGCCGTAGCTGGCGCAAGCGTTGGCGCCTCGGCTGCCGCTGGGGCGGCCTTGTCGTCGGGCTTGGCGGCGCGCGGCAGGCTACGGCCCAAGAGATCGAGGCGCAGGAGCTGGATGATAACCATGATGTTGGAGAGGAGGCGCTTGTCCTCGAACCATGCTGTGAAGCCGGCATCTTGGCGGTAGTGGGCGTGGAATTCGCGCACCGTCATGATGCGCTCCCAATCGGGGATCGGCACGATGATCTGGCGGCCGCCGCTCTCGCGGAATTTGCGCATGGCCTGCGCCGTCTGGTTCTTGCCGTTGGGCGGGAAGTCAGAAGCGCGCAGCATGAAGCAGGCCTTGCCGGCCATTGAGGTCAGTACCTTGTCGAGCTGACGTTTCAGGCCGCCGCCCTGAGTCTTGCGATTGCAGAGAAACACGCGCGCTTCCGCGGCGTGGCCGGTCGACTTATGGCGGATGACGAGATCGAATGCGGGCAGGTCGTCGGACAAATCGAGGCGATTGGTGGCGAGTACGATGTCGCCGCCCCATTCGTCTTTCGCCAACGATAGGCCGGCGGTGAGAATGTCGAGCATCTCGCGATCGTCGGAGGGGATTTCAGCTTCGGATGCGTTTTGGAAGCGCTCCCACATTTCGCGGTAGTCCATCGGCGTGGAGGCGGTGCGCGATCCGCCGCCGTCGCCATCGCCGAAGATGCCGCCGAGAACGGAGGCGAGCGTGGAGGCCCAGCCGCCGGCGTCTTCTTCGCGCTCCTCGGGTTCGCCGTTGACCTTTTCGCGCAGGCGCGATTGGGCGTGTTCGAGCAGGCGGCGCGTGGAGAGGCCGCCGAATTCCTCGAAGAACTGCGGACCGAAGAATTGCGTCGGATCGGGATAGGCGAGGCCGCCGGCTTTGGCTTCCGCTTCATGCTGGAGGCGGCGGGCGATGATGAGGCGAGCTTCCTCCTGCGTGCGGCTTTCGAGCAGGGCGACGGGGCCCGACTTCTCGATGCGGTCAAGATACGATTGAGGCAGCGCACCGCGCACCTGGCCGTAGAAATCGTCGAGGCAGGAGACGATGACGATGGCGTTGGTCAGGCGGTTGGCGATCTGGATGAGATCGCGGATCGCCTTCTGGAAGCGCTCTTCGGCGTCATCGAAGAAGCGGAGGTCTTCGACCTGATCGATGGCGAAGACGAGAGCTGCTTTCTCGACCGTCCAGATGAGCTTGCCGAGCGAGGTGATGATTTCGAAGGCGCGGTCTTCGCCGGTGTTGGGGTCGAGGGCGGCGACGGCCTGATGGGCAAGCGGCGTCAGCTGGCGGCCGTTGAGATATTGGCGGACACGCTGATCGATGCGCGGGTCGCGGCGCTCCAGGTACAGCAGCGCGCGGACGATATTGATGTCGAGGTCTTCGTTGGCGAGTTTAGGCGCGGCGACGATGTCGTCGGCCAAACGCAGCACGAGGCGGGCGAGTTCGTCTTCGTCGAGGGCTGCTTCGCGCAAGTGTTCGAGATCTTTAGCGGGCAGAACCGCGCCGTCGGAGACGAGTTTGGTGGTGAGGCGCGTGAGTGCGCTTTCGCCGGGGGTGTCGGGATTGTAGGATTTTTCCAGCGAGTGGACGAGGCGGCGCAGGAAGTATTCGGCGTAGTTGGAGATGTCGGGCGTCATCTGGGCGTAGCCGAAGTAGGCTTCGCCCGTGCGATGGCACGACGTGCGCAGCGCGCGCAGCAGATGCGTTTTGCCGGCGCCCGACTGGCCGTGGAACAATAGAATGCGGGCCTGATTGGCGGCGCCCTTGCCGGCGACGACCGAGCGGAGCGTTTCAGAAAACTTCAGGCGCGCCTTGGAATGGACTTCACCAACGTCGACCGGATCGGCGCGCCAGATGTCGTCTTCCCACGTGATCGAGTGCTCGAAGGCGTGCGCCAATTCGTCGGCGGCCCAATCCTTCGGCGCATCGCTCACGCTGCTTTTTGCAATCAAACCCATGCGACCCATACCCTTTGGCGCGCCTCAACAAGAGGCGGCGCTTCAATCTTCAATGCGGACGTAGTGCCAGATCGTGTTGCGGTCGGGCGTGGCCGACCGTTCGATGTCCTGGCGGAGATCTTTGTTTTTGAGATCGGCGGTCACGAGCGCGACGGCGCCGCGCCGGTGTGCTTCGGTGAGCATGATCTTGAACTCGATCTCGGACAGAGCCCAGATCTCTTGCTCAACGCGAACTTGATCCCAGACGTGGGAGATAAATGCTTTTGCGGGCCAACCGTGAGCGGACTTTGCCGCCGCGCGCTTGACGGCGGCAGCGAAGTCTTCGAGGCCCGGACGCGGCGGCGGACCCTTGGCGGGCGTCGTGTCGTTGGCCGCTTTTTCGACGAGGCGGGCGGGCGGTACGGGTGCGGCGGCCGGTTTGGCGATAGCCGGGGCGGCATCGAGCAGCGCCGTCATCATGCGGCGCAGGAGGGCCAAGCGCACCACATCGGGATCGGTTTGCGCGGCACCGGCGGCATCAGCAGCCAATTGCGCGATCAGCTTGGCGTCGGTGGGGAACTCGCGTGGCGACGCGGCCAACTGGCCGGCGAGCGTGCGCGCGGCTTTCGATGGCAGGCCGGAGCCTTTCGTAAAACCCGCTTTGATTTTGTTGCCGAAGGCGCGTTCGAGCGCCACGAGGGCCAATTGCGCGCGCAGCTTGGCGTCGGGAATATTCTTCTTGCCCTTGAGACCGTAGGTTTTCTGCAGGATCGCGGTGCGCAGGCCTTCGGGCCGTGCGAGGCTCTTTTTGCGCGATGCGGCTTCGTTGCCGAGGCCGAGGGCCTTGGCGACGAGGGCCATGTCGCGGACCTGATCCCAGTCCGTGAAGGGGGTGGACCCGGTTTCGGTGAATGCTGCGGCGGCCCTGAGGCCGGCATCGGTGGCGGTCAGGCGGCCGCGGGCTTCATTGGCGAGGCCAAGCTGCACGAGTGCAGCCGTGCCGGATTCGATGGCGGCGCGGACCTCGGCTGGGGACAGTTTGTGCTGGAGGAGGGCGCCGGCATCGCGCGTCAGGTCGGCACGCGTGGCTCCGCCCTCGCACGCGATGCGGGCGAGCAGCAGATGTTCAACAGGTCCAGCGACGGCATCGCGGGCGGTTTCGATCACCGCCTCGCCGGCACGTGCGGGCATGGGTTGGGCCTCCCTCATGCTGTCCGGACGCGCGAATCACCGGCCATTGGTCGGAAACTCTGCGAGAGAAATGAACGCGTTGGAAGGGGCGGCGGCCTTGGCGGCGCGGTCGGAGCTGACCCTGAGTCCGGTTGGCCACGGTCGAGGGGTTCGAGTTGCAGAGTCTTTTGCATCAATCTTGTCAGCGAACGGCCGAAGTTTGCCGCCGGGCCGCCTAAATCGCGACACCATCCAGGGGCAAAAAGATGTGCAGGCGCCGATGGATAGGTCGCGCCGGAACGTGCGGAAAAATCTCTCAAACCGGGGCATGGGGCAGCCCATTTCCGGTTTGGGCTCGGTTTACCATTAACGGGCAGTTAACGGGTCTCTGCGATGGTCAGACAGTGTACCGCGCGTCATCTGGCGGGAGTTGAGATCATGTATCGCGTCACGGTCGCGGCGTTCGCCGCCATCGGTCTTACGGCCTGCAGCTTGAACAGCGGGTCGATTTCATCCGGTTTTGCCGAAGGGCAGACCGCAACTGTCTCCAAGCGCCCAACGCCCAGCGTCGCGCTCGGCGGAGAACCCTCACAAAACCGTCCGGTGCAGATGGCGCGTCTCAACGACCGCGCGCCAACGGGCACGTATGAGAACGCCACCAAGGGCATGCTGGCGGATCGCGATTATTCGTCGACCAGCCTCGATCCTGAAAAAGCGCGCGACATCATCAATCAGTACCGGCGCGACAACAAGCTGAAGCCGTTGAAGCTCAATGCGGAGCTGACGGAGGCGGCGAAGGGTCATTCGCGGGATCTGTCGAAATGGGATCGCATTTCGCACTACGGGTCAGACGGCTCTAATCCGTGGGATCGCGTGAAGCGCACGGGCTACAAGGCGCGGCTGGCGGCAGAGAACGTCGGCACGGGCCAGGTTGATTTTCAGGAAGTGATGAAAGGCTGGCGCGCAAGCCCGGGGCACAACAAGAACTTGTTGCTGCCGGAGGCGTCGGAAATGGGTCTTGCCCTGGTGCAGGACCCGAAGACGGAATTCAAATCGTTCTGGACGTTGGTGCTCGCCGCACCGATGTGAGCGCGGCGGGTTACCCCATCACGCCAACGGCTCGGGCTTGGGCGCAAAGACGCGCGTCGGCAGATTGCGCCAGATGGCGATCTCGATCTCAAGGCGTCGGCGGGCGACGACGTAGTTGAGCAGAGCGGCGGTCGCGAGTGCGATCGAGGTGGCGACTGCCGCGCCGATCAATCCAAACGTCGGGACGAGGGCGAAGTTCAGCGCCAGGTTCAACAGCGCGGACACAACGAGCACGGCCGCACAGACTTGATGTTCGCCCAGCATCGAGAGCAGGACTTCGGCTGGACCGAACGAGGAGCGGAAGAGGAAGCCGATGACCAGAATAAACATCACCGGATAGCCGGCTTCGAACTGCGGGCCGAAGAGCCAGAGCAGCGGCTTGCCCAGCGCGAGAATAACAACGGCGGCGGCCAGCGAGGGCCAGAAGGTCCAGTTGACCGCGTCTCTTACGAAGGCGCGCAGTTGTTCGGTGTCGCCGCGCGCGTTGAGGGCGGCGAAGCGATTGGCGACCGCGCTGCCGACCGCATAGTGCACGAACATGATGAGGCTCATGGTCTTGGCGGAGGCGAAGTAGATCGCGACGTCGGTCGGCGTCATGTACTTCGACACGACCAGAATGTCGGTGTTCTGGAGCATCAGTTCGGCGGCGGCGACGACCACGAGCGGGATCGAGATGGCGAACCAGTTGCGGACTTCGTAGCTGCGCGGGCCTTTGCCCACTTCGCTCATGAGCTTGCGATTGAGGAGCAGTGTCTGCGCAATCGCGGCGCCCCAGGTGGCGACAATTGCGGCGCCTGCGGCGGTCGTTGCCGTCATGGGAAGACCGGCGAGCGAGGCGCCCGTCATGGCGGCGAGCACGAGGGCAGGGCGCAAAACGTAGGGCGGAAGGAGCCCAACCCAGATCCAGGCTTGCCCGCGGCCGATGCCGTCCTGCACTTCGGTGAGCGCGAAGAGCGGAATACAGATCAGCGCCAGATAGGCGGGCAAAATGTAATCGTGGGTCAGGTGTTCGCTGAAGAAATAGAGGCCTGCCATGCCCGCTGCCGCGACGAGTGTGCCGGCGGCGAGGGCGAAGAGGCGGCCGCCGCGTACGAGCGCGCGGTAGCGGTCGAGGTGACCGTTTTCCTTGTATTCGGGGAGCAGGCGCATCATCGCGGCGTTGATGCCCAAATGCGTGATACCGCCCAGAACGAGAACCCAGGTCCAGACGAAGACGTAGATCCCGTAGTCGTGGCTACCAATCCAGCGGGCCATGACGATCTGTGTGACATAGAGCAACGCGGCGCTCGCAACGCGCAACGCGAAGGCGGCGACGGCGTCGCGCTGTGTGCGGGCGCGGTCGTCGCTGCCTCGGACGAGGCCGGTCAGCGCTTTGCGGATGTCAGCGATCACAAGGGCGGACCATGGTTGGGGCGGAGCGCGGGGCTAAAACGGTTCGTTCGTCGAGCTAGACGCTGAAGGTTGTAGCGCAGACAGCCTATGATCCGATTAAAGAGCTTCGGCTTGTTCGATGCGTTGCACGGAGCGTTGCCGCACCAGTTCGGCTACCCCGGCCCAGGCCCAGGAGCGACCGGTGTCGCCGTGCTGGCTATGGTAAGTGGAGAAAAACTCGGCCACGTCGGCGGCAAGCCAACCGTGCCGGCCTTCCAGAACGGCGGCCATGAACTCCACGTCGCGGGGAGCGGGGCTCGGGGTTGTATCTTCTTCGGGGTGCCAACCGGTCGTCATGCTGCTGTCTTTCGTTTCCTTCGTGTTGCGCAACGAAGAGCAAGAAGAAAGCCAGCCGGGAATTATCCGCCGTGGCGCGGCGGATAATCGTTAAAATTACGAAATATCAGTGAGTTGACTAGGGCGCTCCGGCCGCGGTGGCCGCGGACGGTGCGGGCTTGGCCGCGCCCGAGCCGGCGGATGTGCCAGTCGCGGACGACTGCTTAGCCGGCGTTGTGCCAGACGGAGCGGGCTTCACGGCTGCTTCCGGCTTCGTGGCGCCGGAAGGTGCCTTCTTCTGGGCGGCGGCCTTCTTGGCTTTCTCGCGCTTGATCTTGGCCGCCTTGATGCGTTCGCGGCGGGCTTCGACGGCGGGGTTGCGCTTGCCGTTGCCGCAGTCCCACGACTGGATGGTCGATCGAACACTAATGGGGCCCTTCGCCTCGGCGGGAACGGGCATGTTGTCGATGGTCGACTGATTGAAGATCTGCTTCCAGCCGAGTTGTTGGAACCCATGCTCCAGGAGACTTGCGGCGCGGACGTTGCGGTCGCCGCCGGAAGGTTCGCCGAGGACGACGGCCATGAGGCGGCGGCCATTGCGGGTGGCGCTGGCGACGACGTTAAAGCCGCTGTCGCAGATGAAGCCGGTCTTGAGGCCGTCGGCGCCTTCGAAGGTCTTGAGCAGCCCGTTATGGGACCCGAGACGGATCTTGCCGATGCGCATCTGGGTCATGGCCCAGTATTCGGCATATTCGGGATACTCGGTGGCCACCGCGCGGGCGAGTTTGGCCAGATCGCGGGCGGTGGTGACCTGGCCGACAGCCGGCAGGCCGTTGGCATTGGAGAACGTGGTGCGCGTCATGCCAAGGTCGCGGGCGGCGGCGTTCATGTCGGCGACAAACTGCAGTTCCGTGCCGGAAATCTTTTCCGCCAGCATGACGGCGACGTCATTGGCGGATTTGATGATGAGGGCCTTGAGCGCGGTCTCGACGGTCAATTCGCCACCGATGGGCAGGCCGATCTTGGAAGGCGGCTGCTTGTTGGCCAGTTCGGAACAGATGACCTTATCGTCCATGCGCAGCTTGCCGGCTCTGATCGCCTTGAAGGCGAGGTAAGCCGTCATGATCTTGGTCAGGGACGCGGGGTGCCACTGGTCGTCCATTTCCTCGGCGTATAGAATTTTGCCGTCCGTGGCGTCGAACAGCAGCGCGGGTCCGGCGGCGGCGGGGCGCGCGACGGCCAACGTTGAGATCAGGACTGCTGCTAGAGCGGGCTTCAAATGCATCAGGGCCCTCCGCGAGAACCTCCGGTACCACATTCCGGGAAAGCACCGCAACGTGAGGGGATGGCCGTAGTGAGGCGACGGCGTCACAGCGCACGGGAAGGCCCGGCTCTGATGCGTCCTCAGATCGGACTTAATGGACTGGTGCCCCGAGAGGGACTCGAACCCCCACACCTTGTGAGTAGCAGATTTTGAGTCTGCCGCGTCTACCGTTCCGCCATCGGGGCTTGCCGTGACAGTGAACCGGCGTTCTATAGCCCGCAATCCGAGCCGTCAACGGACCGTCTGGCCCGCATTAGAGGCGGCGGCGCATGTGGAGGGACGGCAACGGGACCGTGCCGCCGATCCGGATGTCTAGGGGACCGAGGGGTTCGAAGCCGGACGCGGCGTAAAACGCGACGGCATTGAGGCTGGCGAAGCACTCCATCTGGCTCAGACCCGCTTCGCGGGCGTCCGCGAGGCAGCGTTCGATGAGTGCGCGGCCGATCCTTTGGCGCACGTGGTCTGGGTCGGTGGCGAAATGGCGGATATGCCCTGTTTGGCCATCGATACCACCGCCGCCGGGTTTGTCCCGGGTCCAACCGCCGGCGCCGACGATTTTTCCCTGCTGTTCGACGACGTAATACGTGCCGGTTGCCAGTAGGGCCGGGTTGGCCCGTGTCATCAGCGGCAATGCGGCAGCAAGCGCGACGGGCTCATAGGCAGAGGCCATGAGCACGGGGTAACAGCGCTGCAAAAGCGCGGTGATGTGGGGGCCGTCTTCGGCTGTTGCAGTGCGCAGATGCATGATCCGCCTCGTGGGCGGCTGGCGCCCTCTTATTTCCAGCTGAAGGTGGTGCGGCCGGAGCCGTGGACGTGTTCGACGATGGCGACTTCCGTGCCGACGCTGGGGATGGCCGACTTTTCGGCGATGACGACGGCGTGGCGGCCGTCGGCGAGTTTGACGTCGACGGAGAGGCCGTTCTGGACCGCCTGCGGCATGCCGCCGGGAAGCGGCGAGATCTTTTCGATCACGCCGGCAACCTGGCGCTTTTCAACGTGGGCGTCGAGGTCAGTGAACCACAGGGCTGCCGCCATGACCACAAGAAAGCCGGCAGCCATGGCCCCGCGCGCGATCCACTGTTTGCGGACCTCGCGTTCGAATTTCTGACGAACTTCTTCGCGCATTTTCGACTATTGCTTTCTCACGCCGCTTTGGCGTTTGTATCCACGAGGCGGACGATGTCGGCCATGATGTCGTTCAGCTGGAAGTTTTTCGGCGTGTAGACCGCGGCGACGCCGAACGCTTTGAGTGTCTTTTCGTCTTCGGGCGGGATGATGCCGCCGACGATGACGGGGATGTCGGCGAGGCCGTCCTTGCGCATGCGCTCCATGACATCCTTGACCAGCGGAACATGGCTACCGGACAAGATTGACAGGCCGACGACGTGAACGGCTTCGTCGCCAGCAGCGCGGACGATCTGGGCGGGCGTGAGGCGGATGCCTTCGTAAACGACTTCCATGCCGACATCGCGGGCGCGGACGGCGATCTGCTCGGCGCCGTTGGAATGGCCATCGAGCCCCGGCTTGCCGACCAGGAACTTGATGCGGCGGCCGAGTTTCGTTGAGACGGCATCGACGGAGGCGCGGACGGTGTCGAGGCCGGCGCCGTCGCGTTGGGCGGCTGCTTGGGCGACGCCCGTGGGGGCGCGGTATTCGCCGAAGATCTTACGCAGCGCCATGCCCCATTCGCCGGTGGTGACGCCCGCTTTGGCGGCGGCGATGGACGATTCCATGATGTTGCGGCCTTCTTTGGCGGCGCGCTCGACTTCGGCGAGCGCTGCGGAGGCGACCTTGTTATCGCGTTCGGCCTTCCAGGTTTTGAGTTTTTCGATTTGTTCGGCTTCGACGGCGGGGTCGACGACCATGATCGAGCCTTCGCCGGTGGTGAGCGGCGAAGGCTCGGTTTCAAGCCACTTGTTGACGCCAACGACGATCTGTTCGCCGGTTTCGATGCCCGAGAAGCGGCTGGTGCCGCTTTCGACGAGGCGGCGCTTCATGTAGTCGATCGCGGAGACGGCGCCGCCCATGGCTTCGATGGTTTTGAGTTCGGACTTGGCCTGCTCTTTGAGTTCATCGACCTTGCGCTTGATCTCGGTCGAACCGTCGAAAATGTCGCCGTAGTCGAGCAGGTCGGTTTCGTAGGCGAGGATCTGCTGCATGCGCAGCGACCACTGCTGATCCCACGGACGGGGCAGGCCCAGCGCCTCGTTCCAAGCGGGGAGCTGCACAGCGCGGGCGCGGGCGTTTTTCGACAGCGTGACGGCCAGCATTTCAAGGAGAATGCGGTAGACGTTGTTTTCGGGCTGCGGCTCGGTGAGGCCCAAGGAATTCACCTGCACCCCGTAGCGGAAATAGCGGTTCTTCGCGTCGGTGACGCCGTAGCGCTCGCGGGTGATCTCGTCCCACAGTTCGGTGAACGCGCGCATCTTGCACATCTCGGTGATGAAGCGCATGCCGGCGTTAACGAAGAAGGAGACGCGGCCGACAACGTTGCCGAATTCAGCGGCGGGGACTTCACCGGAGGCTTTGACCGTGTCGAGGACGGCGAGTGCGGTGGCCAACGCGAAGGCCAGTTCCTGGACGGGCGTCGCGCCGGCTTCCTGCAAGTGGTAGGAGCAGACGTTGGTCGGGTTCCACTTGGGCACTTCCTTCGTCGAGAAGACGATGGTGTCCTTGATGAGACGCAGCGACGGCTCGGGCGGGAAGACATAAGTCCCGCGGGACAGATATTCCTTGATGATGTCGTTCTGGATGGTGCCGGTCAGCTTCTGGCGGGAGGCGCCCGTTTCGTCGGCGACGGCGACGTAGAGCGACAACAGCCACGCGGCGGTGGCGTTGATCGTCATGGACGTGTTCATCTGGTCGAGCGGGATGCCGCCGAGCAGGGTGCGCATGTCGCCCAGGTGGGAGACCGGCACGCCGACCTTGCCGACTTCGCCGCGGGCCAGCTCGTGGTCGCTGTCGTAGCCGGTCTGGGTCGGCAGGTCGAAGGCGATGGACAGGCCGGTCTGGCCCTTGGACAGGTTCTTCTTATAGAGCTCGTTGGACTTGGCTGCGGTCGAGTGACCGGCGTAGGTGCGGAAAAGCCAGGGCTTGTCGCGCCCGCCTGCTTGGCCAGCCGCCTTCGTCGTGTCCTTGTCAGCCATGGTCGATCCCGCAATGGTTGAAGAGCGCTCCAGAGCGCCGTTCTTTAAACTATCCGTGGGACTTGGCAACGCAAGGACTGGGCAACGCAAGGACGGCGCTGTCGCAAGCACGGGAGCAGGGGAACAATCAGGGGGTGGGTAGGTGCGGACTACCCATGCAACGGCTGGCTAGATATGGGCTGGCCACATATGGGCCTAGATGCGGTCTTCCAGAGTGAGGGGCCGGCGCCACTCTTTGAACCAATGCACCGCTTGAATCACGAGAACGGACAGCGTGAAGCCAGCGATAATGCCGACGACGCTGACGGCCACGGCCTGCATTTCTTTGACCGAAAATAGGGACAGATAGCCCATCCGGGCCACTGCGAAGGCCGCTAGGCCGCCGAGAAACATGCCCGGCAGGAACATCGCCGTGACCAAACGGGATTCAATGCCGAGATGCAAAAGCAGCGCGGACCAGCCGATCATCACAAGGAGGATCGTCAAGGAGTCACTGTCGATCGCGACGTAGCTCCGGATGAACTCCGTGAACATCTCGTACATAAAACTCGCCTCGCATAGGCCAGGCTCTCGCGACGGGGGTGGACCGTTGCCGCAGTGCATAAGCTGGCTCGGCCTGCAGCGTATTGGTTTGCCGTTAATATCTCGTTGACGGGGTGCCTCCGGCTATAAAACAAGCCCTTTATTGCGGCGCGAAAAAGTGCTTGAAACAAGCCCGTCATAAAAAGGGGCTTTGGCCGCGCCTGCGGGTGTCTGGCCAAGAGAAAATTCGACGACGGTCAAGGAGAGACGGGAGCATGTCGAGCCAAAACACCGCCATTGGAAGCCAGGGCGCCGGAAACGCGGCACCTGCGATCGTGGCGGCGAAGAAAGATCTGTACGAGATCGGTGAGATTCCGCCGCTCGGCCACGTGCCGAAGAACATGTACGCGTGGGCGATCCGCGCCGAACGGCACGGCGAGCCCGACAAGGCCATGCAGGTGGAAGTTCTGCCGACGTGGGAACTCGACAGCCACGATGTGCTCGTCCTCGTGATGGCCGCCGGTGTGAATTACAACGGCGTGTGGGCTTCGCTCGGCGTGCCGATTTCGCCGATCAACGACGTTCATAAGCACCCCTACCATATCTGCGGGTCGGACGCGTCGGGCATCGTGTGGGCGGTCGGCTCGAAGGTGAAGCGGTGGAAAGTCGGCGATGAAGTCGTCATTCACTGCAACCAGGACGACGGCGACGACGAAGAGTGCAACGGCGGCGATCCGATGTTTTCGCCCTCGCAGCGCATCTGGGGTTACGAGACGCCGGACGGATCGTTTGCGCAGTTCTGCCGGGTGCAGGACCGGCAGCTACTGGAACGTCCGAAGCATCTCTCGTGGGAAGAAAGCGCCTGCTACACGCTGACGCTCGCCACCGCCTATCGCATGCTGTTCGGGCATCGGCCGCACGTTCTGCGTCCGGGCCACAACGTGCTCGTCTGGGGCGCGGCTGGCGGTCTGGGCGCCTTCGCGGTGCAGCTGTGCGCGACGTCGGGTGCCAATGCGATCGGCGTGATTTCGGACGACGATAAGCGCGATTTCGTGATGCAGCTGGGCGCCAAGGGCGTCATCAATCGCAAGAACTTCAAGTGCTGGGGTCAGCTGCCGAAGGTGGGCTCGCCCGAGTACAATACTTGGCTGAAAGAGATGCGCGGCTTCGGCAAGGCGATCTGGGACATCACGGGCAAGGGCGTCAACGTCGACTGCGTGTTCGAACATCCGGGTGAGACGACGATTCCAGTCTCGGTGCAGGTGGTCAAACGCGGCGGCATGGTGGTCATTTGTGCCGGTACCACGGGCTACAACCTGACCATGGATGCGCGGTACCTCTGGATGCATCAGAAGCGCGTGCAGGGCTCGCACTTTGCGAACCTTCAGCAGGCTTCGCAGGCCAATAAGCTCGTCGTGGAGCGGCGCATCGATCCGTGCATGTCGGAAGTGTTCTCATGGGAGCATATTCCGAAGGCGCACATGGTGATGATGCGCAACGAGCATAAGCCCGGCAACATGGCCGTTCTCGTCTCGGCACCGACGACCGGCCTCAAGACGCTGGAAGATACGATCGAGGCCAGCCAGCAACGGCGCGCTTGATCTGCGGATTACTTGTCGAATTGGAAATGGGCGGGTCCGGAAACGGTCCGCCCATTTTTCATTTGGGCCGACGCTGACAGCAAGACATCAGCCGGTGGCGGCGGGACCGGGCTCTGCGTGGACGCCGTTGCCGTTACCCAGCTTTTTCAATTCCATGATGCCGCGGTTCACCTCGGCGCCCAGAATGATGATGATCGCCGTGAACTGGAAGAAGATCAGCGCGATCATGAGCTGGGAGAGGCCGGCGTAGAAGCGGGTGTAGTCGCTCAAGTCGAGGTAGTACGAATAGAGCGACGCGACGAGGATCCAGAGTACGACGGAGACGAGCACACCCGGCCACACATCGGCGAGGCGGCGTTTTCCGGCCGCAAGCCAAAGATGGAACGATAGCAGAAGGGCTGTGATGACCACGATGGCGAGCGCATAGCGCTGGATCGTGTCGACCCAGGTTGATTCCAGGAGTTCCTTGGCCCAGTCGGGTTCGAATTCGGCAATGGCGGCTGCAATCGCGGGACCGAACACCACGGCCCAGGTGAGAACGAGCATCGCGACCGCGCTGACGAACACAAAACACATGCTGATCAGAAGGCAGACCGGATAGGGCCGCTTCTCCTGCACGCGGTAGGCCCCATTCAGCGCAGCGCGCATGGTTTCAATGGCGCTCGTTGCGAAGAAGAGGGCGAGGAAGCCGGAGGCCGTTAGGAGGTCGATACGGCTGGAGCCCATGATCGATTCCACCTGCGGGGCGAGCGCGGAGGCGACGGCTTCGGGCAAGATGTCGAAGAGCTGGGCTACGGCCTGGGTGGCCAATTCGCGGCCGCCGAAGATGCCTGAGAGGGCGCCGACAAAGATGCAAAAGGGAAAGAGGGAGACCACGAATGAGAAAGCGACCGCGCCGGCGAGCGAAAAGCCCGAGTGCTCATAGAGCCGATAGAGTGCCCCCAGGAATGTGCGGTAACGGTTCATGCGGCTCGGTGGGTTTTCCGCCTTCTTGGCGTTGGTCGAGGCTCGCGAACCTAACGGTCCTGCCAAGCCCGGTCGAGATGCGAACGGTTAAGAATTCGCCGTTGTTGCGGGCATGTTGCACGGATGTTCGCCAATCTGGATGCGGCGAACCGCGCGCGGGATAAAGTCCGCAAGGGGCTCCAAAGCGCGGTAACCGGGGCCGCAGGCGCCCGCCTGGACGGGGCAGGGATCCGCTCCCGGCCGGCGTGCGTAACGGCAGGGTCTCAATGTGGCAACCGGAGTGCCGGGTGCGCGTTCCCTCTCACGGGGTATCCTGTGTCTGGGGCGCCTCCGGCCTCGCGGGTCGCCTCGTTTGTCGCTGCCGGGGGGCAATGACCAGCCGCGCGCGCGTGTCGCGCAGGGTTGCGATTGCCAGCCCTAGCGGTACAGATAAATGTGACGCCCGACAGGACATCACAATGCAATCTCGCGCCCCCGGCCATCGCCTTGGGGGCGGCACCAAGCCCCAAGTCTGGAGGAGACGACATGACCATCGCTCAGCTGAAGCCCAAGGCCGATAGCTTGGCCGCCGATCCCAAACGGCTGATCGAGCGGACGGCCGAGGTCGTCAGCGCGGCTGACCGCATTCTCGTCCTCGCCAAGTCCGGTGTGCGTCAGATCATCCAGGATGCCGGTGGTATGGACGCCGCCCAGCATGCCGCGCACGGTCTGGCCTGGTTTGCGACCACGGTGGAATCGCTTCGGCAGATGAACGTGTGGGCCGCCAATCTCGAGGCCGAGGGCAAGTTCGGCGAAATCGAACAGCTGATCCTGCTTGCTGCTTTTGGAGAATATGGCGCGCAGATCGCCGGCGGTATTCCGATGAGCCAGGTGGAGATCATCCGGCCGGAAGCACTCGGCATTCCGCGCGCGGAGATCCGCCGGTACGAAGACTCGGTCGCCGATGTGTTGGCGGAAGGCAGCGCTTCTTATGTGAAGCAGCGGCTCGCCGACCTCATCGAAGACATGCAGGGCGCGACCACTTATGGTCACAGCGGGCTCGATGAGACGCACGCTGAAATCGCCGAGCAGATGAAGACGTTCTCGGACGCAGAAGTGGTGCCGCACGCGCACGAGTGGCACCTGAAGAACGAATACATTCCGCTGGAAACCTATAAGCATCTGGCCGAGCTCGGCGTGTTTTCGATCTCGCTGCCGGAAGAGTTCGGCGGCATGGGCCTGGGCAAGCTTGCCATGTGCGTCGTGTCGGAAGAACTGTCGCGCGGTTACATCGGCGTCGGGTCGCTGGGCACGCGCGCGGAAATCGCCGGCGAACTTATTCTCCACAATGGCACGCCGGAACAGAAGGCCAAGTACCTGCCAGCGATCGCGGCTGGTGAAATGCTCCCAACGGCTGTGTTTACCGAGCCCAACACGGGCTCTGACCTCGCCTCGCTCAAGACGCGGGCTGAAAAGCACGGCGATGTGTGGAAGATCACCGGTCAGAAGACCTGGATCACGCATCCCGTGCGCGCCGACGTGATGACAGTTCTTGCCCGAACCAATCCGAACGAGAAGGGCTATAAGGGCCTTTCCATGTTCCTTGCAGAAAAGCCGCGCGGTTCGGACGAAAACCCGTTCCCGGCGAAGGGCATGTCGGGCGGCGAAATCGAAGTGCTCGGCTATCGCGGCATGAAGGAATACGACATTTCGTTCGATGCCTTCGAGGTGCCGGCCGAAAGCCTGCTCGGCGGGGTCGAAGGCCAAGGCTTCAAGCAGCTGATGGCGACGTTCGAAGGCGCTCGCATCCAGACTGCGGCGCGTGCTGTCGGCGTGGCCCAGTGCGCGATGGATCTGGCGCTCAAGTATGCGCTGGACCGCGTGCAGTTCGGGGCGCCGATTTACAAGTTCCCGCGCGTTTCGAACAAGGTCGTGATGATGGCCGTCGAAACCATGATTGCGCGCCAGCTCACCTATTTCGCGGCGCGCGAAAAGGATCAGGGCCGCCGCTGCGATTTGGAAGCGGGCATGGCGAAGCTGCTCGGTGCGCGCGTCGCCTGGGCGAACGCGGACAACGCGCTGCAGATCCACGGCGGCAACGGCTTCGCGCTCGAGTATCCCGTGTCGCGCGTGCTGTGCGATGCGCGCATTCTGAACATCTTCGAGGGCGCGGCCGAGATCCAAGCGCAGGTTATTGCGCGCCGCCTTCTGGAAGGCGCCAATTGAGCGTGCGTCTTACAACGATACTGATTGCACTTCTGACGGCGCCATGGGTGACCCACGGCGCCGTCAGCGCGTCGCAGCATCCGCTGCTCGGTACGTCATGGACCGTGACGAAGGTGCAGGGCGTGGCGGTGCCGGCTGGACTGACGCTGACGTTCGAAGCCGATCGTGTGGCGGGGACAACAGGGTGCAATCAGTTCTGGGCGCCGGTGGAGTATATCGATCCGCCCGCTATCGATGTGGGCGCGCCGCAGAGTAAACGGGTTTACTGCCTCGGCGCGATGGGCATCGAGCGGGCGTTTCTGGCTTCACTCGAGACGGTGGAGACCTTTGAGCTCGACGGCGCGATACTGAAGATGAAAATGCACGACGGCGATGTTTTTATCGAATTGCTGGCTGCCAGATAGGCAGCGGTCACGTTGCTGATACGCCGCCTGCAATCGTTCCCTGCACACTCAATTATTTATCGCAGGCGTACCGACGGAACCTGGACGGCCGATCGTTGTTTTCCATGTGTCTGGTTCGATCGAGAGCCGCACACCTCAGGGTCACGCCGGGGAAGTGCTTTCGAACGTAAAGATCATGAGCAAGGAGACTCCCCGTGAAGAAAACACTTATGACGATCGCTGTCCTCGCAATGGGCGGCTTGATGGGCGCACAGGCGGCAACGGCTGCTCCGCTGTCCAAGGCTGCGGGCGCTACGCAGGGTGCTGTGCACGCTGACGTGATCCAAGTCCGCGACCGTAATCGCAACGGCATCAATGATCGCCGCGAGCGCCGCATGTATAATAGGAATTGGCGCAATGATCGCCGGTACTACCGCTACCGGAACTACAACCGCTACTATTCGCGCCCATATAACTGGCGTTCGCGCGGCTGTGTTTCCGTCGGCCCGGTGTGGTTCTGCCGCTAAGGGCAATTCCTGATTACGAGGTTCAACCTCAGGCGGTGGCTCAAAAAGCCACCGCCTTTTTCGTGCCTGCGACTCATCGCGCTGGTTCGCGTAGCTGCCACAGTTGTAGCCAATAGGAGCGTTGCGATTTTGTTTGAGACGGATTGGAGTTTGATGATGCGGCTGACTTTTATTGCGGCGGCAGCCGCTATTTTGTTTGTGTCGGCAGGGCACGCGATGGCCAAATCCTGCGGTAACGATGCGGGTGGTTTTCAAGCATGGCTGTCGGATTTCGAGGGGCGGGCGAAGTCGGCGGGCATATCGCAGGCGACGCTGACGCGGGCTTTAGATGGCGTGAGTTACGACCGCTCAGTCATCCGGCGCGACCGATCGCAGAAATCGTTCAAGCTCAGCTTCGAGCAGTTTTACGCCAAGCGCGTGGGGCCGGGCCTGTTGAACAGCGCGCGGGCGAAGATGAAGACGCATGCCGGGCTACTGTCGAAGATCGAGAAGCGCTACGGCGTGCCGAAGGAGATTCTGGTTTCGATCTGGGGGCTGGAGACGAATTTCGGCCGCGATGGTTCGGGCAAGTATTCGATCATTCAGGCGATTGCGACGCTGGCCTACGATTGCCGCCGGTCGGAGTTCTTCACGGGGCATCTCATGGCGGCGATGCGGATCGTGCAGCGGGGCGACATGACCCCGGCGCAGCTGCGCGGCGGCTGGGCGGGCGAGATCGGGCAGGTTCAGTTTTTGCCGGGCTCCTATGACAAGTATGCGGTCGATTTTGATGGCGATGGGCGGCGCGATCTGGTGCGCTCGGTGCCCGACATTCTCGCCTCGACGGCCAACTTCATGAAGGGGCACGGCTGGCAGGGCGGCGGCTCGTGGCAGCCGGGTTCGGCGAACTACGGTGTGATCAAAGATTGGAACCGGGCGGAAGTGTATGCGCGCACGATTTCCGTCATGGCTGACCGGTTGCAGTAAGCGGTTGAAGCGGCGCGCGGGTGATGCCATGACGCTTGCATGAGCAGCATCGCACACACGTCCTCTCCGCCCCGGGTCATCTCGTTGATCGCGAGCGCCACCGAAATTCTGCACGCCCTCGGCGCGGGCGGCACCCAAGTGGCGCGGTCGCACGAGTGCGATTATCCGCCGGGCGTTCTCGGCTTGCCGCAGCTGACGCGGGCGAAATTCAAAGTGCATGGCGCGACGAGTGTGGAGATCGACCGCTCGGTCAAAGGGCTCTTGGAGCAGGGTCTGGCGGTTTACGAGGTGGACGCGGATCGCATGCGGGCGCTGGCACCGGACGTGATCCTGACGCAGGATCAGTGCGAGGTGTGCGCGGTGTCGCTGGCGGACGTGCGGGCGGCGCTGTGCACCTGGACCGACAGCAGCGCGCGGATCGTTTCGCTCCGCCCGCACACGTTGTCGGACGTTTATGCGGATATCCTAAGTGTCGCCGAGGCCATTGGGCGGCCGGCGGCGGGGGCGGAACTCGTGGCGTCGATGCAGAGCCGCATCGCGGAGATTGCGGCGTCGGTCGAGGGGCGGTCGCGGCCAAAACTCGGGTTTGTCGAGTGGATCGAGCCACCGATGTCGGGCGGGCATTGGATGCCGGAATTGATCACGGCGGCGGGCGGGATCAGTCCGTTTGGCGTGAGCGGCGAAAACTCGCCGTGGGTGAGCTGGGAAGACTTTGCGGCGGCCGATCCCGACATTCTCTTGGTCGGGCCGTGCGGCTACGACATCGCGACCTCGCTGCCCGAGTTGGAAGCGATGCGCGGGCATCCTGTGTTCAAATCGCTGCGCGCCGTGCGCGAGGGCCGCGTGTTCGTGGCCGACGGAAATGCGTTTTTCAACCGGCCGGGGCCGCGGCTCGTGGAGAGCGCGGAAATTCTCGCTGAAATTCTGCATCCGGATGTGCGCACGTATGGGCATCTGGGCGAGGCGTATGTCGTTTGGCCGACGTAACGCGTGCAATGACGTGATCAATCACCGCTGGAGCTTGGTATGAGCGCGCGCACCATCCTCATCACAGGCTGTTCGTCGGGGATCGGGCTAGCGTCGGCGCGGGTGATGAAGGCGCGCGGCTGGCATGTGATTGCAACGGCACGGCGCGACGACGATCTGGCGATGTTGAGGGCCGATATCGGCGTCGATGCGGTGCATGTGGAGATGTCGGATCCGGCGTCGGTGGCAGCCTGCGCGGAGCGAGCGTTGACGATCTCAGGCGGGCGCATTGATGCGCTGTTCAACAACGCGGCGTATGGGCAGGTCGGCGCGATTGAGGATTTGCCGGGCGAGGCGCTGCGGCGGCAGTTCGAGGTCAATCTGTTCGCGCAGCATGATTTGACGCGTCGCATTCTGCCGGTCATGCGGCGGCAGGGGCATGGACGGATCGTGCAGTGCTCGTCGGTGCTGGGGCTCGTTGCGGCGCCGTTTCGCGGGGCTTACTGCGCATCGAAATTCGCGATGGAGGCGTTGAGCGACAGCCTGCGGATCGAACTCAAGGGAAGCGGCGTACATGTGTCGCTGATCGAGCCGGGGCCGATCCGGACGCGGTTCGTGGAACACGCGCTGGCCAATTTCGTGGCGACCATCGATATCCCGGCATCGCCGCACCGGGCGCTTTATGAAGCGCGGTTGGCGCGCATGGAGCAGGGCGGCAACGACGCGTTCAAGCTGGAGCCGGAAGCCGTGACCGAAAAGCTCGTGCACGCAGTGGAGAGTGCGCGCCCGAAAATGCGCTACTACGTGACGAAGCCGACGTACTTCGCGGCGGCGCTGAAACGCGTCGCCCCACAGCGGACCATCGATTGGTTTGTGCAGAAGATGTGACGCAAAAAAGCGGGACCCGAAGGCCCCGCTTTATGATTTCAAAAATTAAGACAGCCGGTGTGGGCTTTTTTTCGCCCACACTCGGCAGGCCGGTGTGGGGCTACTTCGCGCGGATGCTGACTGACGTGCGGCGGTTCTGGGCGCGGCCTTCGTCCGTGGCGTTATCGGCGACGGGGAACTGGTCGCCATAGCCTTCGGCTTCGACGCGGTCGGCTGCGATGCCGCCTGCCACAATGGCTTCCATCACTTTGACGGCGCGATTGCCAGAAAGATCGAGGTTCGCCTGCGGGTCGCCGACGTTGTCGGTGTAGCCGCCGATCTTGATCTTCACAGCAGGGTAAGCGTTGAGGATCGCGACGATGTTGTCGATCTGCGCTTTGGATTCCGACGTCAGGCTGGTGGAGCCCGTCTCAAAGGTGAGGCGGTCGAAGTTGAACCAGACCGTCTTGTCGATCACGGCGCCCGGATCATTGATGAAAGCGATGATCTTGGATTCGACTCCATCGGTTGCGGCATCGATGTCGGTGCCACCAGCGAGGCCGATGCGCGTGAACCCGGCCGCGGGCTCGGGTCTGGCAGCGGCAGCGGGTGCTGCAGCGGGTGCTGCGGCGGGTTCCGCCGCGGCTGCGGGCGCGGGCGGTTCGGCCGGTGGCTCATTCAATTTCTGCCACGCCAGCCAGCCGATGAAGGCGAGCGGTAACAGCAGCCAGAGGAAGGACGTGAAGAGGCCGTTGTCGCGTCCGGCGTATGCAGGTGCGGCGGCTGCCGGAGCGGCGGTGCGTGTGGCTGCCTTGACTGCGGCTGCGGCGACGGGTGCCGCGGCGGCAACGGCCGCGGGGGCCACAGCGGCGGGAGCGGCGGCCTTGACGGGCGACACGATGTTGGAGGCGAGCGAGCTGAGGCCGCTCATCATCGCACCCTTTTCCTGACCGATGAGAGCGGTGAGGGCTGCGCCTGTGAGTGCGCCACCGCCGAGGCGCTTAGAGATCGCCGACAGGACGAGGGGGGCTGCGAGATTGAAGAGCGACGAGGATGCGACGGGGCCGATGTTCAATGCGCTTGCGGTCTTGTGAACGGTCGATGCCTGCCAGACGCCGAACAGCGAGCCCATCAGCCGGTTGCCGGCGAGGACAGCCATCGTGCTCGGGATGCCGCCGGCGAGAAGGCCCTTGATATCGTTGATGCCGGAGGTGTCGCGCGAGACGGAATTGGCGAGTTCCGCGACGTTCGACATCGCATCGCGATCGCCCGATTGCTGCACGAGGGCGCCGAGGTATTGTCCAACGAGGTCGGTGAGACCGCGACCGGCGACATCGCCTGGAATTCCGATTGCCGAACCGACGCCGTTCAGCAGGTTCGGGGTGATGAAGCCTTTCAAGATCTCGATGACGCTGGTGGACATGGACGTTCTCCTCAACTGACGCAACGGTTGACGCGCATTCACATTTTTAGACGTGCGGGCAGTGTCGGAACCCCCCGGCCCCTCCCGTGTCGTCTTGGCATGGCGTGCGGGCAAATTGCCCACCTGCCCATGGCAATAGCCGGACGGCGCTGCCTCGCCAAGCCACAAACAGCTTTTACGCGCGGTGATAGGGGTGGCCGGTCAGGATTGTAGCGGCACGGTAGAGCTGTTCGGCGAGCACGACGCGGGCGAGACCGTGGGGGAGGGTGAGGGCGCCGAGGGAGAGTTTGAGGCTTGGAGCGGCTAGGACAGCGGGGCCGTGGCCGTCGGGTCCGCCGATCAGGAATGCGCAGGACTTGGTGGCCGCTGCCGCCAAGTCACGAAGATGGGCTGCAAAGGCTTCGCTGGTGAGCGGTTTGCCGGTAACTTCCAAGACGATGAGGGCTGAGTTGCCGGCCGCTTTCAAAAGGCGAGCGGCTTCGTCGGCTTTGCGATCGGCGACGCTGGAGGCTCGGCTTTCGGGGAATTCGGCGATGGTCAACGGCCCCAGACCGCACGGACGCCCGGTCTGGTCAAAGCGCTTCTGGTAGCGCGCCACGATCATGCTTTCGGCCTCGTCCTTCAGACGCCCGATGGCCAGAATTTCAACGCGCATCCAGCGTCCTTCGCGCGGCCCGGCTTAGTGAGCCGCGTCGGCGGGACGGTCCACCGACCACATTTTCTCGAGGTTGTAGAAATCGCGGACTTCGGGCCGGAAGACATGGACGATGATATCGCCGCTGTCGATCAGCACCCAGTCGCAGGTTTCCAGGCCCTCGACGCGGACGGTCGGGCAGCCGGATTCTTTGAGTTTCTGGCGCAGCTGATCGGCGATGGCGCCGACGTGGCGGTCGGTCCGTCCGGAGGCGACGACCATGAAATCGCCGATGGAGGACTTTCCTGAGAGATCGATGGTTACGATCTCTTCGGCCTTGAACTCGTCGAGCCAGTCGACGACGTCCTTCAAGAGGTCGGCCAATGCGGACGCTGCCGAGCCTTCAGGGGCTTTGGCAGCGGTAGAAGCGCCCTTCGGGGCCGCTCCGGTGGAGGTTGGCATGTGGGGGTCTCTAGATCCTTTCCGTTTACGTCGCGAGGGGCCGGTATGGGGCCAAGCTTCGGGTTGGTCCAGCACCAACACGCAGCAAAGATAAGGCGCGGCGGGGATTCCGGCAACCCATTGCCCGCATGTCCGCACTGAGTTGCCACAGGCGAATGTCAAAAATAGTTTATGAATCAGCAGCTTGCCTGATTGCGGTTGAGGAGTGGGGGGCGAGCGGATTGGTTAGAAATACCCAGGCCGGGGGCGGCATGGTGGCCAGGGCGCGGGCTTTGGCTTCTGGGATTCGCAACCGCTCGAGGGCTTTGGCCGTCTTGGAGGCCAGGGCCGGTAACCGGTGGTCCGGGCGGTCGACGACAGCGATGGGCATGGCCGCAGCGATGCCGCGCCAATCCTGCCAGCGGTGGAAGGTGGCGAGATTGTCGGCTCCCATGACCCAGACGAACCGCACGGTCGGATAGCGGCGTTTCAAGAACTGGAGTGTGACGGCGGTGTAGGGTGAGCCAAGTGCTGCTTCGAACGACGTGACGCGCATGCGCGGATCCAGGGCCATGGCGCGTACAGCAGTCAGCCGGTCCGTCAGCGGCTTCAGGTCGCCGTGGGATTTCAGCGGATTTCCCGGCGTGACGATCCACCAGAGTTCGTCGAGGCCGAGACGTTGCAGGGCTTCCTCAGCGGCGAGGCGGTGACCGGCGTGCGGTGGATTGAACGAGCCACCCATCAACCCAACGCGGCGGCCGCGCGGGGCGGGCGGCGTTGGGATGTCAATCGCGCCAAACGATGTGGGAGAAACGGGCAAGCTTGCGCCTTGTGTTCAGGATGGGTGTTGGCTTGGCGGGAAAGTCCGCGACGCGCCGGGGCCACTTTCGTTTCGGCAATGCTATAAGGCCAGCGAAACCACAACATAAAACGTCACAAAGGGGAAATGCACCATGAGCCGCTTGTATGGGCCCGAGCACCGCGCGCTGCAGGATCAGTTCGAGTCGCGGGCGATGGCCGACCGCATAGAAGCGATCGCGATGAAGACCGAAATCACCGACATGGAGAAGGGCTTTATTGAAAGCCGGGACATGTTTTTCCTGACGACGGTGGATGATCGCGGGCGGCCGACGGTGTCGTACAAGGGTGGCGTGCCGGGCTTTGTTCGTGTGCTCGATGCGCAGACGCTGGCGTTTCCGAGCTACGACGGCAATGGAATGTATCTGTCGATGGGCAACATCGCGGGCAACCCGGAAGTCGGGTTTCTGTTCATCGATCTTGAGAAGCCGTTTCGCTTGCGCGTGCAAGGGCGGGCGGCGATCTCGCGGGACCCGAAGGCGCTGTCAATGTTCAAGGAAGCGGAACTGGCGGTGATTGTGACCGTCTCGGAATTGTGGATGAACTGCCCGCGCTACGTGCACCGATATCAGAAGGTGCAGACGTCGCGCTACGCGCCGACCGAGAATGCCGATACGCCGTTTTGCGAATGGAAGCGCATCGATGGCATTCAGGATGTGCTGCGGCCGCACGAAACGGCGGTGGTGGACAAGGTCGGGCAGATCACGATCGACGAGTGGATGGGCAAGGTTCTGACGGGCGACGAGAAGGCGTGAGTGGAGCTTAGCGCTGTTCGCAGGCGTTGCCGTCGAGCAGTTCTTGCCAGGTGGCGAGTGGAATGGCGGTGGTGTTGGCACGGCCGGCGCCCACCATGACGGCGGCCAGCGCGAGGCTGCCATTCTCTTCGACGAAGACGGGGCCGCCGGAACTGGCGGGGTGCGTGTCGCAGTCGCTGAGCCAGACAGGTGTTGGGCGATTGGGTTGCAAGAGGCGGCAGCCGGTGTGGGCTTGCAGCTGAAAGCGTCGGTCGGCGGGATAGGCGGCGTGGACGAGCGGTTCGCCGGGGGCGCGGGGGCGGGCATCGGCGATGGTTGCCGGTTCGATGGCGAGATCGGCGTCGAGCGTGATGGCGGCAACGTCCTGGAACATGGCGCTGAGCGGCACGCCGTTGGCATTTCTCTGCGGAACGTAGGTGTGTCCGTTGAGGAAGCGGAGGCATTTCGCCTTGGCGTGCGCCGCATGCTTGCCGCCGCGGACGCCAGCCAGGAAATGGATGTGGCGGAAGGGATGCGGTTTGCCGGTGGCGTCGTTCATGAGGCAATGGGCGGCGGTGATGACGAGGTTCGGGCGGACCAGCGTGCCGGTGCATTGGCCAAGCGCGCGATAACCGCCGATGTTGACCTGCCCGATGGCATCCCAGGGGCGGCCCGTTTCCGTGACGGGCTTGCGATCATCGGTGCCGATGACGCCGGGGCCGGCCGCAACAGCATCGATGCTGGTCAGCAGCAGGCCGGTGAGCGATGTCAGGGCGCACAGTCGCGCGCGATAGCTGTGGGTTATTCTCATCGCGACCACATTAGCTGTGCTTTCCGCGCCGTGCAGCGGATTTGATTGGATGCCGCCTGACGATCTTCCCCACGTTTTTGGGGCGCGGCTGTGGTCAAGGGGTGCTTCGCGGGACAAAGTTTCAGAGTTGATTCTCGCAACGGGGCTGGGAGGCCAAAACCAATGACCAAGATCGTTCGCGCCATGACGGCGGCGGTGGCTGCCGCAGGTATCCTGCTCGGTGCCGCGGCTTCGGCGGAAGCCAAAGAGTGTGTGCGCAAGGGCGCTGTCGGCGAGGCGGGCTCGGAAAAGGACGCCAAGTTCCAGGTCGACGAGGCGCTGTTGCAGGCGGTGGATTGGGGTGCTTGGGCGTCATGGATGGCGAACGGCACGACGCCCGGCTACTCGTTCGGACCGCGCAAGTATTCGTGCAAAAAGGGCGGTTCGTGGGGTTGGACGTGCCGTGGCGCGTCGACGATCTGCAAGCTCTGAGCGTATTTGCTGCCGTCGCACGCTCGTTACAATAAATAAGCCGGCCGCCGTCTTGCCCAGACGGTGGCCGCTTTTGTTATTGGATCAGCGGTATTTCGCGGCGCTAATGAATTCACCGAACGCCTCGCACCAGACGACGACCGTGTTGTAGGACGCGACGTCGACCCCCGAGGGCACCGCGAGCAAGAAGCCATCAAAAGATTTTACGTCGCCGATGCGGGCGGCTTTATCCTTCAACTTCAAGAATGAGACTTCGTCGTCGACGAACTCGGGCGTGAGATAGAGTTTATAATCGGGGCCGGGCGATAAGCGGCCGACATGTGCGATTTTATCGGGCATCACGTGGATGCTGCCTTCGCCCCAATGGAAGAAATCACTGCCCTTGAGCTTGCGATCGAACGTTGCAGTAAATTGCGCAGCGGAGGCGGCTTGCTCGAGCGCCGTTTTGTCTGGTCCATGATCGGCCGTCAGGATCGGCAAAGTATAGACGCCGAGCGCGAAGCCGACCGCAACGGCCGCGATGTGCGTGATCACAAGTAATAGACGGCGCATCGCGTCAAACTCCTATTCCAGGATTGACTCCCGAACGCTGCCGCTCAGCTTTCGCTTTGCAGGGCTGCAAGTAACTCGGGCGTGGGGTAGCTGTCGGCGGGGAAGCCGAGCTTGACCTGCATCGCTTTGACGGCGGCGCGCGTATTCGCGCCGATTTTCCCATCGACCTCGCCGACGTCGAAGCCACGTTTTTTCAACTGACGTTGCAGTTCCTTGGCGTCATCCTGGCCGAGAACGGCGATTTGGCGCTTGGGCTTTTGCATCGGGGGCGCGCCGTCGATGCGGGTGGACAGCCAAGCTGCGGTGATGGCGTAGGTGAGCGACTGGTTCCACTGCAGATAAACGTTGAAGTTTTCGTAGGCGAGGAACGCGGGGCCGTAGCGGCCCATGGGGAGCATCAGCGAGGCCGGCATGGCGTCGGCGGGAAGGGCCAAGCCATCAACTTTGGTCACGCCCCACGTGGACCACTGCGAGCGGGGGAGTTTGATGGCGAGGTCGGCTTTATCCCAGGGCAGGTCGTTCGTGACGATCACTTCTTCCAGCCAGGGTTCATCGCGGCGCCAGCCGAGGTGGGTCATATAGTTGGCGGTAGAGCCGATGATGTCGGTTGGGCTGGCGAAGAGATTGATGTCGCCGTCGCCGTCATAGTCGATGGCGTGAGCGAGATAGCGGGTGGGCAGGAATTGGGTCTGACCGATTTCGCCGGCCCAGGAGCCGATCATGGTGTCGGGCGTCATGTCGCCGCGATCGATGATTTCCAGGGCGGCCATGAGCTCTTTGCGGAACATCTCGCCGCGGCGGCAGTCGTAGGCGAGCGTGGTCAGCGAGTTCAGGATTGGCAGTTTGCCCATGCCGGCGCCGAAATCGCTTTCAAGAGCCCAGAAGCCAGTGATGACAGAGGCAGGGACGCCATACTCTTTGCCAGCGCGGTCGAAGGTGTCGGCATTTTTCTTGATCTGAGCTCGGCCGTTGGTGACGCGGTTGTTGGTGGCGAGCTTGGCGGCGAAGTCAGTGAAGCTTTGGGCAAAGAAGCCCTGCTTGCGGTCGCGCGCGATGACGCCGCTGTCGAGCGTGCGGCCGTCGAGAGCGAGCGAGATGGTGCGGGCGGAGACGCCTTCGGCGGCGGCTTGCTTGCGGAAGGAGGCCAGCCACGTGTTGAAGCCGACTTCGTTCTTGCAGTTGGCGGGGTTGGGTTTCGGCGGCAGGCCGGAGGTGGCGTATTTGGCGGCGAGCGAATTGGCGGCGTTGGCGGCGGGGACCTGACGCGCAATTGGTGCGGCAGCGGCGGCCGGTTGCGGCTGGGCTGCCGTAGGCGCCGGCGGTTTCGCGGCGGGGGGCTTGGGTTTGGCGACGGGTGCGGGCTTCGTGTCGGTGGGACCGAATTCGATGCCTTGAGCGAAGGTTGCGGTGGATGACAGTGCGAGGGTTGTAATACCGGCCGCCATCGTGGCCACCATCGTTGCGAAAAAGCGGTCGCGTCTCATCCCGGCCCAAAGCTCCCCTGGTTCCATCAAACTTGGTTCCATCAAACCGCGCCACTCATGCCCGGCGGTGTGGCGGCGTCAAGACGGTTCGGGGTCGAAAGTGGGTCCTAAGTGGCCTCACGGACTGCCGGCAGCCTCGGCCGAGGCTGTCTTGTGGCGCCGGTGGTATTTCTGGGCGAGCTGGTGCCATTCGATGGTGAGGTTGCCGCCGGTGGACTTGTGCTGCTTTTCCCAGTTGGCGAGCAGGTCGAGGCAGGAGTGGTCGATGTAGTCGACGTCTTCGATATGGATGGTCACGTCGGAACCCTGGGGAAGCGCCTCGAGGGCCTGGGCGAGTTTGGGCAGGCCGATGACAGTGGCGGTACCCGATAGATGCATGTCGATGCGGTTGGTGCCGGGAACCGGTTTGGTCTCGATGTCGAGGCGGGAGAGCGCATAAAGCACGCGGGCGAGCGAGAGGACGACGCCCGTCAGCACCCCCTTTAGGAGGTCGGTGGAGACGATCATGATGATGGTCGCGGCGTAGATGAAGACCTTGGCGTTGCCGTACTTCAGCAGCGTCGGCACGATCTTGGGATAGGCGAGTTTGTAGCCGGTGTAGACGAGGACCGCGGCGAGCGACGACAGCGGGATGTAGGAGAGTGTCCAAGGCAGGAGGCTCGCGAACAGGAGCAGCCAGACGCCGTGCAGGATGGCAGACGCGCGCGTCTTTGCTCCGGCTTCGACGTTGGCGCCGGAGCGGACAATCACGCCCGTCATGGGAAGCGCGCCCAGAGCGCCGCAAAGGGCATTGCCGATGCCTTGGGCGGAAAGTTCTCTGTCATACTTAGTGCGCGGGCCGGAGTGCATCTGGTCTACGGCGGTGGCGCAGAGGAGCGTTTCGGCAGACGCAATGAAGGCGATGGCCGCGGCGCCGATCATCATGTGGTAGTCGGTGAAAAAGCGGCCAACCGTGTCGGGCGTCGGAAAGACGAGCGTCGACCAGAAGTTTTCTGGGACGCTAACGTATTTGATGGAGTCGAGGTGGAAGACGGCGGCGGCGATCATGCCGATGACAACGCCGACGAGCGGGGCGGGTATGACCTTCAGCGATTTTGGCGCCAACGAGGCCCAGGCGAAGATCGCTGCGATGGTGAGGACGCCGATTTCGCCTGCGGTGAGGCGGCTGTCGCCGGCCTGGATGGCATCCATGATGGCGCCGGGGATGCCGAGCAAATTCTGGATGCCGGTGCCGATGGGTTTTCCATCGAGCATGACGTGGAACTGGGCGGCGAAGATGAGAATGCCGATGCCGGCCAGCATGCCGTGGATGACGGCGGGGGAGACGGCGCGGAACCATTGGCCGAGCTTCAAGACGCCGGCTGCCAACTGGAGGAGGCCCGCGAAGAGCACGATGGTGCCCAGCATTTCGACGCCGTACGACTGGACCAGTTCATAGACCAGCACGGCGAGACCGGCGGCGGGACCGCTGACCTGCAACGGCGAGCCCGCAAGAAAGCCGACGATGATGCCGCCGATGATGCCCGTGACGATGCCGGCGGTGGGCGGCAGGCCAGAGGCCAGCGCGACCCCCATGCAAAGGGGGAGCGCTACGAGGAAGACGACGACGGAGGCGAGCAGGTCGGCGCCGATCGTTGAAGCTTGAGGACCGGCAGGCGCACTCGCTCCGCGCGTTTCGGACACCGTCATAATTTCCCCCGTGCTTTTTTGGGCAAGGGAAATCCCCTACGTGCCCATTCTTATGCGGCGGACGTTAAAGCGGTTGCCCTTTGGCGGCAACGGTCAACACACGCGCATCTGGTGCGCGAATTCCGGGCTTTGCAGTTGGTTAAACGCAAAAAACCGGCTGCGGGGCCGCAGCCGGTTTTTGCCGATCATTAGGTTTGTGGATCAGCGCTTTCCTATCGCTTTCCGGGACCCTTGTCGTTGCCGCCCATCATTGACGACTGCGCTTCCATCCAGGACGAGAGCGCCTGCTGCCAGCTCTTCTGCCACATCTCGGCGGCCTGCATCCAGAACTGGAGGGGGGCCGTCGGCATGGAGCCGAAGTCGGGCATGTTCTTCATATCGAACATGTTGGGCATGCCCGGCATTCCGTACATTCCTGGCATCCCGGGCATCCCCGGCATGTTGCCAAAGGTGGGGAACTGGAACGGAGTTCCGCTGCCACCCGCCATGGGCAGGCCGGCGCCGGGGTTTTTGACTTGCTGCTCCCAGGCATCCATGACCTGATCGAGCACCTGAATCTGCATTTTGGACGCCTGCTGCATTTGCTGGCGGGTCATGTCGACCAGTTCGGGCGGCCAGCCCATGGCCTTGGCGGCGTTGCCCATCTTGTCGAAGACCTTGTTGCCGTGGCGCTCGGCCTGGCTCGCGGCGTCCTGGCGCCAATCGCTCATGGCCTCGAATGCCGACGTCAGGGCCGACTGGACCTCCTCGTTGACGCCCGCCGCGCTGAGGGCGTCCTTGAACCCTTTTCCGCGCGAATTCGACGTGCCTGCCATGTTCATTTCTCCCGTTAATTTATTGGTTTGCGCGATTGTTGCACACGCCGTGATGGGTGGCCAGAGGTGGAAGTGACAGCTCAGGTGAACGTTCCGTCCTGCGACGGTTCGACGGTGACCGGACATCGCCCCTTTTGCCGGGGAAACCCAAGTGCTATCAGCCGCGCATGACAGATACCTCCCTGATCCGTAATTTCTCCATCATCGCTCACATCGACCACGGCAAGTCGACGCTGTCGGACCGGCTCATCCAGCTGTGCGGCAACGTCTCGGACCGAGAGATGAAGGCGCAGATCCTCGACAGCATGGATATCGAGCGTGAGCGGGGCATCACCATCAAGGCGCAGACGGTGCGCCTGGACTACAAGGCGAAGGACGGAAAGACCTATCAGCTCAACCTGATGGACACCCCCGGGCATGTGGACTTCGCCTACGAGGTGTCGCGGTCGCTGGCGGCGTGCGAGGGGGCCATCCTCGTCGTCGATGCCAGCCAGGGTGTGGAAGCGCAGACGCTGGCCAACGTCTATCAGGCGATCGACAACAACCTCGATATTCTGCCCGTGCTCAATAAGATCGATCTGCCGTCGGCGGACGAAGACCGCGTGAAGCAGCAGATCGAGGACGTGATCGGGATCGATGCGTCGGAGGCGATCGGGGTTTCGGCGAAGACCGGGCTTAATGTCGCCGCCGTGCTGGAAGCAATCGTTGAGCGGCTGCCGCCGCCCAGGGGCGACCGCAACAAGCCGCTGAAAGCGATGCTGGTGGACAGCTGGTACGACGCTTACCTCGGCGTCGTCGTACTTGTGCGCGTCATTGAGGGCACGCTGAAGAAGGGCCAGCGGGTGAAGATGATGTCGACGGACGGCGCTTATCCGGTCGAGCGCGTCGGCATCTTCCGGCCGAAGCAGGAAATGCTCGCGGAACTGGGCCCGGGCGAGATCGGGTTCTTCACCGGCGCCATCAAGGAAGTGGCCGATACGCGCGTCGGCGATACGATCACGGACGAGAAGAACCCGACGGCGGAGGCGCTCCCGGGCTTCAAGCCGGCACAGCCAGTTGTGTTCTGCGGTTTGTTTCCCGTGGATGCAGCGGACTTCGAAGATCTGCGCGAAGCGATGTCGCGGCTGCGGCTCAACGATGCGAGTTTTTCGTTCGAGACGGAGAGTTCGGCGGCACTCGGGTTCGGCTTTCGGTGCGGGTTCCTTGGGCTGCTGCACTTGGAGATCATCACCGAGCGCTTGGAGCGGGAATTCAATCTCGATCTCATCACGACGGCGCCGTCGGTGATCTATCATCTGCACATGCGGGATGGGTCGGTGATCGAGATGCACAATCCGGCCGACATGCCAGACATTGTGAAGATCGATCACATCAAGGAGCCGTGGATCGAGGCGACGATCCTGGTGCCCGACGACTATCTGGGCTCGGTTTTGAAGCTGTGTCAGGACCGGCGCGGACGGCAGAAAACGCTCACGTACGTGGGAACGCGCGCGATGCTCGTTTACGAACTGCCGCTCAACGAAGTGGTGTTCGATTTCTACGACCGCTTGAAGAGTGTCTCTCGAGGGTACGCTTCATTCGACTATCATATTCAGGGCTACGAAGAGGGCGATCTCGTCAAGCTGTCGATCCTCGTGAACAGCGAGCCGGTGGATGCGTTGTCGATCATCGTGCACCGGCATCGGGCGGAGAGCCGCGGGCGCTCGATGTGCGAGAAGCTGAAGGAGCTGATCCCGCCGCATCTGTTCCAGATCCCGATACAGGCGGCGATCGGGGCAAAGGTGATTGCGCGCGAGACGATCAAGGCGCTGCGCAAGGACGTGATCGCGAAGTGCTACGGCGGCGACATCTCACGCAAGCGCAAGCTGCTCGACAAGCAGAAGGCGGGTAAGAAGAAGATGCGCGAGTTCGGCCGGGTGGAGATTCCGCAGGAAGCGTTTATTGCGGCGCTGAAGATGGATGAGAATTGAGGGGTTTCGCCGCTGTCATACCGGGGCTTGTGCCCGGGACCCATTTTGCAGCGGGCCCCCACACGCATCGTGCGATCGCAGCTTACAACTATCGCCATCATGTGCGGCCCGATGGGTCCCGGGCATAAAGCCCGGGATGACACCTGAGGGGTAGCGTGTCCATCGCGTCTCCAGCATCGTCATCCCGGCGCGCGGAGCGAAGCGGAGACGGCCGGGACCCAGACAAGTCTTTGTGCCGTCGCTCTTCGGCATTGTGACCACAGATTCAGACGCGGCTGCGCCGTTCATTGCGCGGACCGTTGACTGGGTCCCGGCCTTCGCCGGGATGACGGTGTGGAGAGGGTGTGGCGTGCCATTTGCAGCTGCGCGTGCGGCCCGATGGCTCCCGCACACCCCGGCCTTCGCCGGGGCAGGCAAGCCCGGGATGACAGCTGAGGGGTGGTGCGTTTGGTGGGATTGGATATGGAAAAGGCGGCCTGGGTGGCCGCCTTTTTGTTTGTGGGGTTGTGATGCTGATCAGTCGTCGAGGGTTTTGAAGACGAGCGACATGTCCTTGCGCAGAAAGACATCATAGACTTTGCCGTCGGTGTGGGTTGCGTTGTCAATTTCCCAGCGGTTGTCGTCGAATTCGATTTCTTTCCACGCTGTGAAGCCTTCGGCCTTGAGGGCGGCTTCGATCTTGGTGCGCTCTTCCGCGGTGGGCGGGCGGTCGTCATCGGCGAATGCCGGCGTGGCGATGATGGCGCCGAGGCCGAGCATGAGGGCGGCGAGGGTCTGTCTCATTGGTCTGTTCTCCGATTGTTGCGGAGGAGAAACGCGCGTGCTGCCGCCGGGTTGCGTGCGACCCGGAGGATGCGGGCTTTTGCGTAGATTTAATCCGGCGCTGGCCTAGGGGCGGGTAGCGGCTTATGCCCCATCGGTTGCAAACGATAGAGCCACTTAAGCGCGCATGCAGGGCATGGCTTAGCTAACCGAGCCCCATGCTCGCGCGCTGGACGTAAATTGCCATGATGAGCGCGAGCACGGGGATGAGCACCACGTGGGCGACGGTCAGCGCCATCTGGACCTTGGGGCGGTCGGTGATGAAAGGATTGATGCGCAGAACGGAGATCGCGATCATCACCGTGACGGCGAGATAGGCAAAGAGGAAGATGCGGTCGGACAGCGTGGTGCCGTCGCTGTCGATGGCGGGCAGTGACAGGTAGAGAGCGACGGCGGAGAGGAGTGCTGTCACCTGGATGGTGACGATGGCTTCAAAGTGCGAGAGCGGAATGAAGATCGAGACGTAGGCGACCGCCATGATGAACAGCAGAGGCACGACGACGCGCAGGAAATAGTCGGTTGTTTCGCGTTCCATGATCCAGACGAAGGAGCCCTTATAGAAGGGCACGATGCTCGGCTGGTGGGTTTTGGCGTCGATGGTGGTGACAAAATCCTCGTCGTAGCCGACGTACTGGTCCTTGGGTTCCCAGCCATCGGCGTCGACGGCCGTGTCGCGCATCTCGACGGGCGGCGGCTGGACGATAAAGGGTTTGTCGCCGCGCTTGGGCCGGATGTTGATGGCAAAGCGCTGCGTGTCGAAGGGGAAGGTTTCGAGCTTGGGCTGGAAGAGGAAGCGGCCGGAGACGTGGTAAATCTTCATGCCGTCTGGGTAGGCTTCGCTCTTTTCGCCGTTGGCGAGCATGCGCACGGTGATCTGGCGGTCATTGGTTTGGGGATTGATGACTGCGTTGGCAAACTCGATCAGATCGATGGAGTTCTCCTGGCCGTCGTCGCGCATGGCCAGATAGAACTCGGCGTGGAACGTCTTGGCGTTGTCATCGACGGAGAAGACGCGGGTGAGGTCAATGTCGAGATACTGGGTGCCTATGGCGCGCAGGTTTTCATTCTTGAGGCGTGCGAACTGGAGGGGGGCCAACTGCGTGCGTCCCATGCCGGGGGCGAGTTGGACGAGGAAGGGCGTGCGTGTCGCGGTGCGCGATTTGGCGTCGAACGACCAGTTTTCGAATTGGCCCTGGAAGACGCCACGTCCGCCGGCGTAGGTGCTGGTCAGCTGGCCGATGATGTGGGCGCGCAGATCCTTGATGCCGACGTCGCGCGGGGCGGTACGGGCGGCGGCGGCGATGAGGCCCAGCATATCAGCGTATTGGGTGCCGATGCCGATGGCGCGCAGGTTGTCGTCGGAGGTCGGATCGACGGTGGCGCTGGCCGGGCGCTCCTCGCATTCGCCCTTGGCCCAACCGGGAGCCGTTGAAATCTTATCGCCGAGAAAAACCCAATCCTCGGGCGGCTGGCCGGCCATGAGGTTCATCAGGCGGGCGTTCATGAGATCGGGCAGGCGATCCCACACCAATTCGAGGAGGGAGCCGTTGTAATCTTGGCGGATGTCCTTAGGGACGGAGTTGATGCGGCCGGTGAGCATGACGGCGGGCGTTATTCCGGCGGCTTTGAGTTGCTTGATGAACTCGCCGTTGCTGCCGCCGCCGATGGCTAGGAAGACGATGTCGGCGTTCTTGGCTTTGAGATCTTCGATGATGGCTGGAAATTCAGCGGCGTCGGCTTTGTTGTCTTTCATCGCGACGCGGTGGTCGGCGACGATGTAGGCGCCCATGACGCGGTTCAGACCGTCTGCGAGACTGGTTGAGAACAGCGTGTCGCGCTGGCCGACGAAGGCGGGGCGCTGGAAACCGGAGCGGCGGACGAATTGGGCAAGCACCGGCAGGCGCTCGTCGTCTTGCGAGGCGCGCATCGTGAAGACGTTGGGATAGTCCGCGATGATGGAGTTGACGGAGATGGCGGAGAGGAACGGGATGTTCTTCTGCTTGATCTCCTTACCGGTTGCATCGAACACGGCCTTGGAGCGGTCGGAACTCGACAGGCCGACCATGCCGATGCTGTCGGGATTGGCGAGCGCCTCGCGCACATTGGCGATGGCGCGGTTGGCATCGCGGTAATCGTCGAGGATGCGCAGGTCGAGTTTGTGACCGGCAATGCCGCCTTGGGCGTTGATGCGATCGCGGGCGCCAGTGGCGAAGCGGGTGATGGCGGCAACGTCGCCGCGGTCGTAGCACGTGTCGTTGCGCGTGGAGACGAAGACGTTGACCGTGAGCGGCGGTTTGGTAGCGGCTTCGGCGGGTTCGATGGCCAGAGCATGGCTGCTGGCTCCGAAGAGAGCCGCACCCGTTGCCAAAATCGTGGCTGCTGCCCACTGCCAAATGCTTTTCAACGCCATTCCGCCCCGTCTCCACTCATCCCGCAACCTGCCTCGCATAGCAGAGGCGGGATGGAGAGTCGTGGCGACTTTGTGCCGGTTTTAGGGCGTGTGGCCGGTGCGGCACATCGCGGGAGGCGAGGCCGTGCCGGGATTGCGGCATCACGGGATGCGGCGGCGCTTCTCGGGATGCATCGACTTGCCGATGATATGCTGATCGTGGCCGATGACATGCGCGGTGTTTCCCACGATGAGCGGATCAGGGCCGCGGATGAGGCTCCTGTTCTTGGTGGGGTATTCGAGGCTCGCCAGGAAGTGCTGCATGGCGTTCAAGCGGGCGCGTTTTTTGTCGTCGGATTTGATGATGGTCCAGGGGGCATCGGCGGTGTCGGTGTAGAAGAACATCGCTTCCTTGGCTTCGGTATAGTCATCCCACTTATCAAGGGAGGCCACGTCGATGGGGGAGAGCTTCCACTGCTTTAGCGGGTCTTTTTCCCTGGCCTTGAAGCGGCGGAGTTGTTCGGCGCGGGTGACGGAAAACCAATACTTGTAAAGGCGGACTCCGGAGCGCGAGAGCATGCGTTCAAGCTCGGGGCACTGGCGCATGAATTCCAGATATTCGTTGGGATGGCAGAAGCCCATGACGCGCTCGACGCCGGCGCGGTTGTACCAGGAGCGGTCGAAGAAGACGATTTCGCCGGCGGCGGGCAGATGGTTGATGTAGCGCTGGAAGTACCATTGGGTGCGCTCTCGGTCGGAAGGCTTTTCTAGTGCCACGACGCGGGCGCTGCGCGGGTTCATGTGTTCCATGAAACGCTTGATCGTGCCGCCCTTGCCGGCGGCATCGCGGCCCTCGAACAGAATGACGATGCGCTCGCCCGATTCCTTGATCCAGCGTTGGGCCTTGAGGAGTTCGACCTGGAGTTCGAGCATCGCCTGCTCGTATTCGCTGGTGCGGATGCGGGTTTGGTAGGGGTATTCGCCGCTTTCGAAGGCGTGGCGGATGTAGTCCGGATCCTTGCGGCGGCGGGCCAGCGGAATGGTTGCTTCGACAGCGGGCGTCGTGACAGCCGCGGGGTCATCCGTCATTGCCGCCTGCGGGGGAAAGGGTGGCGGCACCGGCATGGCTTCGGCCACGATAGTTGCCGCGCCGGCTGCGTCGATCCCGTCATCAGGTGTGGTCATGGTTGGTCCCCTTCGCCGCCCGCCGGCTGTGATCAAGTGTGATGATCACAGAACGACAGGCCTCAATGGCCAACCTTGATCCTGATCAACTCCGTGGGCGGAAAATTGGAGGGAGCGCCGGCATGAAAAAAGCCGCCCCGTGAGGAGCGGCTTGATCCAACTGCGGTGCAGTGGAGAGGCGCTTATTAAGCAGCCTCGATCCGGCCGACCGCGATCTTGCCCGAACGGCGATCTTCTTCGGTATCGAAGCGAACCTTCTGGCCTTCGGCGAGGCCCTGCATGCCAGCGCGCTCAAGAGCGGTAGCGTGCACGAACACGTCTTTGCCGCCAGCGTCCGGCGTGATGAAGCCGAAGCCTTTTTGATAGTTGTAGAACTTTACGGTACCCGGGGTCATGGGCATTTCCTTTTTTCAGTCAGGCTAAAATAAACTCACGAGCGAGCAAGCACGCGGACGCGCCCACTCGCTCTCAGTTTTTCGATTGTTTGGAGGGTCTGAACGCGCTCTGCCAGGCTAGAAGCGCGGGAGAAGCTGCGGCCTGGTGGTCCGGCCCAAAGTCGATATCAGGTATGTACGTGCTATTCGGCCAAATTACAAGGAGAATCGGAATTTAGTTTTTCTGGCTTGCGAAAAGACGTTCAGGATTTTTTGGCCAACTGGCGGATGGCGGCGATCTCGCGGGCCCATTCCTTGAAGGGCCGCGCAGGCGTGCCGCCCATGCGGGCGCCGGGTTCAACGTCATCTTTGACGTGTGCGCTGCCGGCGATCTGGGCGCCGGACCCCACCTTGACGTGGCCGATGACGCCGGAGTGGGCGCCCATGATGACGAAGTCGCCGATTTCGGCGGAGCCGGCGATGCCGCTCTGGGCGACGATGACGCAATGCTTGCCGATGACGACATTGTGGGCGATCTGGACGAGGTTATCGATCTTGGTGCCGTCGCCGATGATGGTGTCGGCGAGCGAGCCGCGATCGACGGTGGTGTTGGCCCCGATTTCGACAGCGTCGCCGATCAACACGCGGCCGATCTGGGGCACCTTCAAGTGACCCTTGGCACTCATGGCGAAGCCGAAGCCGTCCTGACCGATGCGGGCGCCAGAATGGATGATGACGCCATCACCGAGAATGGCGTGCGTGACGGTGGCGCCAGGACCGATGTAGCAGTCCTTGCCGATGACGACGCGGTATCCTACCACTGCACCGGCCGCGATGACGGTGCCCTCACCGATCACGGCTTCGCGGCCCACGACGGCACCGGGCTCGATGGTCGCGTTCTCGGCAATGTTCGCGCTGGCGTGGACGAGTGCGCCGTTGCCATGGGCGGAAGACGCCGCTGCTTTGCTGCGCAGCGCATCAGCGTAGAAGAGCGTGAGAACACGGGCAAACGCGGTGTAGGGCGAGTCGCTGGTGAGAATGGATATGCCTTCAGGCGCCTTGGCCACATCGCGGGCTGAGAGAATGCAGGCGCCGGCGCGCGTGGTGCCCAGCAGTGCGGCGTATTTGCGGTTTTCGAAGAAGGACACATCGCGCTCGGTGGCGGACTGCAACGGACGCACGTCGTCGATGGTGCGCTCGTCTTCCCCGATGACTGTGGCGCCGGATGCTGTGGCGATGTCTTTGAGCGTGAACGGCCCGGCCCGATGAAAAAAGCCCGGGTGCTGCATCGTGTTCTCCTTCGCAGGAGGCACGTTTGCCACCTGCCGGTCCATTTCGAATTGCCTCGCGGGGCGGGTCGCCTCACCTCGCGTGGGCGGGCCGGTTCGCTTCGCGGGGCGGACTGTAGCCGATTTCAATGTGGACTGCATCGCGATTTGCGCCAGCCTGGGGGGAACTCAATTCAGCGTTTACGCGGTCAGGGCACGAGCCAGCGGATATTCATCGCTGCCATAAAGGCGCTTGATGTCGTTGCCGATAAACCGCGTCTCGCCGATCTCCATGACGGTCCCATGGAGCATTTCGACGGGCAGTTTTTCCATGACGAAGCGAATGGCCTCAGCGGCACTGGCGAAGCGATAAAACGTCATCGGACGCTTGGCGGCCCCGCGGCCCCGGCTGGCGTAGACTTCAGCGGGCACCTGATAATTGAACTCGTCCATCGTCTATAGATGGAGATGCAAACGGAGGATTACAAGGTTAATCGGCGATGGCGCTGTATGGTCGGAAAAGGCGCCGCGGGGGTGCCGCGGCGCCGCTCAATGATCGAAACCGTTATTCGAAAAATCCCTGGCCGCACGTGTACAGCTTCAGGGGCGTGACTTTCACCGCCTCGGCCTGGATGTCGACGCCGCGCACCATTCGCTCACGCGAGCGACTGGTCGAAGATGACGTTCTTTGCACTCATCGCCTTTTTTTTCATTCAAACTGAACTTGTTGGATGCGCATTTTTCGAGAGCGCCCCTCACTTCGCCTGACCTTCGATGATGGCAGCACTTTTTTCCAGTGAGTGCTAAGGTTCTGATTTCGCAAAGGTAATGCGCAAAAGTCACTTTACGGGAACGGCGAAGCGCGGACAGAATTGGTCTTGGGTGCCAACCCCAGCGAAGGACTTGACGCGCATGACCTCAACCGACTTTCAGCGACAGATCGACGGCTTTGGATTGACGACCGCCGACATTCTCTATCGCCTGCCCGATCATCCGGCGATCCTCCAGCAATACGTCTGGCAGGAATACGACAAGGCGCCGAGCTTTCCGGAACTCAATCGGTTTTTGATGTTCTGGCAGGCCAAGCTCGAGGGGCTACTTTACCGCGTCACCGTTTGCCACAAGGCGCTCATCGGGCCGGCGGAATTGAAGGCGGTGGATGGCGAATTCCGTTTGAATTGAGAGGCGCGGAGCCGCTGAAGCGATTTGGGGTCTGCGACGATTCTTGTGCTGGATCCCCGCATGCGCTCGCTTGTGCTCACGCATGCGAGGATGACGCTTCGCGCAGGAACGGTGGGCGCGTTTGCCACTTCATTCCGGCGGGTGCGCCCTCGATGGCCGGGTCACGCCTGGGCTTGACGGGCGTGGGACATCATCTCACGCGCCGGCGGGGCGGAAGGCTTTGCTGACGGCGGGGTTGGTTTCGAGACGCGGGCCGCCGATCAGATCGATGCAGTAGGGGATGGCTGGGAAGACGGCGAGCGTACACAGCCGGATCGCGGCTGGCTTGCCGGGCAGGTTGACGATGAGGGACGCGCCGCGAATTCCGGCGGTCTGGCGCGAGAGGATCGCGGTCGGCACCTGCTTGAGGCTTTCGAGGCGCATCAGTTCGCCGAAGCCGGGCATCAATTTTTCGCAGATGGCTTCAGTGGCCTCGGGCGTTACGTCGCGTGCGGCGGGACCGGTGCCGCCGGTGGTGAGGATGAGGCAGCAATTTTCGTTGTCGGCGAGATCGACGAGGGTTGCTTCGATGCCCGGCTGATCATCGGGGATAACGCGGGTGATGGCTTCCCATGGCGATGTGAGGAGTTCGGTGAGGACATCGCAGATGGCGGGGCCGCTCTTATCCTCGTAGATGCCAGCGCTGGCGCGATCCGAAATGGTGACGATGCCGATGCGGGCGGTCATGGGAGGGTCCGATCTGAGAAATAGGACGTGGTTATACACGGGGGCCCTTCGAACGGCCAACGGACCGTCACGGCTGATAAGGTTTCATGGTCTATGCGGCCGAATGGACTTTTGGCGCATCGTGAGACAAGGCCTGCTCAGGCAGCTGCCGGGGTTCCGCTCCGCGTGCTGATGGATGAACCGGATCAACAGATCAAGCCGCTCGTTCGCGAAAGTGTCATTCTAGATCAAAGCGATTTTGCCAGACTTGATTGATCGCAACATTTGAATTGACCCGACGGCAGCGAACTGGCGATTTGCGCCAGTGCTATAGGTGGAGGTGCGGCCTTAGCGGATATCAACCCATCCTTGCCGCATAGATTTGCGCCAGCTCAAGTTTCGCAACGCCGGGCCGTGGCACAAAGCGCGCCAGAGGTCCTTGAGCTAATGGGAGGTCACCAATGATCGCGTCGCGCATCATCACGTGTTCCCTTGCAGCCGGCCTCGCAGGAACGGCACTGACCTTCGCAAGCCCCGCAGATGCGCAGCGGCGGTGGGTGAAACCCTATTACTCCCATGAGTATGATACCGGCCGGCGACCCATGCGCGGGTATGAGGGATTCCTCTTTCCGGACTACTACTGCTCCTACAAACGCTACCCGCGGCGCGTATGCTCAACCGACAAGCGCGGCCGTGAACGCTGCCGCGTTGTGGGGTGGCGTTTGGAGCAGACGTGCCAATAAGTCATCCAACCAACAAAGAGGACACTCATGCTCGACAACCGGAATACGCCGAACGAATTGGATGAAATGTTTCCTGAGCAAAAGGCTCTGATTCATGCACTGAAGCAGTCGGACCATCATTTCGCGAAACTGGCGGAGCGGTATCACGAGCTCAATCGCGCCGTGCACCGGATGGAGACCAACGTTGAGCCGGTGTCGGACGAGACGATGGAAATCGAACGCAAGAAGCGGCTGCAGGCTTTGGACGAGATCTCGGAGATGATCGCGAAGGCCGCAGCCCAGGGCTGAACCCCTGCGGTTCTAAGAGCGGTGAATAGGCCCCGTGGATGATCGCGGGGCCTATTTCTGTCGTGGCGGCATTTGTGGCGCATTGCGGGGTGAGAGACTGCGGGCGAAGGTGAGGGCTTGATGGCTCCCACATAAAGGCCTGGCATGTACGGACGCGCGCTTGTTCCCGACGATTTCGAGGTGCCGGATCGGCTGGAGGGTCCGGGTTGGCATCTGCGGATGCTTTCGGTCGACGACCTGGACAAAGATTTCGAGGCGGTTGTCGAAAGCGCGGACCGGCTCCGCGGGTTGTTCGGGCCAGAGAGTATGTGGCCGGATGGCGTAACTCTGGCTGAGGATCTGATCGACCTTGCGTGGCACCAGCGCGAGTTCACGATCCGGCATTCGTTTGCTTACACTGTGATGGCGGCGGACGAGAGCCGGTGCTTGGGGTGCATGTATATTTTCCCGAGCGAGCGGCGTGGTTACGACGCCAAGGTCTTCTATTGGGTGCGCAGCGGACCCGTCGCAGAGGCGCGGGATGCCGAACTGGGGCAACAGGTCCGCGACTGGCTGGCGGCGCGGTGGCCTTTTGCGGCTGTGGCTTATCCCGGGCGCGATCAGCCTTGGGAGGTCTGGCAGGGATTGCCGCTTAAGCAGTGGGTCTAACGCAATCTCTTGCGGGCGTGGCGGAAGCGGGGCAGGTAAGCGGTGAAACTGCCGGGCCGGGGATGCGTATCTAGCCCACTGGCCAGCCGCGGAGGACATGATGGATCACGACAGCGTCAAGCTTTACTACGGTAAGGTGCTGAAGACGACGGACGACTTGAAGACGTCGGCGTGTTGCACGGCGGATAGTATGCCGGCGCATCTGAAGCCGATGGCGGCGAAGATCCACCCCGAGGTGTCATCGAAATATTATGGCTGCGGCCTCGTGTGCCCCTCCGAAATGACGGGGCTGCGCGTGCTCGATCTCGGCGCGGGTTCGGGGCGGGATGCATATATGCTGGCTCAGCTCGTGGGAGAAACCGGCGAAGTCGTGGGCGTCGATATGACGGACGAGCAGCTGGACGTGGCGCGGCGGCATGTGGACTGGCATGGGCAGAAATTTGGATACGCCAAGCCGAACACGCGCTTTCTGCAGGGGTATATCGAGCGGCTCGGCGACCTCGGACTGGAGCCCGGTTCGTTCGATGTCATCGTCTCGAACTGCGTGATCAATCTATCGATCGACAAGCCGGCGGTGTTGAAGGGTGCGTTCGATCTCTTGAAGCCGGGCGGTGAACTCTACTTCTCCGACGTCTATGCGGACCGGCGGCTCGACATCGATCTTGCCAAGGACCCGGAACTTTATGGGGAGTGCCTGGGCGGGGCGCTTTACTGGCACGATTTCCTGTCGCTGGCGAAGGGGGCGGGGTTTTTCGATCCGCGTCTGGTGACCAGCCGGCCGCTGGATGTGAACAACGAGGCGATCCGGCGGAAGCTTGGTGCGGCGAAATTCTTTTCTGCAACGTACCGCCTGTTCAAGCTCGATGGGTTGGAGCCCGCGTGCGAAGATTACGGTCAGGCCGTGATCTACAAAGGCACTGTTGCGGAAGAGCCCGACATGTTTGTGCTCGACGAGCATCATCACATCGAGAAGGGGCGCATTTTTCCCGTGTGCGGGAATACGTGGCGGATGCTGGCGGACACGCGGTTTGCGCCGCATTTCACGTTCGTGGGCAATTTCGATACGCATTACGGGATCTTCCCCGGCTGCGGAACATCGATCCCGTTCACTTCGGCTGATGATCCCACTGGCACCAGCGGGGCCTGCTGCTGATGCGCCTTGCGGCCCTGATCCTGGCGGCGGGACGGTCGCGGCGTTTTGGTGATGGCAATAAGCTTCTTGCAATGCTTGGCGGACAGCCCGTCGTGCGGCGGACCGTTGCGGCTGTGCGCGGTGCAGGGCTGCAGGACATCATCGCCGTGACGGGACCCGACGGCGATGCGATCGCGCATGTGCTTGCGGATGTTCCGGTGCGGTGTGTGCGGTGCGCGGATGATGGCGACGGACTGGGGTATTCGGTTGCGGCGGGCACCGGCGCACTCGACGCTGAAATTGATGGCGTGATGATCGTGCCCGCGGACATGCCTCTCCTCACCGCCGGCTCGCTTCGCCTGCTTGTGAGTGTGTTTGCGGCACAGGGTGGACGCCGGATCGTTCATGCTGCCGATGCGGCGGGTGCGCAGCGCAACCCCGTGATCTGGCCGCGGGCTATGATTGTTCACTTGACGTCGTTGCAGGGAAGCGCGGGCGCGAAGGCGCTGATCCGCGATGCCGTGGCCGTGCGCATTCCGGATCGCGAATTGCTCGATATCGACACGGAAACTGATTTGGCTGAAGCGCAACAAGCGATTGGCTGAAATTGTTCGGATTGCGGAAGATCGCGCCGAAGGTCTGCGCAAACTCGATGGCAAGACCTCCTATCGCGATTACAGCGTTCAAACACGCAAATGTCATGGGATGACTTCGCCGCGTTCAGGTTCCAAACTGCGCACCGGTTCATACTCACCCGCGCAGATCAGCAGCAGTCCGCAGGTCTCGGATCACATACTCTTTCGCCTCTCCCGATGGCCCGCGTCGCGTCAACACAAGCCTGGGGACATGATCATGACACTCAAGCCGACACAGCCCGCGCAGGATTTCGGTGCGATCGAAGCGCAAGCGAAAGCGACGATGGAATCGTGGATGGCGATGCAGCGCCCGATGTTCACGATGATCACCGAAATCAACGGACGGCTGATCGATCAAGCTTTTCGCGTCAACACGGCGTGGCTCGGATTTATGAGCCGCTGCATCGAACACGAGATCGAGGCGACGCGGCGGCTGATGGGTTGCCGAAATGTGAATGATTTCGTGACCACGTATCGCGATGTCGTCGATACGGCCCAGCGCGAGGTGCGTGTCGAGGTCGAACAGCTCTCGCTGCTCAATCGTGATGTGGCTGGCGAGACAGTGGCTGCGTTCCGGGAGGGCTTCGAGGAAGCCGCGCAGGAGTTAAGGCACTAGTTGTGTGCTCACGGCGCTCGTTTTGATGTGCTCGCGGCGCGGGCGCCTCCGCACGGGGCGCGCAGGCCTCCGGCGTTGCCGTCGGGCCGCGCGATCGCCCTTGGCTCGCGCCGCTGCGCGGCGTGGAGCTTGTGCCGTCGGCGTTCACCTATGCGGCCCGATGGGTCCTCGGGACAATCCCGAGGATGACAGCGGTGGGGAGTTAGGACGCGACGAGTTTGTGATTGGCCATGGGGAGTTCGCGGATGCGTTGGCCGGTGAGGGCTGCGACGGCGTTGGCGACGGCGGGGCCAATGGGTGGCGTGCCGGGTTCGCCGATGCCGGTGGGCGGTGCTGCGGAGGGAACAATGTGGACCTCGACCTTTGGCATTTCGTGGAACCGCAGCACTTCGTAATCACCGAAGTTCGCCTGATCGACGGCGCCGTCGTTGAGCGTCACGTGGGAGTGTAGAATGGCGCCGAGGCCGTAGCCGATACCGCCTTCGATCTGGGCGACAATGTTATCGGGGTTGATCGCGAGGCCGCAATCGACGGCGCAGACCACGCGGTCGACGCGGGCCTGTCCATCAACGATGCGGACTTCGGCGACTTCTGCCACGAAACTCTTGAAGCTCTCATGGACGGCGACGCCGCGCGCGACGCCATCTGGCAGGGGTGAGCCCCAGCCAGCTTTTTCTGCCGCGAGCTTCAAGACGGCTGCGTGGCGAGGATGCTTCTCGAGCATGGCGAGGCGGAAGGCGACGGGGTCCTTTCCGGTGCGTACGGCGATTTCGTCGATGAGTGTTTCCATCACATAGGCGGTATGCGTGTGGCCCACCGAGCGCCACCAAAGGGGTGGGGCGCCAACCTTGGTGTTGTGTACTTCGACTTCGAAGTTGGGGATTGCATAGGGCGTGTCGTTGACGCCTTCGACGGAGGTGCCGTCGACGCCGTTTTTTATGAGCCCTTCTGCAAATGCCGTACCGTCCATGATGGACTGCCCGACGATGCGGTGATGCCAACCCGCGATTTCGCCGGCTTCGGTGAGCCCGATTTTCACTTTGTGGACGTACATCGGGCGGTAGTAGCCGCCCTTGATATCGTCCTCGCGTGTCCAGATCAGCTTAATGGGCTTGTCGGTGCCGAGCGCTTTGACGATATGGGCCACTTCGGCGACGTAGTCGGCGTTATAGACCGCGCGGCGGCCAAACGATCCACCGGCCCAGATTGTTTTGACCGAGACGTCTTCCGGTTTGATGCCGAGGATGGCGGCGGTGACCGACTGATCGATGGTCTGCATCTGGCAGCCGTGGGTGAGCGTCGCCTTGCCATCCTTGAATTCGAGGACTGCGTTCAGCGGTTCCATCGGCGCGTGGGCGAGGAAGGGGAAGATGAATTCGGCATCGATGACCGTTTTCGCGCCGGCGATGGCCTTTTCCGATTCGCCATCCTTGCGGACGGGGAGGCCGGGCTTGGCAGCGAGCGCCTTGTATTCGGCGATGAGTTCGTTGGTGCCGCGCTTGTCGGCGGCCGAGTCATCCCATGTCACCTGCAATGCGGTGCGGCCTTTGATGGCCGCCCACGTCGAATTGGCGACGACCGCGACGCCACCGGGAATGGTGACGACATCTGTGACGCCTTTGACGGCCTTGGCCTTAGCGGCATCAACGGAGCCAGGTTTTCCGCCGAAGCGCGGCGGACGGGCGATGACGGCGATGCGCATACCGGGCAGCTGTACGTCCTGGGTGAACACGGGCTCAGCGTTCACTTTCGCCTTTTGGTCGAGGCGGGGGAAGGATTTGCCAATGTAGGTGAAGTCCTTCGGATCCTTGAGCTTGGGGTTTTCGGGAACGGAGAGTTTTGACGCCGCGGTTGCCAGTTCGCCGAAAGTGGCTTTGTTGGTGCCATCCGTGACGATCCCCTTGGCGACGGTGATTTTCGCCGGGTCTGTCTTCCAAGTTTTGCTAGCTGCTTCAACGAGCATCAGGCGGGCGGCGGCGCCGGCTTTGCGATACTGCTCGAAGGAATTCGCCATGGCGGTGGAGCCGCCAGTGCCTTGCACGCCAAAGAACGTGTTTTTGTAGATAGCCGTATTGGCGGGGGCGAAGTCGGCGACCATCTGCGCCCAGTCAGCGTCGAGTTCATCGGCAACGAGAGTTGCGAGGCCAGTGGCGGTGCCTTGGCCTTTGTCGAGATGTTTCGACAGGACGATGACCTTGTTGTCCGGTGTGATCGTCACAAACGGATTAAAGACAGCTGCGGCGGAGCCTTTCGCGGCCGTTTCAGCGGCGAGAGGGGATGCGGGCACATACGCGCCGATGACGAGACCGGCGCCCGTGCCGGCGGTGAGCCGCAGAAAGCCGCGGCGATCGAGTGAGACGGGGGCCTCGGGAGCAAGCGCGCGTGCTGCGGCGGCGACGTTATCCTTGAACATGGTGCGTCTCTCCTCAGCCCTTCAGCGTTTCGGATGCGGTTTTGATGGCGGTGCGAATGCGGCCGTATGTGGCGCAGCGGCAGATGTTGCCGGTCATGGCTTCATCGATGTCGGTGTCGGTGGGCGCGGGCTTACCGTTGAGGAGCGCGACGGCGGCCATGATCTGGCCCGGCTGGCAGTAGCCGCATTGGGCGACATCGTGCTTTTCCCAGGCGGCGCGGACGGCCTCCGCGATGCGGCCTTCGAGACCTTCGGGTGTGGTGATTGCCTGGCCGGCGACGCTTTCGAGGGGCGTGACGCAGGCGCGGATAGGTGTGCCATCAGCATACATCGTGCACGCGCCGCAGAGCGCCTGGCCGCAGCCGAATTTTGCGCCCGTCAGGCCCAGTTCATCGCGGACGACCCAGAGGAGGGGTGTGTCCGGATCGGCCGTAATGTCAACCTCGCGGCCGTTGATCGATAGTTTGGTCATTGATTCCTCCGGAGGACACGTGCAGGCGCGGCTGGCCACATCATGTCAGATGCGTGACACGGGGTTTAGCGCAACTCTCACACTATGTTGGAGATTGTTGGGCGGGATGCAAGCTTCAGCGATGGCTGCGGGTTGTTTTCAGCCGTTCTTCAGCACGCAGTTGTTCTAACGTGGCAACTGGGATTCAGTTGCATTCGCCGCGTGTGCGCTCCGACGCCTGATCCGTACGACACCGTGCTTTGATCAAGCCCAAATCTGGTGTCCGGGGTTGACTGGTAGGGTTTCGGTGGAATTGAGGCCAGGAAGAAACCTTATGCCGGACGGTGGGGGGAACACGATGGACGGTACAGCCCAAGCGGCAGGGACCGCTTGGCACGCGATAGATGTGCCGGGCGTGATGGGGTCACTGGGGGCCGACGGTGAGGGGCTCAGCGGCGCGGAGGCGGCGCGCCGTTTGGAGCGCGATGGACCGAACCGATTGCCGCCGCCGGTTCCGCGTTCCGCGTTGCGCCGCTTCTTTTCACAGTTTGAGAATTTTCTGCTGCAGGTTTTGTTGGGCGCTGCCGTGATCATGGTGTCCATCGGGCACATCACCGATGCCGGGGTCATTCTGGCCGTGGTGGTTGTGAACGCTCTCATGGGGTTCATCCAGGAAGGTAAGGCAGAGGAGGCGATCCGCGCCATCCAACAGATGGTGTCGCCGCAAGCGACAGTTTTGCGCGACGGAGTTCGGCTCACCGTACCGGCAGAGACGCTCGTTCGAGGTGATCTCGTGCTCGTGGAATCGGGTGATCGCGTGCCGGCGGACATGCGTCTCGTGCGTGTGCGCAATCTGCAAATCGAGGAAGCCGCTTTGACCGGCGAGTCCGTGCCGGTGGCGAAGCAGTCGGAGGCCGTGGACGCCGATGCGCCGCTGGGAGACCGCGGCTCGATGGCGTACTCGGGCACGCTCGTCACACGCGGGCAAGCGGGCGGTGTTGTCGTTGCGACAGCTGGCGACACCGAGATTGGCCGTATCAGCAGTCTGCTGGCCCAGGTCGAGCCCATCGAGACGCCGTTGCTTCGGGATATGCGGCACTTCTCGCGGCGATTGACCTTCGGCATTCTGGCCATTGCTGGGCTGATCTTTGCTTTTGGTCTGCTGGTGCGGGAGCAACCGGCGGCTGACCTCTTTCTTGCGGTGATTACGTTGGCCGTGGCAGCCATTCCAGAAGCGCTTCCCGCCGTCTTGACCATCGCCATGGCTATCGGTGTGCAGCGCATGGCTGCGCGGCGCGCGCTTATCCGGCGGCTACCAGCCGTGGAGACTTTGGGCGCGGTGTCGGTCATTTGCTCGGACAAAACCGGGACTTTGACGCGCAACGAGATGACGGTGGCGGTTATTGCTACTGCGGACCAGCGGTTTGACGTCGGTGGCGCGGGCTACGAACCGCGTGGCGTGTTCCGCCTGACTGGAGCAGAGATAAGCCCAGATACTCAGTCCGTCCTCATGGATACGGTTCGCATCGCGGCGCTATGCAACGACGCGGGGTTGCGGCAAGCAGATGGCCGTTGGGTTGTCGATGGCGATCCGATGGAAGGCGCGTTGCTCACAGTGGCGGCAAAGGCAGGCCTCGACCTTGATGATCTCCGCAGGGCCAATCCGCGGCGGGACATCATTCCCTTCGAGTCCGAGCATCGCTACATGGCGACGCTGCACCACGACCATGACCGCCAGGCCTTCATTGCCGTCAAAGGCGCGCCGGAGCGACTGCTGGCGATGTGTTCGCTCGCGCGCTTCGTCGACGGAGACCGTCCTATTGATCGGGAATGGTGGCTTGAGCAGATCGACCGCATGGCGGGGGACGGGCAGCGTCTGTTGGCCGTCGCGATGCGGCGCACTGCGACAGACCATCAAGACCTCACCGCCGACGATCTTGTCGATGGGCTCACCCTGCGCGGACTTTTCGGCATCGTCGATCCGCCACGGGAGGAGGCCATTGCGGCGGTCGCGCAGTGCCGGGCCGCGGGCATTCGCGTCAAAATGATAACCGGCGATCATGCCGTCACGGCGCGCGCGATCGCGGCACAATTGGGATTTCAGAATACATCGGCAGCTCTGACGGGACCGCAGATCGAGCAGATGACGGATGCTGATCTCACATCTGCGGTGGCGTTGATCGATGTGTTCGCCCGCGCCAGCCCCGAGCACAAACTGCGGCTGGTGCAGGCGTTGCAGGCGCGCGGGGCCGTGGTGGCGATGACCGGCGACGGTGTCAACGACGCGCCGGCGTTGAAGCGGGCTGACGTCGGTATCGCGATGGGCATCAAAGGCACTGAAGCGGCAAAGGAGGCGGCGCAGATCGTGCTGGCTGACGATAACTTCGCTTCTATCGCTAGCGCGGTGCGCGAGGGGCGGACGGTTTACGACAACCTGAAAAAGTCGATTGCTTTTCTGTTGCCGATCAACGGCGGGGAGTCGCTCAGCATCGTGGCGGCGATCTTGTTGGGGCTGACGCTGCCGATCACGCCCTTGCAGGTGCTGTGGGTGAATATGGTCAGCTCGATGTGTCTGGCGCTGGCGTTGGCATTCGAGCCGACCGAACCCGACGCGATGACGCGGCCGCCGCGCGCGCCGGACGAGCCGATTTTCACGCGGTTCCTGGTGTGGCGTGTCGTGTTTGTATCGACGCTCTTTCTCGCGGGGATTTTCGGGATCTTTCATTGGGCCGTTGCCGGTGGCGCGGATATCGCGACGGCGCGGACCATGGCGGTCAACACGCTCGTGGTGATGGAGGTTTTTTACCTCTTCAGCGTTCGCTTTTTGCGGATGCGATCGCTGACACTGCGGGGGTTCGCCGGGACACCGGTCGTGCTGATCGCGATCGCGGCCGTCGCCATGCTGCAATTCTTGTTCACCTACGCGCCATTCATGCAGCGCTTCTTCGAGACAAGGCCGCTGGACATGGCGCAGGGCGTGCCAGTGCTCCTTATCGGCGTGGCGCTATTTGCGATCCTGGAATTGGAGAAGGATATTCGGCGCCGCTGGCTGCAGATGGCAGATTCAGGTTAGGCGCTTGGCGCTGCTCGCTATTCGCGCATGGCCCGGTTGAGATCGTCTTTGAACGGCTTTATTATGCGAAACGCCACTCCTCAAATTGCGACATTTTATGACGCGCCGATGTCATGACGAAATAGTGCCGGCTCGGCGCGTTTCGGCACCGCGGCGAGTCCGATGATTTTTTTAGTGGGTCACTGCGCGATCGCCCAGCTTGATCGAGAACGAAGCCATTGCGGGCGGCAAAAAGTTCTGATTATTTTGTTCTCGAGTATTTGACTGTTCTCATTTTTCGCCGCGGGGGTGGCGACGCTGATCCGATCGGATTGCGTGTTCTGCGTGTCGGGGGTTGCAGAGTGCCGGTTTTCATTTCCTTTGAGCGCGGCCGCGAGCTGCCCCCAACATTCAACTGTGGTCGCCGTGACGCGCGCGTCACCGGCGATGCGTATCAGGCTCATCCCAGCTTTGCCGGGAGCATTTTTATATGAGGATCATTGCCATGGCTGCTCCCACCGACATTCTCGTTACCGGCGGCATCATTCGCGAACAGGCGCCGGCGGGCGCATTGGTGGCCACCCTGGCGGCGGTGGATGCCGATGCGGGTGAGACGTTTACGTTTTCAATCGATGACCCCACGGGGGCGTTCGGAATCGTCGGGAACGAGATCCGCGTGCTCGATGGGAGCCTCCTGGATTTCGAGACGCTGCAGAGCCGCGTAGTGACGGTGTCTGTCGAGGACAGCACAGGGAATGTTTATAGCGAACCGGTCACGATCCAGTCGGCACGCCGCTCAGCGACCGGAATGCGACGGCAATCAACGGCACGATCGGGGACGACATCATCGACGCGCTGGCGGGGGATGATGTCGTTGACGGAGATGCGGGGAGCGACACGATCTACGGCCGTGAGGGCTTCGATAACCTGCGCGGCGGGTTCGGCAACGACACAATCTATGGGGGCGCAGACGGAGATACTATATACGGCGGCTCTGGCGCGGACACGCTGTACGGAGAGGGGGGTGACGACAGGCTCTTCAGCGAGGGCGGCGGCGGCACGATGGATGGTGGGGAGGGCAATGACCAGCTCTACGCTGGTTCCTACGGTGGTCCTGCCGAGACGTTGATCGGGGGCGCGGGGAACGATTACCTTGCTGCAGTCGGCCAAATCGAAACTGCAGACGCTGGCGAGGGGGACGATCGGGTTTACATCTACCGCTACGGCTACGACTCCGGTGGCCCAGGTACTGTGACGCTGGGGTCTGGTGCCGATACGATCGAGCTCGACAGCTCAGCTGCCTATGCTGCAGACACCTACATTGGCACGCAGGGCATCATCACGGACTTTGCGACGGGCGCGGGCGGCGACAAGATCAACATCCGTTCGGCTCTGGGTTCCTGCGTCTGGTGCAGGACGGGACGAACACGCTTCTGCAGGTGGATCAGAACGGCACGACGGGCGGCGAAAACTTCGGCACCGTGCTCGTGCTCCAGAACACTACCGCCACAAGCTTCACCGCTGAGAACTTTACGCCCGCGTGGCCCCCTGCGGGCGGACAGCTCGTGCTCGGCGGACCTAACATCGACACCCTCGAAGGTGGAGCTGGGAACGACGAACTTTATGGCTTCGCCGACAACGATGTGCTCGACGGCAAGGCGGGAGCCGACAAACTCTTCGGCGGTGATGGAACGGACACTCTCACCGGTGGCGCGGGCGATGACGAACTCGACGGCGGAAATGGGGACGATACCGCCATTTTTACCGGCAATCGGGCTGACTATTCGGTGTCCGGCACGACATCGGCCTTCACGTTGACCGATACGGTCGGCGGCCGCGACGGCGTCGATAGCGTGACGACCGTTGAGTTCGTCACATTCGCGAACGGCACGTTTGCGGTGGCGGACCTGTTTAACGTTGCGCCGACCGGTGCCGACGGAACCGTGACGACGAACGAAGACGAGACCTACGCGTTCTCGGCCGCGGACTTCGGCTTTGCCGATGGCGATGTGGGCGACACCTTCGTTACGGTGCGCATCGACACACTGCCGGCCGAGGGCGCGCTGCTGCTCGATGGCGTCGCCGTGACGGCCGGTCAGGACATCGACGCGGCGGATATCCCGCTCCTCACCTACGCGCCGCCGCTCAATGCCAACGGTGACGATTACGCCAGCTTCACGTTCTCCGTGAGCGACGGCGAGGTGTTCTCGGCCGCGCCCAACACGCTGACGATCGATGTTACCCCCGTGAACGATGCGCCGGACGTCTTCGGCGGTTATTCCGGGGCGCTCGTTGAGGATACCGTTAACACGATCGTGGTGGATGGCGGGGGACCCAACGGAATTCCGCTGGCGGCGCTGGCGACCGACGTGGACAGCGTCTTGACGCTCAGCTCGATCACCGCCTTCAGCGCGGTGCTTGATGGCAATGCGATCAGCCTCGCCGAAGCGGGTATCTCGTACGACCCTGTGACGGGCGTTGGCACGATCGACACGACGGCGGCCGCCTATCAGTCGCTGGGTGCGAGCAGCACGGGTGTGCTTGAATACACGCATGCGGTCTCCGACGGTGAAAACACGGTCTACGCCACATTCACCTACGACATCGTCGGCGCCAACGACGCGCCCACTGTGGAGAACGCGATTGCGGATCAGGCCGCACTCGCGGGCGCGGCCTTCCTGTTCGAGGTTGCGCCGGATACGTTTGCCGATGTCGATCTGGGCGATGTGCTGACCTATACCGCGACGCTTGATGATGACTCGCCTTTGCCGGCATGGCTGACGTTCGACGCCAATACGCTGACGTTCTCAGGCACGCCTCTGGTGGCGGATGCCGGGACGATTTCCGTGAAGGTGACGGCGGACGACGGCAACGGCGGTCTTGCGAGCGACACGTTCGAGATTGCGGTGGCCGGTGCTGGCGCGACGATCATCGGAACCAGCCTTGCTGATGTCATCAACGGGACGGCGACTGTCGCGGGGCAGCCGTTCGCATCGGAGTTCGAGGACGTCATAGAGGGGCGTGGCGGGAACGACGTGATCTCGGGCCTTGGCGGTGACGACATGATCATTGGTGGAACGGGCAACGACACGCTCAACGGTGGGGCGGGCTTTGATACGTTCATCCATACCGTCGGCGAAGGCGCAGATCTGATCGACGGCGGCGACGACACCGATGCCTTGTTGATCGCGGGCGACTTCGCCGGTGTGGTGCGTAACGATTTGCTGCGCGCGTCGTACGAGGGCGGGGTATTGACGGGCGTTGCGCTCGGCACGCTTGTCTCGGTGGAAGAGGTGGTCGCGAACCTTGGCGGTGGGATTAATTCGCTGACCTACACCACGCCGACGAATGAAGCACTCACCGTCAATTTGGCCACTGGGACGGCATCGGGATTCTTCGGCATCGGCAATATCACCAATGTCACGGGCGGCGGCGGTGGGGACCTTCTGACCGGCAACGACGGAGCCAATATTCTCAACGGTGGAATTGGTAATGACACGCTGGCCGGCGGATTCGGTTCCGACACGCTCATCGGTGGGGCTGGAACGGATACGGTCTCCTATGCGGGAGAAGCCGATGGATTGGTGATCAATCTGACGACGGGCACGGCGCAGCGGGTGATTGCTGGTTCACCGGTGATGGAAGACCAATTGCAAACGATCGAGAACGTGATCGGCGGCGATGGAGACGACATCATCATCGGAACGAGCACTGCCAACCTGATTGATGGCGGGCTTGGCAACGATACGATCACGGGCGGGGCGGGCGTCGATCTTCTCTTCGGCAACGATGGCGACGACATATTCAATTATGCCATCGGCAATGGCGCCGATTCGATCAATGGCGGTGATGGATCCGATACGCTTGCCATTAAGGGCGACGCTAGTGGCTTTGTGCGTAACGATCTTCTCAAGGTCGCATTCGATGGGACGACCGCATCAGTCATATCGGGTCCGTCCGTGACCAGTGTCGAGACTTTGACGGCAGATCTGGGGGCGGGCACGAATACGCTGATCTACTCCGCGCCTGCGAGCGTCGGCTTGACGGTTGACCTTACTGCGGGAACGGCGTCCGGCTTTGCATCGATTGCCAACATCGCGAACGTCACAGGCGGAAGCGGAGCGGACATCATCACTGGGAATTCTGGCGCCAACGTTTTGAACGGCGGTACCGGAAATGACGTGTTGACCGGTGGCGGCGGGAACGACACGCTGAATGGTGGAGGCGGCAACGATATCCTCATCTTTGATGCCGGCTTCGGAAGCGATACGATCTTGACGTTCGATGCGAACCCCTCTGGCGGTCAAGATCTGCTCGATATTTCACTTCTCGGTATCGACCAGGGAAGCTTTGATACACGCGTCCTCGTCGGTGTCGTGGGCAGCAACACAGTTGTAACGATTGATGGTACCGACACGATTACCCTGACCAACGTGAACGGCACGGGTGCAAATGTCATCACCGTCGCGGATTTCGTGCTGTTTTCGTAGAACGTCCGTTGATCCGTGGTGCTGGTCGATAGGCGGATGATCTATTCCGCAGATTCGGCGCCACGCCATCACGCCAGATAACGTTCGAGAAGCGGATGATGTATCTTGGTCCGTTAGGGGTCATCTGCGGCTGTTCTGCTGCCGCGCTGAACGCCGGCTCGTTCTTGTCATCGGTGCCGAGCTCGTAGGCGACGCGGAAGGGCTTTAATTCCTCCTGCGTCCTCGCAGCTTATTGTAACTCTTCAAAATTTTTGGATTTGGCGGAGGGAAGGGAACTGGGATCCAACCGTCTCTGCCTTGTAAGGCATTGATTTGGTTAGGGGTGTATTGGAAGGATTGCCTTGCTAGGCATGCGAAAGTTTCGAACTTGTGATGTTTCCCGGTTGATATCTGGACTTCAACCCAGCCGATTGCACCATTGCTTAGTAAGCAGCATGGCCCGGCGAGGCGCATGTCCTTCAGTGCAAGAAGCGCGGCTCGTTGGGCTCAACGAGGCTTCCCTCACCTCTCATGGGAAATTGCTCCTCGGCCAGATGCGCCAACATCTCATCAATATGGCGCAACTCCGAAGAAATTCGAGCAACCCTTGCTGAGATCTTCTGATTGAAGTGCTCGGCGAGTTTTGGCTCAGCCTCCACGAGGGCTAAAATAACTTGGCGTGACAAGCCTACCGCCGTCACATCAGTTCGCGCGAAAACAGTGGCATCGCTGTCGATCTCGACCAGCATGCCCATCTCGTTGATGAGCGAGCCTGGCGGCAGTAGGTCTCCCGGAATGGTCCCCGACGAACTGACGGAAATAACCTGACCCTCTTGTATAAGGATGGCGCCCTCGATCATGTCCCCAGCGCCAACCAACATCTCTCCAGACCGGTAGGTCAGATGAGTGGCTTGGCGAGCGATTTCACTCACAATCAACGGCGGCAAGCCCTGAAACAGCTCAACACCTAGTAGGACCTGCACAATCGGATTACGGGGCGGCATGTCATTCCTCGCGACAGTGATCTGGTACGTAGTCGACCATTCCTGTCTGGGGTAGTCCCGCTAAACGGACGCGCCTATCCGTAGATGCCCACCCTCATCCGATCTTTCACCGCAATCCACAGGGCCAAGCCGGCCGAACAGGCGCGATCATTTTTCAATTAGCGCCGGGCGACCGCCACTTGGTCGCCGCCGGCAGGGGCGAAGAGCTGGAGCGGATCCTCAATGACCGTTTCGT
>NCCZ01000033.1 GCA_002279935.1 Hyphomicrobium sp. 12-62-95 | reverse complement strand
GCCAACACGTTCAAATCGACACCACGTCTCTCCGTCAAAAAATACGGAAAAATCATGTGCCTAAATCGGTCAACTCTAAAATGTACCGGACACTAGTGATGCAAGATCCAAAAATTGCGAAGCCGGTCGCTGCTTCAATTGCCGGTAGTGGATCGCGGTTGCACCCCTTGAGCCAGCTTTTGCGTGACCCATTGATCCATTTTCTACTGATCGGTGCCGCGGTGTTCGGGCTATACGCCCTTATCGCCCCGCCGCCCCTACCAGCTCAAAGCGAGATTGTCATCACTTCAGCTGATGCCGGACGGCTGAAGGCGCAGTTTCGCTCGACGTGGAGCAGGGAGCCGACGCCGGCTGAATTCGACGGGCTACTTGAGAATCTCATTCGCGAAGAAGTTTTCTATCGGGAGGCAAAGCTCTTTGGTCTTGACCAGAATGATCAGGTCATCCGTCTGCGTCTTCGCCAAAAATCCGAATACCTTCTTTCTCAGCCAGCAGCCGTGGCCGCTCCGTCCGAGGTGCAGCTGCGGGCGCACTACGAAGAGACCAAATTCAAATTCGCGGCCCCATCCAGCATCAGTTTTCAGCAGGTTTATCTGGGCGATGCTTCCCAAGATGATTTTCAGCGCGTTCTGGATGCCCTTAAGGCCGGTGCCGATGCGGCGACGCTCGGTGCTACAACCCTCCTGCCGAGCACGATGCAGTCAGCGCAGCAAGCGGGAGTAGAGAGTACGTTTGGGAAGGGCTTTTTTGCGGCGCTCGCTGCATTACCTTTAGGCGAATGGACAGGGCCGGTAAGGTCTTCCTATGGCCAGCACATCGTTCGCGTCACGGCGGTTAGCCGGCCAGAAACGCCGTCCTTCGAGACGATGCGCGCGCAGGTCGAAGCGGATTGGCGTCTGAGAGAGGGCGAGAGGGCGAAGGAGGCTGCCTACCAGGCTCTCAAGGCGCGATACCGGATCGACGTTAGTCAGATCGTTCCGCCGGCATGAGCCGTGCGCTGCGCGAGCCGATCAGCATCTTCGGGTGGCCTGCATTCTTAGCTATGGCGGCGGCCGTCGCCTGTATTGGCGGTTTCACTACGTCTGCAGGCGCGCACGCGCTCCAGCCCGGATTCCTGGACCTGTCGGCTCAGCCCAACGAAGTTTGGCGTGTGACTTGGCGGGTACCTGATGTGGACGGGAGGCCGATGCCAATCCAGGTGCGCCTGCCGGAAAACTGCAGCCCGCGCCAACCTGGTACACCGGCCTTCGACGGCACAGCCTGGGTGGTTGTTTGGCAAGCCATCTGCCCAGGTGGGATCGCCGAGGGCGCGGTGGCGGTCGATGGTTTGGAGCAGACGGTCACCGACGTGCTCGTACGGTTCGAATTGGCTGCGGGCAAGAGTGGCACGTTGCGTCTGACGGGTGGAGCCTCGGCTGCGCAGCTGCCTGGTGTCCCGACACGCGGCGAAATCCTGTCCACCTACACCGATCTGGGTGTGAGGCATATTCTGCTCGGTGCCGACCACTTAATGTTCGTTTTCGCGCTCCTTCTTCTTGTGCCAGACATGCGGCGTCTGCTGGGTGCAATCACCGCTTTCACGTTGGCGCACTCGCTGTCGTTGATTGCTGCGACACTCGGATGGATCGTCGTGCCCGCGCCGCCTGTCGAGGCTGTGGTCGCACTGTCGATCATGTTCCTCGCCAGCGAACTTTCCCGGCCGCCTACTGCTGAGTTACGCCTATCGGAGCGGCACCCTTGGGCGGTATCGTTCGGGTTCGGGCTGCTGCACGGATTGGGCTTCGCACGCGCCCTCATTGATATCGGGCTGCCCGAGGGGGAGGTCCCACTTGCGCTTTTCGCGTTCAATCTCGGTGTCGAGGTCGGGCAGCTCATGTTTGTGGCCTTCGTCCTTGTGACCGGCCTGTTACTCGCTCGGCTATATCCCCTGCTTGTCAAATCTCTGCGGACACGCGGCGAGCGTGGCTTGCGCGTGATGGCCTATGCGATGGGGTCCGTTGCTTCGGTCTGGTTTCTCAGCCGGGTTGCCGCGTTCTAGAAAGTCAGGCCGGAATTGCCAGAACAAGGAGTCCCGCGGCCGTGATCCAGGATCCTGCCACTGCGGTAGCGATCGGGTGCACCCGCTGTGCGGTCCAGTCCAGCGTGCCCCAAACGAATAACACTGTTACAGCGAGACCTAGCGCGCCGCCGAATGCCTTTTGGACGATGATGAATGCCGTGCCTGACATCTCAAAAGACACGGCAGCCATGGCCGCCATTGCCGCGCATATCAGGGCCACGAACCAGCGCGGCAAGGGGAGGCCAATCGTGACCAAGACGCCAAGAACTATTGCGGTGGCGCCCGTCATCCGCATCGCCGGGGCAGTTAGCGGAAGGACAGCAAGTACTGATATTCCCAATGCAGCAGCTAGAGCGAATATTGCATAGGCGGGTCGAACCGCTTCGATTGGCTGGCGGGCGAGGAGAGCGCCGGTCCCGACCAGAACCAGTCCCTGCGCTGGATCCACGGCGGGATGTAGCATGTGCGTGTAGAAGGGCCCGAGATCGCCGAAGGCCTCATGTGCAACCGCGATGTCGGGCGATATCGCTGCGATCGCTACGCAAAGAAACCGCAGAGCCGTCATAGCGCGCCGGTCAGGAACCCGACGCCAAGCAGGGCGATCACCCCACCCGACGTACGGACAATGACTCGTCCCAAGACACTGCGTTCCAAGAGGCCAAAAGCGATGCCACAGAGGTGCAGCAGGCCGGTGGCCATGACGAATCCTACAGCGTAGGCTAGCGGGTTGGCGGTTTGCGGCATCTCAGCGCCGTGAGCATAGCCGTGGAAAATTGCGAAGAGTCCAACGACGAGAATGGCTAGCCAGAGCGGTGGTCGCAGTGCGAACGCGATACCAATTCCGATGGCGACAGCAGAGGATGCGATCCACGTTTCAACGTTCGGCAACGGGACGCCCATGATCCCGATGACGCCGCCTACTGCCATGACAAGCGGAAAGATCACCGGCAGCAGCCAAATTGCAGGCACCCCAAGGAACGCCCCCCAGATGCCCACGCCGACCATTGCGATCAGGTGATCGAGCCCCATGACCGGGTGTAAGAAGCCGCTTCCAAAACCTCCGGCGGCGTCGTCGGCGGAGTGAGCCCACGCTGGGTCAGTGAGAAGGCCGAACGACGTGGTGATTGCGCAAACGAGATAAAGAGACTTCGGAGTTTGGCGATGGACTATCAAGCGAACGCGACCTCTAATACGATGGAGAATTCTTATCTGCCTCCCGTGGTCTTACCAGCCTTAGGAGCGACCGGACGGACTGGACGTTTGCCTCAGCACCATAAAACCTAATCAATCCCCGGCTCTCCGCCTCATGAGGCGTCAACTGGCCTTTCAACAATGCTTCGATGACCGGCTCGTCGGTGACGACCACAGCATCTCCCTTCGCCGGTCCCGCCGTATGGATCTGAGGCTCTCGCCCTGGGCCACTTGCAGTGTAGCGTGTCCACAAAACTGGGCCGATTAAGACGAGCGAGATGGATGGCTTGGCCGGGTCCGTCAGATACGGAGATATCCTCTCACCCAGCCGTCGCAGAAGATGCCTCGCCGTTCCATAACTTCCGAGAAAGCTTGCTGCCGGCTTTCTTTGTTTCGATACCGCGATCACGCCGTCGCGTTGCGCTTTCCAAACTGCCGAAGTGACATGTAGTGATTTCGGATATGCCCAATCGATCATTGCGCGTGCCGAGTGGACGCCGTTTGGATCCTCGAAACCGCAAGACCGCGACGCAGAGGCGGTGAAAACCCAAACAGCAGCGGTAAGTGAAGTAACGACCTTCACTGGTCTTTTCACGGCGAGTACCAGACCGGCGACGAATAGGCTCTATCCTGCACCGTCGCCGGCACACGCTCGGGCAATGGCACCTTGAAGAACACCGAGTCGTATGTGGTCCACCTCGGCGTCGGGATTTCCAAAGCTCGCACATAGTAGAAGGCCCGCTGCGACGGGTCGAAGTCCGGGTCACGCCAGAAGGCTGACAGGAGCGGAGCACCGATCGCGTTGTTGAAGGTCGCGGTCTCAATATTCACCGTGTTGCCGACCGGTGTGCGTACGCGGCCGTCTACGCCAATCTTTCTGTCGCCTGAGACTGCCACGTCGTAGATCCGCTCTTTCGCTTTCCCGTCGGCATCGACCCAGCCTTTGATGATCTGGATGCGGTCCAGATTCGCCCAGTCCGGATCGCGCTGCGCGCGAACGATGAAGGTTGGAGCGGCGTCGCCTGAACGTGCGCGCATCCGGCCACCCATCGGAACGCCACGCGTATAACCGATCCCGGCGAAGTCGGGCACAAGTTCATCACCGGGCTTAAAATCCCAGCCTGCAAAGAGCCGGACGCGCAACCGCGTTCCGGTCGTGGCGAAGATTTCTTTGCGCATCAGGGCATCGAATATCTCGGCACGGTTGTTTTCGCGCGCCCATACACCGGTCAAACCGGACGCCGACTCCTGGGCTGTGATAATTCTGAGCTTTGGATCGGCCGCTGGAATGACATCGCGGTTGTGACGGTCGGGGCTTGGTTCAGTACCGGCGAACTTACCGAAGAAATTTTCTTCGCCGCTCGATGCGAGGCCGGTGTGAGAATCGGTTGTTCCATTGAAGCCGAAATCGTAGGGGTTCACTCCCACTTTTGCTTCAACTTCTAGGCCGGTCAGAAGAGCCGACCGCGCGTACTCGTAACGTAACATTTCCGGCTTCTTCGGCGCTGACCCTGTAAGGTTGCTCACATCCCAACGTTCAAAATCTGCGAATTCGTCATCGGGTGACAGATAGGGGTGGGTTTCGCCATCGCCCTTCATCTGCGTAATTTCCATAATAGGTTCCCACTTGGATCGGCGGGCTGCGTAGGCTGCATCCATCGGGGTGCCGTCGAACGTGCCGGCGGTAAACGCCAAGCCGTTCGAGAGATTGCCGTTGTGGACGTGCGCAAAGACCCGTCCGCCCGTCAGGGCCTCATAGTTCTCCATGTAATCCCACAACCTTGCAGGATCCTGGCTGTCAAACAACGAGAAGGGACGGACGCGGCTCGTTTTATCGGCGCCATCGGCAAAGACCACGATCCGGTGAAGGTTGTTGCCGTTGGGCTGCGATGTCCATTCGAAACCGGTCATGGCCGTAAAGACGCCAGGTTCGTTGAAGGTGTCCGCCAGTTTGACGAAGTCGGGCCAGATTGACCCTGCCATATCGATATCGCTGAATGGATCATTTCCGATCTCAGTATAAACCAGAAGTGTACCGAAGGCCTTCATCGCGCTTTCCGGACCACCCTGGAAGCCCTCCCATACCTCGCGACCGCGCGTTGATGAGAGGAGGACGGGGTTGGATTCGCGGATCATCGAGGCAAGGCCCATCGCCTCGGCATGATCGGTCAGGACAAGAAAATCGAGTGGACGTACGAGACGAAAGGGCTGACCGGTATTCGAAGTGACTGTTTCGCCACGAGCCGCGCGGTACACGTCTCCGGCGGAGAGCGAGGTTCCAAGCAGCCCGGCGTCCGGTGACAGGTTGCTGTGGATATGCATGTCTCCGAAGAAAACCTGATCCGGAAAATCCCGAAAGGCATAAGGTGAGTAATTTTTTGTTTTCGTTACGTCGGTCGGCTTCAGTTCGCCCGCTGGCTCGGCCATGGATATCGCTGGAAAGAACGAAAGAATAATTGCCAAACAGGTGGAGCGGATGGCGAAGAGACCCAAGCAATTGTTGTGACTTGGCATGTGGTTCTCTCACTTTTCGTTTGCGAGGTGGCGACAATCCGAATTGATCCGCAGCATGTGAGGGAGTGTTGGATCAACAAATCTCGTCCGGGTCTGAACCTGTTTACGGTACAGCAACAGCTGGGCAAAGCCAATGCGAACTCGCGGTGATTAGCTTTTGCACCAATTCATATTTATTGCGTTTTCATTCACATGACGCATCGCTTCCGGGCCGGACTCATAGTCCGGCTGGGTGGCAGAATTGCAATAGTGTTGGCGAAAGGAGTCGCTTACACTGCGGGCTGCTTTTCAGAAACGAGCAGGTGGCAAATGGAGTGGGGACGGTCGGGCTGGGTGTCGACGGTGTTCTTGCTGACCTCATTCCAAGCTGTGCAGAGTGGCGACGTGCATGCCGCTGACGCCAGTTCGACGGCGCCGCAGGCTATTTCCGGCGATTGGACATTCTCGTTCACGACGTATGGCTGGACGCCATGGATTTCGGGCGATCTCACGGTTAAAGGGCGATCTTTCGACGTGGACGTCACGGCAAGGCAGGTTCTCGAGGCGCTGGACTGGTCGGGCGTTCCTGCGTGGTTCAGCTATGCTGAAGCGCGCAATGGGCGCATCGCTCTCTTCAACGACATCGCATATGCACAGCTGTCAGGGTCGGGCGACTTTGCAAAGACGGGTCCCCTTGGGATCCTGACCCTCAGTGGGAACGTCAGTGCAGAATACGAGCAGGCCATCGTTGAATTTGGGGCAGCTTACGAAATCTGGTCGGGAACGATCCCGGGGATGGGGACAGCCGAGTACGATGTTCTCGCTGGCGGACGGTACTGGCACCAGGATGCGACCGTGTCTGCAAATTTTGACCTTTCGGGCCTTCCCCCGTTGCCGGGCGGAGGTGGTCGGGTATTTGCCAGATCCGGCTCGGTCGATTGGGTCGATCCATTCATCGGTGCGAGGCTTCGTCAGCAGCTAGCTCCAGGTCAGAGCCTGACCGTGCGCGGAGATATCGGCGGCTTCGACGTCGGCAGCGAATTTTCGTGGCACGCCGTTGCCACTTACGCCTTCCAGCTTTGCGCCACCGACCGCTATACCATCGACGGTTACCTCGGCTACAAAGCGCTCTCGGTTGATTACTCGGAAGGCTCCGGGGCGGACCGCTACGAGTTTGACGCTGTGCAGCATGGTCCCGTGATGGGCGCGACCGTTCGCTTCTAGGTTCTATTGAATTTCTCGTGATCGCCCACAAGCGGCCACGGCACCTAATACCGACGGGCTTCTTGCTGTACCATTACTACCAAACTCAGCCGCGAAGTGCGGTGCGGCTGAGTAGATGGTATCGTTCGTCATCCGCGTTGCTACTGGCTTAGCACCGATGGCAGAAGCGGCGGCAGTGACGACGACCATTGCGCCACCAGCAGCGGCGATGGCAATGGCGGTAAACTCGGCAGTGGACAGTTGATGCAAGTGATCCGGCCGTTTGGCCTGACAACGCATTCGGCCCGATCGGAGCAGCCTCGGCAGCACCAATGGGTGCCATTGCGAAACCGATCGCGATAATCAATCCAGACACGAGACATTTCATACTACGCATGACTAACTCCCTTGTTGGCTGACTACTCGTTCGGCGGGGCGTGCGAAGCCTCGCCGGCGTTCGACCCTGCCAGGACCGCTCAATCCGTCATTTGTGCCGGGACTTGAACAGGCCAAGGCCGTGAAACACTTTGCTCGTGCAAAACACTCCACACCGCGGTCATTAAAGTGATCGCGGATCGTGAGAGATCGGGCCATTCGAAACGCTCATGCACCTGCAATCAATAGTCATCCTCAATTGCACGATTTGCAAGGGTTGAATCGCAATCCAAGACAAGAGCCGAAGTATTTCCAGGGATCTCGCAACGGCACGTTATTCCGGCCAGAGCACGTACAGTACGCCCAGCAACCTTGGGCTTTTCATATGCGCCAATGGGTGCTCGCTTCTGCAGAAAAGGCGATTGAGGCCTTTGAGGTACACCAGTCGCTACGATCTGTGACTGCCGGACGGAATCGTCCGGCATCTCACACGGCAAGTTCCAATGCGAGGACATCAACTAAGTTAGAAATGCGCGGTGCCGGGTTCGGTCGAAAAGCAGGCTCCTGAGATGGCTCCCAGTCTGTTGGGTCCAGAATGAATGCGTCGGAGCCCACATTCTTTACTGATCGCGCAAAGTTGTAATGAGAGCAATGTGCCTGCACATGCGTTATTAGGTCAATTGCAATTCACTTTCCGCATGGCATCTATACCGCAATGTATCATTCGCGCTCCCCATGACAAAAGGTGCGCGTCCGCTGCAAATAGAAGAGATAAAATGATGAAATAAAATTTTTGCAACTCGTGAGTTCCTCGGGCTAGAACAGCGGCGTTCGCAGTGGCAAGAATAACGGCTGACTGCAAGGCTCAGGTTCGGCTGTGGAACAGTCATAGTGGAGAGAAGTCGTGACAACGAGACGTGAATTCATAAACGCGATCCCAGCGGTTGGCGCCGCCTTCGCCGTCAGTGGAACATTCCTAGCGGAGAACATGGCAGCTGTTGCAGAGCCGGCATCACTGGCGCCTGGCCATTTTCATCCAAAGGGGAAGGCGCCGTCCAAATTCACGCGCGAGATTCTCACCAAAGCCCGTGCGAACCTACCCTTCGAGGATACTCGTGACATCCAAGAACAGAGGAAGGGTCTCCTAGCCCAGATGAAGGATCTGCAGATCCAGGCAGATGCCGGGCACGTCGCATGGGATATGAAGCGTTTTCAGTTTCTCGACGAGCGGGACGAGTTTGACAGCATCCATCCATCGCTCGTTCGTCAGTCGAAGCTGAACAATAACTATGGGCTCTACGAGGTCATTCCTGGAATTTACCAGGTTCGCGGCTTTGATCTTTCCGACATCACTTTTGTCCGAGGCAAGACTGGCTGGATCGTGTTCGATCCCCTCGTTTCAGCCGAACCCGTGCGTGCAGCATGGAAATTGTTCCAAGAACAAGTCGGGGAAGGCCTTCCTGTCTCGGCCGTGATCTATTCCCATACGCATGGCGATCACTGGGGAGGTGTGCGCGGCCTCATCGACGAAGAGGATGTCCGCTCCGGCAAAATCCCTGTGATTGCACCCATCGATTTTATGCAATTCACGATCTCGGAGAACGTGTACGCTGGAAATGCGATGAACCGGCGCCTGTTCTATCAATATGGGTTGCTGCTGCCAGCGAGCCCCTACGGATATGTTGGACAGGGCCTGGGGCAAGCGGTGTCGGCCGGCGCGACCGGATTGATCGCGCCGACCCGCTTCGTTTCCGCAGCTATCGAAGAGTTCGACGTCGATGGCATTAAGATGATATTCCAGAATACGCCGAACACCGAAGCTCCGCGAGAGATGAACACTTACATCCCTTCGATGAAGGCGCTCTGGATGGCGGAGAATGTGGTTTCATCGCTGCACAACATCTATACCCTTCGCGGCGCACCTGTTCGCGATCCGCTCAACTGGTCGAAGTACATCGCAGATGCTCTGTATCGCTTCGGGTCCGAGGCGGAAGTGATGTTTGCATCGCATCACTGGCCACGGTGGGGCAACGCGCGAATTCAAGAGATCCTGCGGCAGCAGCGCGACCTATATGCGAACATGAACAATCAGGTCCTCCACTACGCCAATCAAGGCGTGACGATCAATCAGGTCCACAACGTTTACAAACTTCCTGAGGGCCTGCTGAAGGCGTGGCACTGCCGTGGATACCATGGTTCAGCTGAAAACAACGCTCGCGGAGTCATACAGCGCTATCTGGGGTACTGGGACTGCAATCCTGCGACGCTTATTCCGCTGTCGCCTGCGGACTCCGCTCCGCTGTACGTCGAAATGATGGGCGGGTCGGACAAGATCCTAGAGCGAGGCCGTCAGCTACACGATGAGGGCAAGTATCTTCTGGCGACCGAAATCCTAAACAAGCTCGTTCAGGCTCAGCCGGACAATGGCAAGGCGAAGGATCTGCTGGCCGATGTGTTCGAGCAACTCGGCTACCAGCAGGAGAACCCGGGCCTTCGCAATAGCTTCCTGGCAGCGGCCTATGAACTTCGTAGCGGCATACCTCAGGGTGAGACAAGCTCATCCAGTTCTCCCGACATCATCCGCGCTATGTCGACGGAGCTTTTCCTAAACTTCCTGGGGATTCGCATGGACAGCCGCAAGGCCGAAGGAATGCGATTTACGGTCAATCTCGTGACACCCGATAACGGGGAAATGTTCATCATCGAGATGGACAACGCGACGCTCACGAATATCGCTGGGTTTCAAGCGGAAAAGCCGGACCTAACCCTGACGATTAACCGGTCGGATCTCGAACAGACCATGATGGGCGTGAAGACTCTCGACGCGCAGATCGCCGACGGCACAGCCAAAGTCGATGGCAATGTTGGCGTCCTCAAGCTGCTGGCATCTACAATGGTCGAATTCGATCCTCGCTTCGAAATCATGCCGGGCACGAAGGCGCGGACAAGCACGGTCGCGAAGAGCGATCCTTACCAAGCTTTACCCGAAAAAATCATTGCAGAGTAACAAAGGGCGAGGACTACCGATGCACGAAAAGACGCCTGACATCTCCCGGCGAAACCTTCTTATCGGAGTACTCGCCTCCTGCGCGGCACCCGATGTCGCCTGGGCCGCTCGTTCGGACTGGTATATTGGCAAAATTCCTGACCGGCCGTTCGACATCAAGATCGTTGACAAGAAGCGGATACCTTCACGGTTTCACAGACAATCGGTTGCATACTCAGGAGCTGAGCAAATTGGAACCGTGCTCATCAACAAGAGCGAACGCATGCTCTACTATATTGACGGTCATGGAACGGCGCTGCGTTTCGGAATCGCAGTCGGACGTGATGGACGTCGTTGGAGCGGCGAAGCAGTAATTGCTCGTAGAGCGAAGTGGCCTGGCTGGACTCCAACAGCCAACATGCGTCGCCGGGATCCGAACTTGCCCGCGCACGTCCCCGGTGGTCCGCGCAATCCTCTAGGTGCACGCGCGCTGTACTTGTACAGAGATGGGCGCGATACGCTTATCAGGATTCATGGCACTAACGAGCCGTGGAGTATTGGCGAGTTTGCGTCCTCGGGATGCATCCGTATGTTGAACGAGCATGTTTTTGAGTTGTTCGGGACAGTTCGCGACGGTGCACGTGTCGTTGTTCTGTAGAGGGTGGATCATGCTTCATAAGACCTGCTCTTTGACGTCGGGATCTGTGCGCTGGCTTTCCGTACGGCTGGCCGCGTTCCTGGGTCTGGTCCTAAGTCACCCAGCGGGGGGCGGGTCCGGCGGTTGGAGGGCGATTGGCCACGAACCGTCGTGGTCGATCATGCGGACCGACACACAACTCACGCTTGAGACCGATTTTGGCGCGACGCGCCGCGACTTCCCGCTACCACCGGCCGGCCGTATTGACGAGCAGACGGTGAGCTATTCGTCGAGCGCAAAGGGTTCGAAACTTCAGATGACGGTCAAGCAGGCTGTCTGCATCGATAGTATGACCGGCATGCCGCGCCCCGATCAGGTCACCGTTCAGATCGACGAGCGGAGCTTATCTGGATGCGGCGGGGATCCGGCGAGTCTGTTGCAGAGGAATGAATGGAAAGTTGTGTATCTTGCAGGCAAAGCGATACTCGCCGATCCTATCATTAGCGTCAATTTCTCGTCAGAGGGACGAGTCAGCGGATCGGCGTCGTGCAATCGGTTTGGAGCCGGCTATACACTTACTGGAGAAGGCCTGAATATCGAGAAGGGCATGTCGTCGATGATGGCTTGCGATCCGCCGATCATGGAGCAGGAGCAGGAATTTCTCCAGCTTTTGGAGAAGGCCGTCCGCTTCTCCATCACCCCTGCAGGTTCTCTGATGTTGCAGACGGCGGGGCAAGATGCGATTGAATTGGTAAAGATGTAATGTGAGGGCACACCACGAGACGGGCCCGCCTCCCGTGCAGTTAAATCGCACCTTATTAGAATTAACCAAATACCTCGCCGAGAACAATCACGGCCAACAGGGCGACGATTGCTCCTACCACTGCCACCATAACCATATAGCGATAGCTTTCGCGATGCGTACAACCGCAGACATGCCAGCATTGGTTACGACGGCGCCGCTGTGAGGCAGACTGTCCAAAGTACCCGATGAAATTGCGGGCACGCGATGCAGATGTGAGGATCGATCTCGCTGGCTTGAGCAATTTGCATGAAGGTGGGCCCTAGAGCATCGAGTGCAATCGTCATGCCTCCCGAAGCAGAGCCGGTCAATGCGGCCAGGATATTCGTTGCCACTGCGAGCGAGACCAATGGTCCGCCTCCGATGCCCAATTGCCAGTCCCGTACCATCTCAAAAGGGGGCAGTGCTACGACCACCGCTCCAGATCCCACAAGGCTGGCCACGCTCTGGACCGGTAACACCGATGCGTTCGCACCTGCGTCGACAGTGCCCCGGTTGTTGGGCAGCCGATCGTGATTCAGTGCGATCAGAATGATGATGGCGGCAAAGAGCGCCAATGATACTGACCAAATTCCACCAACTGCGGATAGGCTTGTTCGGCCAGAAACCGTCCGTCTATATTCGGTAATGCGAGCTGCGTAACCAAAAAATTGGTACATACGACGACGAGCAGCGGAAGAGCTGCAATCGCGATCGAGGGGATCATGGTGGCCCGCTTTCCCGTGTTCATCGTAAGCGCCTCATGATGTCCTTCTGACGCTGGCGCTTGAACTTTGGCAGACTGCGCCGTTGCAGCCATGAGCAACGGAGCGGAGCATGGGCAGTGG
>NCCZ01000032.1 GCA_002279935.1 Hyphomicrobium sp. 12-62-95 | reverse complement strand
ACCCGCCGAGTGAGACGCCTTCGGCAAGAAAACTACCTGATTCGAGAATCAGGTCAGCAGGTTGCGCACGTGATGCGGGAATGAAGGCACTGAAGCAGGATATATCCAGATGGACGCTGCACAGCAGCGGGTCGCAAACTTTGCGGACCTCCAGGCATCGACGACGACGGAACAGGTCTTCGATATCAATGGGAATGTTATCACTGCGTCTATCGGTCGGGCCGGATATGTGGGAACCACGTTTTATGGCAATCCCGGGAATTACGTCGATGCCCGCGGGGTTCTCAATCCCAACGGCGTTGGCAACGCCAGCGAAATGATTGCGGGCACGGCAGCGAACGACACAATCATCGCGCTCGGCGGCAACGATACGGTTCGTGCAGGCGCAGGTAACGACACGATCGAGGGCGGCAGCGGCGTCGATTTCCTCTATGGCGGAGATGGAAATGACACCATCGACGGCGGGACGGAAGACGATTTCCTCTACGGTGAGGCCGGCAATGACACGATGCGTGGCGGGATCGGCATCGACACGATGTTCGGCTCTGACGGCAACGACACGATGTACGGCGGCCTTGACGCCGACGTCATGATCGGTGGAACCGGCAATGACATCATGTATGGCGGCGATGGTGTGACCGACGCGGCGGGCATTCTCGACCCGGATTCTCTTGTTGGCGCGGGGCTCATCGACGACACCATGAATGGTGGGCAAGGCGACGACACCCTCTACGGCGGCGGCGGTTGGGATAGCCTCAATGGCGACAGCGGCCACGATCTTCTCATCCCAGGCTCTGGTGGCCTTGTCGCGGGCGGCCGCGAAGCGATGGATGGCGGCCAGGGAGATGATATCTATATCATCGAGAGCATCGCCGATTTTGCCAGTCACGACATCGCTGACAGCGGCCTAAGACGCGATCAGTTGGTCAACAAGACGATTTATCGCGACCAAGATGCCACGCGCACTGCCAATGGTACCGCGAATGGTATCGCGATCGACGAAGTCCGCTTCACTCAGACAACGCCGGGTGACATCATTCTTGCGGGTACCAACCCCGCCGTGCCGGGTGCCCTACCCTCGCTCTTCACCGGCATCGAGCGGGTTGTCATCGGAACAGGTGGTGCAGACACGGCGGACCGGACGGGGACGGCCGCCATCAACATCGATGCCTCCCTCGCCAATCCGGGACTCAATGAGGGTCTTGAGATTTGGGGTAACGCTGGCAGCAATATTATCGTCGGCACTGCCTTCGACGACGTGATCGACGGCGGCGGCGGCGCCGATACGATGGAGGGTGGTCTCGGAAACGATCGATATGTGCTGGACCAGGCCGACGATATCGTGATCGAAGGCCTAAGCGGCGGTGGCAATGACACCATCGTGGTCGCCGGCAACTTCAACTATACGCTTGCAGACGACATCGAAAACCTGACGCTGCAGGGCACCAACAACAACCAGGACGGGACCGGCAACGCGCTCGACAATATCCTTATCGGCAGCGGCTCCGCGAATAGACTGCTCGGCCTGGCAGGCAACGACACCATCGACGGTGGCGGCGGCGACGACACGATCATCGGTGGAGCCGGCGTTGACCGCCTGACGGGCGGAGACGGAAACGATACGTTCATTTTTGCCAGCATGGCCGAGATCGGTAACAATGCGTCGTTTCGGGAAACGATTACCGACTTCCGACCTCAAGGCCGAACGGATCTTGATCTGCTTGACCTGACGGCGATCGACGCTGATACGGGTACTGCGGGTCACCAAAGCTTTAATTATGCGAATATCCTAAGCAGCGGAGACTCCACCAACCTCCAAGCCGGCCAGCTCCTTTATGTGAACGGCGTGCTTTACGGCGGAACCAATGGATCGGCCGGCGCAGATTTCCAGATCGCGCTGAACAACGGGCCAACCTCTCTCACGCGGGCTATGTTCGTTGAAAACCCCACCCTTTCCATTGCCAAACAGGGCGCGGCTGCGACAAACGAAGGCAATACCGGCACTGTCAATCACGTCTTTATCGTCACCCTCAGCAGAGCCGTCTCGGTGGACACGACCGTAGATTGGTCTGTATCGCATACCGGCGATACAGCGCTGAATGCCACCGACTTCGTGGTCAACAACACTGTTCTTCCTCAGGGGACATTGACCATCCTGGCAGGGCAGACCAGCGGCACCATTACGATACCGGTCCATGGCGACACAATCGTAGAAGCCAATGAAACGTTCCAAGTCACGCTTTCCAATTCGAGCGGCGTGGCGGTGATTGGGACGGCCTCGGCAACGTCTACGATAACCAACGATGATAGCAACGCGGTGATCACCGGCACCAATGGCAACGACACGCTCAACGGTACGGCCGGTCCCGACGTCATCAATGGCTTGGGAGGTAACGATACGTTGAACGGCAACGCGGGTGACGATGTCTTGGATGGCGGTACGGGCAACGATACACTCAACGGCGGAAACGGCAGCGATACACTGATTGGAGGGGCTGGACGCGATATAATGACCGGGGGACTTGGAAGCGACATCTTTCGCTTCAACGCGAACATCGCCGAAACCAGAGCCCTTTTTGTTGGAAATGACCAAATTACAGACTTTGTATCGGGAGTGGACATTATCGACTTGTCCGCCATCGATGCCAACACATCGACTGCAGCCCCAGGGAATCAGGCGTTCGAATATATCGGGTCGGCCGCTTTTACTGGACTGGGTCAGCTGCGCTATGCGAACGGCCAGCTGCAGGGTAACGTCTCGGGAAGCAACGCTGCTGATTTCACAATCTCCATCACAAACAATCCCGCAACGCTGCAGGCCACGGATTTCTTGGGCGTTACGACACCACAGCCGACACTCCTCGCGCAGCAAAGCTTGGCCTTCGACATCGTTCAGCCCCAAGTTCAGCCCGAACCCACAACCGGTACAAATGCCGAGACGACAAACCCCAGCGCCGGGACGGGCGTGAACAGCCAAATTGCTGCCTCTGCCCCGCCGATTAATGGCACCACTGCCAACGAGACGCTCAACGGTACGGCACAAGCCGAGGTCATCAATGGCCTGGGCGGCAACGACACGTTGAACGGCAACGCCGGTAACGATGTCATGAACGGCGGCACGGGCAACGATACGCTCAATGGCGGAGACGGCAACGATACGCTTGATGGAGGAACCGGAACCGACATCCTCAATGGCGGAAACGGCAATGATCTTCTCATCGGAAGCGCTGGCCGTGATACGATGACGGGCGGGGCTGACAGCGATACCTTCCGCTTCAACGCGAGCGTCACAGAAATCGGGAACCTCACCTTTGGCTTTAGCTTCTCGAACGACCAGATTACGGACTTTACGCCTGGACAAGACGTCATCGATTTGTCCGCCATCGATGCTAACACATCGATCGCAGGGGATCAGACGTTCGAGTATATCGGGTCGGCCGCGTTCAGTGGACTGGGTCAGCTGCGCTATCAAAACGGGCAGCTGCAGGGTAACGTCACAGGAAGCAACGCTGCTGATTTTACAATCTCCATCACAAACAATCCCGCAACCCTGACCAACGGCGATTTTATTCTTTAGTTGAAAACCTTGGAGTAGCTCATCCAGGCGGTGAGACGGGAAGCCGGAAGGATCTCGTCTCACCGTCCCCCCAAGCGGCAGCGTTGTCTGCGGCCGTTATCACCGCGTGCCGCCCAGCTCACGCGGGAGCGGCACAATCCTTCACCCAACGTGTCCTCGCCGACGCCGAAGCCTTGCTCGTATCTATCGTCATCAAAGTCCAGGAGGTGCCGCCGTTGCCTCAATTCTCGAGCCTTTGAGACTGGCTTGAAGCTCTATTGTGACGTGTGCCGAGCCCAATGACTTCAGGCTCAGATCAAGTTGATGAGATTGTTTGCACGTTGATCGTGGACGCGGCGCCACCTCAGGATGCGTTTGCTACCAAACCGGTATGGCTGTCGGGAGCAGCGAAGGCTTGGTTGGCGTCCTTGGTCGCGAACGGCATCATCGCCGTCGTGTCGTCTGCGCCGGCAACAACGGGTGGGTTGGTGGACTGTGGTGCGTCGATCGTGCGGTTGGCCGGCAAATCGCCACCGGCACTCGACAGACCCGACGCGGAACCAAAGCCGGAGGTGTCAACCTTTGCGTTCAGTGCCGGCTGCGTCGCAGTCGAGACGGGCGTGCTGGCATCCGCGCTCTGGTCGACGTTGCCAAGTCCGAAATCAATTTTGCCGGAGGGTGACGGCGCCGGTCTTTCACGTGACCGGGATGCATTCGCCATGCGTGCATCTATAAGTGGTCGAGATTTGAAAAAACTCTGCTCGTGAGGCGGTTTAGGAATGGCGCGCCCGGATGATCGTAGATCTACGGAGGCCCGTCTTCACCCTTTGGACTTCGTCCTGGGCTAAGAGTTTATTTCGGATCTCACGTCGACAGCAACGGAGCGGACCGAAAAACATAGCTGATTTGCCGAGACGGTCGCTCACCCCGCACGTAGCCCATCTCGGCAAACTGCCGAGCGACACCGCCCTCAAAGTCGCTCGGCAAGGCGGGAGAGCGGTATCGAGCTTTGTTATACGAGCTCAATGGCCGCTCTCCTGCCCCCATATGGAGAGACCCTGGCTTTGCGCCGATCTCACCATGAGCAGGCCCTCATGCGCGCCCCGCGCGCGCTCTGCTCACAGTTGGAATAACACGCGCAACGCGCTTATACCGAATCGCAAATCTGAGATGTTGCACGAATGCACCATGGCAAGCCTGTCGCATTTGAGCGACGTGCAGACTCAAAAGTGCCCACCAACTAACGGCTCACCAGACGCGATCTGGCCCTCAGGTCTTGCCAGTCCCCTCGGTCCTACCCGACCTTGCTTCCCTTGAGACGCGGCACGCCGAGGAGGCGCATGCGATTGGGCGCGGCGGGAACCCAAACACTGATGCGCGCAGCCGTGTCACCGCCAGGGCCGATCACAAGGAGGATCACAGCCAGCAAAAATTATGTCCAGTCCGGATGTGATGGAGCCATCCTCGTCTTCACCAAATGAAGCAATCGACCGTCTGGTCCGCAGACTCGGTTGTGGTGTAGGCTGTCCCAGCCGCAAGACGCGGCCTTGGACCTGCGACGGCCAAGACAACCGCGAGGTCCCAACGTCAAGAAGAAGGAGAGAGCCTCATGCGTCTCAGACAAGCGATCACGATCGCCGCTGCCGCTGCTTTTTTTGGACTGGCCTCACCAAGCCCGGCATCGGCAGCTCCCGTTGTTCCTGCCGCGGGCATCGCCACCAGCCAAGCGGCTGATATGATCCAGACAGTGCACTACCGTCCCTATCGGCATTGCCATTGGAGCCATGGGCGTCGTTGGTGCCATGGCCCTCATTATCTGCCCCGCCATGGATATCATCGGCACTGGCGCCATAAGCATCGGTGGCACCATCGTCGTCATCGTCACTGAACCGACGCGCATGATCTGCGACCAGGGGGGGCGTTGCTGGGCAGCGCCCCCCTTTGTGTTTTACTGCCTCCCCTTACGCCTTCTTCCAAGTATCGGGACAGACCCACCGCTGCAAGACGGCCTCCCGGTGACGCTCTCGATATGGGACGGGCCGTCGATGTGTTGGGCCAGATCTCCGCGACCAATCCTGCTTTTCTCCAAGAGTTATCCTGCCAAATCTGGGACGATCGTCTGGGTCACTCGTAACCTCTGTCCATTTGACGGACTGACCATTCGACGATCCTTCCGATTGGAATCGTCGCAAGCTTCCACGTGCCTCAAAAGCCATTCCGCACAGTCCCTGTCGTCGAACGCTGTCACGGGCGGTGCGAGCCTGTGCGCCACATGGGCGACGACCGCGCGCCACCGCCCCCTTCCGGGGGCTTTGGTATTAAACCGGCGGCCACATCGCAGATGGCCGCGACGTCCGCTGCGTCCCCGTCATCGATCGTCTCCGGTGTGAGACGGGTCAAAATCACGGCCATCTCGATGCCTGGGGTGAGATCATTGGCGTTCACATCAAGGTGATTGAGCGCGCGGCGGTCCTTGACCTTCGGCCGGCGCAAAGTCACCGCAATGATCGTCTGCCCGCCCACCAGGACAGGTTGGGCAACTTTGACATTGGACTTGCTCATATTTTGCAAGTCTCGAGACGAACTCTGGCAAACAGCACTCCTCTATGGAACAGTGTTACACATCAGGCGGGCTGATCCGCGCGCAAGGAAAATACGATTGGATGGGAGCATCGGCGCCGCGTAGGTAAAGCGTCATCCAACTGATGACGTCAACCCACAGGAGACACACGATGAAGATCTGGACCAAGCCCGCCGTCCGCGAGCAGGAAGTCGGCCTCGAAGTGACCTCGTACCTTCCGGCTGAAATCGACGTCATCTAAGCGTCGGATTTCGATCTAAGTTGAAGCGGCCGCCAGCATGCTGGCGGCCGTTTTTTCTTTTCCGGTACCGGGGTGGTCCGTTAAATCAAGTCCGGCAGGTCAAAGAAAAGCCTAAAGTTCCGCCCGCTCGATCTGAGCCAACAATCCCACCCTCTATGGAAGGACTTCATCAATGCATGGTTCTAAATTGATCGCCTGTGCTGGGTCTATCGCCGCTGCGTTACTCTGCTCAACTGCCGCATGGGCTAGTCCGGACTGCACTGCCGAGCCGCAAGACCAGTGGCTGTCAGAAGAAGCCATGAAGGCCAAGGCAACTGAGCTCGGCTACAAAGCCGAAGTCTTCAAGGTCGAAGGCAGCTGCTATGAAATCTACGGCTACAACAAAGACGGCAAGCAGGTCGAAGTGTACTTCAACCCTGTCTCCGGCGCCGTCGTCGAAGAAGACGTGGAGGAGCCGAAGAACTAAGCCCTCGGCCTTCATCTCGCACACAACGGCAGCGATCGGGCAACCAGTCGCTGCCTGTTTTTTTGCGATCGCCATCCGCAGCAGATTGTCTGAGCACCCGATCCGCCGCTCGCTGACAGGCGCCAGCGCGAGCTTCCGACGGCCGATACCGAGACGCCACTGAACAGGCCCCGTGGGCCAGACAGTGATGCCGCTTGGCAGATCCTGGCAACCCAGATCGGACCCCGGATAGAGGCAGACAGCACCGCGATGGCCATAGCCAGAAGGACTGTCGGGATCACAGAGCGCCCGGCCCTGGAACACTGGGGCCATGGCGCCTCTTAGCGTCCGAACCTCCGAAAGTGTAGACCTGCAGCGCTCAATCGAAAGCCGACCTTGACGCGAAGACTGCATGATCATCCGATTTCCGAGCTCCCACACCGGTGACGCTGTGGAAAGGGCTATGTTCGCCGGTGATGTGCGGAGCCGGCAACCGAGGCTCTTCCAAATGCCCAGCGTCCAAGCCGATCCATTCGGCTGATCGACCAATAAAACAAGCGGTCTTCGCAAGTGGAGAGAAAGCAAACCATCGTCCCCTCCGGGCTCGTCAAGGAGGCGCCGCAATCAATGAGCAGTTCTTGACCTCTTGATGTCGGATCTCCGTAAAACCGGCGTCGTCAAGGGTCTGTGGTCGGCCGGATCCACCGTTTACGACGCCCGCCCGTCGGTTCGCAGTCTAAGGCTACTTTCCCGGCGCAACCGGCGCTCAAGCACCTGGCGGGTTTGTTCCTCCAGATACAGCGCCCTGGCCCGCGCCTCGTCCCCGCCCGCATTAATCAGATGCTGAAGCATGCGCAGGGTATTGATCCGCCCGTCGGCAAACTCCAACGCGACAATCTCACGAACCTCCTGCTCCTCCGCAGGCGACAATTGCCGGGCAACAGTCGAGCTGTGCGCAAAATCGACGAAGAGACGCCGGGAGGCCGCAATCCACCCAGGGATCTTGTCGGCAAGCCGAGAGCTCCAGCCGCTCTCGGACTTTGGCGACGGCGGATAGGTATTTGCTACCCTGACCGACCAATGCAGAAACGCCAGCCAAAACACGGACACGGCAGCGACCAGCGAGGCTATGTCAATTGCTTCGCCAACGAGCTCGTCCGTGATGGACCTCTTCGGAAATATCAAGGTTGCAAGTCCCAAGTTGAGGCCGAGAGACATCAAGGGGGCGCCGACGAGAAAAGCGCGCGCGAGATGGACCGAAGAGCGGGTCCGGTCTACGGAAAGTCTCAAACCCAAGCAAACAGAGGCGGCAATACACAGGACAACGCCATACGCGTAGGCGGCCTTGAACGACAGATAGAGCGGATGCGAGGCCAGCTTCGGCTGCGCCAATTCCGTGGAGTAGAACTGCATGGTGGTGCGGAAGGCGATGGTCGCCGGCACCAAGATCAACAAACCAACTATGAACAGGACAAGCCAACCACCGATCCCCTGCGGGCCGTCAGCTTCTTTTCTGTCCGCTTGTGCCATCGTTTTGCCGTGCCGTCCGCGGTTTGATCATGCCGTCCCGATCAAGGCACGCCGACACCGTCATGCTCCCGATAGCTTTATTGACAATGATTCGCCGCAATGATGCACCAGCCGCCGCAGGTGGCTGGTTTTTACCGCTTGGCGCGCGGCGCACTTGCACAGAATGTGGCGCCGGCTCACGGCTGTGCCGCTGGCCCGCCGATATGGATATCGTTCGTCGAACAATGGGACCGGGCGACTGAAAGGGTCTCAGCGTTGAGGGTGGCGGGCCGGCCAAAGTTGCGACAGGCGATCACCGACACGGCCCAGGAGCGCGGCTAACGCCCGTAAAGCTTGCCGCTTGGACGGCTCCCGCTCGAACAGCGATTGGTAGAACAGCTTGTCTTCCCAGCGATAAATCATGCGAATCATGGGGGCCCCCGCTCTCGTCGAGGAGACCTTCAAACGGTTAACAAAATCTTAACGCGCCGAGAACAGAGGCCCCGGCCAAAGGGGGGCTACCGGAGCCTGTTTCAAAATCGATGGGACGGGGGGATAACGAAGCACGGACCGTTCGATGTCCGCCAGGCTCCCACCTGCACCAGACGACGGCGATAATCGGCGACGTCCCGCGGTGATGTCCGATAGCGCACCTGTATCACCTCCAAGGTTTCAAAATGACGTTGATTTGACGTCTCGATCTCCGGCGAGCCACATTGGGAACCTCTGAGCCAGGTGCCCGCCGTGGGGGCCGGTTGAGCGTCGGACAAGCCGAGCACGCGTGGATCGACCTCCCGCTCATATCCGCACCGATGGCAGTCGCACCACGACAGCCGGCCCTGCTGAACGAGATCGCCCAAGGTGACCGGAGACGTCGTTTCGTCCGGTTGGTCCGCCATGATGAGCATTCCGTCCCCGATAGCGCTTTTTGGAGGGAGCGCAGCGACACTGACCCCGAACTGCCGCGCCACGGTCTTCGGCTTGACGCCGGCCTTGATCGCAGCCCGCACCACTTGGGCCAGCGCCGGGAAGAGCGTGGAGGTCTTTTCGGGCCTCGGGCCAGGTGTGGTGACCTGCGGGACTGACAAACGCGCGGCCGAGTTGCCGCGCGCCGGCCATCCCGGTCGAGGGTTCCGTCGTGCGACCTCATCCTCAGCTGCAACGTCAGGCGCAGCAGATCGGCATCACTGAGGTGCTTCAGCCAAGCCGGTAAATCTCTCGGCAACAGAAGGTGCGCCGGCGCGGCCTCACCCGGTTCAGCCCGGCTCTAGCGCTGGAAACCCGCAGAAAAGAGGTCATGGTTCTGATTGGCCTGCCGACGTCCCACCATGGCCAGCACACTGGTGCACGTCTCGTGCCCCACCAGCGGGACGCACATCCCGGAAAGCTTCTTATCCACAGCTGATCGACAGGTACGCCCGTTGTTCAATCGTGTTCGCAATCGCGTTGACCGGACCGAATCTCATACCTGAGATGATGTCGTCTACACGGACAGTCCGACAAGGAAGCCATGCGATGGTGAGAAGATTCACGGCTTTTGCTGCCATGGCATCGCTGGGGGCTCTGGCAGTCGGCTGTGCACCTGGAAACTGGGACGGGAGCAACGCGACAACGTCTTCGATCAATCTCAACACCGCGCCGCCGGGCGCGATCGCCGCGGCTCAACTCAAGCCCGAGTGCCTTGCGTTGCAACAAAGGATCTATGCACTGAGGGGCGAGGGCTTCGTCGCGTCTTTGGAAAAAGCGGCCGCAGGCCAGGCGAAGTCGGTGACCGTGATGCGTGATGACATTGCGATGATGGTCGAACTTGAAAAATCAAATGCCGCATATCAGCAGAGCTGCGGTGTTGCACTTGCCTCATCGGCTTCCGCTGCGTCGCACGCCACTGCAAGAGCGAAGCCGAACTGATCGGCCGTGATCGCTCTGCAGCCTATGTTGACCGCCTCAGCTTAACCTCCGCAACCGTCCGTTTATCTTGGGCCAACACCGCCGCCTTGCCCGTCGCCGTCTGCCAGCGCTCCACGATGACATCGACGGACTTGGGATCAAGCTCCATGAGCCGGCCCTGACGTTTGGTGCGCTCGCAGGCAATGAGAGTCGTGCCGGAGCCGCCGGACCGATCGAGCACCGTGTCCCGGGTCTTGGACGAGTTGCGGATGGCCCGTTCGACGAGACCCACCGGCTTCATGGTCGTATGCAGGCCGTTGACCGTCGGCTTGTCAAAGAACCAGACATCACCCTGATCCCGGGCCCCGCACCCGTCATGGTCCTGCCCTGCTTCGAGCCGTAGAGCATCGGTTCGTACAGGCGCTGGTAATCCGACCGGCCGAGGGTGACGGTGGTCTTGGCCCAGATGACGAAGGTTGACCATTTGCCGCCGGCGTCCACTCACGACGTTTAAAGCGTGTGCAGTTCCCAAGAGCTCATGCAGATATCGCAGGAGCCCTGGTCACCGCGAGCACGGTGCTGCACACCGTCTGCAGGAAGGGGCCGAAGTCGCCACCCAGGGCGTCGTGGAGAATGCGCCGGTCCTTGCTGCGCGTCTTGTGTTTCGCGGCGTTGGCATAATCGACAGTGATGGGTGGATCGAGAAACGCCATGTCGGCGAGCTGACCGTCCATGAGCATTTCGACGTCAGTCAACACGGTGCCGGATTGGTCGACCCGCACTCGGTCATGCTGGCGGCATTCTGGGCGATCTGGGTCTGCGAGTGCGTCCGCGGATGGCCGGCAAACGCCGTGAGCGCGGTGACGGGCACGCGCTCGATGGCATAAGACTTAGGGATCATCGCTGACACCTCGGGGAGATCGGGTGAACCCGGGAGTGGAAACCAAGTGGCAACCCCTCGGAAACCGAGCCGTGGGGTTTCCACCCTCGGGGTTCCACGCCAGCTCGGGGCCAAATGTGCATAAACGTCGATAAACCGGGCGATGAGGTGTTGAGAACCACACCGATTGACTCGTCTCACGGATAAGACGAAGATGCTGATGCACGCGATCAGCTATCTTGAATGCGTGTGCTCATGACACTGACCAACTCACAACCGCGTCAGGCCATCGCTTGATGCGGTTCTTTTCTAGCCCACGACCTATCCTCCTCGCACCGGCCGTAACAAAAACGCCCGCCGCGGCAAGTTCCGGGCGCAGTTGAGAGATCAGAATTTCGCAGCATGTATGCGCGTCGTGGCTGGCTTTCAAAGGTCCTGCGCATCGTTGGATCGGCACGGATCAAGACGGCACGAAACGCAACTCCTGGAGCAACAGGCCGCCGTCGATTTTGATGGATGTCCCGTTACCCAAAGAACAACAGACAGAGTATACGCTCTGCCGGCTCAATGCTTCGCCGTCGACAGACAGGTGGGGGCAATCGACCCGCTGCTAGCAGCTCAACAATTTAACGCCGTCGGCGAAAAATCGGCTCACTCTGAAAAGCCCGCCCAGTCGGTCAACGTGTCCATGCTGTTTGCGAACCTAAGACAAAAGAACGCCATCGATCTTGTGCACCCGAACCCTTTCGAAGGCTGACACATCCAGATTGGGCATCAGTTCCGATGTGTGCTTGGGCCGACGAACCGCACCTTCAAAAGTTCAGCCACTCGCCACTTGAAGGCTCTCGTGCACGACCTCAGCGCAAACCGTTGCTGTCTCATGTAACGACACCAATCCGGCGTGCATCCTTGCCTGGACACCACCGACCACTCTCCCGGTGTCTGCCGCGACCGTTCCTATGACTGAGCCATCTCTGCCAATCTCAACGTCTCGTGCGCGGACTTCAGCCATCACATCCCCGTCAATTTGGATCCTGTTCTGGCTCACGATCACCACCTTCTCGCCCATGATGGTCAGATCGTCTCCGATGACCGAGACGGTGTTCGTCTTCTTCGATCGTGCAAATGAGGCGAGCGCACGGGCGTGAGCTGGCGCAAGTGTTAATGGCGCAGACGTCGGCAGAGGCATGATCGGAGGCAAGAAAGGCGACTTCGCATCGCTCATACACAGAACTCCAAATTGACGAACCGGTGACTTCAGTCGACGAGCGATGGCGGCTGTGAGGATCATCGCCAGCCGCTCTTATTCTGGCATGGATATCACCGATGGCGCCGCGTCGGAGCTCGGTCCAAGACAGCTGGAATCAATTGACGGTCTCAGAGCGGATGTCTGTGTCCACGCAACGCAAAGCCGAACTTTGTGCGCACCGGATCGCACGCTGCAACCCACCCTGCTCACGAATGACGGAGTCAAGTTCGATGACACAACTCCGCAGATCCTCGGAGTCCACATCCCACAGGGTTTCAGCCAACCGGCTTTTGACCGATTTCAAACGGTCGAAAAGGGCCTCGATCTGCGCCTCCGCGCCATAAACCGCAGCGATCTCGTCGGACGTACGTACTGTCTTTGTCATGGGACCTTTAAAAGCGTGAGGCGCGAACCACTCAAGCCTCGTTCGAAGAATTGAGGATCTCCGACGAAAGAGTGCCTACCGCAGGAATGCGGAAGGACGAACCAGATGCGTGAGCTGCCCTTCCCGATCCGCTCCGTCCTCCACAGCCGCACCGAGCAGGCCCTCAACGATGCGCCCGCTCGCACCCTGCTCACTTGTTGTGCATATCAGATGCTTTTCCATTAGATTGTCTGCTTTGAGACAATCTAAGTATTTTCCTCGTCCCCTCCCGCAACAGTCGGAACTATCCCGAAAAGGATCTGGAACGCGGCCAGCGTCGCCTAAAGCGGATCGGTTCGCAGCACCGCGAGACTGCAGCAAACGTTGGCACGCTGCAGTCCTGTATCCAGGCCGCCTGCAACCGAAAAACGTCACCGTATAAGGCCTTCGCGTCCGTTAGCCTCTACAGCAGCCCCAGAGCGAGCAGCGGACCAGACCATGGGCATGAGCGTTGTGGCGCCACGGGTTCAAGGTTCCTCGTCGCGTCGACCAACCGGGCCCAACGAATTGACGGCCTCCAGCAGATCGTCGGGGTCGAACGGTTTCGTCAGAAATCCATTCGGCGCCCAGGACGGACGCTGCTTTTCGGAATAGCCTGTAATCAGAAGCGTGGGGATCTTCCGGTCCGACA